>NZ_JAAITU010000003.1 GCF_013304385.1 Blautia glucerasea
CTGTTCGTGCGCAACCCGCTTACGCATTTTTTTACTGTTTGCACAGGCTTTTACATGTGTTGCATCCACGAAGATCTGTTCTGTATTTACAAGCTTATATTTCATACAATCTTCCAGAATCTTTGAAAAGATCTGCTCAAAAAGGTCTGTATCTTTGAAACGGCGGGTATAATTCTTTCCAAATGTAGAGAAATGAGGTACTGGATCTAACATGTCTAGTCCGAGAAACCAGCGGTATGCAACGTTTACCTCGACCTCTTTCATGGTCTGACGCATGCTTTTTATCCCATAGAGATACTGAATGAATGGTATCTTTATCAGCATGACGGGATCCATACTGGGACGGCCGTTATCCGGACAGTATTTTTCTTCAACCAGATCATAAATAAAGTTCCAATTGATTGCTTTATCAATCAATCGCAGCATATGGTTTTGAGGTACCATGTCATCCATGGAAAACATCATCATTTGTTCTCTTTTTTTATCTGTATTTTTCGTCATCATAAAAAACACCGCCCTTCTGATATTTATTATATCAGAAAAGCGGTTCCAACAATAGCAAAACCCTGCAAAAGCAGGGCTTTGTCTACAGTCTGACAGCTGCAGATCAGATCTGCAGCTGTTTTTTTGAACTAGTACAGTGAGAATTAAGGCCAGTCAATATGGTGGTTACTTAATATTCACTGTACTAGAATTATGTTAGTGAATTGTAAAGCACTCCGCCCTGAAGAGTGATCCCTTTGCTTTCGGCTAATTGATGGACTGTAACCAGTTCATAACCGTCCTGGATCAATCTTGGTATCAGAATCTCTGCTGCATCCACAGAGGAACTGAAAATATCATGCATCAGTACGATAGAGCCGTCTGTAATATTATCAAGAACTGCGTTTACCAGACGGTCAACATCTTCTCCTTCATCCCAGTCTTCTGGATCAACGGTCCACAAGATCATAGGAGTTGCAATCACAGAAGTTACTGTATCATTAACATTTCCATAAGGAGGACGTACAACAGTGGCTCCATGCCCCACCAGATTGTTCAGCAGCTGATCTGTCTGTCCAATCTCATTGGATACTTCTTCAGCAGAAAGAGTAGACAGATCTGTGTGATCATAAGAATGGTTGCCCAGTTCGCATCCCAGGGCTTCCATACGTGTAACATCTTCAGAATAGTAATCTATCATATTTCCAACCAGGAAGAAAGTGGCTTTAGCATTGTTTGCTTCCAGACAGTCAAGAAGCCTGGCGGTATAATCACTGGGACCATCGTCAAAGGTAAGAGCTATCTTTTTGTCAGGAACTGGTGTGGGTGTAGGAACTGGTGTATCCTGAGGAAGTGTCTGTACATCTGTGCTGTTCTGTGCTGCAGGTGCAGCAGTATCTGTAGCAGCATCTGGCGTTGAAACCTGGTCGGAGTTTGCACCTGTTGCTGCAGGATCGGCATCTGAGCTTGCATCTGCTTTCTCAGGATTAGGGTTTATGTAGTAAAGTAAAGGAGACGATTCTGTCTGATCTGAAACAGGAGACGGATTCCCATTCATCACACCATCTGAAGAAAAGTGGCAAAGCTGTCCGTCAACGATCACATCGCCAGTCTGCATCACCCCGTCTGCATTCAGGTAATAGCGATTGCCATTATCATCCAGCCATCCGGTCTGCATTACGCCATTCGAATCGAAGTAATACCGTTTGTTATCTGTGTCTGTAAGCCATCCGGTCAGGGCAGCACCATTCACCATAAAGTACCAGTTGCTCCCGCTGGATGTCCACACTCCTGAAGCTGCTTCCGGAGAAACCTGGGATGCGCTGGCATCATCAACCGGAACTGTAGTTGGTTCAGGAACTGGGGTATCGGTTGGCAGCACTTCCGGGGGCTGTGTGACCTCTGGTGTGTCACCGGAAACCGTATCCTGAGCCGGTGGGGTTAGAGTATCTGTATTTTCTGCTACGAACATATCCGGCTGCTTTTTATCATCCATAGATCCAGAGCCTGGAGAGGTACGGGTAAGTAGTATACCGCACACCAGACAAAGGATCACAGCAGTTATAAGAAGAGGCCGGTTGGTCCGTTGTTTACGGCCTGACATATGATTCCTCCTTTGTGTCAGTAAATCAATAAAAGATTGGAGAAAAAAATCTCCAACATAAAATAGATTTTACCACACACTTCATTTTCGTGCAATCACAAATAGGGAGATAACCGCGAAGCTTATCATAAAAAGATGATCGTGAAGCATATCACAAATAGGGGATGATCGTGAAGCTTTTTCTTGATATCACAGAAAAAAGACTATATAATATAGCAATGAGCGAAAAAATCAGAATCAATAAATATTTAAGTGAATCCGGTTACTGCTCCCGCAGGGAGGCAGACCGTCTTCTTTCGGCCGGCCGCATTACAGCCGGCGGCCGCACCCTTTGTCCGGGAGATAAGGTTTCTCCTGAGGAAAGGGTTTTTGTAGATGGTAAACCGGTTAAAAAAGAAGAGAAAAAGGTGCTGCTGCTTTTTTACAAGCCCAGAGGAGTGGTGTGCAGTACTAAGAAGCAATATGAAGAGACAACGGTTACGGAATATCTGAAGTATCCGGTTCGCATTTATCCTGTGGGCCGTTTGGATAAGGATTCAGAAGGACTTCTTCTGCTTACTAACCAGGGAAGTCTTGTCAATCACATTATGCGTGCCAGAAATTTTCATGAGAAGGAGTATCTGGTAACTGTGGATCACCCTATAACAGAAGAATTTTTGATGCATATGCGTACAGGAGTTCCGGTTTTGGATACAGTGACCCGGCCATGCCAGGTATTTGCTGCAGGTAAATGCTCGTTTCGGATTATTCTGACACAGGGGTTGAACCGCCAGATCCGCAGGATGTGCGAATATCTGGGATATCAGGTCCGTACCTTAAAAAGGATCAGGATCATGAATCTTACAATTCAGGGTCTTGCACCTGGCAGCTACAGAGAGATCACCAAAGAAGAATATAATAAGCTAACTCTTATGATCCGGGATTCATCTTCCGGAAATAATTCAGATCCAGGAGGAAATCATGGAAGCAGCTTTAAGCAAAATGAAAGAATTAGCCCAGAAACTGAATCAGGCATCCAAGGCTTACTATCAGGAAGACAGGGAGATCATGAGCAATCTGGAGTACGATGCCCTGTACGATCAGCTGGTAGAACTGGAAAAGGAAACAGGCACAGTTCTGGCAGGCAGTCCAACCATTTCCGTAGGATATGAGTCTGTTGATGCACTTCCTAAGGAAACCCATGAAAGGCCAATGCTTTCCCTGGATAAGACCAAGGACCGGGAGGTGCTTCGTGAGTTTATTGGTCCGCGAAAGACCCTGCTTTCCTGGAAACTGGACGGCCTTACCATTGTGCTTACCTATGAAAATGGCCGGCTGTTAAAGGCTGTCACCAGAGGAAATGGTACAGTTGGTGAGGTAATCACCAACAATGCCCGGGTTTTTAAGAATATTCCTTTACAGATTCCGTATCAGGGACGTCTTGTATTGCGAGGAGAAGCTATTATCACTTACTCCGATTTTCAGAAGATCAATGAATCCATAGAGGACGTAGATGCACGTTATAAGAATCCTCGTAATCTTTGCAGCGGCTCCGTGCGCCAGTTGAATAATCAGGTTACAGCCAGCAGGAATGTACGATTTTATGCGTTTTCCCTTGTAAGTGCACCAGAAGTGGATTTTGACAATTCTCATGAGAATCAGTTTCGGTGGCTAAAGGGGCAGGGCTTTGATGTGGTGGAATATCGGGTGGTAACTGCTTCAACTTTAGATCAGGCGATGGACTATTTTTCTACAGCTATTACAAAGAATGATTTTCCATCCGATGGTCTGGTGGCCTTGTATGACGATATTGCCTATGGGGAGTCACTGGGCAGGACGGCTAAGTTCCCAAGAAATGCTTTTGCATTTAAATGGGCAGATGAGATACGGGAAACTCATCTGCTGAAAATTCAGTGGAGTCCGTCACGTACCGGGCTGATCAATCCGGTGGCTGTTTTTGAACCAGTTGAACTGGAAGGCACTACTGTAAGCCGTGCAAGTGTGCATAACGTCAGTATTGTGAAACAGTTGAAGCTTGGTATTGGAGATACCATCCGTGTTTACAAGGCTAATATGATCATTCCGCAGATTGCAGAGAATCTTACCTGCAGTGATAATCTTGTGATCCCGGATACTTGTCCTGCTTGTGGCGGGGAAGCGCATGTCTGCAAAGAAAATGATGTAGAAGCTCTGTACTGTATGAACCCTGACTGTGCAGCCAAGAAGATCCGAGGTTTTACACTATTTGCCAGCAGAGATGCTATGAATATTGACGGGCTTTCCCAGTCAACCTTGGAAAAGTTTATTGCCATGGGTTTTATTCATGAATTTGCGGATATTTTCCAGCTGGACAGACACAAAGATGCGATTATCGAGATGGAAGGCTTTGGCGAAAAGTCCTATGAAAATCTGATCTTAAGCCTGGATACGGCCAGAAATACCACTCTTTCCAGGGTGATATACAGTCTGGGGATCCCTGGCATCGGACTTGCTAATGCCAAAGTGATCTGCCGTCACTTTAAAGATGATCTTTCTTCTGTTCGTCAGGCATCCATGGAGGAGATCAGCGCTATTGATGGCATTGGTCCTGTATTAGCAGGGAATATTTATTCTTATTTTCATGATAAAGAGAACAACCAGAAGCTGGACCGGCTGATGGGGTTTCTTATACTCCATGCGGAAGCGGCTTCCCAGACACAGATCTTTGCAGGAGTGACTTTTGTGATCACTGGTTCTGTGACCCATTTTGCCAACCGTAACGAGATGAAAGCATTGATAGAGTCTCTTGGCGGCAAAGTCACAGGCTCTGTTACAGGAAAAACCACGTATTTGATCAATAATGATACAATGTCAAATTCCTCTAAAAATAAAAAGGCCAAGGAGCTTGGGATTCCAATCATTTCTGAGGAAGAATTTCTGAAGCTGGTCCATCCGGAAGAGGCATGATCATTCATCTCAGTCGAGAAGACTCCCACCTCTTTCAGGTGGTGAGTAACTGCTCGACTTGAAATATTATTAACAACAAGGAGGGACATAAATGCCAATTAAAATACAAAGCGATCTGCCGGTAAAGGAGATTCTTGAAAAAGAAAACATATTTGTAATGGATGAGAACAGGGCACTGCATCAGGATATCCGTCCAGTTCAGATCCTGATCCTGAATTTGATGCCATTAAAAGAAGAAACGGAGCTTCAGCTGCTCCGCTCTTTATCCAACACGCCCATTCAGGTCGATGTTACATTTATGACTGTAGAAAGCCATGATTCTAAAAATACATCTAAAAGCCATCTGAACAAATTTTATCAGACTTTTCCTGAACTGGAAGATCAGAAATATGACGGGATGATCATTACAGGTGCTCCTGTAGAACAGATGGAATTTGAAGAGGTGGATTATTGGAGCGAACTTGTAAAGATCATGGATTGGACCAAGACCCATGTAACATCTACCTTATATTTGTGCTGGGCTGCACAGGCAGGCCTTTACCATCATTATGGCCTAAAGAAAAGAATGCTTCCCAAGAAAATGTTTGGCCTTTTCTGGCATAAGGTGCTTAACCGTAAGATTCCTCTTGTACGTGGATTTGACGATGTATTTCTTGCCCCTCATTCCAGACATACGGAGGTTCCCATTGAAGATATCCATGCATGTAAGGAACTTACTGTGCTTGCAGAGTCTGAGGAAGCAGGTTTATTCCTGGCCATGGCAGATGGCGGACGTAAGATCTTTATCATGGGCCATCCGGAATATGACCGTGTTACATTGGATGGGGAATATAAGCGTGACATTAACAAGGGTCTTCCTATTGATATTCCCAGGAACTACTATAAGGACAATGATCCTGAAAACAGGCCTCTTCTTTTGTGGCGGGCTCACGCCAATAACCTGTACACAAACTGGCTGAATTATTACGTATACCAGATGACCCCGTATGACCTCTACGGAACCCCTGATTTTTCAAGTATTTCCAGGGATTGAGAGGGTTTTGACAAAAGATAAAATACTTGTGCATTTTGAACGGAAGCATAAGCTTTTTTTGATAAAATATTATGTAAAGTTTATTGGAAGTTTATTTGAAGTTTTTCTGCATATCTGTTATAGTATGATGTATAGGCCGCTAACCTAAGATAGTATCAGAATACGTAACTGTTCAGCGTGTATACAGTTATGAGCCAAAATACAATACAGATAAGAAAGCATTACAATGTTTTCGCCATATATGCCGTGTAACCATTACAAAGGCCAGCGGCAGGAAAGCAGAGGGATCGATTGCGTAAGAAATCGCATATTTTACTTGCCAGATATCTGGCAGATCAGCTGACTGTAGATGAAAGTCTGCAGTCTCACAGAAAGGCATTTTGTCTGGGGAGTATCCTTCCGGATATACGCCCATCTTTTGTTGTGAAGAAGCATGAGTATTTCAGTACCTTTGGAGAGATTCAGGAAAAGATGCTTCAGCTGGTGGAGCATGGTCCCCTGGAAGGGAAGGAACGTGTCTACTGGAGGAATTTTGGGGAAGTGCTGCATTATGTGGCAGACTATTTTACATTTCCTCACAACAGGACGTATACTGGAAGCCTGTATGAGCACAGCCAGTATGAAAAGATCCTGAAGCAAAGACTGAAGATCTGCATTAAAAGTGGTGCTGCCGGAGCCTATGTTTTCAGGGATGTCTATTTTAAAAACCTGGAAGAGCTTACAGAATTCATACAGGTAAGCCACACCAGTTATCTTCGTAAAAAGAGAAATATCACAGAGGATATCCAGTATATCCTGATGGTCTGCTATCAGGTGATCCAGGGAATTGTACAGTTATGTACCAGAAGACAGGAGAATATGGCTGCGTTTGCATAAAAGGTCTGCGTTCCTTAACATAATGTGAAGAGAAAGTGAAAATTGGATAAAATGGGAACGGATATTTTCTTGAAGGTTGATTTGAAAAAAAGATTATGATACAATAGACAAAGTTAATATTTAAGCGAACCGTTTTATCACGTATCAGACCTTTATATAGGGGAGTAAAGGGATGTTCATGGCAAGGAAGGGAGCATCTTGAAAAATATGAAGAATAAATATCTGACAAAATGTTTATGCATGACGATTATTTCAGCAATGGTACTGTCCGGACCAGCTGCAGTTTTTGCAGCCAGTGATGGCGGAGCATTTGAGTCAGGAGAACAGATTGATGATAGTTATGGGGAAGTTGTGCCTACTGCGGTACCGGAGCCAACTCAGGTGCCAACAGTAGAGCCTACCCAGGCACCGACAGAGCCGACGCAGGCTCCAGTAGAGCCAACACAGGCTCCAGTAGAGCCAACTCAGGCACCGGCAGAGCCAACTCAGGCGCCGAAGCCTACTCACAGTCCTACGGCTACGCCTACCCAGACACCGTCTTCACCATCGGCCACGCCGACTCAGGCACCGGAGGCTACACCTACACCGGGAACTACAGATACACCGGAGATTACATCAACACCGGTTCCGTCAGAAGCACCAGTTTCAGAGGCGGTGAGGGATATTATTGACAGGATTGATGCCCTGTCTCTTCTTGAGGATATTACACTGGATCAGAAGGATGAGATTCATAAGATCCGTAAGGCATATGATGCACTTTCAGACAGCGAAAAGTCTCTTGTATCCAATTATCAGCTTTTCCTTAATATGGAGAAAAAGCTGAAGAAGCTGGAAGATACAAAGGAAAAAGAAGAAAAAGAAAAAAAAGAGGCAGAGGCAATCGAGGGAGATCCACTATATTATACAGATATGGTTTCTAATCTCCATGCAGGCAAGGATTTTTACCTGAACAGTCTGCAGGACAATTATCAGCTTAGCTTTTCGGATGATTTTGCTTCTGTGATGGATGAGATCGAGAAAGAATACAAGGCAAAGAACAAGCTTGCCGATGTTTCAGATACTACAGGTGGAGTGACTTCCTCAGCAGATACTTTGCTGGTAAGGAACTGGCAGGATATTCTGGCAGTGTACATATATGAGCAGAGTCAGCAGGGAGTAACTTCCTATATACTTGATGGATCGTGCAAGGCAGCCCTGGCAGATATCTTTGCAAGAATGAATCCTGTGATCCGGGATTCCAGTGATATTACCAAGGTTTCCTATGGTAATTACCATATCAACCACTATATTAAAGAAAATAAGATTCCCAAAGATCAGAGAGCAGTGCTGAAAAAGTATACAGAGACAGACTGCAGCCTTTTGTGTGCAGTAGTTACTGCTGCAAAAGGATTTGTAAGAGAGAGCGTTGGCGATAGTGTATCTGAAGAGAGAGTAAATGTGATCACTTCTGCCTATTCCCTGATCGGTAAAGTTGGTTATTTCTGGGGTGGTAAGTCTTTAGTGCTTGGAGATGATCCAAGCTGGGGTACTGTTGAGACTGTTACTGCAGAGGGCAGCAAAAGTACCGGTACCAGGCGTGCATATGGCCTTGACTGTAGTGGTTTTGTTACCTGGGCAGTAGTGAATGGCTATCAGAACCAGGCTATGGAAGCAAGTGTAGGAAATGGCACTTCTGATCAGTGGGGAAAGGCCAATGTAGTCAGTGAAGCAGATGCACAGCCAGGCGATCTGGTATTCCAGAAGGGGCCAGAGGCAGGCGTGAATAACCATGTTGGTATTCTTTGCGGCAAGACAGAAGCAGGCGACTGGATCGCTGTTCACTGCTCTGCCAGCCAGAATGGTGTTACTGTAGGGGAAGCATACAGTGCCAGTTTCCGGTATATCCGTCAGCCGTCTTTCTATCCTACTATCCAGCAGGCAGCTCAGATGGCAGCACAGGGTGCACAGAATAGCAATACTCAGTATTTTGTTACAGATGTTAAAGTAACGAATACGCTTCAGGATATTATAAAGGC
Organism: Blautia glucerasea; assembly: GCF_013304385.1. Lineage (GTDB taxonomy): Bacteria > Bacillota > Clostridia > Lachnospirales > Lachnospiraceae > Blautia_A > Blautia_A ammoniilytica. Next base: position 8,936 of record NZ_JAAITU010000003.1, read on the forward strand.
AAGCCAGAATGTATATGATCCTGCCAATCAGCCATTTACATCAGAAGGTAATGCACAGGTAGTAGTCAGTGATGTAACTGTAAATAATGCACTTTCAGATCTTCTTCAGTCCCAGACAGTTCTGGAGGAGACAGAAGCAGGCGGACAAAGTGTATTTGATGTAATTGCTGAGTGTTATCCTCCGGAAGAGGAGGCGGCAGCAGGGCCTTCCGGTGATCAGGAACAGGCAGAGGAAGCAGGTATACCTGCATTTGTCAGTGAGGTATATGTAGATAACTCTTTGGATAATGTGTTGGATACAGGAACTTCTACTGAGACCAAATAAGAACAGGGCAGCGTCCATATGAACGCTGCCCTGATATATTATATCGAATCTCAAATGATTTCCTAACTGACGTAGCCTTCTGTAGAAATGCGGCTATCGATTGATCCCGGATAGAACATCTTCAATCCATTTATCTGTATTGTAATTACGGTCAAAGAACCGGACGATTACACCGTAAGGGTCCTTATCACTGGAAAAGGCATTTGCTTCATCTGTATCTACATGCATGGCCAGACGGTAATCCCAGCTTACACGTACAACCACATCCGCATAGATCAGTGCCCTTCCGTAGCTTTTAGTAAGCACGAATACTTCATCATTATCCTGGACTTTCAGTGCTACTGCGTCTGAAGGGGTCATATGGATGTGACGTTTGGCAACGATCACACCGGAGGGGATGGTGATCTGCCCAAAGGGACCTGATAATGTACAGCCAGGAGTATCTGTTGTATCTCCAGACTGTCTGATCTCTCCGGGAATACCAATTTTCCGTGTATCTGTAAGAGAAAGCTCTACCTGGGTTTCTGATCGGAATGGCCCAAGGACAGCCATGCTTTCAAAAGAGCCTTTTGGACCGGTAACGGTCACTCGTTCCTGGCACAGGTATTGTCCAGGCTGGCTGAGACTTTTTATATTATGAAGCTGGGCATCATTTCCAAAAAGTTGATGGAAATCCTTTTCGGATAGATGGATGTGCCGGGCTGAGGTCTCAATAGGGATTTTAATACTCATTTGATATACCTCCAATGAACATTTGTGTTTGCTTTTCAGTTTAAGCCCGATCAGGGAAAAAGGCAACCTTTTTCTCTGGGGAAAGGAATCATACAATGGAAGAAAACAGTAGTTTTGAATATGAAAAAAAGAATGGATATGTGGTGATTACAGCGCTGAAGGGAGATCCATCCGTAGTGGAGATTCCAGGTATGCTGGATGGATTGCCTGTAACAGAATTAAAAGAATACCTGTTTTCAGGAAAAAGTCTGGAGACTTTGTACCTTCCGGATACTGTAAAAAAGATTGGAAGATATGGATTTTATAACTGCAGAAGCCTGCATACCATGTGGTTTGGAAGCCACTTTACGGATATAGGAAGCGGTGCTTTTACAGGATGTCATAATATTCGAAAGCTTTATGTGCATATGGAGGGCCAAGACTCCGGCATTAAGGAGATACTTTCGGAGATTGGAGAGGAACTGGAAGTGGTTTTATCCGGCAGTGTGGAAGCTGTTCTCTGGTTTCCTGAATATTACGAAGAAGGAGTTGAGAATACACCTGCCAGGATCCTTATGACGCAGATCCATGGAAGCGGGTTGTATTATCGTAATTGTTTTGCAGGGAAGCGGTTTAATTATCAAGAGTATGATAAGCGTTTTGAAATGGCCTGTGCCCAGGAAAATGAGAAATTTCTGCTGGAATTGGCTTTTGGAAGGCTGAAATCGCCCTGGGAACTGGGGCAAATTGCAAGAGAACAGTATGAACTATATATTCAGACACACTATGAGCAGCTGGCTGGGCTGCTGATTTGCGGGCAGAGGCAGGAAGAGTTGGCTTTTCTTATGGAAACGTATCCTTTGGACAGATCAGAAAAGTCTGTATATGATCACATTCTGGGGATGGCTGGCAAGACTGGAGATGAAGGTACAGTCAGTATGCTGATGGAATATGGAAGGATACACTTTCCGGCAGGAAGACCTTCCTTTATGCTTTAGGAGGACCGGCAAATGATCAACGCTGTTCATGATACACAGGAGAGGGCGCTTCGTGCCCAACAGATCTGTGAAGATATTTTGAAAAATACCAGAAACCAGCTGTATCTGAATATGCGGTTTCTGGATAATGCACTGGCACAGTTGTATCCGGCAGGGGATATGGAGATGTCACCAGCCGGATCTGACGGAGATCTTTTTTATTATCAGCCAGAGAAACTGATGGCAATGTTTAAAAAAAGCAGGGAACAGGTGAACCGTCTATATCTTCATACTCTGTTTCATTGTCTTTTCTGCCACATTTATCCAGATAACAAAGTAGATCAGGAATATTGGAATCTGGCCTGTGATGTAGTAGTGGAAGAAATTATAGATGGTTTGTATGTGAAATGTGTGCACAGGCCGGTAACAATGGTGCGCCGCCAGGCAGAAGCCCTTCTTCTGGAGAAAGGAAAGGTGATGACAGCCCAGAAAGTGTATCGCAGGCTGTGCAGTCTTCATCTTACAAAGGCCAAAATTGAAGAACTGAAAAGGGAATTTACTCTGGATGACCACAGGAAATGGTACGATTCAGGCAAGAATAAAAGCCAGTCCCAGATGCAGAAGAAAAAATGGGAAGATCTGCGTAATAAGATGCAGACAGAAATGGAGACTTTTTCAAAAGAAGCTTCAAAAGGCAGCAAAAGTCTTATGGATCAGCTGAATGTTGAGAACAGACAAAAATATGATTACCGGGAATTTCTGCGGAAATTTGCTGTTTTGAAAGAAGAAATGAAGGTAGATATGGACACCTTTGACTATATCTTTTATAATTACGGGATGAACCTGTATGGGAATATGCCGCTTATCGAGCCCTTGGAAACAAAAGAAGAACAGAAGGTAGAAGATTTCGTGATCGTGATCGATACCTCCATGTCCTGCCAGGGAGATCTGGTGAAGAGATTTCTTGAGGAAACATACAGTGTTTTAAGTGAAACAGAAAGCTTTTTCAGGCGTATTCATGTACATATGATCCAGTGCGATGACCGGATCCAGTCAGATACTGTGATCACAGATGGACAGAAGCTGAAAGATTATATGGATCATTTTACAGTAAAAGGACAGGGAGGTACAGACTTCCGTCCGCCTTTTGCTTATGTGGAAAAGCTTCAAAAAGAAAAGAAATTTACCAGGCTGCGGGGGCTGATCTATTTTACTGACGGATATGGTATTTTTCCGGGGAAGATGCCACCCTATGAAACAGCCTTTGTGTTTATGAAAGATGATTATCAGGATGTGGACGTTCCACCATGGGCCATAAAGCTGATCCTTGACCCTGAGGATCTGGAGCAGTCCCAGGGGAAAAGGAGATAGAAGCAATGAATATTAAACGTGCAAAGGAAGAAATCAAAAATACCATTCAGGCATATCTTCTGAAAGACGAATATGGTGAATACGAAATACCGGTAAATGCACAAAGACCTGTATTTCTTATTGGAGCACCGGGCATCGGTAAAACCCAGATCATGGAACAGATCGCAAGGGAATGCAAGGTTGGACTGGTGTCTTATACTATTACCCACCATACAAGGCAAAGTGCCATTGGACTTCCCTTCATATCCCAGAAGGAATTTGACGGGCAGAAAAAAGCAGTAACAGAATATACCATGAGTGAGATCGTGGCCGCTGTTTACGAAAAGATCCAGGAAACAGGCGTCAGGGAAGGGATTCTTTTTATAGATGAGATCAACTGTGTATCAGAAACTTTGGCGCCGGCAATGCTTCAGTTCCTTCAGTGCAAAACCTTTGGAAGCCATCAGATCCCCAAAGGATGGCTGATCGTTGCAGCTGGTAATCCTCCGGAATATAATAAGTCTGTTAGGGAATTTGATGTGGTTACTATGGACAGGGTGAAGAAAATCCTGGTGGAGCCTGATCTGGAGGCATGGAAGGAATATGCATATCAGGCCGGTGTGCACGGGGCTGTACTTTCTTACCTGAATATGCACCCTGAGAATTTTTATTCCATGGAAAGCACAGTAGATGGCAGAGTATTTGCCACTCCAAGAGGATGGGAAGATCTGTCAAGAATGCTTCAGGTATATGAAAGACTGGACAAATCCTTTGACAGGGAAGTGGTGATTCAGTATATTCAGCATCCAAGAATCGCCAGGGATTTTGCAAATTATCTGGAACTGTATTATAAATATCGGACAGATTACCAGATCGACCGGGTACTGGACGGACAGATTGATGATATTCTTGTTAAGAAAGCTGCACATGCTTCCTTCGATGAAAGGTTAAGTGTAACAGGACTTCTGCTTTCAAAGTTAAACCTGGCCTTTGATGAAACTGTGGAGCAGGAAAAAGGTCTGGAAATTTTATTTGAATTATTAAAAGGCGCTAAAAGTGCACTTACAGGTCCTTCTGCAGATCAGCCGATGATCTATCTGGAGGATATGGGAAAAAGCTTTGAAATGGATTATGCGATGAAGAAAAAGGCTGGCTTTTTCACCAGGGAAGAGGATTACCGCTATCGGAAAGCAGGGGAAACCCTTGAAAAGTGGTTAGGACTTATAAGGTCAGAAGACAATGGAGATGGAGTACAGGTTTTTGAAAGGCTGAAAGCTCTATTCCAGGAAAAGCAGGATGAGTATCATAATTCTTTTGAACAGACATCTTTAAAGCTGGAATATGCATTTGACTTTATGGAAGCTGTTTTTCCAGGAGGCCAGGAGCTGGTAGTCTTTATTTCCGAATTGAACAGAAGCGAGAATGGAGTTCACTTTTTGGGAGAGTATTCCTGTGAGCGTTATTTCAGATACAATAAAGAATTGCTTTTCAGGGAAAATACAAAAGACATCCTCCATCGGATCCAGGAACTGGGTGAATAAGAGTTTTTTTAGTGAGTTGAAAATAATCTGGAAAAACAAACAGAAAGGTGCTGCATGAAGAAAAAGAAAAGAAAGCGAAAATTTCTTAAAGCTTTTCTGATCCTTCTGTTTCTGGTACTTCTGGTGTTGTCTGCTGTGAAAAAGCTGAGGCAGACAGAGAAGATCCAGGAACTGCTGCAGGGTTTTCTTGGTATGGAACCACAGGAGGTGCAGCAGCTGCGGAAACAGGAGATTTCCGGGGGAGAGCCTGGAAAGGTTGAATACTATTTTTCTCTGCTTGATGAAGAAGAGCAACGGGCCTACAGGCAGATGGAAGCCGGCATAAAGAAAAAAGAAAAAGAGTTTTATCTTACGATTGGTGACAATGAATCGGTAGACAGGGTTTATCATGCTGTTTTAAAAGATCATCCGGAGTTTTTCTGGATGCATAACAGGAACCAGGTGATAAAAACTACTTATGGAGAAGGGGATTATTGTATGTTTTCCCCCAGCTACAGCTATACAGAGACTGAAACCCAACAGATCCTTCAGGCAATGAGTCAGGCCTGTCAGCAATTGGACGCATTGATCCCACAGGGGGCAGATGATTATGTTAAGGCACAGATGGCCTATACGTATCTGATCGATACTGCCAGTTACCAGGAATCTGAGGATGATCAGAGTATTGCCGGAGTTTTCTGGAAAAAGCAGGCAGTATGTGCAGGATATGCAGGAGCGGCCCAGTATCTTCTGGATCATCTGGGTGTTTACTGTATTTATGTGGATGGTGATACAAAGAACAGTGATCAGGGACATGCCTGGAATATTATCAAGCTGGAGGGAGAGTATTATTATCTGGATGCCACCAATGGTGATCAGCCGGAATTTCTGGAAGGGGATGCTGTGCAGCTGGCAGAGCATAAGACCACGATCTATGATTATCTTTGTCCTTTTCCGGATGAATATGAACAGACCTACACACCATCGGCAGAATTTAAGGTGCCTGCCTGCACGGCTACTGCCAAGAACTTTTATGTGCTGAATCAGGGATGTTTTGACAGCTATGACTGGCAAAGTGTTTATGATTATTGTAAAATGAGACTTGACAATGGTGCTGCCGTTGTTCGGTTCAAATTCAGCACTCAGAAAGGATATGAGCAGGCATATCAGGATTTGATCGCTAATAAGAAAATACAGCAGATTGCTTTATATTATATATATTTACAGGGAGTGGAACAGGTTGAGTACCATTATGGGGTACTTGAAAATATGAAGACCATGTATTTCATGTTCTGAAAGTGGGAGGAAATGATTATGAATGTGGAGATTCTTAATAAGCTGGGGGAAATGATGGATAATATCCTGGGGATTCAGGTGCTATCTGGGATCATGATCATCGTATTTGGGATCGTATTTGTTTTCGGGCTGACTAACTGTATCCTTGGATACAGGCTGCTGCGATTCTGGATGATGATCTTTGGCTTCTGTATCGGGGCAGGAATCGGCTTTTTCCTGGTGTATCGTATAGATACTGAGGAAAAGGCATATTATATGGCGGCTATGCTTGGGATCGGTGTTGTGATGGCAGTTCTGGCTTTTATGATTTACCGGGCAGGTATTTTTATCTTGGGCGCAGGACTTGGCCTGTTTTTAAGTATTTATCTGATCCATCCCACCAGTTCTTTTTCCTTTTTTCTTTGTATTCTGATCGGAGTTGGGATTGGTGTGCTGGCTCTGCGTTATGACAGGGAAGTGATTATTGTGGGAACCAGCTTTCTTGGAGGCGTAACTGCAGGCTTGTCTCTTGCAAAGCTTCTGGCTATGGACCAGATTCCCTACGGAATCCTTTTTGGTGCTGCATTTGCTATTCTTGGAATGCTGATCCAGTTTGCTATTAATAAGCCAAGGGCAGCGAAGGCACCAAGAAGAGAGGAACAGCTGGATCGCAGATCATCTGAGGAGAGAATCAAAAAGAAAGAAGTTTTGGAGGATGAGGCAGATCAGGAAGAACTTGAAGAAAAAATTCTGGAAGAAGAGCTGCTGGATGAGGATGATTTTGAGGATTATTTTACTGGAAAGCTGGATCTGGCCAAGGATGAAAGAGTTTCGGGATCTAAAAAGACGGACGGGGCAAAAGCACAGGACATCCACAGCCAGATGTGGGAACAGAAGAAACAGCAGAGTCAGAGAAGAACCAGAAAAAGGAAAATAGATATTACGGATTAATATAAATCAGGTATTATAATATAAATGCATCTTTAGGAGGACGACAGAAATGGCAAAAGAAACCAAAACAAATGCCATGCGGATGCTGGAGAGACAGAAGGTACCTTATCAGGCATTTACTTATGAATGCGATGATTTTATTGATGGTATCCATTGTGCAGATATGATCCAGGCACCTCATGAGCAGTCATTTAAAACACTGGTAATGGAAGGCAAGAGCGGTGGGTATTATGTATTTGTGGTTCCTATCGAAGCAGAAGTGGATCGTAAGTCTGCAGCCAGGGCAGTTGGCGAGAAGGCAGTGGATATGATCCATGTGAAGGACATCACAAAGATCACCGGCTATGTAAGAGGCGGATGCAGTCCTATCGGGATGAAGAAGCCCTATCCGGTGGTATTTGATCAGTCTGCCGGTGAGTTTCAGGAGATTTATATTAGTGGCGGCCGGATCGGTCTTACACTGAAAGCACCTTTGGAGGGACTTCTGAAAGTTACAGGAGGCAAGCTTGCTCCTATTACCATGCAAGGAGAATGAAAATCAAAACAGGCCTGTAAAAGGCAGCTAAGGAGGCAAAATGAGAGAGAAGAAAGTATTTAAATGGTTTGCGGCAGCGCTGATAGCAGCAGCTGCGATCATCACAGCAACAGTACCTGCATCAGCAGCCACAAGAAGAAGAGCTACTCTTACCATATCTGCAGGACAGACCTATCATGTGCTGAACAAAAGCATTGGCACCAACAAGATCACAGCCTATACGGTTTATGTGACTCCGGCCAATACAAGGACCAGATACGATGCAGTGATCGCATCTTACCCAAGAGGCAAGAGCAGTCAGCCTACCGAGTATATGGTGCGCAGCACGAATAAGGGCGTTTATGTGAACAACGCAGCTGGTACATTTATCAAACAAAGTGCAGGCAGCAATTCAGGAATGCTTTCCTGTATCCGTGTTAATCGGGGAAGTGTGACGATCCGTGTGGATTATACCACGCAGTCAGGCAAGGCGGGGATTTCTTTTGTGAGGCAGAGAGCATCCCACCGTCCGATGAAACTTGTGAAGGCAGCTAAGGGCAGAAGTGTGAACTTCACGATGACCGGCAGTAACCTTACAGGTGCTCCTGTGATTATGTCTGCAAAGAGAGGCACAGTTGCAAGACGTACTCTTGGAAGCAACAATTCCTTTGAGCAGTACACTTTTGAGAATAGTGCAGTGGCTTACCGTGTATACTATAAGGGCAAGCTGATGAGTTCTTACAGCCGAAACAAGGCATACACCAATACTTATTCCAGTCTTCGCTATCTGCTGATGAATGCACCGAAGCGTACAACCAACTGGATCCAGAGCGTGAATACAGCAATTAATTTCTTCTATCCATCTGATTATGTTGGAATGAAGGTTCAGGTAAGATGAGCATCATTGTATTAGGCTTTTGAAGATCCTGTCTGTATTATTATATGCTACATTATAAAAGAGGAAGCTGCAGATGCAGTTTCCTCTTTTGTAATGTCAACATTGGTTTTGATATTGCAACTGTTAGTGCAGCTGGGCACATCAGTTGTCAGATGCGTCCGCTTCATTCACAGTAAATACTTGGCGCTTTTTAGCCATTTCATCACTTGCCAGATATTCATCATAGGTAGTGATCTTGTCAATCAATGTACCATTTGGAAGGATTTCCATGATACGGTTGGCTGTAGTTTCTACGAACTGATGATCATGAGAAGTGAAAAGGATCACACCTGGGAATTTGATCAGTCCGTTATTCAGTGCAGTAATGGACTCCATATCCAGATGGTTGGTAGGCTCATCCAGAAGCAGGATATTGGCACCGGAGATCATCATTTTGGAAAGAAGGCAGCGAACCTTCTCACCACCAGAAAGAACACGGACACGTTTTACACCGTCTTCTCCTGGGAAAAGCATACGTCCAAGGAAGCCTCGGACATAGGTAGCGTCCTTGATCTCAGAATACTGGGTCAGCCAGTCCGTGATGGTCAGATCATTATCAAACTCCTGGGTATTATCCTTAGGGAAGTATGCCTGGGAGGTGGTAATGCCCCATTTATAATTACCGGAATCAGGCTCCATCTCTCCGGTAAGGATCTTGAAGAATGTGGTGATAGCAAGCTCATTGGCACCTACAAAAGCCACTTTGTCATTGCGCCCAAGAGTAAAGGAGATGTTGTCAAGGATCTTTACACCGTCAATGGTCTTGGAAAGATTTTCTACCATTAGTACCTCATTACCGATCTCACGATTTGGACGGAAGTCAATATATGGATACTTACGGCTGGAAGGACGCATATCATCCAGCTGGATTTTTTCAAGAGCACGTTTTCTGGAAGTAGCCTGTTTGGATTTGGAAGCATTAGCGCTGAAACGGGAAATAAATTCCTGCAGCTCTTTGATCTTTTCTTCTTTTTTCTTGTTTGCTTCTTTCATCTGCTTGATCAGCAGCTGGCTGGACTCAAACCAGAAATCATAGTTACCTGCATAAAGCTGGATTTTGCCATAATCAATGTCAGCAGTCTGGGTACACACTTTATTTAAGAAATAACGGTCATGGGATACCACGATTACCGTATTATCAAAATTGATCAGGAATTCTTCCAGCCACTCAATAGCAGGAAGATCCAGGTGGTTGGTAGGCTCGTCAAGAAGCAGGATATCCGGATTACCAAACAGTGCCTGAGCAAGAAGAACTTTCACCTTCAGGCTTCCGTTCAGGTCAGCCATCTGTGAATAATGGTACTCTGTATCTACACCAAGTCCGTTCAACAGGGTAGCTGCTTCGGATTCTGCTTCCCAGCCATTCATTTCTGCAAATTCACCTTCCAGTTCGCTGGCACGGATACCATCCTCATCTGTAAAGTCTTCCTTTGCATAAATGGCTTCTTTTTCTTTCATGATCTGATAAAGACGGGCGTTTCCCATGATTACAGTATCCAGTACAGGATAGGCATCATATTTGAAATGATCCTGCTGCAGGAAGGAAAGCCTCTGACCAGGTGTGATCACCACATCTCCTTTGGTGGGCTCCAGTTGTCCTGAAAGGATTTTAAGAAATGTGGATTTTCCTGCACCATTGGCACCAATCAGACCGTAACAGTTGCCTTCTGTGAATTTGATGTTTACATCTTCAAAAAGCGCTTTTTTTCCAACACGCAGTGTGATGTTATTTGCTGAAATCATATTTACCTCCGAATATAGTCGATTTGCTCACTGTTCTCTAGTATAGCCGATTTCCTTCCTATCGTAAACTGTGAATTTTGTAAGAATTATTTTGGTTTTTCTATGCATTTCTTTACAAAAAAATAAACCACTGCTATAATGTGTGAAAGCCTGACCTGGAAAACAGGGTAATTTACGAACGGAGTTGATAAAAAATGAAAACAGGACAGCTATATCTCACCGGGTTTATGGGGACTGGTAAAAGCACAGTGGCCAGATGCCTTTGCAGGTATTATAATATGAAGCAAATTGAGATGGATCGCCAGATCGAAGTGGAAGAAGGAATGAAGATATCCCAGATTTTTAAAGAGAAAGGGGAAGCGTATTTCCGCAAAAAAGAAACGGAATTTCTTGAGAAGATCCAGGATCAGGAAAATGTGGTGGTTTCCTGTGGAGGAGGAACAGTAATGCAGTCTCGAAATGTAGAGACCATGAAGAAAAATGGGAAAATAGTTCTTCTTACGGCTCAGCCGGAAACCATTTTAAGACGTGTGAAAAATAATCACGACCGCCCTCTTCTGGAAGGGAAAAAGTCCGTGGAGGCAATTAAAGAACTGATGGAAGCACGCCGCCCCAAATATGAGGCTGCTGCAGATTATCAGATAGCAACCGATGGAAAAAGTGACAGACAGATATGTGAGGAGATTATAAATGAATGGAATATTGGAAACCATAACTAATTGTATGGCTGCAAGCTTCTGGGCTGCACCGCTTCTTGCCCTTGTGGCCGGGATCATTACATCCTTTACCCCCTGCTCCCTGGCAACTGTGCCTATGCTGCTTACCTGTGTAGGTGCTTCCAAGGCAAGCCCCGGGAAGGCATTTAGGCTTTCTCTTGCTATGGCTGCAGGTATGGCAGTTACTTTTGGCGTATTTGGTTCTGTAGCCTCTGCAATCGGACATCATATGCATGAGGCAGGACACTGGTGGGCAGTGCTTATGGGAATTTTGATGGTTCTTATGGCACTTCAGGTATTTGGCGTGGTGAATGTGATCCCTCATATCCATTTTGATGAACATACCATGAAGAGAGGATATGCAGGAGCATTTCTCACAGGCGCTCTTGGAGGCTTGTTTGCTTCCCATTGTGCGATCCCGGTTATGGTGGCGCTTCTTGCACTTGTTGCGCGGCTTGGGAAAAGCACTGGCTGGGGGATCCTTCTTATGGTTTTATATGCACTTGGGCACAGCATTTTGCTCATCGCAGCAGGTACCAGTTACAGTTATGTAGAGAAGATGATGGAAAATCCAAAGTATGATACATGGAGTAAAAGAATCAGATATGTGTTGGGAACGGTCATATTATTTGTTGGTTTTGTGTTAATTTTTGGAGAAAAATAAAAAACCTTATAACTTTCATGAAAAAAATGACTTTTTTTTTAAAAAGCGTCAAATATATTTAGATATGTTGTTGAATTTTTCCTTTAAAGTTGTTATACTCGATTTGTCAGGGAGGAAAAGACAACTAAGGATCAACAACTAGAATGCAAATGCTAAAGAGAGAGGTTATAAAGGTATGTTTATTACGAGAGAGTGTGACTATGCAGTAAGAGTCCTTCGGGCGCTTGCAGGAGAAACACGTTTAAGTGTGAATGAGATTTGTGACAGGGAAGCTATTACAGCTCCTTTTGCCTATAAAATTCTCAAAAAACTCCAGAAAGCCGGAATCGTAAAAGGTTTCAGAGGCGTCCATGGCGGTTATACTTTGAATAAAGATTTAGGTTCTCTGACTTTGTTTGAGGTATACTATGCGATTGATCCGGACATGTATATTATCGAATGCCTTAATCCGAAAAATGAATGTGTCCGTAATGGCCAGGACGGAAGTGTATGTTATATGCACAAAGAACTGGCAGAGATCCAGGATGAACTGTGGCGTCTGCTGAAAAGAAAGCCCCTTGACCAGGTCCTGGGACTGACAGATTAAAACATGAATAAGAAACACCGGTATGCGGTCAGCCCCCGTTCACCGGTGCTTTTTTTCTTTCTTTTGTATCTTATAATATACAAAAAAAACAGAAACTAAAATAGAAATATGAGAAATTGTATGCTATAATAGTAAATGGAATTTTAGGCACTCAGATGTCTAGAAATAATATTTTTATAAATCTTTAAGGAGGAAAGATAAAACTATGGCAAGAAAGATGAAAACCATGGATGGAAACCATGCAGCTGCTCATGCTTCATATGCATTTTCAGATGTAGCTGCTATCTATCCTATCACTCCTTCATCTGTTATGGCTGAAGCCACTGATGAGTGGGCAACCCAGGGTAGAAAAAACATCTTCGGACAGGAAGTACAGGTAACTGAGATGCAGTCTGAGGCTGGTGCAGCAGGTGCTGTACACGGATCTCTGGCAGCAGGTGCCCTGACAACTACTTATACAGCTTCACAGGGTCTGTTGCTGATGATCCCTAACCTTTATAAAATCGCTGGTGAGCAGCTCCCGGGTGTATTCAATGTATCTGCCCGTGCACTTGCTTCTCACGCACTTTCTATTTTCGGAGATCATTCCGACGTTATGGCCTGTCGTCAGACTGGTTGTGCAATGCTTTGCGAGTCTTCCGTACAGGAAGTTATGGACCTGACTCCTGTTGCACATCTTGCTGCAATCAAAGGCAAAGTTCCGTTTATCAACTTCTTCGATGGATTCCGTACTTCTCATGAGATCCAGAAGATCGAGACATGGGATTATGAAGACCTGAAGGATATGGCTGATATGGATGCTATCCAGGCATTCCGTGATCATGCTCTTAACCCGAACCATCCATGCCAGAGAGGTTCTGCTCAGAACCCGGATATCTTCTTCCAGGCAAGAGAGGCATGTAACCCATATTATGATGCACTTCCTGCAGTTGTTCAGGAGTACATGGACAAGGTTAATGCTAAGATCGGTACAGATTACAAGCTTTTCAACTACTATGGAGCAGCTGATGCTGACCATGTGATTGTTGCTATGGGATCTGTAAATGATACAATCGAAGAGACTATCGATTACTTAACAGCAGCCGGCAGAAAAGTTGGTGTGATCAAAGTTCGTCTGTACAGACCATTTAGCGCACAGGCACTGGTTGATGCTATTCCTGAGACCGTTAAACAGATCACAGTTCTTGACAGAACAAAAGAGCCAGGCGCACTTGGCGAGCCACTGTACCTGGATGTTGTAGCTGCTCTTAAAGACAGCAAATTTGCAGGCGTTAAGATCTTCTCCGGACGTTATGGCCTTGGTTCTAAAGATACAACACCGGCTCAGATCGTTGCTGTTTATGACAATACAGAAAAAGAGAAATTCACAATCGGTATCGTAGATGATGTGACACATCTTTCCCTTGAGACAGGTGCTCCTCTTGTTACTACACCAGAAGGAACAACTAACTGTAAGTTCTGGGGACTTGGTGCTGACGGTACTGTAGGTGCTAACAAGAACTCCATTAAGATCATTGGTGACAACACAGACATGTATGCTCAGGCATATTTTGACTATGACTCCAAGAAATCTGGTGGTGTTACCATGTCTCACCTGCGTTTTGGTAAGAAACCGATCAAATCCACTTACCTGATCCACAAAGCAGACTTTGTAGCATGCCACAATCCTTCCTATGTTAATAAATATAACATGGTTCAGGAGCTGGTTGACGGAGGTACATTCCTTCTTAACTGTGCATGGGATATGGAAGGACTTGAGAAACATCTTCCAGGACAGGTGAAAGCATTTATCGCTAACCACAATATCAAATTCTACACCATCGATGGTGTGAAGATCGGTATTGAGACTGGCATGGGACCAACACGTATCAACACAATCCTTCAGTCTGCATTCTTCAAACTGACAGGTATCATTCCTGAGGATCAGGCAATCGATCTTATGAAAGCTGCTGCAAAGGCAACTTACGGACGTAAGGGTGATGATGTTGTTCAGAAGAACTGGGCAGCTATCGATGCTGGTGCAAAACAGGTTGTTGAGATCAAGGTTCCGGATAGCTGGAAAGATGCAGCAGATGAAGGCCTGCATATGACTCATGCTTCCGAAGGACGTCAGGAAGTTGTTGATTTCGTTAATAACATCCAGGCTAAAGTAAATGCACAGGAAGGTAATACACTGCCTGTATCTGCATTCAAAGATTATGTTGACGGTACTACACCATCCGGTGCTGCTGCATACGAGAAACGTGGTATCGCTGTAAATATTCCTGTATGGAATCCAGAGAACTGTATTCAGTGTAACAGATGTGCATATGTTTGCCCGCACGCTGTTATCCGTCCGGTAGCTCTTACAGAGGAAGAAGCTGCAAATGCTCCTGAGGGAATCAAAACATTACCTATGACAGGTATGAAAGAGTACAAGTTCACCATGACTGTTTCCGCACTTGACTGTACAGGATGTGGTTCCTGTGCAAACGTATGCCCTGGCAAGAAAGGTGCAAAAGCCCTTGCTATGGAGAATCTGGAAGCAAACATGGGAGAGCAGAAATACTTTGATTATGGAGTAACTCTTCCGGTTAAAGAAGATGTTATTGCGAAATTCAAAGAGACAACTGTTAAGGGAAGCCAGTTCAAACAGCCTCTGCTTGAGTTCTCAGGCGCTTGTGCTGGATGTGGTGAGACACCTTACGCTAAATTGATCACTCAGCTGTTTGGTGACAGAATGTACATTGCAAATGCTACAGGATGCTCCTCTATTTGGGGTAACTCTTCACCATCTACACCATATACTGTAAATGCCAAAGGACAGGGTCCTGCATGGGGCAACTCACTGTTCGAGGATAACGCAGAGTTCGGTTATGGTATGCTTCTTGCTCAGAAAGCTATCCGTGATGGCCTGAAAGCAAAAGTAGAAGATGTTGTAGCTAATGGCGACAACGCAGACGTTAAAGCTGCTGGCCAGGAATGGCTGGATACATTTGCATGTGGTGCTACTAACGGTGCAGCTACTGAGAAACTTGTAGCAGCTCTGGAAGCATGCGGATGTGACAAAGCGAAAGACATCCTTGCCCAGAAAGATTTCCTGGCTAAGAAATCCCAGTGGATCTTTGGTGGTGACGGATGGGCTTACGATATCGGATTTGGTGGTGTAGACCATGTACTTGCAAGCGGCCGTGACATCAATGTTATGGTATTCGATACAGAGGTTTACTCCAACACAGGCGGACAGTCTTCCAAGTCTACACCTACTGGTGCTATCGCTCAGTTCGCTGCAGGCGGTAAAGAGACAAAGAAGAAAGATATGGCTTCTATCGCAATGAGCTATGGTTATGTATATGTTGCTCAGATTTCCATGGGCGCTGACTTCAACCAGGCAATCAAAGCAATCGCTGAGGCTGAGGCTTATCCGGGACCGTCTCTGATCATTGCATACGCTCCATGTATCAACCATGGTATCAAGAAGGGTATGGCAAAGGCTCAGACAGAGGAAGAGCTGGCTGTTAAGTGTGGATACTGGCATAACTTCCGCTTCAATCCGGCTGCAGAAGGCAACAAGTTCAGCCTTGATTCCAAAGCACCGGATATGACAGATTATCAGGGATTCCTGAATGGAGAGGTTCGTTACAACTCCTTACAGCGTCAGAATCCTGAGAAAGCTGCCAGACTGTTTGCTAAGAACCAGTCTGAAGCAGCAGCTAGATATGAGTATCTGCAGAAGCTGATCACTCTGTACGGAACAGAGGAATAAGATCCTCGGGTGGCAATACCCCGCAGTACAGATGAAGAGGAATGAAATCCTTGGGCGGCAGTAGCCGCAATATAAATAAATAGTATAAACATAAGGTTAGGTGCTTTTACTGCGCCACTCCAATATATGTTTATCGTGTCGTAGCATAAAGTGGACCTGCGGCACTGCCTGATGAAGGTGGTGCTGTGGGTCTTTCTTGTTTTTGTGGATACAGTAAAATAATCATGGCAAATTTAAATATATTATTTGTTTTGGGTGCATTATGCAGAAAAAATATGTTTATATATCAGGGCTTCGTTTTCGGATTTCTCCCGGGCATTTATTATCTCTGTTATTTGCCAAACTCGCACTTACAGTGCTCAAACACGGCAAATAACAGAGAAATTAGCCCAGTCGAAATCTGCGAAAGCCTTGCATGATATATAACCAAGATTTTTTCTGTAATGCAACCAACAATACGATATAATTAATTTGTCAATGCTTATTTTACAGTATCTTTTTGTGTTTTTTGCGTGAATAGCGAGGTAGAAAAGAAGGAGGAATACAGGCAGGCGTCAGAATATGCAAAAGATTTAATGGCGAAAGTAAAGACCTATATTGCACAGACGATGAGAGTGGAAAAGATCAGTATATTTCAGATCGATGAAAATCTGAATGCTTTTTCCCAGGCGATATACCTATGCCCAGGAACGCAGCTTTGATGTTGCACAGCAGGCGGCAAAAAGCAAGGAGCAGCCGCAGGCAGAGGATATCCAGGATTTCAGGAAGAGGGCTGAGAAGCTTAAGATCATGAAAGATACCGGACTGATCAGCGAAGAGGAATTTGCAAAGATCAAGCAGCAGACTCTTTCTGAGTTGGATAAGGATTCAATGACCCAGTCCGCAAATAAGCCATTGTCAGCAGAGGAGATAAACGTATCAGCTCTTTTAGAAAGGATCTTTCTTTTCCTGGAGGATGGAAATTGGAAGATGGCTGATAAATATTGTGAGCGTGTGCTTGATCTGGATCCTAGGAATGCTCAGGCATATCTTGGAAAAATGATGGCAGAGCGGCATGTATATACGAAAGAACTGCTGGTGGATTGTGAAGAAACATTTTGGGGTGACAGAAATTTCAGCAAGGCGCTTCGTTTCGGGAATAAGGAATTTTCATCCGAATTAATGGAGATAAACAGCCAGATCTGCGATCGAGGGGTTCTAGGAAATTCCTGAATTTCAGGATGCAAAGGAAAAAATCACTATTTGTGAAGAAAAACTTCATAGAGAAGGAACAGAAGGAATGCTGGCGATTGGAGCAGATCGAACTGGAAGCAGATCTTGTGTTTGTTCCTGCAGAAAAATATAAAAAAGCATTAGATCAGCCATGGAGAATATGTGAAGTCATATGAGCAGCTGATTTCCCTTGATGATTATAAGGACAGCAAGCAAAAAGCAAAGGAAATATATGATCAGTATCATGTGCAGAAACTGGAAAATCTGCCGGACGTACCTGTAGGTGACAGCATTTTATTTGGCGCTTATGAACAGGATAATGATACATCTGATGGAAAAGAAAAAATTGAATGGATTATTCTGAAAAAAGAAAAGGACAGGGCTTTTCTGCTAAGTGAGGAAGAAGCAGAAGAATGCCTGCCTACCTCACAGGAAAAACAGGCTGAACCTACAGAATATGCTTTGGCGCAGGGAGTGTCAGCTGTGGAGAGAACAACAGATTTTGATTATGGTTACTGCAGCTGGTGGCTGCGTTCTCCGGGATTTTTACAAAAAAATGCAAATTATGTATCTGAAAGCGGAGTTACCAGTTTTTATGGTGCAGCTGTGGATAAACTGGACTTTGGTGTGCGGCCTGCAATGTGGATCAATATAACCGCTTCCTGAAATCTTAACTTTTTTTGAAGAATCCGGAACGTTGTTGCCTGGATCATGGAATTGTAATATAATGGGGAAGTTAAATTTGACTGGAATTATGGACTGGAGGTTATATTATGAGCAGACTGTCAATTGTCCTCCCCGCATATAATGAGGAACTGATGGTTGGGAAAACCTGCAAAGTATTAAAGGAAGAATTGGAAAAAGCAGGGATTGCCTATGAATTGGTTCTTGTGGATGACGGATCCAAGGATCGCACATGGGAAGAAATAAAAAAGGCCGGTTTTAAGGATGCAAATGTGGTGGGTATTCATTTTTCAAGGAACTTTGGAAAAGAGGCGGCTATCTGTGCAGGGCTTGCACAGGCAGAAGGGGATGTAGTAGCGGTGATGGACTGTGATCTGCAGCATCCGCCGGAAACGCTGCTTCAGATGTACGCACTGTGGCAGAAGGGCTATGAAGTGATCGAGGGAGTGAAGCTCTCCAGAGGCAAGGAAAGCGTGCTCCATAAGGAGTGTGCAGGCTTCTTTTATGGGATCATGTCCAAGGCTACCGGAATTGACATGAAGAATGCTTCGGATTTTAAGATGATGGATCGAAAGGTGGTAGACAGTATTTTGTCGATGCCGGAGCGGAATATGTTTTTCCGGGCCGAGTCTGCATGGGTAGGATACAAAACAACTACCGTTGGATTTTATGTTCAGGAGAGAGAAGCAGGTGAATCCAAATGGTCCACCTGGTCTTTGATCAAATATGCATTTACAAACATTGTGGCATTTACTACTGTGCCCCTGCAGTTTGTTACGATAGCAGGAACAGCATGCTTCCTTTGTTCACTGGTCCTTTTGATCTATTCTCTTGTGCAGTTCTTTGGCGGCCGGGCTGTGGAGGGTTATACTACTACGTTGATCGTGCTTCTTATGATCGGAAGTGCTGTGATGTTAAGCCTTGGCATTATAGGCTATTATATTGCCAAGATTTATGAAGAAGTAAAGAAACGGCCAAGGTATATTGTATCAAAGATATTACGTGGAACAGGAGAACAGCAACAGTAAAATGAAGGAACTGATCAAAAAATTATATAAGAATGATGTGGTGCGGTATGTCTTTTTTGGCGGCTGCACCACTATGGTTAATCTTGTAAGCTTTTATATCCTGCGTAAAGCAGGTACGGAACTGAATACAGCTAATCTTATTTCGATTATCCTTGCCATTCTTTTTGCCTATGTGGTAAATTCAAAATATGTATTTCAGGATAAATGTGAGACTTTGAAGGATCACATTAAGCCTTTTGGCAAGTTTATCGGAGCCAGGCTGGCAACTATGGTGATCGAGGTGGGCGGCGTGTGGCTTCTGGTAGAACAGCTTCATATGAATGATATGCTAGGGAAATTTGCCACCCAGTTTGTGGTACTTGTTCTGAATTACATATTCAGTAAATTCCTTGTGTTTACCACAGGAAAGAAGTAAGGAGAGAGAAAAGATGACAATAAATGAAACCATTGCTGCTGTCCGGCCGTTGGATCAGCAGATCATGGAAAAAGCAAAGAAACGATGGGACAGTATTGCAAAGCCTTTACATTCCCTGGGAAAGATGGAGGATCTGATCATACAGATCGCCGGGATCACCGGGAAATTTAACGTAGATATACATAAAAAAGCACTGGTTGCAATGTGCGCGGATAATGGTGTTGTGGAAGAGGGCGTGACCCAGACAGGACAGGAAGTGACTGCTATTGTGGCGGATAATTTTGTACGCGGTACTTCTACTGTATGCGTGATGTGCCAGGCGTGCGGTGTGGATATGAAACCGGTAGATATTGGTATGGTAACAGATGCATTAGCAAGAAGAGATCTGAAGGTTGCTTATGGCACCAGGAATATGGCAAAGGGTCCTGCCATGACAAGAGAACAGGCAGAGCAGGCGATCCGTGCCGGGATCGCTATGGCAGAAGAACTGAAAAGCCAGGGATACCAGATACTGGCTACCGGCGAGATGGGCATTGGTAATACTACCACCAGCAGTGCAGTGGCATCTGTTCTCTTGAATCAGCCGGTAGAAAAGATGACAGGCCGGGGAGCTGGGCTTTCCAGTGAAGGACTTTTACGGAAGATCCGCACCATAGAGAAGGCGATCCAGCTGAATCAGCCAGATCCGGAAGACCCAGTAGATGTGCTGGCAAAGGTAGGAGGACTGGACATTGCAGGACTTACCGGAGTTTATCTTGGAGGAGCAGCTCTTGGTATGCCGGTTGTTATGGATGGATTTATTTCCTGTGTGGCAGCTCTTGCAGCCAGGAAAATGTGTGAACTGGCAGGTGATTATATGATTCCTAGCCATATGTCAAAGGAACCGGCTTCCAGGCTTTTGATGGAGGCACTGGGAAAGGATCCGGTGATCTATGGAGACATGTGTCTTGGGGAAGGCACCGGGGCAGTAGCGCTATTTCCATTTTTGGATATGGGTGCAAAGCTTTACAATACGCTTAGTACCTTTGAGGATATCCATGTAGAACAATATGAAGAATTGAAATAGCCACATGGAGAAACGATGAACATGCTGAATATGAGGAACTTAAAATAATGCTGGTTTTGGTAACAGGAGGCAGTGGAAGCGGGAAATCTGCCTATGCAGAAGAAAAGATCCTGTCTTTTGGACAGGGAAAACGGATTTATATCGCTACCATGTTTCCTTTTGATAAAGAAAGTGATGCAAGGATCCTGCGGCACAGACAGATGCGTGCAGGAAAAGGTTTTGAAACAGTAGAAAGATATACGGATCTTAAGGGACTAAAGCTGGATCCGGACAGTGTAGTGCTTCTGGAGTGCATGTCCAATCTGACTGCCAATGAAATGTTTCAGGAAGAGGGTGCCCATGAAAGAACTGTGGAAGCAGTGATGGAAGGGGTAAAACATCTTCGTGACAGTGTACAGCATCTGGTGATCGTGACCAATGAAATTTTTTCGGAAACTGCCCAGTATCTGGGAGAGACCGCTCTTTATCAAAGCTATCTGGGAGAGATCAATTGTCAGATTGCCGGGGAAGCAGATGAAGTGACGGAAGTTGTATATGGGATTCCGGTATATCTGAAAGGAGGATGTGTACCTGATGAAAAAAATGTGGAATAATTTTAAGGCGGCGTTTGCTATGTATTCCAAGATCCCTATGCCTGTAACTGACTGGGATAAAGAAAATATCAAGTATATGTTCTGCTTTTTTCCATTTATAGGTGCAGTGATCGGGCTGATCACCTGGCTGGCAGGATATGCAGGGCAGTATTGTGGATACAATAGCAGCTTTGTGGCAGTAGTTCTCACTTTGATTCCTGTCCTTATTACAGGAGGGATCCATGTGGACGGCCTTCTGGACACATCAGATGCATTAAGCTCCTGGCAAAGCCGTGAGCGCAGGCTGGAGATCCTGAAGGATTCCAATGCAGGAGCTTTCGCGGTGATCACAGCAGGTATTTATTTCCTTACATGGTATGGGGCTTACAGTCAGATGTGGAGAAACGGCAAAGCGCTGCTGATCATGGCAATGGGCTTTATGGTTTCCAGGTGTTTTTCCGGGATCAGCGTGGTTACATTTCCAAAAGCAAGAAAAGATGGAACAGTGGCAGAGTTTTCAAGAAAATCAGAAGATATTACGGTTCGTAATGTGCTGGTCATTTATCTGGCAGTTTTGCTTGCTCTTATGGTACTGGTACAGCCTGTTTTAGGAATCCTGGCTTTTCTTGGCGCACTGGCGGTTTTTGTCTGGTATCATCATATGGCCATGAAATTTTTTGGAGGGATCACAGGGGATCTGGCAGGGTTTTTCCTTTGTACCTGTGAGGCCGGGATGTGTGTGATCCTGGCTATTGCCTCTAATTTTATATAATGAATAATAAAATAAAACCAGGGAGAAAGTAAATGGAATTGATCATCGGAGGGGCTTTTCAGGGAAAAAGCGATTATGCAAAAAAGCAGCATCCTGAAATTTGCTGGAAAGAAGGCAGAGATCTGGGCGCAGACGAGATTTTTACAGCATCAGGTGTTTTGAATCTTCATGAGTTTATACGAAAGGAAATGCAGGCAGGACAAGATCTGGAAGGATTTGGAGAGGAATTGATAAGAAGAAATCCAAATCTGATCCTTACTTCCTGTGAGATCGGCTATGGAGTTGTTCCTGTAGATGCTTTTGACCGGGCATACCGTGAGAAGACAGGAAGGATCTGCACTGTTCTTGCATCCTACAGCCGGAAAGTGACAAGGGTGATATGTGGAATAGGAACGGTGATCAAAGATGCTTGATTTGTGGCTGATTCGTCATGGGCAGACAGAGGGAAACAAATCCGGCAAGTACATTGGAGTGACAGATGAGTCTCTTTGTGTGGAGGGGATAGAGTTTCTTAAAACTCTTCAATATCCGGAAATAGATGCAGTGTTTGTAAGTCCTAAAAAGCGGTGTCTGCAGACTGCACAGATTCTTTTTCCGGAACATGAGGCGCATGTTATTCCGGAACTTGCAGAGTGTGATTTCGGAGAGTTTGAGAATAAAAATTATAAGGAACTGTCTGGTAATCAGCATTATCAGCAGTGGATTGATTCTAATGGGATGCTTCCGTTTCCAGGAGGTGAAAGCAGAGGGGCTTTTAAGAAAAGATGCTTTGACGGATTTGGAAAAGTAGTGCAGCAATGTATCAACCGTAAGATACTAAGAGCAGGTCTGGTAGTGCATGGCGGCACCATTATGAATCTTATGGAGGAATATTGCGATGAGCACAGATCATTTTATGAATGGCATGTAAAGAACGGAAAGGGTTTTCATGTAGTTCTTGATCCAGAAGCATGGAGTCAGGGAGATCGGCGGCTGATCCTAAAATACGCATATGAATGAGAGAAAGAAGGGGCTGTCGCACTAACGTGCGGCAGCTCATTTTATATATCCAACACAAAACGCCGAGCTTCGAAAAGCCCGGCGTTCGTGGTATAATCAGTTTATGCGACTAAACAAAATAATACAGAGGGATTATACCTCATTTTCGCTGTATTATCAAATCAAACTTCCGCTGGATTTAGAGATTTCTATTCCATCTGATGATCCAGTTCGTCTGGTAAGTGCCTTTGTGGAGGAAATGGACCTTTCTGAACTATATAAAACTTATGGCAGGATCAGAAAAAATCAGGCAACGCCGCGTCAGATGCTGAAACTCGTTATCTATGCAGCAATGAATCGAATCTACTCAAGTCGAGATATCCGAAAAGCATGTAAACGGGATATCAACTTTATGTATCTCCTTGAAGGAATGCCTGCTCCTGATCATGCAACGATTGCGCGTTTTATCTCCCTACATTTTTCTGCCTGCGCAAAGGTTCTGCTTGCCCAAATGTCAGATCTGCTCTATCTTCTTGGTGAGATTTCGGGAAAGACCATTTTTATTGATGGCACCAAGATTGAATCGGCAGCCAATAAATATACATTTGTATGGAAACGGGCTATTACGAAAAATCAGGCCCGGTTATACACAAAACTAACTTCTTTTGTGGCTGAATGCGAAGAACTCTATGGAATCAGGACCGTATACCATGACCAGATATCCATCCACACATTAAAACGGTTAAAAAAGCAGTTGTGCCGCGTCAAAGTACAGGAGGGAATTGTGTTCGTGCATGGAATTGGACGTAGAAAAACACAGTTGCAGAAATCCCTGGAACAGCTGGATCAATATCTGGAGAAACTAAAGGAATATACGAAAAAACTGTATACGCTTGGAGATAGAAACAGTTATTCCAAAACAGACCCGGATGCGACCTTCATGAGAACGAAAGAAGATGCGATGCTGAATGGACAGTTAAAACCTGCTTATAACATCCAGCACGGAGTGGACTCTGAATACATCACATGGATTGATATTAGCCCGCGTCCAACCGATACATGCACCCTGATCCCTTTTTTGAAAGATATGGAGAGTCACTTAGGATTTAAATATTCAGAAATCGTTGCAGATGCCGGATATGAAAGTGAAGAAAACTATCTTTTCATTGAGGGAAACGGACAGACCGCCTATATAAAGCCGCAGAACTATAAGATTTCGAAAACCCGAAAATATAAAAAAGACATCAGCAGAAGAGAAAACATGGAGTATCACGCAGACAGAGACAGCTATATCTGTCGGAATGGAAGGGAACTGACTGTTACAAATGAACGCAGAAGTAAAACAGCCAGCGGATATGTCAGTGTAAAAACTTATTACAGAAGTCCAGACTGTACCGGCTGTCCTTATAAAACGGAATGTATCAAAGGAAACAACTGCAAAACACCTATGGAAAAACGTAATAAAGTGCTGATGGTCTCGAAGACGATGAGTCAAAAACGTGCAGAAGATCTGGAACGGATCACAAGTGAGTATGGAACGATGCTCCGTATGAATCGCAGTATTCAGGCCGAAGGTTCATTTGCTGATGTAAAGGAAGACATGAATTTTCGAAGATATCTGTACCGAGGAAAAGCAAATGCACTGGCAGAGAGCATCCTTTTGGCGATGGGACGAAATATCAATAAGCTTCATTGCAAGATTCAGACCGGAAGAACGGGGAGTCATCTTTTTTCATTAAAGACAGCATAGATTTTAATGGTTGAAAACAAAACAGTTTGAAATCAGGCATGCCGAAAGGGATGTCTGGGAATGAACTGTGTTTATAAGGGATGGGGGCGAAATCACAACCGATTTCGCCCCCATTTGGGCATAAAGCAAGGCTGCCGCCCAGCAAAAAATATTTGCTAGTGCGACAGTCCCTTCTTGCACATTCCAACAAAAAAATTAAGAATATCAAAAAAATTTTTTGCGAGTTCCATTGAAATTTATACAAATTTATGATAAATTGATACTATAAAATATGGAGTATTCCTAAAAAAATCAGTTAAATAAAAAAGGAGGAGGTAAATATGCTTATTATTGGTAATGGAAGAATGATCACACGGGACAAATCTCACATATTCTTTGAAAATGGGGCAGTGGCCATAGATGGCAATACGATCCACATGGTAGGCAATACGGAAGAAGTAAAAAAGGCCTGTCCAGGGGCAGAATACATTGATGCAAAAGGTGGCCTGATCATGCCTGCATTTATTAATGCACATGAGCACATTTACAGCGCCTTTGCCAGAGGGCTTTCTATTAAGGGGTACAATCCATCTGGTTTTCTGGATATTCTGGATGGACAGTGGTGGACGATCGACCGGCATCTTACGCTGGAGCAGACCAGGCTCAGTGCTTATGCTACCTATATTGATTCCATCCGCAACGGTGTAACAACTGTTTTCGACCATCATGCCAGCTTCGGGCATATTACAGGATCTTTAAGTGCTATAGAGGACGCAGCCAGGGATCTGGGGATCCGAACCTGCCTGTGCTATGAGATTTCTGACCGTGATGGTATGGATAAGTCCAGAGAGTCTGTTATGGAGAACGTGAATTTTATCAAACACGCCCTGGCAGATGACAGCGATATGATCGCAGCTATGATGGGTATGCACGCATCCTTTACGATTTCTGATCAGACAATGGAGCTTTGTAATGAACTGAAGCCGGAAGGTGTTGGTTATCATATTCACGTGGCTGAAGGGATCTATGACCTTCATCAGTGCCTGAAAGAGCATAATAAGCGGATCGTGGACAGGTTATATGATTGGAATATCCTGGGACCCAAGACTCTTCTGGGACATTGTATCTATGTGAATGAGCATGAGATGGATCTTATCAAAGACACAGATACTATGGTTGTACACAATCCGGAATCCAATATGGGAAATGCCTGTGGATGTCCTCCTACTATGGAGATGGTACATAAAGGAATTGTTACAGGACTTGGAACAGACGGATATACCCATGATATGCTGGAGTCCTGGAAGGTGGCAAATATCCTTCACAAGCATAGCCTTTGCGATCCTAATGCAGCCTGGGCAGAGGTTCCCAGGATGCTGTTTGAGAATAATGCAGTGATCGCAGGTAGATACTTTAAGAAACAGCTGGGTGTACTGAAGAAAGGTGCTGCAGCGGATGTGATCGTAATGGATTATGATCCTCTTACACCAATGCGTGGGGACAATGTGAACGGTCATCTTCTGTTTGGTACAACCGGAAGAGATGTTGTAACAACCATCTGCAATGGAAAAGTGCTGATGAAGGACAGAGAAGTATTGGTATGTGATGTGGAGAAGGTGATGGCAGACTGCAGACAGTCTGCGAGAGAACTGGCAGATGATATTAACAGTGGGAAATAGGAGGCAGACGAATGAGTGATCTTATGACATGTATGTCCTTTGGACAGTTGATGGAGTGGATCCTGGAGGAAGAAAGATCAAGAGGAACTGTATTTGGAGTGCATAGGGCTTATAAGGCAGATCCTGGGAAAGGCGGAGAGATTTTTGGCAGAAAGCTGGAGAATCCAATTGGGCCGGCAGCCGGCCCCCATACTCAGCTTGCTCAGAATATTGTAGCTTCATATTATGCAGGAGCACGATTCTTTGAGCTTAAAACTGTGCAGAAGATGGATGGACAGGAATTGGCTTCCTGTATTAATAAGCCATGTATCCTTGCTGAGGACGAGGGATATAACTGTGAGTGGTCCACTGAGCTGACAGTACCGGATGCAATGGGAGAATATATTAAGGCATGGTTTCTGCTTCATGTAATGGCCAAAGAGTTTGAACTGGGAGGACAGGACGGATTCCAGTTTAATATTTCCGTAGGATATGATCTGGCAGGGATCAAGACTCCTAAGATCGATGCCTTTATCGAAGGCATGAAGGAAGCAAAGGATACCGCTGTTTTTAAAGAATGCCAGGAATGGCTTCTGGATCATACAGACCTGTTTCAGCATGTAAATGCAGAAGATATTAAGAGGATCCCATCTGCAGTCTGTAATTCAGCTACGATTTCTACTTTGCATGGATGTCCGCCAAAGGAAATTGAAAGTATTGCAGATTACCTGTTGAAAGAAAAGCATTTAAATACATTTATTAAATGCAATCCTACTCTTTTGGGCTATGAATTTGCCAGAAAGACTATGGATGAGATGGGATACGACTACATGGCATTTGGAGATTTCCATTTCCTGGATGATCTGCAGTATGGGGATGCTGTGCCTATGCTGACCAGACTGATAGAGCTTTCCGGTCAGCTTGGGCTTGAATTCGGAGTGAAGATCACCAATACCTTCCCTGTGGATGTGACCAGAGGTGAGCTTCCAAGTGAAGAAATGTATATGTCTGGGAAGTCTTTGTTCCCGCTGTCTATTTCACTTGCAGCAAAGCTTTCTGCACAGTTTAAAGGAAAGCTTCGGATCGCTTATTCAGGAGGAGCTGATTATTATAACATTGACAAGATCGTTTCCTGTGGTGTGTGGCCGGTAACAGTAGCTACTACTTTATTAAAACCAGGCGGATATCAGAGATTTACCCAGATGGCAGAAAAAGTAATGGAAAAGCCTTTGGAGAAATGGCAGGGTGTACAGGTGGAGAAGCTGTCTGCCCTTGCTGAAGAAGCGAAAAAAGATCACCACCATTTAAAGAGCATTAAGCCTCTTCCTGTAAGAAAGAGTGATCAGCAGGTTCCGCTTCTGGATTGCTTTTATGCACCTTGTCAGGAAGGATGTCCTATCCATCAGGATATTCCGGAGTATATCCGGCTGACTGGGGAAGGCAGATATAAAGAAGCTCTTGAAGTGATTCTGGATAAGAATCCACTTCCTTTTATTACAGGTACCTTGTGTGCACATAATTGTATGACAAAATGTACAAGGAACTTTTATGAAGAGCCGGTGGACGTGCGTGGAACAAAGCTGATGGCTGCCAAAAACGGATACGAAAGTGTGCTTCCATATGTAAAGGCGAAGGCTGCTATCAGTAAAAAAACAGCTGTTGTAGGCGGTGGACCGGCAGGTATAGCTGCAGCTTACTTCCTTGCAAGAGAGGGAGCGGATGTAACTATTTTTGAAAAAGAGGCACAGCTGGGCGGAGTGATCCGTTACGTGATCCCGGAGTTCCGTATTACAGACAGTGACATTGAAAAGGATCTGTCCTTCATAAAAGCACTTGGTGTGACAGTAAAGACAGGCAGGGCAATTGGTTCTGTTCAGGAACTGAAAGATGAAGGATTTGATTCTGTAATTCTTGCAGTAGGTGCACACAAACACGGCATTCTCTCTCTGGAAAAGGGAGAAGTCCGAAATGCACTTGAATTTTTAAGGGAATATAAAGAAAAAAATGGAGAACTTTCCCTTGGAAAGAATGTAGTAGTTATCGGTGGCGGCAATACTGCCATGGATACAGCAAGGGCAGCCAGCCGTGTGAAAGGCGTGGAAAAGGTTTCACTTGTATACAGAAGGACTAAGAGATATATGCCGGCAGCAGAGGATGAATTGCTGGAAGTTCTTGGTGAGGGTATTCAGTTCTGTGAACTTCTGTCACCTGTTAGTCTTGAAAATGGCAGCCTCCTCTGCAGAAAAATGGAACTGACCCAGGCAGACGAATCTGGCCGTGCAGGTGTAAAAGAAACGGATGAATGGATGCAGGTTCCAGCAGATACTGTGATTGCAGCAGTTGGTGAAAATGTACCCACAGAGTTTTATCAGGCAAATGGACTGGCTGTGAATGAAAAGGGCAGACTTCGCCTGAATACCCAGACCTGTGAGACAAGTGTGGCCGGGATTTATGCAGTAGGAGATGGATCCAGAGGAGCAGCTACCATTGTAGAGGGCATTCGTGATGCTCAGTTAGCAGCAAAGGATATCTTGAAAAAAGACATCGTAAGTCAGCATCCGGATCAGGGAACAAATGAAGATTGCTATAAAAAGAAAGGTATTCTTTGTGAAAAAGCACAGGCTTCATCCGAGGCAGACAGATGTCTGGATTGCAGCAGGGTTTGCGAGAATTGTGTGGATGTATGTCCAAACAGAGCCAATATTTCCATTCATGTGCCTGGCATGGAGAAAGACCAGGTGATCCATGTTGATTATATGTGTAATGAATGCGGGAACTGCGGCACTTTCTGTCCATATGCAAGTGCACCATATAAAGACAAGTTTACTTTATTTGCCAGTGAAGCTGACATGGCAGACAGCAAAAATGACGGATTTACTGTACTGGATCATGAGAATCGGATCTGCAAAGTCCGTTTTCTGGGTACAGAAAAGCAATGCAAGGCAGACGATCCGGAGGATCCATTGTACGAAAACCTTAGAAAACTGATACTTGCAGTGATTTGTGATTACAGTTATCTGATTCCGTAAAGTAGATCGTTCAGGTTCCGGAAAATATGGGAGGGATCTATGTACCGTTTTTATGTAAATGGAAAGGAATATCAGGAGGAAGGCGATGGGAAGCTGCTTCCTTTCCTGAGAAATGTATGTAAATTAAAATCAGTAAAAGACGGATGCAGCGAAGGCGCCTGTGGTACCTGCCATGTCCTGATCGATGGTAAGCCCATGAAAGCCTGTGTCCCCAGACTTTCCAAGCTTGAAGGAAAGCATATCCTGACTGTGGAAGGTCTAAGTGAGCAGGAAAAGGAGATTTATGTAAGAGCCTTTGGGGAAGCAGGTGCCGTGCAATGCGGTTTTTGCATTCCTGGGATGATCATCAGTGCAAAAGGGCTTTTAGACAAAAATCCGGATCCTTCCAGAGCAGATGCTGCAGATGCCATCAAGAATAATATTTGTCGCTGTACAGGTTACAAAAAGATCATTGACGGGATCCTTCTTGCAGGGAAATATTTGCGGGAAGGGCTTCCAGCCACTCCTTCCTATACTTGGAAGATGGGAGAGAGAGTTCCAAGGATTGATGTACAGGAAAAGGTACTGGGAACCGGTAAATATCCGGATGACCTGGAGTTTGAGGGAATGATCTATGGAAGCGCCCTTCGGGCAGCTTATCCCAGGGCACGGGTTCTTGCTATTCACACAGAGGAGGCAAAGGCACTTCCAGGAGTGATCGATGTTTATACAGCAGAAGATGTTCCAGGCAATGTTAAAACCGGACATCTGAAAAAAGACTGGGATACATTGGTTCCGGTGGGACGGCTGGTTCATTATTTGGGAGACGCGGTTGCCCTTGTGGCAGCCCGCACACCGGAGATCCTTGAAGAGGCCAAAAAACTGATCCGTGTAGAGTATGAAGAGCTTCCTATGGTTAAAGACCCATATCAGGCTATGAAGCCGGAAGCACCTAAGGTTCATGAGTCAGAAAAGGATAATCTTATGGCTCACTGGCATGTACACAGGGGGAATGCAGATCAGGCGATTGCACAGTCTGCCTATGTGGTGAAAGACAGTTTTCAAACACCATGGACAGAGCATGCCTTTTTGGAGCCGGAGTGTGCAGTGGCAGTTAAGGATGAAGATGGCGGTGTGACCGTTTATTCTACGGATCAGGGCGTTTACGATACACAGCAGGAATGTATGACTGTTCTGGGACTCCCGGCAGAAAAGGTTCGTGTACGGAATATGCTGGTAGGCGGAGGATTTGGCGGCAAGGAGGATGTGACTGTTCAGCATCATGCTGCCATGATCGCTTATCTGTCCGGTTATCCGGTAAAGGTTAAGCTTACCAGGGCAGAAAGTATCCTGATCCATCCAAAGCGCCATCCTATGGATATGGAGTTTACGCTGGGGTGTGATGAAAATGGGATCATCCAGGGAGTAAAGGCAAGTGTGATCGCAGATACAGGAGCATATGCCTCTCTTGGCGGACCAGTGCTGCAAAGAGCCTGTACGCATGCATCCGGGCCATACAATTATCAGAATTTTGATATTGATGGTAAAGCATATTATACCAATAATCCTCCGGCAGGTGCTTTTCGAGGGTTTGGTGTGACCCAGACCTGTTTTGCAATTGAAATGCTCCTTACCAAAATGGCAGAGAAGGTAGGGATCAGTGACTGGGAAATCAGGTACAGGAATGGAATACGGCCGGGACAGGAGCTTCCTAATGGTCAGATCGTGGATGCATCCACTGGCCTTTGTGAAACACTGGAAGCAGTAAAGAAGGTATATGATGAACATCCAGGTGCCGGCATTGCCTGTGCTATGAAGAATGCGGGTGTAGGCGTGGGGCTGCCAGACTGGGGCAGATGCAGACTGCTTGTAAAGAACGGGCGTGTGGAGATCCACGCAGGAGCATCCTGCATCGGACAGGGGGTAGGCACTGTTCTGGTGCAGCTGGTATCAGAGCATCTGGGACTTCCAAGAGAAAAGATCTGTTACAGTGGGTCAGATACCTATAGTGCACCGGATTCAGGTACTACCTCTGGTTCCAGGCAGACTCTTGTTACAGGAGAAGCTTGTATACGAGCCTGTGAAAAAATGAAAAAAGCTCTGGAAGGAACAGATCTTTCTAATTTGGAAGGCAGTGAATATATAGGTGAATATTTGGCGAAAACAGATCCTATGGGAAGTGATCTGAAGAATCCGGTTTCCCATGTGGCTTATGGATATGCTACCCAGGTATGTATTTTGAATGAGGACGGAATGGTGGAAAAGATCGTAGCTGCCCATGATGTGGGAAAAGCAGTGAATCCATTGTCTGTGGAAGGGCAGATCGAAGGCGGTGTGATCATGTCTTATGGATTTGCACTTACAGAAAAATATCCTCTTACAGATTGCAAACCAACAGCCAGATATGGTACACTGGGATTACCAAAAGCAAACAAAATACCTTTGGTAGAGAGTATTATTGTAGAGAAAAAAGGGCTGAATGTAGCAGGAGGGGCCATTGGAATAGGAGAGATCACATCCATACCAACAGCACCGGCTATTGCAGCAGCCTACTATCATTATGATGGAAAGTTCAGGACGTCCCTTCCTCTTTCTGATACTCCCTATGAGAGGAAGAAATAGAAGCAGATAAAGAGCCAATGGCGGTTCCTGAAATAGCAGGGAGCTGTCTGGCTCTTTTAAAATATTAACAAAGCTATGAAAAAAGAAGGTGAAGCTTATGATCGGAAAAAGTGTACCAAGAGTGGATGCTTACGACAAGGTGACCGGAAGAGCCAGGTTTACAGATGATATGATTCTGAATCACTGTCTGGTTGCAAAGGTTTATCATGCTACCATCGGAAATGGCAGGGTAATTTCCATTGACACCAGTGAAGCTGAGGCTTTGGACGGTGTGGTAAAGGTTGTAACATTTAAAGATGTGCCCACACATCCTTACCCTACACCAGGGCATCCATGGTCTGTAGAAACTGCACATCAGGATGTGTCAGACCGTAATCTGCTTACCGGACGTATACGGTATTATGGAGATGATATTGCAGCGGTTGTAGCAGAGGATGAAGTGACAGCCTCCAGGGCTTTGCGGCTGATCAAGGTGGAATATGAAGAATATCCTGTGCAGATCCATCCAAGAGAGTCCATGAAAGGAAGTAATCCTCCGATACACCAGGAGAAAAAGGATAATATCCTGGCACATTCAGATTATGAAATTGGAGATGTGGATAAGGGGATGAAGGATGCGGCAGTTGTAGTGAAAGCTAGCTATAAGACACCTATTATACAGCATTGTCATATTGAGAATAATATTTCTTATGCTTATATGGAAAATGGCCGGATCGTAGTAGTATCCTCTACCCAGATCCCGCATATTGTGCGCAGGGTGATCGGTCAGGCACTGGGAATCCCGTGGGGGAAGGTACGAGTGATCAAACCCTATATTGGCGGTGGCTTCGGCAATAAACAGGATGTGCTGTATGAGCCTTTAAATGCCTTTCTTACGATGGCTGTAGGAGGGCGTGCTGTAAAGCTGGAGCTTACAAGAGAGGAAACCTTTGTAAATACCAGAACAAGACACTCCATAGAGTATGATCTGGCTGCTGGAGTGGATGAAGATGGCCACTTGATAGCAAAGGATATGCATGCTTATTCTAACCAGGGTGCCTATGCTTCCCATGGACATGCCATTGTAGCTAACGGGCTTACCGCCTGGCGCCTTCAGTATGGCTGTCCTAATGTGCGGGCAGAGGGATATACCATTTATACCAATACACCTGTAGGTGGTGCTATGCGTGCTTATGGGATTCCACAGGCAAATTTTGCCATGGAATGTTTTATGGATGATGTGGCATATGCCATCCATATGGATCCATTGGAATTCAGAAAGAAGAATCTGATCAAGGGCTTTTACCAGGATGCATACCTGAAGCCTATTGCAGCTCATTCTAACGGTATTTTTGAATGCCTGAAAAAAGGCGCAGAATTTATCCACTGGGAAGAAAAAAGAAAAGAATATGCTAACCAGACAGGCAATATCCGAAGGGGAGTGGGAATGTCCCTGTTTTCTTATAAAACAGGAGTATGGCCTATTTCCCTGGAAATCGCAGGAGCCAGAATGTCTCTGAATCAGGACGGCAGCGTGCAGCTTCAGGTAGGCGCAACAGAGATCGGACAGGGTGCAGATACGGTATTTTCACAGATGGCAGCAGAGACGCTGCATATGGAGCTGGAGAATATCCATATCACTTCTGTGCAGGATACAGATGTTACACCTTTTGATACAGGTGCCTATGCATCCAGGCAGTCCTTTGTAACAGGGACAGCAGTGAAGGAATGTGCCCAGCTTTTGAAGGAGAAGATCCTTGCTTATGCCAAGACGCTTCTTCCTGAGGCTGTGGGTACGCTAGAACTGGATCATGGATATATCCTGGAGAACGGAGAGAAGGTGCTTTCACTTGAACAGCTGGCACTGGAATGCTATTACAGCCTGACGAATTCCTCTGTAATTACAGCAGAGGTTTCAAGACAGGTAAAGAAAAATACCCTTGCCACAGGCTGTGGGTTTGCAGAAGTGGAAGTGGATATGGCTTTAGGAAAAGTAAAAGTACTGAATATTATTAATGTACATGATAGTGGGAAGCTGTTGAATCCCCAGCTGGCTTCCATGCAGGTTCAGGGCGGGATGTCCATGGGTATGGGATATGGTCTGTCTGAGCAGCTGCTTCTGGATGAAAAGACAGGACGTCCTTTGAATGCCACTCTTCTGGATTACAAAATGATGACCATGATGGATACGCCGGATCTGACTGCAGGTTTTGTAGAGATGGACGATCCGGAAGGCCCATATGGCAATAAAGCACTGGGTGAGCCGCCTGCTATTCCTCCGGCGCCAGCTATTCGCAATGCAGTACTTCATGCAACCGGTGTAGCATTTAATGAGAATCCGCTTACGCCTCAAAGGCTGATCGAAGCCTTCCAAAGGGCAGGACTTATACCAGTTGTGGGATGATTGAGGAGGACTGAAAAATGTATGATATTGAGAATTATTATCAGGCGTCAACCATAGAGGAAGCGGTAAAGCTTCTGAAAGAACATCCCCATGCCAGAGTTATTTCCGGAGGCAGTGATGTGCTGATCAAGATCCGGGAAGGCAAAATGGCAGGTACTTCCCTGGTGAGTATCCGGGATATAAGGGAGATCCAGGGAGTATGGATGGCTGAGAACAGGGATATCTGGATCGGAGCAGGCACTACTTTCTCCCATGTGACAGCAGATCCTTTGATCACTAGGCATTTGTCTGTACTTGGTGAGGCAGTAGATCAGGTAGGAGGTCCTCAGGTAAGGAATATGGGTACCATCGGAGGCAATGTATGTAATGGGGCTGTCAGTGCAGACAGTGCACCTACACTGTTTTCCTTAAACGCAATGCTGCTGATCCGAAATGATCAGGGAGAACGGCTGGTTCCTATCCAGGAGTTTTATCTGGGTCCTGGAAAAGTAGATCTTCACCCTGGGGACCTGCTGACCCACATTGTGATCCCTGCCTGTGAATATGAAGGTTATAAAGGCCACTATATTAAATATTCCATGCGTAATGCTATGGATATTGCAACCTTAAGCTGCAGTGTAGTAAGTGCTGTAGACCTTGATACATATACGTTGAAGGATGTAAGGATCACCTTTGGTGTGGCAGCACCTGTACCCCTTCGGTGCAGGGAAACAGAGCAGGCACTGAAGGGAATGAAGATTGGGGAGGAGCTTTATACCAATGTAAAAGAACTGGTACGAAAGGAAATCAATCCCAGGAATTCCTGGAGGGCATCCAGGGCATTCAGACTTCAGATCGGCGGTGAGATTGCAGCCAGGGCACTGGAAGAAAGCATCCGTCTGCAGGGAGGTGACAGAACATGAAAAAAGAAATGAGACTGGTACAATGTACAGTAAATGGACGGCCTGTAGCGGAATATGTGGATGTAAGAGAGTCTCTTCTGGATATGTTACGAAATCGTCTTGGACTTACCTCTGTGAAAAAAGGATGTGAGGTAGGAGAATGTGGTGCCTGTACAGTGATCCTGGATGGAGAGACCATTGATTCCTGCATTTATCTGGCTGTCTGGGCTGATGGCAAAGAGATCCGTACCCTGGAGGGCCTGGAGAAGAATGGAGAGCTTACAAGGATCCAACAGGCATTTATAGAGGAGGGAGCTGTACAGTGCGGCTTTTGTACTCCTGGTTTCATTATGTCTGCCACAGTGCTCCTGGAAAAAGGGATTCCACTGTCCAGAGATGCTATCCGCAAGCACATGGCTGGGAATTTGTGCAGATGTACCGGATATGAGAACATTGTGAATGCAGTAGAAAAAGTAAATAAGGAAAATCTTCAGAATAATGAGTGAGCATTATATTATTGTAAGAGGTGGCGGTGACCTGGCCACTGGGGTGATCCACAGGCTTTTCCGGTGCGGATATAAAGTCCTTATATTAGAGTGTGAAAAGCCAAGTGCTATCCGCAGGAAAGTAGCTTTCTGCGAAGCTGTATATGATGGAGAAGCCTTTGTGGAAGGTGTGCTTTGCAGCAGGATCGAAGATATTAGCCAATGCAGGCAAGTGTGGGAAAAAAGACAGATTCCGCTGTTGGTAGATCCGGAGGCGGCATGCCTTAAGACCGGGCTGGATGGCCAGACACCAGCAGCTTTGATCGATGGAATCATTGCAAAGAAAAATCTTGGAACAAGGAAAGAAATGGCACCTGTAACCATTGGCCTTGGTCCAGGCTTTCTGGCTGGAGAAGATGTGGACTATGTGGTGGAAACGATGCGTGGACATGATCTTGGCAGGATCATAGAGGACGATTATGCACAGCCTAATACAGGCGTGCCAGGTATGGTAGGGGGAGTAAGCAAGGAGCGTGTGCTCCATTCTCCGGAGGCAGGGATCATCCATGTAAAGAGCCAGATTGCAGATCTGGTGGAGAAGGGACAGATTCTTGCCTATGTAGGAGAAGTGCCTGTACCGGCTTCAATCACAGGTGTGCTGAGAGGGATCATACGTGATGGATATCATGTTTTTAAAGGAATGAAGATTGCTGATATTGATCCCAGAAAAGAAGAAAAAAAGAACTGTTTTACCATATCAGATAAAGCCAGATGTATAGCAGGAAGCGTGATTGAGATCCTGCTTGGAGAGCATATACTTCCATAAAGGAGGAGCCGATGCATTATTCAGAATATTTTCTGGATCTTCTTGATCTGGATATCCAGAACGATCCAGTGATCGCTGTTGTTGGAGGCGGAGGGAAGACTAGCTTGATCTACCGTCTGTGTCAGGAGCTGACGGCTATGGATAAAACTGTGGTGATCGCTACAACCACGCATATGGAATGGGAAAAGGACAGACCATTTGCCAAGGATGGCAACAGGCAGCAGGTGCTGGCGTGCCTGGAGCAATATAAATATGTGGTGGCAGCAGGACTGGATCCAGAGAAAAATAAGATAACAGCCTTGCCAGAACAACAGCTACGGGAGCTTAAAGATTTATGCGATGTAATGCTGATCGAGGCTGATGGAGCAAAACATAAACCATTGAAGGTACCAGAGGAATGGGAACCGGTGATCCCCAAGTTTGCACACATTGTGATCAGCGTGATCGGGCTGGACTGTCTTGGTCATCCTATTCGGGAAGTGACCCACAGAGCAGAGAAAACATCCGTATTTTTACAGAAAAATATGGATGCACCAGTAACTGGTGAAGATGTTGTAAAGATCGCATCATCTATACATGGTTTATTTAAGAATGTGGAAAAACGTATTTATCGTGTATACCTGAATAAGGCAGATGTACTGGCAGACCCGGAAGAAGCAGCCAACATTGCCAGATGCCTGGAAGAAAAGGGTACAACGGCTGTATGGGGAAGTATAAAAAATGAGACAGCATGAACTAACAGAACTTGCATTAATTTTACTGGCGGCTGGATATAGCCGCCGTTTTGGACAGAATAAGCTATTGTATCCTGTAAATGGAAAGCCTATGTATAGTTATGGGTTGGATACATTAAAGAAAGCTGCAGGGTTGCTGAAGGTAAACTGTCAGGTACAGGTTGTGACTCAGTATGAACAGATCCTGGAAGCATGCATCAGCCAGGGATTTCCGGTCTATATGAATCCGGCTCCTGACCTGGGGATCGCCTCTTCCATGCAGGTGGGACTGCAGCATAATCTTCACAAAGATGCCTGTCTTTTTATGGTGGCAGACCAGCCTGGCCTTACAGCCGGCAGTGTAAAGGAACTGGTGGATGGATTTCTTCTTTCAGGGAAGGGCATGGGTGTGTGCTGTTTTCAGGAGAAAATGGGTAATCCATGTATTTTTGGCAGCAGGTATTACCCTCAGCTTTTAAAACTTACCGGTGACAAGGGCGGGAAGGTACTGATCCGTCAATATCCGGAGGATGTGTTTTATTATCAGATAAGGGATCCACAGGAATTACTGGACATTGATTATTCATCAGAACTGTCCGGCAGATCATAAGAAAACAAAAGGAGTTATCCGAAATGGGAGCGGAAGTGTAAGCAGCTTTCTTCTCATTGGGATAACTCCTTTTTGATTACGTGGACGTTAAATGTATTGATGATGTAATACCAGGCAACCTGTTTATTTCAATAAGTTACTCTTACCAGGTTGTTTTATAGATGGATCAGGGTTCCTGTTTTCCCCTGGATCCCTTCTTTCGCTTTTTCAAGCAACGTGATCAGTGCTGTACGTCCGGAACCGGAGCCGGCAAAATCAATGGCTGCTTCTACCTTGGGAAGCATGGAGCCAGCAGCAAATTGGCCTTCTTTTACGTACTTACGAGCCTGGGATACTGTAAGGTCATTCAGCCATTTCTGATCAGGGGTGCCAAAATGAATGGCTACCTTTTCAACTGCTGTAAGGATGATCAGCATATCGGCATCCAGCTGCTTTGCAAGAAGACAGCTGGCAAAGTCCTTGTCAATCACTGCGGATGCACCTTTCAGATGATGATCCTTCAGGATTACTGGAATACCGCCACCGCCACAGCAAATCACGATCTTATTGGCATCCACCAGGCTGTTGATGGCATCCTGTTCAACGATCTCTACAGGCTTAGGTGATGCGACCACACGCCGGTAGCCACGGCCTGCATCCTCACGCATGATGTGACCATAGGCTTTTGCCTGATATTCGGCCTCTTCCTTGGTAAGGAATTTGCCGATCGGCTTTGTGGGATTGGCAAAGGCAGGGTCATCCGGATCTACCCTGACCTGGGTGACAACTGTTACTACAGGAGTGCGCATAAAACCACGCTTCCGCAATTCTTCCCTGAGTGCGTTCTGGAGATCGTAGCCAATATAGGCCTGACTCATAGCAACACATACGGAAAGAGGCGTGTTAGGCTGGGTATCATCCTCTCTGGAAAGGGCAGACATAGCATTATTGATCATGCCTACCTGCGGACCGTTTCCGTGGACAACCACCACCTGATGTCCTTCCTCAATAAGATCACAGAGAGCCCTGGCAGTAGTTTTTACAGCAATCATCTGTTCAGGAAGGGTATTTCCCAATGCATTACCGCCAAGAGCGATTACGATTCGTTTCCTCTGATACATACAAACCTCCCACTCCCCAACGGGGTATTATGCCATGATTCTGGGAGCTGCTTTCACTTCCAGCTTTTTCAGGATGTCCTGAGGATTCTCAAATTTAGACAGCATGATCATAGCTGCAATAACATAAGGTTTAAAGCTTGCTTCTTTGTAAAGCGGGATTCTGTAGCGGTCAAATACACTTGCATCAACCTCACCGGTTTCACAGCTTACACCTGTGATATCTGCAGGCAGGCAGTGAAGGTAAAGAGCTTTTCCATTCTTTGTGGTTTTCATAAGCTCTTCTGTGCATGCCCAGTCTTTATGCTCTGCATTTTGAGCAAGCAGTTCTTTTTCCAGTTTGTCAATGCCATCGAAATCACCTTCACCATAAAGGTTGGTACGTTTCTCCATGGCTGCAAACGGAGCCCAACTCTTTGGATAAACAATATCAGCATCTTTGAATGCTTCTTCCATGCTGTTGGTCTTTGTGAAAGAACCGCCGGAAGCCTGTGCATTCTTACGTGCGATCTCCTCAACCTCTGGCATTACATCATATCCGTCCGGATGAGCAAGAACAACATCCATTCCGAAACGTGTCATAAGTCCGATCACGCCCTGAGGAACAGAAAGAGGTTTGCCATAAGAAGGAGAGTATGCCCAGGACATAGCGATCTTTTTACCTTTCAGGTTCTCAACACCGCCAAATTCATGGATGATATGCAGCATATCTGCCATGCACTGGGTAGGATGGTCTACATCACACTGAAGGTTTACAAGAGTAGGACGCTGCTCCAAGATACCGTCCTGATTGCCCTCTGTAACAGAATCCATAAATTCTTTCTGGTAAGCATGTCCTTTGCCGATATACATATCATCACGGATACCAATCACATCAGCCATGAAGGAAACCATATTTGCTGTTTCGCGTACAGTCTCGCCGTGAGCAATCTGAGATTTCTTTTCGTCCAGGTCCTGTACTTCAAGGCCTAACAGGTTGCAGGCAGAAGCAAAGGAGAAACGGGTACGTGTGGAATTATCACGGAAAATAGAAATCCCAAGACCACTTTCAAATACTTTGGTAGAAATATTATGCTCTCTCATAAAGCGAAGTGCATCAGCAACAGTGAAAACAGCTTCCAGTTCATCATCGGTCTTATCCCATGTCCAGAAGAAATCGTTGTTGTACATTTCTTTAAAATTAAGGCTGTTCAATTTGTCAATATAATCCTGTAATGTTTTCATGATTATCATTCTCCTTGTATGTTTTATGATGGATTATCTGGTATACAGCCGGGACGCACAGGTGCGGATCCCGGCCCTGATTGCGGAAAAATAATTATTTGCAGTAATTGCCTGGAAGTGCTGCATATACAGCTGCACATCTTACAAGGTCATCTTTCCAGGTCCTTTCATTTGGAGCATGAGCCTGTGCCTCTGCACCAGGTCCAAAGCCGATGCATGGGATATTATTACGTCCCATAATGGTTACACCATTTGTGGAGAAGGTCCACTTGTCGGTAAGAGGACGGGATTTACGAAGCTGGGATGTTACATCATTGCCCTGGCGTTCTTCGCCATACAGTCCCTTGTATGCATCCTCAAGTGCTTTTGTAACCTTATGATCCTTGGGAATGACCCAGGTAGGGAAGTAGCATTCAATAGGATATACAAGCTCTGTCCAGGAAGGACGGGAATATTCGTACATGGAAACCTTTACATCGTCTCCGTATTTCTTTACGGAAGGAAGGGCACGGATCTCATCCAGGCAGCTTTCCCAGGTTTCGCCTGCGGTCATACGGCGGTCAAGGGATACAGAGCAGGAATCTGCAACTGCACAGCGGCTTGGGGAAGTAAAGAAGATCTCAGAAGTAGTAACAGTACCTCTTCCAAGGAAACGTGCTTCTTCCCATTCTGGATTGTATTTCTCATCCAGCATTTTAACCAGGCCTTTGATCTGTGTTTCATCAGCTGCATCATTTTCGTTGAGGGCGCGTATATCCTGAAGGATATCAGCCATCTTATAAATAGCATTATCTCCACGCTCAGGAGCAGAGCCATGGCAGGAGATACCTTTTACATCTACACGGATCTCCATACGTCCCCGCTGTCCACGATAAATACCGCCGTCAGTAGGCTCTGTAGATACAACAAACTCCGGACGAACCTTGTCCTCATGGATGATGTACTGCCAGCAAAGACCGTCACAATCCTCCTCCTGTACAGTACCGGTGACTACAACCTGAAATTTGTCATTTAAAAGACCAAGATCTTTCATGATCTTTGCACCATAAACAGCAGAAACAATACCGCCCAGCTGGTCAGAGGTTCCACGGCCGCCGATCTCAGAGTCTGTCTCGTAGCCTTCGTATGGATCAAATTCCCAGTTATCTCTGTTACCAATACCTACAGTATCGATATGAGCGTCAAAACCGATGAGAGTCTGGCCGCTTCCCATGAAACCAAGGATATTGCCCATAGGATCGATCTGAACTTTGTCAAAGCCAAGTTTCTCCATTTCTTCTTTGATCCGCATCACATGGCCTTTCTCGCCACAGCTTTCTCCCGGGATTTTTACAAGATCCCGTAAGAATCTGGTCATGTCTGCTTTGTAGCCTTCTGCTGCTGCATTGATTTGACTGTAATCCATTTTTCTTCCTCCTGTATATGTGTAATATTAAATGAATAATTATGTTCTGATTATTTACTGAGAGACTGGGATGTGCCATAAAGACCGTCCCATACGATCTCACGGTAGCGTACCGGGTCAGTGTCTCCCTCTGTGGAGATCACAAGGATGTTGGAATCCGCATCCAGGTGAAGGGCTTCTTTAAGGTCTGCTGCATCTGCATCATGAAGCGCAGTGTAAACAAGGCCAAGCGGTACAGAGCCGGATTCACCGGAAATAACCTTAGGATCATCTCCAAGCGGGTTGGCATAAATTCTTGTAGCTTTTGCACTCATCCAGTCAGGACATGATGCAAATACGGAAACATGGTTCTTAAGGATATCCCATCCGATGGTATTGCCCTCGCCACAGGCAAGTCCAGCCATGATAGTGGCAAGGTCTCCGGTTACATTTACAAGATCACCGGTCTTTGCACAGGCAGAGCGATAAAGGCAATCAGCTGCGCCTGCTTCGCACACCACCATGATGGGAGGATTTTCTTTATATTTGTTTGCAAAATAACCTACCACAGCACCTGCAAGGGAGCCTACGCCAGCCTGAACAAATACGTGAGTAGGCCGCACACCGGCTTCTTCCATCTGATGATCTGCTTCCAGAACCAAAGTGCCATATCCCTGCATGATCCAGGAAGGAATCTCTTCATAACCGTCCCAGGCAGTATCCTGGACAATGATCCCATGAGGGGTTTTGGCGGCTTCAGCAGCTGCCATCCTTACACAGTCATCATAGTTTACTTCTTCAATAGTAACTTCTGCGCCTTCTTTTGCAATATTGTCAAAACGGGTCTTGGTTGTACCTTTCGGCATCCGCACAACGGCCTTCTGTCCAAGGCGATGAGCTGCCCATGCAACGCCACGTCCGTGGTTGCCATCTGTAGCAGTAAAGAAAGTAGCCTGTCCGAATTCTTTACGAAGTTCTTCAGAAGAAAGAACATTATAAGGCAGCTGGCTGATATCTTTCCCAAGTTCTTTTGCAATATAACGGCCCATTGCATAGGATCCGCCCAGCACTTTAAAAGCATTCAGCCCGAAACGGTAGGATTCGTCCTTGCAGAAAATATTGTTTACGCCCAAAAAACTGGCCAGGGCAGAAAGCTTCTGCAGGGGTGTTACAGAATACTGGGGAAAGCTTTTATGGAATTCATTGGCTTTTGCTACGTTTTCCCCGGACATAAGATCCAGGTAGGAATCAGAAGACTTGGGCACCTGGTTCACAGTCCATTTCAATCCTTCTGTCATATGAAATAACCTCCCTTTATATTTTTTTAAAATTTATAATTTCTTATTTCTATAATATCATAAAATAAATAATTTACAATAGAAATATGCAAAAATATTTAGGCATTTCAAAAAAAAATTAGGCTCATTGTCATGGGGTGGAAACTGTGGTAAAATAAACTGATGTTTTTGGGTAAATTATTCTGCAGATAACTGTACTTAGAGATGAGAGGAGAGATTATTATGGCCATATTAAGGGCTTTTCGTGCCCTTCGTCCTGTACCGGAGAAGGCGGCAAAGGTGGCTGCACTTCCGTATGATGTGGTGAATCGTGAAGAAGCCAGGGCGATAGGAGAAGCAAATCCGGATTCCTTTCTGCATGTGGATAGGGCTGAGATGGACCTGCCGCAGGATGTAGATCTGTATGACCCTTCTGTTTATCAGAAGGCAAAAGAAAACCTGGAAAAAATGGAAGAAACAGGAACTATGATCCAGGATCCTGATCCCTGCTATTATATTTATGAACTGGTCCGTAAAGGCAGGACCCAGACAGGGATTGCAGGCTGTGCATCCATTGACGATTACATAAATGGTGTAGTGAAAAAGCATGAGCTTACAAGGGAAGATAAGGAACTGGACCGTATCCGCCACGTAGATGTGTGTGATGCCAATACAGGCCCTATTTATCTTGCCTGCAGATATACACAGCAGCTTCTTTCTCTGATGGAGCAATGGAAAGAGTCCCACAAGGCAGTTTATGATTTTACGGCAGAGGATGAAGTGATCCACAGAGTGTGGGTGATCGATGATAAGGATACTATCCAGAAGATTTCACAGGAGTTTGGAGATATACCTGCCTTTTATATTGCAGATGGCCATCACAGGGCTGCATCTGCTGTGAAGGTAGGACAGAAGAGAAGACAGGAGCATCCAGACTATACAGGAGAGGAAGAATTTAACTTTTTCCTTTCTGTTGTTTTTCCCTTTGACCAGCTTACCATCCTTCCTTACAACAGGATCGTAAAGGATCTGAACGGTCTGATAGAACAGGCTTTCCTTGCAAGCCTGAAGTTTAATTTTGAATTGGTGGCTATGCCCGGATTTCCATGTAAGCCTGTAGAGAAGCATTGCATCGGCCTTTATATAGGCGGACAGTGGTTCCATTTGAAGGCATGGCCGGATGTATATGAAAAGAAGGATATTGTGGGGCAGTTGGATGTGCAGATCCTTCATGACAAAGTGCTGGCACCTGTCCTGGGGATCAAAGATGAAAGGCGGGATCCAAGGATACGCTTTGTAGGAGGCAATCGAAGCCTGAAACAGCTGGGAGAACTGGCAAAAGAAGAAGGTGGGATTGCATTTGCCATGTATCCCACCTCTGTTGAGGATCTGATGCAGATCGCTGATGAGGGTAAGCTGATGCCGCCCAAGTCTACCTGGTTTGAGCCAAAGCTTCGCAGCGGGATCTTTATCCACAAGCTGAAAGATTAAAGCTCTACCAAATGTCCGGACTCTTTATCATAGCGGCAGTATTTGCCGTTGCCGGAGATGAAAGGCTGGTATGTATTGGTCTTAACGTCCTTCAGATATACGATCCCTGTAGAGATCATATGCACCAGGGAGAACCGCTCGCTTAGGGAGGAGATCCACTCATAAGTCTTGTTGTGAGAAGAGTCTGCCATGACCAGATTATAGCCTCCATCGCAGGGCTCCAGTGAAAAATACACTTTTTCTGCATGGGCCGGGTCGTCAAAAACCTGGCTCAGGATATAAGAAGAAAAATGGTCCTTTACAAAATTATAAAAGCTGTCCATGGTATATGTGATCCCGGATACTTCATCTGTGATCCTGTCACCACGTTCCAGACGGG
The DNA here is from genome assembly GCF_013304385.1 of Blautia glucerasea. Lineage (GTDB taxonomy): Bacteria > Bacillota > Clostridia > Lachnospirales > Lachnospiraceae > Blautia_A > Blautia_A ammoniilytica. The sequence goes on from NZ_JAAITU010000003.1 coordinate 53,444, forward strand.
TTCGGATTACTTTTAGGACTTCAATAGTCGAATTGATGAATGAGATACCGGTATAGTCCAGACTGTTGAGAAGTTCTTCGATCAGCTGTCTGGATAATATATTAGAGCGGACTGCTTCTTCGTACATTTCCTGATTCATAATGGCCTCCTTATAGGTTGTTTTTATGATTACAGTATAGCTGTTTTGGCAGGGGATTTCAAGGAGGGGAGAGAAGTGGAAGAGGAATTTATTTCAGGATTTTGCAGGACCATGAATGGAAGTAATACGGTATGCTGTGAATATGAGATCACAGATGGAAAGAAAAAGCTGACATTTATGGACTGTGCTTATAAAAGATGCGTAAACAGCGGCGCCTGTGAAATTTATAAAGAAGCCTGCGCTCTGGAAGAAAAGTGAACTCTCTTCCAGGCCGCAGGCCTTTTCTTTGGAAAATTACTTATTAACATCAATATAGCTGTATAGCGTATATTTGGAAATGCCAAAATAATTGGCTACCTTATCTCCTGACTTTGTAATAAGAAATGCCCCTGAATCATTTAGGAACTGGATGGCTTTTACTTTGTCATCCTTATTCATCAATGCAACTGGCTTGCCTGCAAGTGCTACAGACTCCTCAATCAAGCGATCCAGCAAATCATTCACATTGTGAGAGATCTGCTTTGGCTTTTCTTCCTTATTCTGTGGGGTGATCAGTGCGTGGAGCGCATTCTCGATCATGGTAAGCTTGGTAATATCATAATTGATCCCAAATACATAATGGAGAGATCCATCATCATCACGGATATAGGATGTGCTGCATTTCAGAATCTTGCCGTCACTGGTTTTCATCAGATAACCAGAGTGGTCAGAAGGTTCGCTGCCTTTGCGGTTCCGGTTGCGAATTACATCAAACACTGCATCTGAAGGCCCGTCCCCAATGCTGCGTCCTGTAACATGGCCGTTTACGATATAAACAATAGAGTGTTCAGGATCCTTGGTTTTCAGGTCATGGATCACAACCTCACAGTCAGGCCCGAATTCTGAAGCCAGATCCTGGGCGATTTGTTTTAAGACAGTCAGACGTCCCATAAAAGCTGCCTCCCTTTCTATAAAATAATGGTAACTGCTTAGTGCCTTTACGGCTGCCAGGCAAATGGTCGCTTGTCCTCCTTGTGTATGCACAGGTGGTCTCAGACCTGTTGATACTGTAATCATAGTATATCACAGGCGCAAAAAAATAAAAAGGATTTTCACAAAAAAAATGTGGAAAGCTAAAAAAAATTGTAAAATTAAAGGATATGTATGGAATAATCTGTACAAAAGTGCTATATTGAAGCAAACGGATATGATGCCTTAGGGCAACATGTTCATAATGGGGCCAGTCCCCGGGACAGTGGAATCATAAAACCTGAATGATAAGGAGGTATCACCATGAGATATTTACTTAAGAACGGAACGGTTGTGTCAGGAGAAAAGTCAATGAAAGCAGATGTACTGACAGATGGAGAGAAGATCCTTGCTGTCGGAGAGAAACTTCCGGAAGATGGGGCAAACGTTATAGATGTAACAGGAAAGCTTTTGTTCCCCGGATTTATTGACGGACATACTCATCTTGACTTGGATGTGGCGGGGACTGTTACAGCGGATGATTTTGAAACTGGTACAAAAGCGGCTCTTCTTGGAGGCACCACCATGGTGGTGGATTATGCGTCACAGGATAAAGGCGGCCATACATTAAAAGAAGGTCTGGAAAAATGGCATAAAAAGGCAGACGGTAAATGCTCCTGTGATTATTCATTCCATATGTCTATCGTGGAATGGAATGAAGAAACAGAAAAAGAGATCCAGGATATGATCGATGCCGGGATCACCAGCTTTAAGCTGTATATGACTTATCCGGCAATGATGGTAGGGGATGGGGATATTTACAAAATCATTAAGAAACTAAATAAAGAAGGATGCTTTGCAGGAGTACACTGCGAGAATGCAGAAGTGATCGATGCACTGTCCCAGGAAGCAAAGGCAGCAGGCAGACTGGGACCTGAGAATCATCCGTTGGTGCGGCCGGATACTATGGAGGCAGAAGCTGTGCACCGTTTGCTGGTAATCGCAGAAGCGGCTGGAGCACCTGTTATGATCGTCCATCTTACAAATCGGAAGGCTTATCAGGAAGTTATGGCAGCCAGAGCAAGAGGACAGATCGTATATGTGGAAACCTGTCCACATTATCTGCTGCTAGATGATAGTAAGTATTCACTGCCGGATTTTGAAGGAGCCAGATATGTATGTGCCCCTCCTCTTCGAAAAAAAGAAGATCAGGAATGCTTATGGAAGGCACTGGCAAATGGACAGATCCAGACAGTTGCCACAGATCATTGCAGCTTTACATTGGAACAGAGGGCTCTTGGAAAGGATGATTTTACAAAGATCCCAGGAGGGCTTCCGGGAATACAGACAAGAGGAAGCCTGCTGTACACCTATGGAGTACGAATGGGAAGGATCAGCCAGGAGCAGATGTGCAGCCTGTTATGTGAAAATCCTGCAAAGCTTTATGGTGTATACCCAAGAAAAGGTGTGCTTGCACCGGGAAGCGATGCAGATATTGTAATATTTGACCCGGAAAAAGAAAGCAGTATTTCAGCAAAGACACATGCTTGCAATACAGACAATACCCCATTTGAAGGCTTTGCACTTCATGGCGATATTGACAGTGTTTTCCTTAGAGGAACCTTATGCGTATCAGGCGGCAGGCTGATCAGGGAAAAACAGGGAACTTATATCCACAGGGATAAAAACAGCTTTCGGTTTTAAAGGCTTTGCGCTGGCATAATAGCAGATTTTAATCTCAGTCGAGAAGACTCCCACCTCTTTCAGGTGGTGAGTAACAGCAGCTCGACTTGAAAACACATATAGCCGGAGGCACAGGAAATGTATAGAGAAATATACCATATACTTGAAAAACAGGGAAAACTGAAAACAGTTTTGATCCTGGATGGAGAGTATCAGGGACAGAAGGCTTACAGGACGGACCTTGGATGGCAGGGGACGGATCCAAGGTTTGACTGGCACCCTTATGAAGAGGCATTAGATCAGATAGAGGAAACCGGAATCAAGCAGATATATGGAGTATCTTTTTTTGTGGAAATCTACATGAAGAATCCAAGACTGATCCTTCTTGGAGCAGGTCATGTATCCTGTCCTACAGCAAAGATAGGTAAGATGCTAGGATTCCATGTTACTGTTATGGATGAAAGAGAGGAATTTCTTACAAAAGACAGGTTTCCCGATGCTGATGTACTGGTACCGGCTCCTTTTGAAGAACTGTCTGCAAGGATCCCGGCATATGCAAATGCTTATTATGTGATCGTTACAAGAGGCCATGTGGGTGACGGTATCTGCGTTCGGCAGATTCTGGATCGGCCCTATACCTATCTTGGTATGATCGGAAGCAGGACTAAGGTACGGATCACTATGGAGAATCTGGAAAATGAAGGCTATACCAGGGAACAGCTGGAGTCAGTCCATGCACCCATTGGCCTGCCGCTGGGAGGGCAGATGCCGGCAGAGATCGCAGTCAGTATTATGGCGGAGATCGTAAAGGTGAAAAACCAGCATTATATGGCATATTGTGATGAGGATGTACAGCATGCAGTGGAAGCTGGCCGAACAGGTGTAATGGTTACTATCATAAGCAAATCTGGCTCATCTCCCAGAGGAGTGGGAAGCAAAATGCTGGTTGGGGATGATGGAAAGACCTGGGGCAGCATTGGAGGCGGCAGGGTAGAATATGAGGCGATCCGGTATTGCACACAAGTTGTTTCTCCTGAATGTGTATCTTATAATCTGTCCAATGCAGAACAGGGAAATCTTGGAATGATCTGCGGCGGTCAGGTGGATGTGCTGTTTGAAAGGATATGATACTCTAAGAATCTTTTGGGAAAATGGGTTGCATATTCTGAAATAATCATGTATATTAGTTGTAATACAATTTTAATAACTAATATGTGAATAATCAGCGCATTCATGCAGCTGAGTCAGGAGGAAATATATTATGAAAAAAACATTATTGGCATTGCTTGTACTGGGAGCCGCTATTGTGCTTCCAGGATGTGGGTTTGATGATGGAGCCGGTTCAACAGTAACAGTTGTGGAGATCACACCTACTCCGGAGCCAACACCTACTCCAGAGGTGACACCTACCCCAGAAGTAACACCTACTCCGGAGCCTGTTATTGTACAGACAGCAAGCGGTGTTAATGTTACCAAGCAGGACGGTGTATATACTACCAATACAGAAGTGAACCTTCGTGCAGATGCAAGCACAGATGCAGAGCTTGTTACAGGAGTTGGCGCAGGGGTCCAGCTTACCAGCACTGGTGTATGTGACAATGGATGGATCGAAGTGAACTATAATGGACAGACCTTATATGCGTCCGGAGATTATGTGACTGCAGTGGCAGCAGACCCTAATGCGGCAGCAGACCCTAATGCGGCAGCAGATCCTAATGCAGCAGCAGATCCTAATGCAGCAGCAGATCCTAATGCGGCTGTAAGTGACGGTACACAGGCAGATGCAGCTGTATCAGATGGTACTGTGCAGCAATAAGACAGAGCATTACAAAAATAATAATAATTGAGAAACGAACAGCACAGCCATTTGATGACCGTGCTGTTTTTTTTCTTGTGTAAAATATTACTCTGGATAAACCAGACGATCCGGGCGGATATCGTAAAGCACCTGCTCCAGATATTTCTTTGCCAGATATTTGGCCATGCCAAGATTCATATCCAAATAGTTGCCACAATCCCTGGCAGAAGCACCAGGTACTTCTCCTTCAAAATCGCGGATAAATTCAAAGGTTTCAATCATAAGGGGAACAATATCCCTGGATTCGTAGTCTCCATTTAAAAGAAGATAATTGCCGGTGCGGCAGCCCATTGGTCCCCAGTAGATCATCTTAGGACCAAATACAGGATGGTTTCTTAAAAAAGTAGCAGCCAGGTGCTCGATGGTATGAAGCTCAGCAGTGTTCATTACAGGCTCTTCATTAGGGGAAGTCATACGGATATCAAAGGTGGTGATCACGCTGTCACCTGCTTTGTCTTTCCTGGATACATATACTCCAGGCTGCAATTTGATGTGGTCTATGGTAAAACTGGTTATTTTTTCCATGTCAGATCCTCTCTTTCGATTTAAATGATAACAGGCTGTACACTGTCTTTTTTAATTTTAACAGAAAAAAACAGTTTTGCAATATAAAACAGCTGGCAGATAAAAGACCAGATAAAAATCATCTGTAGATATAAGCGGCAGATAAAAAATAACTGCAACATTGACTTTAATATGACAGAATGCTAAACTGACTAGGAATGAAAAAAGAAGGAGAAATCATTATGATCGACGGAAATAAAGTGTTGTTCAGCGGCATGCAGGCAACAGGAAATCTTACTCTGGGTAATTATCTGGGTGCTCTGAAGAATTGGGTGACTTTATGTGATGAATATGAATGCTTTTACAGTGTGGTAGATATGCACTCTATTACCATACGCCAGGATCCGGCAGTGCTCCGCAAAAGAGCCAGGAATCTGCTTACCCTTTATATTGCTGCAGGACTGGATCCAAAGAAAAATTGCATCTATTATCAATCTCACGTGTCCGGTCATGCAGAACTGGCATGGATCCTGGACTGCTTTACCTATATGGGAGAATTAAACCGTATGACTCAGTTCAAGGACAAAGCAGCCAAACATGCGGATAATATTAACAGCGGACTTTTTACATATCCGGTACTGATGGCAGCAGATATTCTTCTGTATCAGGCAGATGTGGTTCCGGTGGGGATTGACCAGATGCAGCATCTTGAACTTACAAGAAACATTGCAGAGCGTTTTAATAATATTTACGGCGATGTATTTACAATTCCGGAAGCGTATATCGGCAAGGTAGGAGCAAAGATCATGAGCCTTCAGGATCCTTCCAAAAAGATGTCCAAATCTGATGAGAATCCGAATGGAAGTATTTATCTGATGGATGATCCGGATACTATTATGAGAAAGTGCAAACGTGCAGTTACAGACTCAGAAGGATGTATCCTGTACAGGGATGAGCAGCCGGGAATCAAGAATCTGATCGATATTTACAGTGCATGCACAGGTAAAACACCGGATGAAACAGTGAAGGAATTCCAGGGTAAGGGATATGGAGACTTCAAGCCTGCAGTTGGAGAAGCTGTTGTCAGTGTGCTGAAACCGCTTCAGGATGAGTTCGCCAGACTTTCAAAGGATAAGGCATATATTGATTCTGTTATCAAGGAAAATGCAGAAAAGGCAAACTATTATGCAACAAAAACTTTGCGTAAGGTTCAGAGAAAAGTAGGCTTTCCTGATCGGATTCGATAAGAGTACAAGAAAACAGTCATTATAATATAATAAAAGTAATCTGGGAGGCATAATGAATATGAAACGTAAATATCTTGCAGTGCTTTGTGCAGCAGTGCTTTCAGCCTGCATGTTCACAGGGTGTGGAAACAAAGACACAGATAATAAGGAAACCGCAAAGACTGCGTCTGAAGAGCAGCAGGGAACAGAAAAGGATGCAGAGGAGGCTGGTATTTCTGATGGTTCTGATACAGAAGATGTACAGGAGGGCAGCCAGGAGGAAGGCCAGAGCGGACAGCCTGTAGAGGATGCAGAAGATGCTGCAGAAGAAACCTTCCAGGAGCCGGAGAAAGCGGCAGATACTGGATCTTCAGAGGATGCAGTTACACTGGATGTAAGCAAGTCCCTTACCGGTACTCATGATGTGGAGATCAAGGTAAAGGATTATGGCACCATCGATGTACAACTGGATGCAGATACAGCTCCTATTACAGTAACTAATTTTATTAAGCTTGTACAGGAGAATTTTTATGATGGACTTACCTTTCACAGGATCATGGACGGCTTTATGATCCAGGGGGGAGATCCTCTTGGCAATGGTACCGGCGGTTCTGATCAGACCATTAAAGGGGAGTTCAAGAACAACAAGGTGGAGAATAACATCTCCCATAAGAGAGGCGTGATCTCTATGGCAAGGAGCAGTGATCCGGATAGTGCCAGCTCACAGTTCTTTATCGTGCAGACAGACAGCACCTTCCTGGACGGAGATTATGCTGCATTCGGAGAAGTTACCTCTGGTATGGATGTGGTAGATGCCATCTGCAAAGATGCCAAGCCCACAGACGACAATGGCACCATCCCGGCAGACCAGCAGCCTGTGATCGAGTACATCAAGGTTCTGGACTGATCTTCCGGGACTGATCCGTTTATTTCAGCCGGATCACCAGCACAGGCACCGGCGGATGATTGGGCCTGTTATAAAATTCACTTTTGATAACAAGATAACAGTGGGGATCAAGGCTTTTCAGCCAGCTAAGGACAGCATCATGCTCTTCAAAGCCTGTATCTCCCCCGCTGTAGATACAAAGAGACAAAAGCCCGCCTTTTTTCAGAAGCTTCAGCGAAGAAGAAAGAGCGGGCATACTTGTTTTTATCCTTGTAGATATGGTATGATCCCCACCTGGAAGATAGCCGAAGTTAAATACAATGCAGCTGACTGTATCTGGGGATGCATATGCTTCCATGTTGGAATGGGAATCCAGGATGCATTTGCAGTTCTGAAAGGGACTTTCTTTCAAAAGCTTTTCCTTTGTGTGATCCAGGGCGTCCCTTTGGATATCAAAGGCAAGTACATGGCCTGTATTTCCGCAAAGCCTGGAAAGAAGAAGGGTGTCTGAGCCGTTTCCTGCGGTGGCATCTATGCACAGGTCTCCTTCCTGTACCTGCTCTTCTATAAAACGGCTGCACCAGCCGGTGATCTGTATATTTTTCATGGTGATCATTCCTTTCTCAATATGGTTGCACTGCTCTTTTTTTCTATTTTACCAAATGGGTAAAAAAAATTCCATTGCAATCCATTAATCCCTGCCGTATAATAAACCAGGATATTACCTGTGTACAGTAACACCATCATATCGAAATTTTACAGAGGAGGACGATTTATTTCCATGTTAAAAGACAAAACTGTGCTTCTGGGAGTGACAGGCAGCATTGCTGCATATAAAATCGCATATCTTGCCAGTGCGCTTGTAAAGCTTCATGCAGATGTACATGTGCTTATGACAAAGAATGCATGTAATTTTATAAATCCTATTACTTTTGAAACACTTACAGGAAATAAATGTCTTGTGGATACCTTTGACAGGAATTTTCAGTTTTCTGTGGAGCATGTATCTGTTGCCAAGAAGGCTGATGTGGTAATGATCGCACCGGCAAGTGCGAATGTGATCGGCAAGCTGGCCCATGGCATTGCAGATGATATGCTTACCACTACGATTCTGGCGTGCAGATGCAGGAAATTTATTTCCCCAGCAATGAATACCAATATGTTTGAGAATCCCATTGTGCAGGATAATTTAAAGATTCTTGCAGGCTATGGATACTCTGTGATCGATCCTGCAGTAGGACATCTGGCATGTGGGGATACAGGGGCAGGCAAGATGCCGGAGCCTGAGACGCTTCTTTCTTATATTTTACAGGAGATCGGTGCAGCAAAGGATCTGAGAGGAAAGAAGGTTCTGGTAACAGCAGGACCTACCCAGGAGCCCATTGACCCGGTACGCTATATTACGAATCATTCCTCTGGCAAGATGGGATATGCCATTGCAAAGGCAGCTATGCTAAGGGGAGCGGAGGTAACTTTGGTCAGCGGACCGGTTGCCATTAAGCCTCCGGCTTTTGTAAAGCTGATCCCTGTTGTAACTGCCCAGGATATGTATGAGGCTGTGACCAGTATCAGTGACAGCCAGCATATTATCATCAAGGCTGCAGCAGTAGCTGATTATTGCCCTGCTACAGTAAGTGAGGACAAGCTCAAAAAACAGGATGACCAGATGTCCATTCCGCTAAAAAGAACAAGGGATATTTTGAAATACCTGGGTGAGCATAAGGTGCCCGGGCAGTTTTTGTGCGGATTTTCTATGGAAACCCGCGATATGCTCAGTAATTCCAGAGCCAAGCTAAAGAAGAAAAACCTGGATATGGTAGCTGCCAATAATGTAAAGGTGGCAGGAGCCGGATTCCAGGGAGATACCAATGTGCTGACTCTGATTACACAGGATGAGGAAGTATCACTCCCGCTGATGAGCAAGGAGGATGCAGCCGGAAAGATCCTGGATAAGATCCTGGAGATTATGAACCAGGAGGTAACTGATTAACCAAAGGATGCGGACAAATTTATAATATCCGCAGATCCAGCACCGTATTGTATCCCGAAAAGGGAACGATAACAAGGAGGACAAAATGAAAAATCAACTGAAAACATCACAAATCACTATGCTTGGCCTGATGATCGCCATCCTGCTTCTTATGGCCTACACACCCCTTGGGTATCTGAATATCGGCCCGCTTGCCATCACCTTTAATGTGATTCCGGTAGCTATCAGTGCCATTGTACTTGGGCCTGCAGGCGGAGCTGTTGCAGGGGCAGTGTTTGGTATTACCAGCTGTCTGCAGTGTATAGGCGTTGGCGGCTCCAGTGCCATGGGTGCTACACTTTTTGCCATAAATCCTGCATTGGCTATTATTCAGAGATTTGTACCAAGATTTCTGGATGGTATTCTTCTTGGATATATTTTCAAAGGAACCCGTAAGAAATCCAAGAATGTTTATCTTTCTTGCTCTGTAACAGGCTTCTTTTCCGCATTTCTTAATACTCTGTTTTTCATGACAATGCTGGTTGTTCTTTTTGGCAACAGTGAGTATATACAGGGACTGATGGGCGGCCAGAATGTGATTGTGTTTATTTGCTCATTTGTTGGAATTAATGCTGTATGTGAGATGATCTCTTCTACTGTGATCACCGGAATGGTAGGCGCTGCACTTTATAAGGCAAGACTGCTCCCCGGCACAGCAACTGAGGGCACAGAAGCAGTAAAAAGAGATGCCGTAAGGCTGTAACCAGGAGGAAACATGATTTTTGCAATCGATATTGGCAACACAAATATTGTAGCCGGCTGTATTGATAAGGAGAAGACTTATTTTATTGAAAGGCTTTCTACAGTAAGAACAAAAACAGAATTGGAATATGCAGTTGACATTAAAACGCTTCTGGACATTTATCACATTAAGAAGAATGACATTGAAGGATGCATTATTTCTTCTGTTGTGCCTCAGATCACCAACGCAGTGAAGCTGGCTGCTGAAAAGATCCTGAAAAAAGAAGTGATGGTATTAGGCCCTGGCGTGAAAACAGGACTGAATATTATGATGGATAACCCCGGCTCACTGGGGGCAGACCTGGTGGCAAATGCTGTGGCAGGGATTGCAGAATATCCGCTGCCTCTGGCCATTATCGATATGGGCACTGCCAGTACAGTAAGCGTTGTGGATGAGAAGAAGCATTATGTAGGGGGCATGATCTTTCCGGGAATCAACATTTCCTTGGATGCCCTCACTGCACGAGCATCCCAGCTTAGTGGGATCAGTATTGACGCACCTAGAAGGATCATTGGGAAAAACACCATTGAGTGTATGAAAAGCGGTGTGATCTACAGCAATGCCGCTGCTTTGGACGGGATCGTGGAGCGAATTGGAGAGGAACTTGGGAAAGAACCTTTTGTAGTGGCAACCGGCGGCCTTTCCAAAAAGATAGTTCCCTATTGCAAAAAGAAGATCGTTCTGGATGAGGATCTTCTTTTGAAGGGGCTGATGATCATTTATGACAAAAATAAATGATCCATCTGGCAGAATCCGGGGATTGTATCATTGGTCATGACAGTTCCTTTGTAAAGGCAGACGCAAAGTCCTGTGGAACAGGTGCAGTAAATAAAAGGGGACTACCGGTCACAGGATGGGTGAATTCCAGCTGATAGGAGTGGAGCGGCTGTCTGTGGATGATCCGGTAGTCCGGATTGTATAAGTAATCTCCTGGCAGAGGGAAGCCCAGATATTTCATGTGGACCCGGATCTGATGTGTCCGGCCTGTGTCCAGTCGGAGAGCAAGAAGTGAGCGCTTTGCATGGACAGCGAGGCGCTCATAGTGCGTTACCGCCTTTTCTCCATTTTGGAAGTCCACAATTCTGGTAATGGCAGATCCGTTTTCGCGGGCAATGGGAGCATCTATGGTGCCATGTTCGGGTGTGATCCCTGTGACAATGGCAAGATAAGTTCTTTTGATCTGCCGGGCTTTCATCTGCTGGGACAGTACAGCTGCACTGAGAGCATTTTTGGCAAGCACAAGGACTCCGGAAGTGTCACGATCCAGACGGTTGATACAACGATATACAAAGGGCTGCTCTTTGGAAGCAAAATAATAAGAAACTCCGTTAGCCAGGGTATTTTCATAATTGCCTGCAGATGGATGAACCGGCATATCTGCAGGTTTATTTAAAACAAGCAGGTCTTGATCCTCGAACAGGATCTGCAGATCCATTTTTACAGGAGAGATCAGAGATGGAGGATCCATTTCCCGAAGGAGGATGGTAAGTATATCCCCTTCTTTTAATAGGGTATGACCAAAGCCACGGTCTTCATTCAGACGGATGCAGCCTGGGTCATTTTTCATCGAGGACAGAAGATGGCGAGAAAAGCCATGGCTTCGCAGGAAATCAAGGATCTCTACGCCTGCATCTTTGTCTGTAACAGAATATGTAAGGGTACGACACATAAGGTTACCTTTCTAAATGATTTTTTAATTACAGAATCATAGCATTTTCAGAAAGAAATAACAAGACTTCAGGATAAAAGACAGTCAATACAAAGCTTCATTAGAGGGAAAGGGAGTATATATGGAGCAGAAACATCTTTTTTCAAATAAAATGTTAAAAAGCATTCTGGTACCGGTCATTCTGGAACAGCTGTTGAATTCCTTTATGGGTACGGCTGATACCATGATGGTGAGTAATGTAGGATCTGCAGCTATTTCTGCAGTTTCTCTTGTGGATTCCATTAATGTGTTGTTGATCCAGGCATTCTCTGCGCTTGCAGCAGGAGGAACCATTATCTGTGCTCAGTATATGGGACAGCGTAATTATGAAAGGGCAAATAAATCAGCCAGACAGGTATTATTCATCATACTGTCCATTTCGGCTGCTGTTACTATTTTGTGCCTTCTTTTTAAAGATCCTCTGCTTCATTTTATCTTTGGAAAAGTAGATGCAGATGTTATGGAAGCATCTTCTGTTTACTTTCTGTTTTCAGCAGCTTCCTATCCTTTTATTGCACTGTATGACTCTGGTGCATCTATTTTCAGAGCACAGGAAAATACAAAAGGGCCACTGATCATTTCAGTAATCTCCAATGTGATGAATATTGTTGGCAATGCGATACTGATCTGGGGATTTAATATGGGGGTGGCAGGAGCTGCCATTGCAACTCTGGTTTCAAGGATCTTCTGTGCAGTTGTTGTACTTTGGCAGTTAAGGAAGGACAGACAGCCTATTGTAGTCAGGGATTATCTGAAGATACGTCCGGATCGTAAATTGATCGGCAGGATCCTGGGACTTGGGATTCCTTCCGGGATTGAGAACAGTATGTTTCAGCTTGGAAAGCTTGCTATACAGTCTACGGTTTCCACGCTTGGTACAACAGCTATCGCAGCCCAGGCAATGACTAACAATCTGGAGATGTTAAATGGTACGGCAGCTATGGGAGTTGGGATCGGGCTGATGACCATTGTAGGAGAATGTATCGGAGCAGGCAGGGAAGATGAGGCTGTTTATTATGTGAAGAAACTGAGCTGTGTGGCTGAGATGATCATCATTGGATGCTGCCTTCTGGTATTTGCCCTTACAAAGCCTATCACCATTCTTGGCGGTATGGAGCCGGAAAGTGCAAGGATGTGCTTTCAGATGATGGCCTGGATCACAGTGGTCAAGCCGCTTGTATGGGTGGTATCCTTTATCCCGGCATATGGAATGCGTGCTGCCGGTGATGTGCGTTTTTCTATGATCACCTCTTGTGTAAGCATGTGGGTGTTTCGGTTCTGTTTATGCGTATTTCTGATCCGTGTTATAGGCATGGGACCACTGGCTGTATGGTTTGGAATGTTTACAGATTGGACCATCCGCGGCATCGTCTTTCTTTGGCGTTTCCACAGCCGTAAATGGCTGAAACATAAGGTTGTATAGGGTGTGTAAAAGTTATCAGATAAGAGCGTACAGGCTGAATATAGCTTCAAAGAAGGAATCATATCACAGGAAAGGAAAAGGCATGCATAAAACAGGTCTGGAAGATTATTACGTCATTAAGGGACAAAAGAAAATGCGTTTTGGATATACCACAGGTTCCTGTGCAGCTGCGGCTTCAAAGGCTGCAGTAAAGATGCTTCTGTCCGGGAAGAAGGTGGAAGAGATATCGATTATGACGCCAAAAGGGATCCGGCTTTCTCTGATACCTGAGGATATTTGTATTGACAAAGACAAGGCATCCTGTGCGATCCGAAAGGATGGGGGAGATGATCCGGATACCACCAGCGGGCTCCTTGTGTATGCCTCGGCAGAAAAAATTAGTACTCCGGGAATCCTTATCGATGGGGGGATCGGTGTAGGACGGGTGACAAAGCCAGGATTATCCCAGCAAATAGGAGAGGCTGCCATTAATCCTGTTCCGCGGGCGATGATCAAAAAAGAAGCAGAAGAGGCTGCCCAGGAATGGGATTATGAAGGTGGCCTTAAGATCATTATTTCTGTACCTGAGGGAGAAAAGACAGCCCAGAAAACCTTTAATCCAAGGCTTGGCATAGAAGGCGGGATTTCCATTTTAGGTACCAGTGGGATCGTGGAGCCTATGAGCGAGAAAGCACTTATCGAAAGCATTCGTGTGGAGATGAGACAGCATTTTACCCAGGGAGAGGAATATCTTCTTGTAACCCCTGGAAATTATGGGGCAGAATATTTGAAAAATCATATGGATCTGCCATTTGAAAAAAATATAAAATGCAGCAATTATGTAGGGGAAACTATTGATATGGCCATTGATATGGGAGTAAAAGGCATTCTTTTTGTGGCACATATTGGGAAGTTTGTAAAGGTGGCAGCAGGGATCATGAATACCCATTCTCATAATGCAGACGGAAGGATGGAGGTACTGGCAGCTAATGGGATCCGTGCAGGGTCTGATCTGGAGTGTGCCCGTAAGATCCTGGAATGCAATACTACAGATGAGGCATTACAGATCCTGGAACAGAACGGAATCTTAAAGCCTGCAATGGAGCAGGTGATGAAACGGATCCAGTTTTATCTGAATCACCGCTCTTATGATCAGATCCTTCTGGGAGCAGTGGTATTTTCTAATGTTTATGGCTATCTGGGAATGACAGAGGATGCTCCCTGTCTGATCCAGAAGATTCAAAAGGAGTATAAAGGAGAATTATGACCGGAAAATTATACGGGGTAGGAGTAGGACCGGGAGACCCGGAACTGCTTACGTTAAAAGCCCTAAGAATTATAAAAGAGGCAGATGTGGTGGCAGTGCCTGGAGAAATCCCAGAGCAAAGCATTGCCTACCGGATCGTTTACGGTGCATGGGAAGGAATCAGGGAAAAAGAACTGCTTGCTGTGCCTATGCCAATGACAAAGGACAAAAAGCAGCTGAAGGAAAATCATGAAAAAGGGGCACAGCTTCTTGGAAGACTTCTTGAGCAAGGGAAAAAGGTGGCTTTTCTGACTTTGGGAGATCCTACTGTTTATTCCACATATCTTTATGTACATAGGATCCTAACGGATCAGGGATATGACACACAGATCATAAGTGGTATCCCTTCGTTCTGTGCAGTCAGCGCAAGGCTGAATACAGGTCTGGTAGAAACAAGCCAGCAGCTTCATGTGCTTCCGGCCTCCTATCAGATCCGGGAAGGGCTGAAACTTCCGGGAACAAAGGTGCTGATGAAGGCAGGACATAAGATGAAAGAAGTCAGGCAGCAGATCCAAAAGCTGGGGGAAGAAGCGGTGATGATCCGTAACTGTGGCATGGAAGACGAGCAGATCTTTGACAGTGTGGAAAAGATCCCGGATGATCCTGGCTATTATTCGCTGATCATTGTAAAAGATAAAGCAAACATATAAAGCAAACACATAAAAGGAGGACTGATCTATGGTACATTTTGTTGGAGCAGGTTCAGGAGCAGCGGATCTGATCACAGTAAGAGGAAAACAGTATCTAGAAGAGGCAGATGTGGTGATCTATGCAGGATCACTTGTAAATCCGCAGATTCTGGATTATACAAAGGATGTGTGCACCATTTATAACAGTGCCAAAATGACACTGGAGGATGTGATCTCTGTGATAGAAAAGGCAGAAGCAGCAGGGAAAACAACGGTTCGACTGCATACTGGAGATCCCTGCATTTATGGAGCTATCCGTGAACAGATGGATATTTTGGATGAAAAGAAGATCGCTTATGACTATTGTCCCGGAGTCAGTGCATTTTGTGGAGCTGCCAGTGCCCTGAACCTGGAATATACACTTCCGGAGATATCACAAAGTGTGATCATTACCAGAATGGAGGGAAGGACACCGGTTCCGGAAAGAGAAAGCATTCAGTCTTTTGCTGCTCATCATGCAACTATGGTTATCTTTTTAAGTACAGGAATGCTGGAAGAATTAAGCCGCCGTCTGATCGAGGGAGGATATGAAGCCGAAACTCCTGCAGCTATTGTATACAAGGCAACCTGGCCGGATGAGAAAAAATTCATTTGTACGGTTGGAACTTTGGCACAAACTGCAAAAGAAAATAATATTACAAAGACAGCTTTGATGATCATCGGAGATGCAGTGAAGGGTGCAAAGTATGACCGTTCCAAGCTGTATGACCCGGGATTTACAACAGAATTCAGAGAAGCAACTAGTACATCGAAAACCATGTAATAGATAATCAACGAAAAGAGAGATGTCCAGGTGATAAGAAATGAAAATAGCCATGATATGCTACAGCCTGACAGGAGAAAGTACAGGGCTTCGCCTAAAAGAAGGCCTGGAAAAGCTGGGACACAGTGTACAGCTGTGGGAGAAAAGCAAATATCTGCCGGATTCAATAAAGGAGTCTTGTAGTCAGTGGACCGGCGACAGGTTTGGGGATTCTCAGGCAGTGATATTTATTGGAGCTTGTGGGATTGCAGTACGCAGTATTGCGCCTTTTGTAGCATCCAAAAAAACAGATCCTGCAGTTCTGGTAGTGGATGAATGCAGCAGATTTGTGATTTCACTGCTTTCCGGTCATCTGGGAGGGGCCAATGAACTGGCTGGGACAGCAGCCAAAATACTGGATGCCATGCCGGTAGTAACAACTGCCACAGACCTTCATCAGTGCTTTGCAGTGGATGTTTTTGCAAAGAAAAATGATTGTGGGATTCTCAATATGAAGGGTGCAAAAGAAGTGTCAGCAGCCCTTCTTGCTGGGGAAAAAACAGGATTTTTCAGCGATTTCCCATGGGAAGGAAGTCTTCCGCCCGGACTGGTCTATTGTAAAGACAGGCAGGAAGCAAAGAAAAAAGGACTGCTTTTGGGAATCAGTGTAACGGTTTATAAGGAGCATACTCCTTTTGAGGAAACCGTTTATGTAGTACCAAAAACAGTAGCTTTAGGCATGGGCTGCAGAAAGGGAAAAGAGTCTGAAGCTGTGCTTCAGGCAGCAAATGAGATCCTAAAAAAGGCCGGGATTTTCAAAGAAGGGGTAAAGACCCTGACCAGCATTGATATCAAAAAAGAAGAGCCAGGCCTTGTGGCATTAGCAGAGCAGTGGAAGATTCCTTTCCAGGTATATACAAGTGAGGAACTGCAGGCTGTGCAGGGGGATTTTACACCCTCATCCTTTGTAAAAGCCCAGGTAGGGGTAGATAATGTATGTGAAAGAAGCGCCCTTCTTGCAAGTGGGGAAGAAGGGGTACTGATAGAAAAAAAGCAGGCTGCAGGTGGCGTGACAGCAGCTTTGGCAGCCGGAAACCGGAGGATTCATTTTGAGTAAACAGAAAATCTATGTGGTAGGCATCGGACCTGGCGCATACCAGGAAATGACCGGGGCAGCAGTGGCAGCCCTTGAACAAAGTGATGTGATCGTTGGATATACAGTATATATCGATCTTGTAAAAGAGCATTTTAGTGATAAAGCCTTTCTGACAACACCGATGAGAAAAGAAGTGGACCGGTGTGTGATGGCTTTTGAGGAAGCAAAAAAAGGACAGACTGTGTCTATGATCTGCAGTGGAGATGCAGGAGTATATGGTATGGCAGGACTGATCTATGAGATCAGCGAAAGATATCCGGATGTGGAGATAGAGATCATTCCCGGGGTCACTGCTGCCATTGGAGGAGCTTCTGTGCTTGGAGCACCTTTGATCCATGATTTCTGCCTGATCAGCTTAAGTGACCTTCTTACCCCCTGGGAAAAGATCCAGGCAAGGCTTCTTGGCGCATCCCAGGCAGACTTTGTGATCTGTCTTTATAATCCATCCAGCCATAAGCGCCATGATTATCTTCAGAAGGCATGTGATT
Organism: Blautia glucerasea; assembly: GCF_013304385.1. Classification (GTDB taxonomy): domain Bacteria; phylum Bacillota; class Clostridia; order Lachnospirales; family Lachnospiraceae; genus Blautia_A; species Blautia_A ammoniilytica. The sequence continues at coordinate 70,950 of NZ_JAAITU010000003.1, forward strand.
TGATGATGACATACAAATCCCCGGATACAGTGTGTGGGATCGTGTCAAATATTGCAAGAGAAGGGGAAAACTCCAGGATCATGACATTAAAAGAACTGCGTGATACAAAGGTGGACATGTTTACCACTGTATTTATCGGCAATTCTCAGACAAAGGTGATAAACGGCAAAATGGTAACTCCAAGAGGATATAAAGATGTATAAGGTTCTTGTGTTTGCAGGTACAACAGAAGGATATGAGCTTTGCAGGTTCCTTGGAAAACAGAAGATTTCTGTATGCGCCCTTGTAGCAACCGAATATGGCACCCGCTCCCCGGGGGAATTGCCAGGGGTGGCGCTTCATGCCGGGCGTATGGATGAAAGTCAGATGGAGGCCTTTATCCAGGAAACGTCTCCGGAACTGGTGCTGGACGCCACTCATCCTTATGCAGCAGAAGTGACGAAAAATATCCGGGAAGCCTGTGACAATAAAAATACGGAGTATGTACGGATCCTGCGGGCACAGGGAAAACATGAGGATCAGGCAGTTTATACAGAAAGCATTCAGGATGCTGTGGAATATTTAAAAGGCACCAGGGGAAATATTCTGCTTACTACAGGAAGCAAGGAGCTTTTAGCATTTACCGGACTTCCAGATTATAGGGAGCGGGTGTACGCACGTGTACTTTCCCTTCCTTCCGTGATCAGTGCATGCAAGGAAATGGGATTTGAAGGAAAGCATCTGATCGGTATGCAGGGGCCTTTTTCCAGAGAATTAAATGAAGCTATGCTCAGGCAGTTTCAGTGTGATTTTCTTGTCACAAAGGATACCGGGATGGCAGGAGGCTTTCAGGAAAAGATCGATGCGGCTTTAAACTGCCATGCAGTTCCGGTGATCATTGGGCGTCCCATAAAGGAGCAGGGGCTGACTGTTCTGGAATGTAAACGTTTTTTGCAGAAGCGTTTCCAGATTGTGGCAAAGCCAAAGGTTACTGTGCTTGGGATTGGGATGGGTTCTGAAGAAACACTTACTATCCAGGGAAAAAGGGCAGTTCAGGAAGCAGATCTTGTGATCGGAGCCAGAAGGATGGCAGACAGCGTAGGGATGCCAGGTCAGAAAGTGGTATATGAGTACCGCAGCGAAGCGATTCTGAAGTACATTGAAGAGCATCCGGAATTTGAAAATATTCTGATCGTATTATCCGGAGATGTGGGATTTTACAGTGGAGCCAAAAAGCTTCTGGAAGGTCTTGGCAGTGACACACAGGTGATCTGCGGGATTTCTTCAGTTGTTTATTTTATGTCCAGGATCCACATGTCCTGGGAGGATGCAAAGCTTTTAAGCGCACATGGAAAGAATTGTAATCTGATCCACTATATTTGCCATTACCGAAAGGTTTTTGCTATTCTTGGCAGTGGCCGGGAAATCGGAAATCTGGCTGCAAAGCTGGTTTCTTATGGCATGTCAGATGTGATGCTGTATGTAGGAGAGAAGCTTTCTTATCCTGAGGAAAAAATATTTGCAAAAACAGCAGGAGAGCTGATCGGATATGAAGGGGATGCTTTATGTGTAGTTTGCGCCTGCAATCCGAAGGCAAAGCCTATGCTTTTGGTGCATGGTATCCGGGATGAGGAATTTATCCGTGGCAAGGCACCAATGACAAAAGAAGAGATCCGTACAGTTTCCCTTTCCAAGCTTCAGCTGCCAAAGGATGCCATATGCTATGATGTGGGGGCAGGTACAGGCTCCCTGTCTGTGGAAATGGCTTTAAGGGCCTTTGATGGAGAAGTATATGCAATCGAAAAAAAGGATGAGGCAGCAGATCTGATTCTTGAAAATAAAATGAAATTTGCAGCAGACAACTTGGAAGTGATCAAGGGAGAAGCACCGGAGGCTCTGAAAAGTCTGCCTGCACCTACCCATGTATTTATCGGAGGTTCTTCAGGAAATCTTTCCCAGATCGTAGATCTGCTTATGGAAAAGAATCCGGAAGTACGGATCGTGATCAACTGTATTACTTTGGAAACCGTAGGGGAGGCTTTGCAGGTGATAAAGAACCAGCAGTTTACAGAAACAGACATTGTGCAGATAAGCGCTGCAAGATCCAAAGAAATCGGACGTTACCATATGATGATGGGAGAAAATCCTATTTATATCATCACCTGTCAGAAGAGGGAGGAAAAGAAATGAAGATCCCCAGGATCCTTTTTGCAGCAGGGGCTAGCGGAAGCGGAAAAACCCTGATCACCTGCGGATTTTTACAGGTGCTTGTAAACAGGGGAATCAGAGCAGCTTCCTTTAAATGCGGGCCTGATTATATTGATCCCATGTTCCACAGCAGGGTGATCGGTACCAAATCCAGAAATCTTGACACCTTTTTTACATCTCCATATGTTACCAGATATCTGCTTCAGGAAAATGCAAAGGACTGTGATCTGGCTGTTATGGAAGGCGTTATGGGATATTATGACGGAGTTGCAGGCACGACCACAAAAGCCAGTGCTTATGATCTGGCAGATATTACGGATACTCCGGTGATCCTGATCGTAAACAGCAAAGGAATGAGTGTTTCTCTGGTTGCCTATATCAAAGGGTTTCTGGAATATAAAAAGAACAGCCACATTAAAGGCGTGATCTTTAACCAGATGTCGGCCATGCTGTATCCAAGGATGAAAAAACTGGTTCAGGAACAGCTGGGAATCCAGGTTCTTGGCTATGTGCCAAGGGTGGAGGACTGCCTGATTGAAAGCCGTCATCTTGGTTTGATCCTTCCAGAGGAGATCCCAGGACTGAAACAACGGCTTTACAAGCTTTCCCAGATCCTGAATGATACCCTGGAGATTGATGAGATCCTGAAGCTTGCCGTGGAAGCATCAAAGATTGATGTACCAGATAAACTGGAAAAAGTGGATCCTTCTTTTGGATGGAGTTTACCAAAGAAAGAAAAGAAGCTTCGGATCGGACTGGCAAAGGATGAAGCTTTCTGTTTCTTTTATGAGGATAATTTCAGACTTCTTCAGCAAATGGGAGCAGAACTGGTGCCATTTTCACCAATTCATGACAAGAAGCTTCCGAAGGATATACAGGGACTTTTGTTGTACGGCGGTTATCCGGAACTGTATGGTAAGCAGCTGGAGGAAAACCAGGAAATGCGTCAGCAGATCCGGGAAGCCATTTATGATCAAATGCCGGTTCTTGCAGAATGTGGAGGCTTTATGTACCTGCATCAGCAGATGGAAGGTATGGATGGGAAGCTTTATCAGATGGCAGATGTGATAAAAGGAAAGGCATACAGAACACCAAGGCTTACCAGGTTTGGCTATATTACTCTGGAACAGAAGCTTTCTGTGCTTGGACATACGGATCTGGGAAGCATACCTGCCCATGAATTTCATTATTTTGATTCCAACAGCTGTGGAGAATCCTTTCATGCATCAAAACCGGAAAGCTTAAGAGGCTGGGAATGTATTTGGGGCAGTGACCGAATACTTGCAGGATTTCCTCATTTGTATTATTATGGAAATCCACGGATACCACAGGCCTTTCTTGAAAGGTGCCTTGCCTTCCGCCAGGAAAAATCCCTGAAAAATAAAGGAGATCAATGAAAATGCTGAGAATACTTGCACTTCCCCTTGGATTCGTTCTGGATCTGATACTTGGAGATCCATCCTGGATCAGACATCCGGTATGCTGGATCGGTGATTTGATCAGTGCATTGGAAAAAAGACTTCGGAAGATTTTTCCGGATACTCCAGGCGGACTTCTGACTGCAGGGATCGTGATGGTTTTTATGGTATGTGCAGTCTGTTATTTTCTGCCCTTTGCCATTCTTTATATATTATATAAGTTTGTACCTGTGGCGGCCTTCCTTCTTGAAACTTTCTGGTGCTATCAGCTTCTTGCAGCCAGATCACTGAAGCAGGAAAGCATGAAGGTGTATGACAGACTGGTAAACGGCACCCTGGATGAAGCCAGATATGCGGTTTCCATGATCGTTGGACGGGATACGGAAAGCTTAAGTGATACAGGAGTTACAAAGGCGGCTGTGGAAACAGTGGCTGAAAACGCTTCTGACGGAGTGATCGCACCTATGCTTTTTATGGCTATTGGCGGTGCACCGCTTATGTTTTTGTACAAAGGCATCAATACTATGGATTCTATGGTTGGTTATAAAAATGACAAGTATCTGTATTTTGGCAGATGTGCTGCAAAGCTGGATGATGTGGCTAATTTTATCCCGGCCAGGCTTTCCGGATGGCTGATGGTAGCAGCAAGTGGACTGACCGGCTTTAACTGGAAGAATGCAGCAAGGATCTACCGAAGGGACAGACGCAATCATGCAAGTCCCAATTCAGCCCAGACCGAAGCGGCTATGGCAGGAGCCCTGGGTGTACAGCTGGCAGGCAATGCGTTTTATTTTGGAAAGCTGTATGAAAAGCCCACTATAGGTGATCCGGACAGGACTGTAGAATATGAAGATATTCCAAGGGCAAACCGGATCCTGTATGGGACAGCTGTTCTTGGAATGGCAGTTTTTACAGTGCTTGGATTCCTGATTAGATTAGCCTGAAGATTTGGAGGAACGGATGAATAATCATGTGCATGGCGGAGATGTTTATCATTACAGGGATTGCCTGGATTTCTCAGCAAACTGTAATCCGCTGGGAACACCAGAAAGTGTAAAGGCTGCGGCAAGGGATAGTTTGGAGCGAATCTATGAGTATCCACAGGTAGGCTATCAGCCTTTGAAAGAGGCAATCGGAAAATATGAGCAGGTAGATTCTGACTGGATCATCTGCGGCAATGGGGCAGCTGAAGTGATCTTTTCTGTGTGCAGGGCAGGAAAGCCAAAGAAGGCGCTGGTCACAGGTCCTTCCTTTGCAGAATATGAACAAGCTTTGCAAGGTGTGGGATGTGAGGTGGATCATTTTTGGCTGGAAGAGGAAGAAGATTTTCGAGTTAAAAGGGATTTTTTGAAAGCTCTCCGGCCGGAGCTGGATATTGTTTTTCTGTGTAATCCTAATAATCCTACAGGTGTTCTGATGGATCAGTGCCTTCTTATGGAGATACTGAAAAGGTGCAGGGAACTGGATATTTTTCTTGTAGTGGATGAATGCTTCCTTGATTTTGTGGAAGAACCGGCACTTTATACGCTGAAGAAAGTACTGGGAGACTACAGAAATCTTTTTATTATAAAGGCATTTACCAAAAGGTATGCGATGCCAGGCTTAAGACTTGGGTATGGGCTTTGTGCAAATACAAGGCTGCTGGAAAAAATGACAGAAGAAAATCAGCCATGGAATATTTCCACACCAGCCCAGGCAGCAGGGATGGCAGCTCTTTTGGAAAATTCATATGTGGAGGCCGGAAGACAGCTGGTTTTTAAGGAAAAAGCATATTTAAGGGAGAGACTTACCAGGCTGGGACTTAAGGTATATCCATCGATGGCCAATTATCTGTTTTTTAAGGGTCCGGAGGACCTTTTTTTGGCCTGCCTGCAAAAAAAAGTGCTGATCCGGGATTGCAGCAATTATCCCGGTCTTTCTAAGGGATATTACCGGATTGCCGTGAAAAAGCATGTACAGAATGAAATATTGGTAAAAGCATTGGAGGAAATATGGCAAAAGCGATTATGATACAGGGAACCATGTCAAATGCAGGAAAAAGCCTTCTTGCAGCTGGACTTTGCCGGATCTTTCGGCAGGACGGATATTCGGTGGCCCCCTTTAAATCACAGAATATGGCATTGAATTCCTTTATCACTGAGGAAGGTCTGGAGATGGGCAGAGCCCAGGTGATGCAGGCAGAGGCAGCAGGGATCCGTCCTTCAGTAAAGATGAATCCCATCCTTTTAAAGCCTACCAATGATGTGGGCTCCCAGGTGATCGTAAACGGAGAAGTGCTGGGGACTATGAGCGCCAGGGATTATTTTAAATACAAAAAGAAACTGGTGCCGGACATTATGAAGGCTTATCAGGAATTGTCTGATGAATACGATATTATTGTGATCGAAGGCGCAGGCAGTCCGGCAGAGATCAATCTGAAAAATGATGATATTGTTAATATGGGAATGGCTAAAATGGCAAAAGCACCAGTGCTTCTTGTAGGAGATATCGACCGGGGCGGTGTGTTTGCCCAGCTGATCGGTACTGTAGACCTTCTGGAGCCTTCTGAGCGTGATATGGTAAAGGGGCTGATCATTAACAAATTCCGGGGAGACAAGACCATTCTGGATCCTGGCGTGAAGATGCTGGAGGAGCGAAGCCACATCCCGGTGGTAGGAGTTGCCCCGTACATGAATATCCAGGTGGAGGATGAAGACAGTTTGACGGAACGGTTTGACAGGAAGCAGCCGGCAGGTCTGATCGATATTGCAGTGATCCGTGTGCCCAGGATTTCCAATTTTACGGATTTTAATCCTTTTGAAAGTGTAGAAGGGGTATCCCTGCGTTATGTACAGCATGTGTCTGAACTGAAGAATCCGGATATGATCATTCTCCCGGGAACGAAAAATACAATGGAGGATTTGCTGTGGATGAGGGAGAACGGTCTGGAAGCAGCTGTTCTGAAGGCTGCAGCTGCAGGCTGTATCGTATTTGGGATCTGCGGAGGATACCAGATGCTGGGAGATACATTAAGTGACCCTTATCATGTGGAGGCTGGCGGAAAGATCCGGGGTATGGGTCTTTTGCCTATGGATACAGTATTTGCCAGCAAAAAAACAAGAACCCGTGTTACAGGGCAGTTTCTTCCAATGCCAGGTACCTTTGCTGCACTGTCAGGAGTAAGCCTGGAAGGTTATGAGATCCATATGGGAGAATCAGTAAGAAAAGAGGGAATATTGCCTGCAACAAAGCTGATGGTGGCCGGAAATCAGCCGGAAGAAACAAAGACAGAAGGTGCTTTTCATGAAAATGTATGTGGAACCTATGTACATGGGGTGTTTGATAAAGAGGAAGTTGTGGAGACTTTGATCCGGATCCTTGGAGAAAGAAAAGGGATAGATGTATCTTCTATGACAGGCATTGATTTTGCTGCCTTTAAGGAAACACAGTATAACATCCTGGCTGCGGAGCTTAGAAAGCATCTGGACATGAAGAAAATATACAGCATATTGGAAGAAGGGGTGTAACTTATGATAAAGGTGGAACTGGAAAATGTTAAGCCTATGGATATCGAAAAAAGGAGCTTTGAGATCATAACCTCAGAGCTTGGGGATGTGCAGCTGGTTCCTGGAACAGAGCTGATCGTTAAACGGTGTATCCATACAAGTGCGGATTTTGATTATGCTCAGAATCTGAAATTTTCAGAAGGGGCAGTACAGCATGCCCTGGATGCAATCAAAAACGGAGCCTGTATTGTAACAGATACCCAGATGGCAAAAGCCGGGATCAATAAAAAGGCATTGGCACGGTATGGCGGAGAAGTGTACTGCTTTATGTCAGATGAGGATGTGGCACAGAATGCCAAAAAAAACGGCACCACCCGTGCCACTGCAAGTATGGACAAGGCAGCAGGCCTTTCAAAGCCGCTGATCTTTGCTGTTGGGAATGCACCTACAGCTCTTGTAAGGCTGTATGAACTGATCGAAGATGGCTTCTTGAAACCTGAGCTGATCATTGGTGTTCCGGTAGGATTCGTAAATGTGGTCCAGTCAAAGGAGCTGATCATGAAAGCTCCGGTTCCCTATATCGTTGCCCAGGGAAGAAAGGGTGGCTCAAATATTGCAGCCTGTATTGTGAACGCTCTTTTATATATGATCAATAATTCAAGAGACTGAAAGACTTTGCAGGGTTTCTTTCAGTATATGACAAGCCGGGAGAAAATCCTGGACTTCCATAGCTGAATAGGACAACAGGAAGGTTTTTGTATCTGCCGTTTCAGACAGCACAGGGATACGAAGACCTTTTTTTTCTGTTTCTTTGTGAACAACATCGGTACTTACCACACAGGGTAGGGTCAGGGCAAGGCTTGTGCCTGCAGGCCCCATTTTTATGCTGTATTCTTTGCCGAAAACTGTGGAAAGTATCTGGCACAGCTGCTTTCCTTTTTGGGCATATAATCGTTTCAGCTTTCTGGTCTGGGAAGCAAGATGTCCGTCTCTGATAAATTGGCACAAAGCGATCTGCTCTGCTTTAGAGGCTGTCTGATTGTAAAAATCAGCCTTTTTTCGGTAAGCATCCAACAAAGATGGGGGAAGGACCATAAAGCTGATCCGGATGGAAGGAAGGAGAAGTCTGGAAAAAGAGCCAATATATACTACATTCTGTCCGCCGGAAAGACCAAACAGGGAGGGCGTTGGCTTTTGCAGATATACAAACTCATTTTCATAATCATCCTCTATAATCAGGCTTTCTCGCTGGCTTGCATACTCAAGCAGCTCCAGGCGTCTGGAAACGGGCATGATCTCTCCCCATTTGGTCATATGAGCCGGGGATACGTAGATGACCTGGCTGTTCTTATCCCTGTAATGGAGCTGAAATCCAAAATCCTGAAATATGGTAGATCCTTGTACAAAGGAGGGATTAGGAAAAGAAACAGAGTGGTACCTGCTTTTCAGAAGCGGGCACAGTACCTGAAGAAGACACTGCACACTGGCACCTACCACAATATCATCGGGGGAGCATTGAATATTCCGGCGATGTCTTATGTAGTCAGCCAGCACCTGTCTGAGATCCTGCTCCCCTTGTACTTCGCCGTAGGTCAGCATTCGCTGATCCTGCCGCAGGGCACTTTTGATATACCTGCTCCAAAGGTCGAAACGGAAGCTTTCTCTGTCTACGCCTGCAGAGGAGAAGTCAAACCGGACATTTACGCTCTGGCTGTACCTGGAACTGGCCTTTTGGCGTTGATGAACAGAGATTTCAGTTACATAGTATCCACTTTGGGCTTTGGCAAGGATGTATCCGTCTGCAGCCAGCTGAAGATAAGCATTTTCTATGGTAGTTCTGCTTAATTTCAATTCCTGGGCACATTTTCGCAGGGAAGGCATTTTGCTGCCTGGCAGCATTTTACCGTTTTGAATCAGGTCACGGTAATATCGGTACACTTCCAGATATAAATGATCAGTTGTTTCTTTTTTATCTAATTGAATCATAGCTGTCCTCTTAAAAATAATTAAATTTGGATATTTATTAAGATACACTTAGATGTTATTCTATAACACAATAAATAAAAATACAAGGAGAGATCAAGCTTTGAAGAAAATAGCTATATTAAACGATCTATCCGGACTTGGAAAATGTTCTCTGACAGCAGCCATTCCGGTGATCTCTGCCATGGGTGTGCAGGCCTGTCCTCTGCCTACAGCAATTCTTAGCAATCAAACCGGATATGCCTCATATTATTGTGACGATTATACACAGCATATGGATGGGATTATGGATGAGTGGGAGAAACGAGGGTTTCGTCCAGATGGAATCTATACAGGATTTCTGGCAGGAGAGAAACAGGCAGACAAGATCCTTGAGTTTATTCATCGATTTGCTTCATCAGACACAAGGATCCTGGTAGACCCGGTGATGGGAGACCAGGGAAGGGCATATGATATTTATTCCTCGCAGCTTTGTGAGAAAATGAGAGCCCTGATATCCCAAGCCCAGGTGATCACTCCTAATCTGACAGAGGCATTGCTTTTACTATACGGGAAAGAGGAAATGGAAAAGAAATGGGCGTCCCTTTTGCTGCTTTCAGGTAAAGAATACCTAAAAGAGATAGAATCACTGGGAAGCAGGCTTCATGAACAGTACCAGGTGCCTGGGATTGTGATCACAGGAGTGGACGATCAGGATGGAGAAATAAAACAGATTGGCAATCTGATTTGGGAAAATAACGAAGAAACATGGGTTTTTTCTGAGAAAACAGGAGGCAGCTATTCTGGCACAGGCGATCTTTTTGCATCTGTTTTATGTGGTGGGATGGTGCAGGAAATCTGCTTAAAAGCACTTGTTCATAAAGCAGTCCGTTTTCTTGAAAAGGCGATCCGGGATGCAGTAAAGGAAGGTACGGATCGAAACGACGGAGTTTGCTTTGAAAAATATCTTTATACATTATGGGAGGATTAGGACTATGACAGATATTGTATATCATTATAATCATCAGGTGTATTTTAATCTGACAAATAAATGTCCATGCAGATGTACCTTCTGTATCCGAAATAATGGAGACACAGTAGGGGAATCTGGGAATCTGTGGTTTTCCAAGGAACCTTCTCTTGAGGAGATCATCCCGGCGATAGACAGGTTTGATTTTACCGGATGCAGGGAAGCTGTATTTTGTGGGTATGGGGAGCCTACCATGGTACTTGACAAGCTGGTGGCAGTAAGTGAATACGTAAGGAAAAAATATGATTTCCGTCTGCGATTAAATACCAACGGATTAAGTGACCTGATCCACGGAAGATCTACGGCAGAAGAGATCTGTAAGGCTGTAGACTGTGTTTCCATCAGCCTGAACATGCCGGACGCAAAATCCTATAATGAAGTGGTACGTCCTGCTTATGGGGAGAAGTCCTTTGATGCTATGCTGAAATTTGCCTGCGACTGCAGAAAATATCTGGATGATGTAAGATTTACAGTTGTAGACTGTATCGGAGAAGAGAATATACGTAAAAGTCAGGAATTGGCAGATTCCCTTGGTATTCCGTTACGTGTCCGTATCTACTCCGCAGGCTGAATATAGTAAAATAATTATTGGCGCCCTATCCCTTCACCGCTGTATTGACATTCCATTCTTTCACGATTAAAATATTATCCATGAGCAGGAAACACAAAGGAAGCAGGAGATAACTAATGAAAAACAGTCGGTATTTTCCAATGTTCGTGGATTTATCAGATAAAAACATCGTTGTGGCAGGGGGTGGCAAGACAGCCCTTCAAAGGACCAAATGTCTCCTTTTATTTACAAGGAATATTACGGTGATCGCACCTCGGATGACGCAGGAGCTTCAGGAAATGGGAAAGGCAGGCAGAGTCAATATCCAGCTTCGTCCCATCAGGCGGTCAGATTTCGACAATGCATATATGGTGATCGCAGCATCACAGGACTGGAAGCTGAATGAGCAGATCTGTAAGGTATGTAAGGAAGAAGGCATCTATGTGAATGTATCCGGAGATAAAGAAGAAAGTGATTTCTATTTTCCAGGACTTTGTATTGCAGATGATTCTGTGATCGGGATCCAGACCGGCAGTACGGACACAGCCAGAAAGCGGGAGCTGAGAGAAGAGACAGATCAGGTGCTTACAAGGCTTACAAAAAAATGGAAAGCAGCGGACGAATAGTTGTGACTGATGCTTGTTACAAAGACCACGATATGGTATAATCAACCAGAGGGTGTTGCTGAGAACGGAGTGAACAGTAACTGATAGTTACCTCGGGATATGAGAGATGACATTAGGAGGTTGACAGAACAATGGGGAAAAAGAAATACGTGGCTTATGTTGGAACTTACACTCATGGAACCAGTAAAGGGATCCAGGTGTATGATGTGAATGTGGAAGATGGAACACTGACAGAGCGCAGTGAGGTGCAGGTAAGCAATGCATCCTATACGGCAGTCTCCAAGAATGGCAAGTTTCTTTATTCCATAGAGGATGAGGGAGTTGCTGTTTTTCAAAGGGATGAGAACGGAGACCTTACAAGGATCAACAGTGTGGACATTGATGGTATGAGAGGCTGTTTTCTGGCTACGGATGTGGATGGCAGATATCTTTATGTGGCTGGCTACCATGACGGGAAGGTTACAGTGGTACATACCCATCAGGATGGAAGCCTTGGCAGTGTTATGGATGGGGTTTTCCATACAGGCCTTGGCAGTGTTGCGGAGCGTAATTTCCGGCCGCATGTGAATTGTGTACGTCCTACACCGGATAACAAGTATCTTTGTGCAGTAGATAATGGGATTGACCAGGTAAAGATATACAGAATCAACAAGAGAACAGATAAGCTGGAACTGGTAGATATTTTGCGTTGCCCAAGAGAGAGCGGTCCAAGGATCATTCGGTTCAGCGCAGACGGCAGATATGCATATCTTCTTTTTGAACTGAGCAATGAGATCAAGGTTTACAGTTATGACGGCAGCGGAAATGCACCGGAGTTTGAATTGCTGCAGAGCGTTTCCACCCTTCAGAAGGGTGACACAGATGTATCACATAATGCAGCCTCAGGTCTGGCTCTTGCGCCGGATGGCAGACATTTGTTCAGCACTACTGCAGGGGAGAATACAGTTTCCATGTATGAGATCGATGAACAGACAGGGCTTCTCACCAAGAAGTTTACCCTTCCCATTAGTGGGGATTATCCTAAGGATCTGGCTATTTTCCCGGATAATAAGCATATAGCCATTGCCAATCATTCAAGTAATTCCATCACCATGTTTACTGTGGATTATGAGAAGAATATTATCGTTATGAACGGCAAACCAAGAAAGATCGAGACACCTAACTGTATCGGTATCTGGCCGGTACCGGACGGAGAGGATATACCGGACCATAACTGAAAGCTTCAAAAGCGGTGTAATGGTTAATAAATACTTTAAAAAATAAAGCTGCTGCAGATTCAGCTTCCCATTTATCAGATAAGTGAGAAGAAGTGTCTGCAGCAGTTTTTTCTTTCAAAGCTGATTTTACCGATTGTAGAAGGTTTTGATTTTATCCATCTGACAGCTCATATTGGTAAAAAGTGCATCTGTAAGCACAAGAGCAGCCATGGATTCCACTACGACTACTGCTCTTGGTACGATCACAGGATCATGGCGTCCATGGATTTCAAGGGATATAGGCTCTTTATCTTTGGTTACAGTATTCTGTGGCTGGCTGATGGACGGGGTGGGTTTTATATGTGCCCGAAGAAGGATCTGACTTCCATCACTGATCCCGCCCAGGATCCCGCCTGCATGATTGGTGCTTTTGGTAATATGACCGTCTTTTACGGTAAAGCCGTCATTATCTGTGGAGCCTTTCATGGTAGAAACAGCAGCACCATCGCCGATTTCCACTGCTTTTACTGCACCAATGGACATTATGGCCTGGGCAAGCATTGCATCCAGCTTGTCAAATACCGGTTCTCCAAGACCAGAAGGAACACCGCTTATCCTGCATTCGATCACACCGCCTGCACTATCCTGATTTTTCATACATTCTTCCAGATAAGCACTGGCTTTGTCTGCTGCCAAAGGATCCGGCATATAGAAAGGATTTTTATTGATGGCTTGTGGATCAAAGCTTTGGATCTGGATTTCCCCGATGGAACGGGTATAAGTGCACAAAGAGATGCCCATTTCGGAAAGAATCCTGGAGGCGATGGCTCCGGCGGCTACACGGCCTATAGTTTCACGGCCGGAAGAACGTCCACCGCCACGGTAATCACGGAAGCCGTATTTCTGGTCAAAACCGAAGTCTGCATGGCCTGGGCGGTAGGTATAGGCCAGATTCCCATAGTCTTTTGACCGTTGATCCTTATTCCATACGATCATGGATATGGGAGTTCCGGTGGTGCGTCCCTGAAATACACCGGAAAGGATCGCTACCTGATCACCCTCCTGCCGGGAGGTGGTATAACGGCTCTGACCTGGCTTGCGTCTGTCCAGAAAGTACTGGATATCACTTTCCTGTAGGGGAAGCCCTGCTGGGCAGCCGTCTACTACAGCACCAAGGGCTTTCCCATGGGATTCTCCCCAGGTGGTTACTGTAAATCTATTTCCAAAAGATGATCTGCTCATAAGTTGTCTCCTTTTTGTGGTCTGTCCGGGATAATGATGTTTCCGGATTTCTTTATTATAGACAGGTGTTAAAAATTTGTAAACCGAAACCAATAGAATTGACAAAAATTCCGGCACAATTTATAATGAATTGAACTTGTCCATTTGGCTTCAAAGGGACAGGAAGGGAGGAAAATCATGGTCAGGATTTTTAAAACGATCGACAGCTCCATTCATGAGATTCAGGAGCCGGAAGAAGGATGCTGGGTAGCACTTACCAATCCTACGGCTACAGAGATTTTTCAGATTTCCGAGCGTTTTGGAATTGAAGTGGATGATCTGCGCGCACCTTTGGATGAAGAAGAGCGTGCCCGTATAGAGGCAGAGGATAATTATACCCTGATCCTGGTAGATATTCCTATGATCGAAGAAAGAAATGACAAAGACTGGTATGGCACCATCCCTTTAGGCATTATTGTCACAAAAAAGATGATCTTTACTATCTGTCTGGAGGATACGCAGGTTCTTGCACGCTTTATGGAGGGACGTGTGCGGAACTTTTTCACATACATGAAGACCAGGTTTATCCTGCAGATCCTGTACAGGAATGCCAGTATGTACCTGCGGTATCTGCGTATCATTGACAAGAAAAGCGAGCAGGTGGAGGAAAAGCTTCACATGTCCACACGTAATCAGGAACTGATGGAGCTTCTGGAATTGGAGAAGTCGCTGGTTTATTTTACCACTTCGCTCAGATCTAATGAAGTTGTGCTGGAAAAGCTTTTGAAAGTAGATACCATCAAGCAGTATCCGGAGGATACAGACCTTCTGGAGGATGTTATCATAGAGAATAAGCAGGCAATCGAGATGGCCAATATATACAGTGGGATCCTGAGCAGTATGATGGGTACTTTTGCGTCTGTTATCTCCAATAACCTGAATGTAGTTATGAAGGTACTTTCCGTGATAACGATCGTGATGAGTATTCCAACGATTATTTTCAGCGCTTACGGGATGAATCTGAATGCACATGGAATGCCATTTTCTTTTACTACCCATGGTTTTTTGATCATTATTCTTTTATCTATAGCAGTTAGTATTATCGCAGCTGTCATATTATCAAAAAAGAAATTTTTCTGATGGAGGACACACAAGGAAATGAAGTGGATTGATAAACTTGAAAGAAAATACGGTAAATACGGCGGGATCAATAATCTGACCCTGTATGTTATCATTTGTTACGTGATTGGATATATCATCAGTATTGTGAATTCCGGCTTCCTTACCTGGTTTACATTAAATCCTGAGAAGATCCTGCACGGACAGATCTGGCGGCTTGTGACCTGGGTATTTCTGCCACCGTCCAACGGAGGCGTATTCTGGTTTGTGATCGCAGTTCTGTTTTTGTATTATCCTATTGGCACATCTCTGGAGCATACCTGGGGGAGCCTTAGGTATACTATTTATATTGCTTCAGGTATGGTATTTACCATTATCGGAGCATTTGCCCTGTATCTGATCGCAGTTTACGGATTGGGATACGACGGGGTCAGTGATGGTGTCTGGAATTATTTTACCACCTATTATATCAGTGTATCTGTATTCCTGGCATACGGTGTTTCTTTCCCCAATATGCGGGTAATGCTGTATTTTATTATTCCGATCAAGATGAGCTGGATGTCCATTTTCTACGGAGTGATGATCATATATGAGATGATCAGCTATATCCGTATGGGTGCCTGGTTTATGGCTGTATTGATCGTTGCATCCCTTCTGAATTTTGTTATTTATTTTCTGGGAACGCGGGATCTTCAACGTTATAATCCTAAAGAGGTTCACAGACGCAACGAATTTCGCCGTGCTATGGAGCCAAAGAGCCGTACCGGGCAGAATGGTGCCATTACAAAGCATAAATGTGCCATCTGCGGCAGAACTGAGCAGGATGATCCAAATCTGGAATTTCGTTTCTGTTCCAAATGCAATGGCAATTATGAATACTGTCAGGATCATTTGTTTACCCATACACATGTGAAATGACAGGGACACTTTTTACAACAGCATTGCGTTTTACTTAGAGGGAGAATTGTCATGAAGAGAACAAAGATCATTTGTACGCTTGGTCCAGCCAGCAGCAGCCGGGAGATTATGAGGGAAATGATCCTGACTGGAATGGATATTGCCAGATTTAACTTTTCACATGGGGACCATGAGGAACATAAGGGCAGAGTGGAACTGGTCAAGTCTTTGCGGGAAGAACTGGATGTGCCGGTAGCCATGCTCCTGGATACAAAAGGACCTGAGATCCGTACAAAGCTTCTAAAAGATGGCAGGAAAGTTACGTTAACTTCAGGAAGTCAGTTTATTCTTTCAGTCGGAGATTTTGAAGGTGATGAGCACAAGGTGGCGATCACTTATGAAGAGTTATACAAGGATGTGAAGCCAGGCGGTAAGATCCTGATCGATGACGGACTGATCGGTTTGGAGATCGAGAAGATCGAAGGAAAAGATATTATTTGCCGTGTCTTAAATGGTGGTGAACTGGGAGAACGAAAGGGAGTGAATGTTCCTTACGTAAAGGTGAATCTTCCGGGGATCACAGAACAGGATAAAAAGGATATTCTTTTCGGGATTGAACAGGGATTTGACTATGTGGCAGCTTCTTTTGTGCGTAATGCACAGGTGATCCGTGATATCCGTAAGCTTCTTGATGAGAATGGCGGAAGCGATATCGGCATCATTGCCAAGATAGAGAATGCAGAGGGTGTGGATAATATTGATTCCATTATCCAGGAGGCAGATGGCATTATGGTGGCCAGGGGAGATCTAGGCGTGGAGATACCTGCCAGCCAGGTTCCCCATATCCAGAAAAGCATTATCCAGAAGTGTAATGAGAATTATGCCCTTGTGATCACTGCCACACAGATGCTGGATTCTATGATCCGTAATCCCAGACCTACCAGGGCTGAGGTGGCAGATGTGGCAAATGCTATTTATGACGGCACAGATGCGATCATGCTGTCCGGTGAGACTGCAGCAGGTAAATATCCGGTACGGGCAGTGAAGATGATGGTGGAGATTGCTGAGACTACAGAGCCACATCTTAATAACACCCTTCACAGAAAAGACAGGAACATGTTCAGACAAGGCTTTGTTTCAAGCGCAGTAGGACTTGCTGCAGTACAGGCTGCAAGGGATCTGAAGGCAGCTGCTGTTGTAACGCCTACCATGACCGGAAAGACTGCACTTTTGATTTCCAACTACCGCCCGGAGGTTCCTATTTATGCCATTACACCTAACGAGCGTGTTCAGCACAAGCTGCAGCTTGCATGGGGAGTCTGTCCTCTGAAGGGATATCATAAGGATTCAACAGAGCATATCATTTCCCAGGCCATGAATGTTGTTAAAGCAAAGGAACACGTTAAGAAAGGAGATCTTCTTGTATTTACAGCAGGAGACCCTGCAACAAACATGACTACAGAGGGTGCAGTGACAAATATGATGCACATCATTGAGACAAAATAGCCAGGCATAAGGAGAAGATTATTATGAAGAAAAAACCGTTTGTTACCCTTGAAAAGCTGCAGGAGATCACTGCAAAATATCCTACTCCTTTTCATCTTTATGATGAAAAAGGGATCCGTGATAATGCAAAAGCTTTAAAGGAAGCATTTGCGTGGAACAAAGGATTTAAGGAGTTTTTTGCAGTAAAAGCTACGCCCAATCCATATCTGATCAAGATCCTTCAGGAATATGGCTGTGGATGTGACTGTTCTTCCATGACAGAACTGATGCTTTCAAAGGCCATTGGATGTAAGGAAGGAGACATTATGTTTTCTTCTAATGATACGCCGGAGAAGGAGTTTAAATATGCGGATGAGATCGGCGGTATCATCAATCTGGATGATATTACCCACATTGAAAGTGTGGAGCGTGCAGTTGGCAGTATTCCAAAGACCATCAGCTGCCGTTACAACCCAGGTGGTGTATTTAAGATCAGCAATGATATTATGGACAACCCGGGTGATGCAAAGTATGGAATGACTACGGAGCAGATCTTCCAGGCTTTCCGTATCCTGAAAGAAAAAGGTGCAGAGAATTTTGGTATCCATGCATTCCTTGCAAGTAATACTGTTACCAATGAATATTATCCGATGCTGGCAAAAGTAATGTTTGAGCTGGCTGTAAAGCTTCAGAAAGAAACAGGTGCGCATGTGAAGTTTATCAACCTGTCCGGTGGTATTGGCATTCCTTACCGTCCGGAGCAGACCCCCAACGACATCAAGGTGATCGGAGAGGGGGTACGCAAAGTTTATGAAGAAGTGCTGATACCGGCTGGTATGGGAGATGTGGCTATTTACACAGAACTTGGCCGTTTTATGATGGGTCCCTATGGCTGTCTGGTAACAAAAGCTATTCATGAGAAGCATACCCACAAGGAGTATATTGGTGTGGATGCGTGTGCAGTCAACCTGATGCGTCCTGCAATGTATGGGGCATATCACCATATTACTGTTATGGGAAAAGAGGATGCGCCCTGCGATCATATGTATGATATTACCGGTTCTCTTTGTGAAAATAATGATAAATTTGCTATTGACCGTTATCTTCCGGAGATTTCTAAGGGAGATCTGTTGGTGATCCACGACACAGGCGCTCATGGCTTTTCCATGGGATACAATTATAACGGAAAGCTGAAGTCTTCCGAGATTCTTCTGAAAGAAGACGGATCCTTTGAGATGATCCGCAGGGCAGAAACACCAAAGGATTATTTTGCAACTTTTGACTGCTTTCCGATTTATGAAAAGCTTTTGGAAGATGCAGATAAATTCTGAAAATTCAAGTCGAGCAGCCGCGAGACTTGGCGCGTGATTCTGAATCTATCATAAAATAGCAGCATAAGATATTTCAGTATCCATCATAAAGGGTTCATAAAAATATTTCAGTATCTATCATAAAAGGCTTGCATAAGCGAGCCTTTTGTGATAAGATAACTTTTGTTTCAAGCGCCGGCATGTCGGAATGGCAGACGAGGCAGACTCAAAATCTGTTGTAGGCAACTACGTGTGGGTTCAAGTCCCACTGCCGGCACTTTTTCAAGCTCTGAGAGATCAGGGCTTTTTTTTATGCAATACGAAATCACTTTGCAATGTTTCTGTTACGCAAAAAACGTTCCCCGAGGATGGGATTTTGACCAAGTTGCTGTGAACGGAGTGAACAGTAACTTTAATTCTAAAAAGTTTATGAAATATGATCCGGGTCTGTTGATATTCAGAATAAATAGTGATAGCATCAGGTATACAACACAAAACGGAGGAAAAAGCATGAGTCTGAATGATAAAAAGCCAGGCAAACGTCCATTATATGTATATACACTGGCAGCAGTGGTTGTGATCCTGGTTCTGAACATGTTGGTACTTCCCATGATCCAGGGGAGAAGTGTGGAGAAGACCGATTATACCACCTTCCTGAAGAATGTGGATAGTGGCAATGTTACTAAGGCTGAGATACAGGACAGCTATATTTATTATGTGGTAGAGAAAGATGACACCAAGACGGTGTGCAGGACAGTGCGGATGGAGGATCCCCAGCTGGTAGACCGTTTATATGAGGCCGGTACTAGCATGGAAGTGGTAGAGCCCCAGAAGCCATCCATACTTCTGAACCTGCTGGCAGGTTATCTGATCCCGATCCTGATCTTTGTACTTCTGGGCAGATGGATCAGCAAGAAGATGATGAATTCTATGGGAAATGGAGGCCCTGGGGGGATGATGTCCTTTGGTAAAAGCAATGCCAAGGTATATGTGAAGTCCACCAATGGGATCAAGTTCTCAGATGTAGCCGGTGAGGATGAGGCAAAGGAGCTTCTTACAGAGATCGTGGATTATCTTCATAATCCTCGCAAATATGCAGATATTGGTGCATCCATGCCGAAAGGAGCGCTTCTTGTAGGCCCTCCGGGTACTGGTAAGACTCTTCTTGCTAAAGCAGTGGCAGGGGAGGCTGAGGTTCCTTTCTTTTCCATTTCAGGCTCTGAGTTTGTAGAGATGTTTGTTGGTATGGGAGCTGCCAAGGTAAGGGATCTGTTTAAGCAGGCCAATGAAAAAGCCCCCTGTATTGTATTTATTGATGAGATCGACACCATTGGTAAGAAGCGTGATGGAGCAGGTTTCTCAGGAGGCAATGATGAGCGTGAGCAGACACTGAATCAGCTTCTTACAGAGATGGACGGATTTGATGGATCTAAGGGCGTAGTGATCCTTGCAGCTACCAACCGTCCGGATTCCCTGGATCCGGCACTTTTAAGGCCGGGACGCTTTGACCGGAGGATCCCGGTAGAACTTCCAGATCTTCAGGGCCGGGAAGAGATCCTGAAGGTACATGCAAAGAAGATCAAGATTTCTGATTCTGTGCGGTTTGATGAGATTGCCAAGGCAGCAGCTGGTGCATCAGGAGCAGAGCTTGCCAATATTGTGAATGAGGCAGCTTTACGTGCAGTACGCGATGGCAGGAGATTTGCCACTCAGGCAGATTTTGAAGAAAGTATTGAGGTAGTTATTGCAGGATATCAGAAGAAGAACCGGGTTCTTTCTAACAAGGAGAAGCTGATCGTTTCCTATCATGAGATTGGTCATGCCCTGGTAGCTGCCAGACAGACAGATTCTGCACCTGTACACAAGATCACTATTATTCCACGCACTTCCGGGGCATTAGGATACACCATGCAGGTGGATGAAAAGGAGCATTATCTTATGTCCAAGGAAGAACTGGAGAATAAGATTGCTACTTTTACAGGAGGACGTGCAGCAGAAGAGCTGATCTTCCATAGCATTACCACCGGAGCTTCTAATGATATAGAGCAGGCGACCAAGATTGCCAGGGCAATGATCACCCGGTATGGTATGAGTGATGATTTTGACATGGTTGCCATGGAAAGCATGAGCAATCAGTATCTGGGCGGAGATTCAAGTCTTACCTGTTCCTTTGAGACCCAGACCCTTCTGGACAAAAAGGTTGTTGAGCTGGTACGCAGACAACATGAGAAAGCAACCAGAATTCTTACTGAGAATATTGACAAGCTTCACGAATTGGCCAAATTCCTGTATGAGCAGGAGACGATTACAGGAGAAGAGTTTATGAAAATCCTGAATGGGCCATCTGTATCTGTAGGGGCATAATATACCACGCTAAAGAGGGACTGACACACAGATTTTTGATCTGCGGGAGTCGGTCCCTTGTTTTTTTACGGATTATCCGTTATAATACCTCTGATATAGGGCTGAAAGGAGACTGGCATTATGGACTGCAGCACTGCGGAAAGTATGGTGAATCGTTATATTGACCATACATTAAGTGTAAATGAATTAGAGAGCTTTCTGGAACATGTAGAGGAGTGCTCTTCCTGCTATGATGAACTGGAAACCTATTTTATTGTCCATAAGGCGATGGAGCAGCTGGATGAAAACGGAAAAGACCAGATTCTGGATTTTCGGGAGTTGCTTGAAGAGGATATTCGTAAAAGCAGAAGATATATCCTGAAAAAGAAGTTTTTCAGGACTGTTTTTGGCGTAGTGATCTGTATTCTTGCGGCAGGGCTGGCAGGATTTCTGTTTTATGCAGTCACGCAGCTATTGTAGGAAAGGAGACAGACAGATGAGTGAAAAAATATTGCTGATAGATGGGCACAGTATTCTGAACAGGGCATTTTACGGTCTTCCGGATCTGACCAATTCAGAAGGGCTGCATACAGGAGCTGTCTATGGTTTCCTGAATATTATTTTAAAAATCCTGGAAGAAGAGAAGCCAAAGTATCTGACGGTAGCATTTGACCTGCATGCACCTACCTTTCGGCATAAGATATATGAAGCATATAAAGGCACACGTAAGCCTATGCCGCAGGAATTGCGGGAACAGGTTCCGCTGATCAAAGAGATGCTGCAGGCAATGGGCGTGGAGATCGTGTCCAAAGAAGGATATGAAGCAGATGATCTGTTAGGAACTCTTGCAAGACAAAGTGAAGCAAAGGGTATGGATGTAACTATTCTGTCCGGTGACAGGGACCTGCTTCAGCTGGCAACCGAAAAAGTGATGATCCGCCTTCCTAAGACTGTACGTGGCAAGACTACCATAGAGGATTATCATGCACAGCAGGTAATAGAAAAGTATCAGGTAACACCTGCACAGATCATTGAACTGAAAGCATTAATGGGAGATTCTGCAGACAATATCCCAGGGATTCCTGGCGTGGGTGAAAAGACTGCCACTAAGCTGATCGTTGAATACGGTTCCATTGAGAATGCTTATCAGCATGTGGAAGAAATCAAGCCAAATAAGGCCAGAGAATCCCTGCGGGAGCATTATAACCTGGCTCAGTTGTCAAAAACACTTGCAACCATTAATACAGAAAGTCCAGTGGATTTCTCCTATGAAAAAGCCAGACTGGGCGATCTGTATACAAAAGAAGCATTTGCCCTTTGCAAAAGGCTTGATTTTAAGAATCTGTTGGCCAGGTTTGATCAGACAATGTCCCAGGAGCTTACAGAAGTAAAAGAATTTTTTACCTGTGAGGATCTGTCCGGATGTGAAGCCCTTTTTGAAAAAGCAGGGAAGCAAAAGGTTGTAGGAACAGCTCTTTTATCTGACAAGGAAGAGGTTTACGGACTGGGACTTGCCATCACTGAGCAGGAGATATATTATATTCCAGTGGCCAATTTTATTACAGGCCCCTATTTATGCGGAAAGATCGCAGATCTTGCGTTAAATACCAGGATCTGCGCCATAGATATAAAAACAATGTTGAAGCATGTGAACCTGGAAGAAGAACACCAGGTTTTTGATGCAGGTGTGGCAGCTTACCTTCTGAATCCATTGAAATCCACCTACACTTGCGAGGATCTGGCGAGGGAGTATGAAGGAGGGAAGATAATACCCTCCAGGGAAGAACTTCTTGGAAAGGCATCCTTTAGAAAGGCCTGGGAGGAGGGCCAGGAAGGGCTGTCCTCCTATGCCTGCTATACAGCAGAAACTGTGCTTTCCTGCATGGAACCCTTAAAGCAGGCATTGGAAGAAACAGGAATGTGGAAGGTATATACCCAGATCGAGCTGCCTCTTATTTTTACTCTTGATTCCATGGAGAAAACAGGAATTCAGGTAAAGGGAGAGGAACTAAAGGCTTATGGGGACAGACTGGCAGTCAGGATCCATGAACTGGAACAGGCTATTTACCAGCAGGCAGGAGAAGAATTCAATATTAATTCACCAAAACAGCTGGGAGTGGTCCTTTTCGAGAAAATGGAGATCAAAGGCGGAAAGAAGACCAAAACCGGTTATTCCACAGCTGCAGATGTGTTGGAGAAGCTGGCCCAGCAGCAGCCCATTATTAAAGATATCCTGGAATACAGGCAGCTGGCAAAACTGAAGTCTACATATGCAGATGGTCTTGCCGGTATGATCGATAAGGATGGCAGGATCCATTCTACCTTTAACCAGACCATTACTGCAACCGGCAGGATCAGCAGCACAGAGCCTAATCTTCAGAACATCCCGGTACGTATGGAACTTGGGCGATTGATCCGTAAGGTTTTTGTACCTGAAGATGGCTGCGTTTTTCTTGATGCAGATTATTCCCAGATCGAGCTTCGTGTTCTGGCACATATGTCCGGGGATCAGACCCTGATCCAGGCATATCAGCAGGCTCAGGATATTCACAGGCTGACAGCGTCCCAGGTGTTTCATGTACCTTTTGATCAGGTAACACCTCTTCAGCGAAGAAATGCAAAGGCAGTGAATTTTGGTATTGTTTACGGTATCAGCTCCTTTGGACTGAGCCAGGACTTAAGTATTACCAGAAAAGAAGCAGCAGATTATATTCAAAAATATTTTGAGACTTATCCAAAGATCAAGGAGTTTCTGGATGATCTGGTGGAGACTGCCAGGGAGAAAGGCTATGCCAGTACCATGTATGGCAGACGGCGTCCTGTACCGGAATTAAAGTCCAGTAATTTTATGCAGCGTTCTTTTGGAGAAAGGGTGGCTATGAATTCACCTATCCAGGGAACTGCTGCAGATATTATTAAGATTGCCATGAATCGGGTATACAAACGCCTGAAATCAGAAGGCAAAAAATCCAGGCTTGTTCTGCAGGTGCATGACGAGCTTCTGATCGAGACAAGGAAAGAAGAACTTACGCAGGTAGCCAGGATCCTGGAAGAAGAGATGAAAGGTGCAGCTAGCCTTCAGGTAGAATTGGAAGTGGATATGCATGAAGGAAGCAGCTGGTACGAGGCAAAATAAATGAGGATAATCGGGATCACAGGAGGGGTAGGTGCAGGAAAAAGCACTGTACTTGCTTTTCTGGAAAAAGAATACGGTGCAGCCGTCATACAGGCAGATCAGGTGGGCCATCTGGTAATGGAACCAGGAGAAGAATGTTATGATGATGTAATAGGTATTTTCGGAAAAGAAATCATAAAAGAGGATAAAACTATTGACCGAAAGAGGGTATCGGATGTAGTATTTGAACAGCCGCACCTTCTGAAAATGCTGGAGTCTGTAATCCATCCGGCAGTAAAACGGTACATTTGCCGCAGGATACGGGAACTTCAGGAAAGTGGATGCAGGCTTTGTGTGGTGGAGGCAGCCCTTCTTCTGGAAGAACATTATCAGGATTTTTGTGATCAGGTCTGGTATATCCATACAGATCCACAGATTCGGATTCGTCGTCTGGAAGAAAGCAGAGGTTATACAAGGGAAAAAGCGGAAGGGATCATTGCCAGCCAGGCAACTGAGGAGTATTTTCGTGCCCATACAGATTATGTGATTGAAAATAATAATGATCTGGAAAGAACTTATGCCCAGATCAGGGAGAGGATAGAGAAACATGCGGTTTTGTAGTATTGCCAGCGGAAGCAGCGGAAACTGTATTTACGTAGGCACACAGGAGACACATCTTCTGATAGATGCAGGGATTAGCGGCAGACGGATCGAGAAGGGCCTGAATGAACTAGATCTTACAGGGAAAGATATTGATGGGATCTTGATCACTCATGAGCATTCTGACCATATAGGCGGTCTTGGCGTGATCTCAAGAAAATACCAGATTCCCATTTACACAACAGGAGGTACTGCAGATGCCATCAGCAGGTCGAAAGGGCTTGGCCAGCTGCCCCAGGGACTGATCCAGGAGATCCGGGAGGATGAACCGTTTCAGATAAAGGATCTGAAAGTAAATGCATTTACTATCCCTCATGATGCAGCACAACCGGTTGGCTTCCGGCTTGAGCATGGCAGCAGTTCTGTAGGGATTGCAACAGACCTTGGGAAATATAATGATTATATTGTGGAGCATCTTCAGGGGCTGGATGCCTTGCTTCTGGAAGCAAACCATGATATCCGCATGCTTCAGGTGGGAAAATATCCATATTATCTGAAACAGAGGATACTGGGAGATCGGGGGCATCTTTCCAATGAAAATGCAGGAAGGCTTTTGTGCAGACTTCTCCATGACAATCTGAAGGCTGTATTTTTAGGCCATCTTAGTAAAGAGAATAATTATGAACAGCTGGCATATGAAACTGTGTGCTCGGAAGTAACACTGGGGGATAATCCATACCGTTCCGGTGATTTCAGGATTCAGGTTGCCAGGAGGGACTGCTTATCCCAACCGGTTATTATTTAAATTTTACATATAGAAAGGATAATACGATGAAAAAGACAATTATTACTGTAGTAGGAAATGACACTGTAGGGATTATTGCGAAAGTATGTACTTACCTGGCTGAGAATCAGGTAAATATTCTTGATATTTCCCAGACCATCGTACAGGGGTATTTTAACATGATGATGGTAACAGACACCAGCGCTTCCAAGAAGGATACAGGCGCTCTTGCCGATGGGCTTTCAGCTCTGGGCGATGAGATCGGCGTAGTGATCCATTGCCAGCATGAAGATATTTTCAATGTGATGCACCGTATCTGATATGGGTTTTTGAAAAGACTGCAGAAAGTAAAGCAGCGGTAACAAAAGAACAACGGAAGCAGACCTGGAAGCAAGGAGAAGAATATGATCAACATTTTTGAAGTAAATGAGACAAATAAAATGATAGAGCAGGAGAATCTGGATGTGCGTACCATTACCCTTGGTATCAGCCTTCTGGACTGTATTGACAGTGATTTGGATAAGTTAAATGAGAAGATCTACAATAAGATCACAAAGAAGGCAGAGAACCTTGTATCTACCGGAGAACAGATTTCTGCAGAGTTTGGAATTCCCATTGTTAATAAAAGGATTTCCGTTACCCCCATTGGACTGATCGGAAGTGCTGCCTGCAAAACAACAGAGGATTTTGTATCCATTGCCAAAACACTGGATCGTGCTGCCAAAACAGTTGGTGTGAATTTTATCGGCGGATATACAGCTCTTGTAAGCAAGGGCATGACACCTGCCGAGGAACTTCTCATCCGTTCCATTCCCAAAGCCCTTGCCTGCACGGATCGTGTATGTAGTTCGGTAAATGTAGGATCCACAAAGACAGGTATCAATATGGATGCGGTAAAGCTTATGGGAGAAATGGTGGTTGAGACTGCAAAAGAGACAAAGGATCAGGATTCCCTGGGCTGTGCCAAGCTGGTTGTATTTTGTAATGCACCGGATGACAATCCGTTTATGGCCGGAGCTTTCCATGGCGTTACAGAAGCAGATAGTATTATTAATGTAGGTGTCAGCGGTCCAGGTGTTGTAAAGACCGCCCTGACAAAGGTGCGTGGTGCAGATTTTGAAACTCTTTGTGAGATGATCAAACGTACTGCATTTAAAGTAACCCGTGTAGGACAGCTGGTAGCAAGGGAAGCTTCCAGACGTCTTGGTGTGCCTTTTGGCATTGTAGACCTTTCACTTGCCCCTACACCGGCTATTGGAGACAGTGTGGCTGAGATCCTGGAGGAGATCGGCCTGGAGCGTGCAGGCGCACCAGGTACTACTGCAGCACTGGCGCTTCTGAACGACCAGGTAAAGAAGGGGGGAGTTATGGCTTCCACAGCAGTTGGAGGCTTGAGTGGAGCTTTCATTCCTGTCAGTGAGGATCAGGGTATGATCGATGCGGTGAATGCAGGCGCTCTTTCCATCGAGAAGCTGGAAGCCATGACCTGTGTATGCTCTGTAGGTCTTGATATGATCGCAGTACCAGGGGATACCAAAGCATCTACTATTTCCGGTATCATTGCAGATGAAGCTGCCATTGGTATGGTCAACCAGAAAACAACAGCCGTTCGTCTGATCCCAGTGATCGGAAAAGGAGTAGGAGAGACAGTTGAGTTCGGCGGTCTGTTAGGCTATGCACCGATTATGCCGGTGAATCCATTCTCCTGTGATGCATTTGTGGAAAGAGGCGGCAGGATCCCGGCTCCTATCCATAGCTTCAAAAATTAAAAAATGTGTTGACATTCGGGTATTAGTGTGCTAAAGTAAAACACAGTTAAACCAACGAGAAAGAGTAGTAAGCATTCATGTAACATTTCAGAGAGCAGGTATTGGTGGAAGCCTGTATGGAGCGGTTTGCTGAATGGCCTTTTGAGGGCGGCCCGAAATCATTTTACAGCAGAGTAGGAGCCGACGGGAACCGGACCCGTTATCAATCAGGAGTGTATGACAGTACATGCGAAAGAGGACAATGAGTCAATTTGAGTGGTACCGCGATAATAAGAATCTTATTACCGTCTCAAGGATCAGCAGATATGCTGCCTTGAGGCGGTTTTTTTGATACCAGGGTCAAAAGGTCTAAATCCACATGAGCTTGCTCATAAGTGGATGAAAGACCTTGGGACCCGCCCCTATATGAGCATAAAAGTGGGATGTTAATCCCACGATATGCGAATAGAGGGTAGGATTGCGAGAGTGCAAAGCACGGAGCAATCCGTAGGTATCAAAACATTAGAGTTGGTTCTAATGTTGTTTTGTTAGTACACAGGTTCAGCGGATCAAGAAAGGAGAACGAAAATGAAAAAAAAGATGATGGTATGTGTAATGGCAGCAATGGCAGCAACAGCAATGATGACAGCAACTGTAATGGCAGATGACTTCAAGATCGGTATCTGCAATTATGTGGATGATGCATCCCTGAATCAGATTGTAGATAATCTTCAGACAAAACTGGAAGAGATTGGTAAAGAAAAAGGTGTAAATTTTGATATTTCTTATGAAAACTGTAATGCAGATGCAAATGTTATGGAGCAGATCATTTCTGATTTTCAGGCAGATGGCGTAGACTTAATGGTTGGTGTAGCTACACCTGTTGCAATGCGTATGCAGTCTATGACAGAAGGCACAGATACACCGGTTGTATTTTCCGCAGTTACAGATCCTGTAGGCGCAGGACTGGTAGAATCCTTGGAAGAGCCGGGAGCAAATATTACAGGTACTTCAGATTATCTTGACACAGCATCTGTGATGAATCTGATCCTTGCTGTGAATCCGGATGTGAAAAAAGTAGGTCTTTTATATGATGTAGGACAGGATTCCTCTGCAACGGCTATTGAGGAAGCAAAAGCATTCCTGGAGGAGAAAGATATTGAGGTTGTAGAGCGTACAGGTACCACAACAGATGAGGTACAGCTGGCAGCAGATGCATTGGTTGCAGACGGTGTGGATGCAGTATTTACACCTACAGACAATACCATTATGACAGCAGAGCTTTCAATTTATGAGAAATTTATGGAGGCAGGGATCCCTCAGTATACAGGAGCTGATTCCTTTGCATTAAACGGAGCTTTCATGGGATATGGAGTTGATTATGCAAATCTTGGGCAGGAAACAGCAGACATGGTAAGCCAGATCCTTCTGGATGGCGCAGATCCGGCTGCTACACCTGTTAAAACTTTTGATAATGGTACAGCAACCATCAATACAGAGACATGTGAAGGTCTTGGACTGGATCTTGAACAGGTTAAGGCGGCTTTTGAGCCACACTGCACACAGATTAAAGAAATCACAACTGCTGAAAGCTTTGATGAGCTGAATGCTGACTGATCGGAGGAATTTATTGTGAATATCGCAACCATTCTAACACTGGGAGAGACTGCATTAAAGCTGGGACTTATTTGTTCCCTTACAGTTCTGGCGCTGTTTCTCAGCTATTCCATGCTGAACGTATGTGACTTGTCAACCGATGGCTGTTTTACGCTTGGAGCAGCAGTAGGGGCAACCGTAGCAATCAGCGGACACCCGTTTTTATCCATTCCTGCAGCTATGGCTGCAGGTGTAGGTTCCGGTTTTGTAACTGCGATCCTGCAGACTAAAATGGGCGTGGACAGTCTTCTTGCCGGGATCATTGTGAATACAGGATTGTATTCTGTGAATATTGCAGTGATGGGAGGCTCCTCCCTTTTGAATATGAACAGGACCACCACCGTATTTACGATGATGAAGGATGCACTGAAAGGTACCCCTCTCCAGGGAAGGACAGAGATCCTGGTCGCACTGATCGCAGTAGTGATCGTGGTTGCGTTCCTTGTATTTTTCCTGAAAACAAGACTTGGTCTTGCGATCCGGGCTACCGGAAATAATCCGGATATGGTTAAATCTTCTTCTATTAATCCGGTATTTACCACCATTGTAGGGCTTTGTGTGGCCAATTCCTTTACAGCACTTTCCGGATGCCTGCTGGCCCAGTCACAGAAGTCTGTAGATATTAATATTGGTCAGGGTATGGTGACCATCGCCCTGGCATCCCTTCTGATCGGAGGAACCATCCTGGGCAAGGGGGGCATTTTGCTTCGGGCTGTTGGAATGGTTTTGGGTGCCTTCATTTTCAGGCTTGTATATACCATTGCGCTTAGACTGAATATGCCTGCATTTATGCTGAAACTGGTTTCTTCTGTGATCGTAGTCCTGGCAATCTCAGGCCCATATCTGAAGAAACAATGGCCGCAGATACGAAGAAGGATGACACACAAGAAGGGAGGTATCTGACAGATGCTGGAATTAAACCATATTTCCAAAACCTTTAATCCGGGAACTGTAAATGAAAAAAAGGCCTTAAGTGATCTGTCTCTTTCTCTGAAGCCAGGTGATTTTGCTACGATCATCGGTTCTAACGGAGCCGGAAAATCTACCTTGTTCAATGCGATCTGCGGGGATTTTCTCACGGATTCAGGATCTATTGTTCTGGATGGACAGGATATTACCTTTGTGCCACAGCATATCCGCTCCAAAAGTATCGGACGGCTGTATCAGGACCCTATGAGGGGGACGGCACCAGGAATGACCATTGAGGAGAATCTTGCACTGGCAGCTGGCAGAGGTGGATGGCTTTCTCATGTATCCAAAGCAGACAAGGAAAGGTTCAGGGAACAGCTTGCACTTCTGGATATTGGGCTTGAGAACCGGATGTCGCAGCCGGTAGGACTTCTTTCCGGAGGACAGAGGCAGGCTTTAAGTCTTCTGATGGATACCATGAATCCACCTAAGCTGCTGCTTCTTGATGAGCATACAGCAGCACTGGATCCGGGTACAGCAGCTAAGGTGCTGGCAATGACAAAAAGGGTGGTGGAAGAGAATCATCTTACCTGTCTAATGATCACTCACAATATGTATTCAGCTCTGGAACTGGGAAATCGCACGTTGATGATGGACAGCGGCAGGATTGTGCTGGATATCAGTGGAAAAGAAAGAGAAGGCCTGACAGTTGCCGGCCTTCTGGAAAAATTCAATGCAGGAGCAGGTAAAAAATTGGATAATGACAGAATCCTGCTTTCAGGAAAAGATAATTAAATCGTAACGATTCAGTATGCGTACACTTCCTGCCAAATAGTTACATTAAATCATTATAAGACGACCACCGGCTGGCTGTATTCATGAATGAAAGGCTGGCCGGTTTTTTGTGAAAGCATGGTCTGATACAGATTAGAAGCAAAAACAGTTTCCTGAAACAGATTATTTTCTGTAGGGGGCAGCAGTAAAGCGGCATCTGCTGCCTTTGATAGAAGAGGCATGGAGCCTCTTTTTTTTATTTGGGATAAAAGGCTGCTGCTGGCCTTACGAAAACCAAGAATGCGTGCATAATGAAAATCGCTGGGAGTGTGTCGGATCTGAAGCAGGGCATGAAGCAGTGCACGCTGAATGCGGGCCTGGGTCATATTCTTCGTTTTAACCTTAGCAGCAAATTCAGTAAATGTGCTATATTCCCAGGCACAGGTACAGATCCGCCTTGCAAGATCCTCGTTCATATCCAGATACTGCTGAAGAGAATCTGGTGTTTCCAGGAGAAGACGATATCTGTAAAGAGGATCCAGGTCACTTTCTTTTAAATACAACCCTTCCTCGATTGCCTTTTTAAAAATAGAAAAGGAAGGCGATGGAATCAGATCCTGAAAACAAGCCAAAGGCTCCTTAAAAATCCGGGTGCGTATACCGGAAGCTGAAGGAAAAGTATCTGACAGATCAGTGTCATGGTAGCCGCTGCCTTCTCTTTGCAGGGCGTAAGGATGGATGGAACTTTTCAGGGAGAGAATCGCCTTACAGTATTCAATTCCCAGGATAGTATTAGGTTTGGAAAGTAAGGTGGCAAGCTGAGGATTATGAGTATAAAGGGTAAGGGCATTGCTTCTGGCAGCAGGAAAGGAAAGCCCATCTTTCAAGTTCTTTGTAAGAAGCTGCCTGTATGGCTCTGGTTCTCTGAGCAGGATCCGGGCAAGCTCCATAAGAAGCTGCGTATCTGTGGATTCACTGCCAAAGCAGAGAACGTCTGTTACGCCAAGGCCTGAGAGCAGGTGTACAGCTCCTTTTGCAAAGCCTTCGGCACTGGCTGTGGAAACAGAAACAGGCAGCTCCACCACCAGGTCTGCGCCGCAGGATAAAGCCATCCTGGCACGCACATGCTTTGAAAAAAGGGCAGGAGTGCCCCGCTGCACAAAATCTCCGCTCATGGCGATCACAATATAATCCGCATGAAGCTTCTGGCGGATTTGATCAAGCTGATATTTATGGCCTGTGTGAAAGGGATTGTATTCGGCAATGATACCTACAGTTTTCATGAAATTGTACCTCATAAAATACGATTATATGGCACATTCTACCATCGAAATGCTTGAAATACAAGGCCGGGAGGTTTATAATACATTACAGGTATGGCCTGAGAAATTCAAGTCGAGCAGCCGCGAGACTTGGCGCGTGATTCTGGTCAGCGTAAGCTGACATATTCTTTACAGAATCACTGCGCATCCTCGCGGAGCGTTTATCTCAGTCGGAGATTGGACTCCCACAGAGACGAACTTGTTGTTACTCACCACCTGAAAGAGGTGGGAGTCTTCTCGACTGAGATAAATTTCTGTCGGGCCAACACTTATGAAAGGAGCTAATGAATTATTATGGGATTTATTGATGTAATCAAAAACAGAGCAAAAGCAAACGTAAAGACAATCGTACTTCCTGAGACAGAGGATATGAGAACTCTGGAAGCTGCTGACAAGGTCCTGAAAGAGGGTATTGCAAAGCTGATTCTTATCGGTAATGAGGAGAAGGTTAAAAAGAGCGCAGCAGAAGGCGGCTTTGATATCTCCGGTGCACAGATCGTTGATCCTGAGACTTCTGAGAAGACACAGGGATATATTGACAAATTAGTAGAGTTAAGACAGAAGAAGGGGATGACTCCTGAGCAGGCAAAGGAGATACTTCTGAACCAGTATCTGTACTATGGTGTTATGATGGTAAAGATGGGCGATGCAGATGGTATGGTATCCGGTGCATGCCATTCTACAGCTGACACACTCAGACCATGTCTGCAGATCCTTAAGACAAAACCAGGTACAAAGCTTGTATCCGCATTCTTCCTGATCATTGTTCCGGATTGCGAATATGGTGCAAAGGGTGCATTTGTATTCGGAGATTCCGGACTGAACCAGAACCCGAATCCGGAAGAACTGGCTGCTATCGCTGGATCTTCAGCTGAGTCCTTTAAGCTTCTCGTTCAGGAAGAGCCTATTGTTGCAATGCTTTCCCATTCCACAAAGGGCAGTGCAAAGCATGCAGATGTTGACAAGGTTGTTGAAGCTACAAAGATTGCAAAAGAGCAGTATCCAGAGCTTGCACTTGACGGAGAGTTCCAGCTGGATGCAGCTATCGTTCCAAGCGTAGGTGCTTCCAAAGCTCCTGGCAGCCCGGTTGCCGGTAAAGCAAATGTATTGATATTCCCGGATCTTGATGCAGGAAATATCGGTTACAAACTGGCTCAGCGTCTTGCAAAGGCTGAAGCATACGGACCTATCACACAGGGTATTGCTAAGCCTGTAAATGACCTTTCCAGAGGATGCTCTGCAGATGATATCGTAGGTGTAGTAGCTATTACATCTGTTCAGTGCCAGGCTCAGGACTGATCCATCAGATTCTATAGCCCATCATATTAAGTACATATTTTGTAACTGTGAAGATAGAAAACTGTTACCATATTTTTTAAGGAGAGTAGAAAAATGAATGTATTGGTAATTAACTGCGGAAGTTCTTCCCTGAAGTATCAGCTGATCGATTCTGAGACAGAGGCAGTCCTTGCAAAAGGTCTTTGCGAGAGGATCGGTATCGACGGAAGACTTGTTTACCAGAAAGCTGGCAATGACAAAGAGATCACAGAGGCTTCCATGCCTACTCACAAAGAGGCTATCCAGATGGTACTGGATGCACTGACAAATGACAAGACTGGTGCTATCTCCAGTCTGAAAGAGGTTGGTGCTATCGGACATCGTATTGTCCATGGCGGTGAGAAATTTGCTTCCTCTGCAATCATCACAGATGAAATGATCGCAGCTGTTGAGGAGTGCAATGATCTGGCACCTCTTCACAATCCTGCAAACCTGATCGGTATCCGCGTATGTGCAGAGCTTATGCCTGGAGTTCCGCAGGTAGGTGTATTTGATACTGCTTTCCATCAGACAATGCCTGCAAAAGCATATCTGTACGGACTTCCTATTGAATATTATAAGAAATATAAAGTAAGAAGATATGGCTTCCACGGTACATCCCACAGCTTTGTATCCAAACGTGCGGTTGAGTTCCTTGGCCTTGATAAGGACAATTCTAAAGTGATCGTCTGCCACCTGGGCAATGGTTCTTCCATCAGCGCTGTACAGAATGGCAAATGTGTGGACACAACTATGGGTCTTACCCCTCTTGAAGGTGTAGTAATGGGTACACGTTCCGGTAACATTGATCCGGCTATCGTTGAGTACATTGCAAAGAAAGAGAACCTGGATCTTGCAGGCGTTATGAATGTCCTGAATAAGAAATCAGGTCTTCAGGGTATGTCCGGTGTATCCAGTGATATGCGTGACCTGAGAGCTGCAGCTGCAGAAGGCAACGAAGATGCCAAGAATGCTATTGAGGTTCTTTGCTATGGCATTGCCAAGTTTGTAGGCGGCTATGTGGCAGCTATGAATGGTGTAGATGCTATCGTATTTACTGCAGGTATTGGTGAGAATGTAGGCATGATCCGTGAAAAGGTATGCTCATATCTTGGATTCCTTGGCGTTAAGCTGGATGCAGAAGCAAACGAGGCAATGGGAGAAGAAGTAGTGATTTCTGCTGCTGATTCCGCTGTAAAGGTTGCAGTTATTCCTACTAACGAAGAACTGGCAATCTGCCGTGATACAGTTGCTCTTGTTAAATAATTCCATGCAGCATTCTTAAGAATAAATGGGGATGTGCCTTGGGCAGATCCCCATTTTTATGACTGTTACAGCAAATTTCATAAAAAGCAACATTTTTTTCATAAAAAGCCGCAATTTATACGTTGACAAAATACAAAGCCAACGGTATAATTGATTGAGTGTGGATAGGAGATAATTATGCGGATTCATTTATCGGATATTTCGTCCAGTGAAGGTAAGTGCATACAGCAGTCCGTTCCTTTTGAGATGGATCGGATTTCTTTTCAGGCAGGTACATATCCTGTTCTGGCGAAGAAACCGGTAGAGCTTTGTATTACTAATACCGGAGACCGGATTCTGGAACTGACAGGACATGGACAGATCACAGTGTCGATTCCATGTGACAGATGTCTGGAGGAAGTTTCAGTAGATATTCCTTTTCAGATCCAGAGAAAGCTGGATATGAAGCTTACGGAAGAAGAACGGATAAATGATCTGGATGAGAGCAGCTATCTCACAGGTATGGACCTGGATGTGGACCAATTGGTCTATCTTGAGGTACTGATGGGCTGGCCCTTAAAGGTTTTATGCAGAGAGGATTGCAAAGGTATCTGCAGCCAATGTGGGAAAAACCTTAATGACGGTCCCTGCGGATGTGTGGATGAGCCTAAGGATCCCCGCATGGCAGCTATCAGTGATATATTCAGTAAATTTAAGGAGGTGTAACCAATGTCCATCTGCCCAAAGAATAAATCTTCCAAAGCAAGACGTGATAAGAGAAGAGCAAACTGGAAAATGAGCGCTCCGAATCTTGTAAAATGCAGCAAATGTGGTGCTCTGATGATGCCACACAGAGTTTGCAAGGCTTGTGGAAGCTATAACAAAAAAGAGATCATTAA
This sequence comes from Blautia glucerasea, assembly GCF_013304385.1. GTDB lineage: Bacteria > Bacillota > Clostridia > Lachnospirales > Lachnospiraceae > Blautia_A > Blautia_A ammoniilytica. The sequence goes on from NZ_JAAITU010000003.1 coordinate 106,148, forward strand.
GGTTGAAGACTAATTCAACACTGCAGAAATGATTCAAGGGGCTGTGGCATTAACAGCGGACATGGATAAGAAGTATTCGTGGCTGGTGTTAATGTTGCAGCCCCTTGTTTTGGGGTAAAAGGGGGTAAATATGAAAAAAGAGGCAAAAACCGCAGTGAATCAGATCACAGAAGGAGTGATCTGGAAACAGCTGCTTTTATTTTTCTTTCCAATTGTTTTCGGTACATTTTTTCAGCAGATCTATAATACGGCAGATACCATTGTGGTGGGCCGCTTTGTAGGAAAACAGGCACTGGCTGCAGTAGGCGGTTCCACCACTGTGATCGTGAACCTGGCAGTCGGTCTGTTTGTAGGCCTGTCTTCTGGTGCGTCTGTGATCCTTGCACAGTTTTACGGGGCTAAGGATGATGACAGCCTGGAGAAAACTCTTCACACAGCATTCGCATTTTCTATCATTGGAAGCATTGTGCTGGGAGTGATTGGCTATGCCGGCTCCAGATGGATGCTGCAGATCATGGATACACCGGCAGATGTGCTGGAAGATTCTGTATTATATCTGCATATTTATTTTATAGGCATGCTTTCTAACCTTCTATATAATATGGGAGCAGGGATTCTCCGTGCAGTAGGAGATTCCAAACGTCCTTTGTATGTACTGATCATTACATGTACTGTAAATATTATCCTGGATCTTCTTCTTGTGATCGGATTTGGTCTGGGCGTTCTTGGTGTGGCTGCTGCAACAGTGATCTCTCAGGCGATCAGTGCGGTTATTGTGATAGTAATGCTGCTGAAAACGAAAGAAAGCTACCGGTTGATTCCATTCAGGATTCGCTTTCACAGCCGTTATCTGAAAGCAATTCTCAGGATCGGAATACCGGCAGCTCTTGAATCTACCATGTATAATGTGTCAAATTTGATCATCCAGGTATATGTTAATAAGCTGGGTACAGATACTGTGGCTGCCTGGGGAACCTTAAGCAAGATCGACGCCTTTTTCTGGATGGTGTTGAATGCTTTCGGCATATCCATAACAACATTTGTGGGACAAAATTACGGGGCCGGAAAATTTACAAGAATGAAAAAGAGTGTGCGTATCTGCATGATCATGGCCTTGTTCTCCTCAGTAGCCATCAGCGGTACGATCATTCTTTTTGGAAAAGAACTTTTCGGACTGTTTATTTCTGATCAGAAGGTGCTTCAGATCGGAGTACATATGATCTTCCGTATGCTTCCTGCCTATTCCATATTTGTAGTGATCAGCATCCTGTCCGGTGCACTTAGGGGTGCTGGAAAGGTGCTGATCCCTATGGTACTTACCTGTGGAGGTGTATGTACGCTCAGACTCCTTTGGTTGTTTACTATGGTACCCAGATATCCTGGAATCGATACCATTATGCTCAGCTATCCTATTTCCTGGAGTATTACTGCTACATTGTTTGTTATCTATTATTTAAAAAGATTTCCCAAAAGTTATCCTGAAGCTGGTCAGAATGCCTGATCCTGGATTTGGCTTTTTAACCGGTGGTTCAGGCTCTTTATGGTATGGGGAACAGGTTTTATCATTTCACGGTCATAGGTAAGGATACCATTTACTTCTTCTTCCACATCTGATAATTGGGTGTAGACAGATGCGGAAATGCCTTTGGGAACAGCAGGAAGAAGAGTGTTAAGGAAAAGTGCTTTTATCCCACTGGTAAGGGCCTTTTGACTGTTGAATTTTTTATAGCCATAGATTTTATTATAGGCACTGTGTCCGGAAATCCTGAAGGAATAGCCGCCGAACTCAGACAGAGCCATTACCCGGCTTTCTTTTCTGGGAAGAGGCAGGCCAAAGAAATAGTAATGGATGCTTTTTATATCTCCACAGTTCTGGTCAAACCAGCCGCTGGCAGGATCTACCAGTCTGGAAGAATCCAGCTTCCGGATCATATCACTGATTTTCTTCGTGGAAAATTGTCCCCAGCCTTCATTAAAGGGAACCCAGCATACAATGGAAGGATGGTTGTAAAGTGCCTGGATGGTCTGTCTGGTTTCCTGGATAAACTCCTGTCTGCCTTCATAGCTTTTTCTGGAAAAAAGAAAACGGCAGTGATCTTTTACAGGAATGCGAAGATAATTCATAAGAGTTGCCAGGTATGTAACAAACCAGGATTGATAAGTGCTGCCGCCATTTACCATATCCTGCCATACCAGCATGCCCATACGGTCACAATGGAAATACCAGCGATCAGCTTCGATTTTTCCGTGCTTGCGGAGCATGTTAAAGCCCAGCTCCTTCATAGTCTGGATATCGTAGATCAAGGCCTGGTCAGAGGGAGCTGTGTAAAGCCCGTCCGGCCAGTATCCCTGGTCCAGCACTCCAGTTTGGAAAACGGGATGATCATTCAGACAGAAACGGGGAATGCCTTTTTTATCTAGCTGAATATCCAGCTTGCGCATGGCAAAATAAGTATAGATCTGATCCTGACCAAAGCTGATCCGTACCGGATAAAGAAGGGGAGAATCAGAAGTCCAGGGGATCGGATCCTTTACAGGGATGCAGGCTGTTTTGCCAGGAACAATAGAGCCTTCAAAGAGAAGCTCCTGACATGCTTTTTCAGTGACCCCCTGCTCTGTAAGAAGACAGGGAGCATAAATCTGGCACAGGGCTTCCTGCCTGCAGTCAGAACTGCTGACCTGTACTTTAAGGGAAAGGCTTTGATGATCCAGATTGGGAGTCAGTTTCAGGCTTTTAATGTGGTCTGCAGCAACTTTTTCCAGCCATACAGTCTGCCAGATCCCGCTTTGGGCAGTGTAGAACATGCCGCCTGGAGCTAGTTTTTGTTTTCCGCGGCTGTGATAGGATGTGTCACTGAAATCCCGCACTGATACAAGAAGATGAAGCCTTTGGGAACGTGCAGCGGCCTTTGTGATATCCAGGGTGAAGGGCAGATATCCGCCTTTATGATATCCGGCATGATGACCGTTTACGTAGACCGTACAAATCTGATCCACTGCGCCAAAATGCAAAAGCAGACAGTCTGTGGCTTCATTTATGGTATCCCAGGGAAGAAGAACTGTCAGGGAATACCACAGGGTTTCATCAGGCTTTAGCTGGCGCATCACGCCGGAAAGAGGTGCCTCCGGTGAAAAGGGAACTCGGATCTGGCCCTGAAATGGAAAGGAATCTGGGTCTTCAAAGTCAGCAGGTGTGATTCGTGTGTCTGTTATGATATAATCCCAGATGCCGTTAAGGCAGACCCATTCGTTTCGTACCATCATAGGCCTTGGGTATTCCTGCAGTGTTTTGCCAAGTGCGGCCTGGTTCGTCCAGCGGGTTGTAAGTATGTTCATGATTTAATACCTCCTGTATTTCCAGTATATATGCAAGGGCAGGGGGATTTCAATGTTTTTCTATATCAGCTGGGAGTCAATCCCCCTTAAGGAGATGGCTGGTTATTAAAGAAGTGGAAATAATAAGCGGTTTGTGATAGGATGGAATATGGGTCAAAAGCCCCAGGCTATGATAACAAGGAGTTTTTAGGATGAATATATTAAATATAGAACATATCAGCAAGGTTTATGGCGAAAAGGTGATTTTTGACGATATATCCTGCGGTATACAGGAAGGTGAGAAGATTGGGATCATCGGTATCAACGGTACAGGGAAAAGCACTCTTCTAAGGATCCTGGCAGGGCTGGAAGAAGGCGATGAAGGTCAGGTGATCATGCAAAATGGTATCCGCATGGCATACCTTCCGCAGAATCCTCAGTTTCCTGCAGACAGTACCGTTCTTGATTATGTGGCAGATGGAAGATGGCACAAAGAGTGGGGCACGGAAAGTGAGGCCGGAAATGTGCTGAATAAGCTAGGGCTTACAGATCATCAGGCTAAGATTTCCCATCTGTCCGGAGGCCAGAAAAAGCGGGCTGCACTTGCCAGGATACTGGTGAATCCGTTTGATATCCTGATTCTGGACGAGCCTACCAACCATCTGGACGGAGAAATGGTTTCATGGCTGGAGGATTATCTGATCCGGTTTAAAGGGGTGCTGATCATGGTCACTCATGACCGTTATTTTCTTGACCGGGTGTCCAACAGGATCCTGGAGATCAGTCACGGGAGCTTGTATTCTTATGAGGCAAACTATTCCAGATTCCTGGAATTGAAAGCCCAAAGAGAGGAAATGGAGCTTGCCAGTGACCGTAAACGCCGCAGTGTGCTTAGAATGGAACTGGAATGGGCAAAGCGGGGATGCAGAGCCAGGAGCACCAAACAAAGAGCACGTCTGGAACGTTTGGAAGCCCTGAAAAACGGAACCACACCTTTGGCAGAGCAGACGGTAGAAATGGATTCCGTAGAAACACGAATGGGGAAAAAAACCATACTTCTTCATCATCTTACAAAGAAATATCAGGATAAGGTGCTGGTAAATGATTTTGATTATATTGTACTGAGAGGGCAGAGACTGGGGATCATTGGTCCAAACGGCTGCGGAAAATCCACATTGATCCGTATGATCGCAGGTGTGGTACAGCCGGACCAGGGAGAAGTAGAGGTAGGTGAAACGATCCGGATCGGATATTTTGCCCAGGAAGTACCGGATATGGACAACAACCAGCGTGTGATCGATTATATCCGTGATGTGGCAGAGTATATTCCTACCAGAGATGGAAAGATCACAGCCTCTATGATGCTGGAACGCTTCCTTTTTGACTCCGCCATGCAGTATACTCCCATCCAGAAACTGTCCGGTGGTGAGAAAAGGCGTTTATATCTGCTGAAAGTCCTTATGGAAGCACCAAATGTGCTGCTTTTGGATGAGCCGGGAAATGACCTGGACATCCCTACATTAACTATATTGGAGGATTATCTGTCTTCTTTTAACGGGATTGTGATCACAGTGTCCCATGACCGATATTTTCTGGACAATGTAGTGGATCGGATTTTTGCATTTGAGGGGGATGGCCATCTGGTACAATACGAAGGCGGATATACAGACTATGTAAAGGCAAAGCAGGAAAAAGCAGTGCATGCTTCTTTGGCATCTTTGGAGAAATCTGCAGAAGATAAAAAGAAGGCTGCAAAGGAATGGAAAAAGAACCGGCCGGAGAAGCTGAAATTTTCTTTTAAAGAACAAAAGGAATTTGAGACGATTGATGATGTGATCAGCAGCCTGGAAGAGAAGATTGAAAATCTGGATCAGGAGATTCTTAAAAATGCCACCAATTCCTTAAAACTTCAGGAGCTGATGAAAGAAAAAGGAGATGCAGAAGCGCTTCTGGAGGAAAAAATGGACAGATGGGTTTACTTAAATGATTTGGCCCAGCGGATTGAAGAGGAAAAAGAAAATGGATGATCCAAAAAGGATGCGGCAGATCCCTAAAATGGATCAGCTGATGGCTCAGGAAACAGGCAGGCAGCTTGCCCGGGCTTACGGATATCAGGAAACCCTGCAGGCTGCAAGGATTGCTGCAGACCAGATACGGCAGGATCCTGGAAAAGACCCGGGAGATATTTTTAAAGAGATCCGTGCCATACTAAAGAAGCAGAAGCGCAGGCATCTGACCCATGTGATCAATGGCACAGGGGTGATCCTGCACACCAATCTGGGACGTGCACCTTTTGGAGAGGAGACAGCAGAGCATGTGGCACGGCTGATGACCGGGTATACCAATCTGGAGCTGGATCTGGAAACAGGAAAAAGGGGAAGCAGGCTGGCTTCCTTTCAGCAGGATCTGGAGAGTCTTACAGGCGCTGAGGCAGTAGCAGTGGTCAATAATAATGCAGCTGCAGTGCTTCTTATGCTTACTGTATTGGCTTTTGAACGTCAGGTTTGTGTTTCAAGAGGGGAACTGGTGGAAATCGGAGGGAAATTCAGGATCCCTGAGGTTATGGAGCAAAGCGGAGGAATCCTTGTTGAGGTAGGCACTACAAACCGAACTTACCTTGAAGATTATACCGGCGCAGTTACAGAGAACACGGCTGCATTCCTGAAGGTGCATACCAGTAATTACCAGATCACAGGTTTTACCTGTGCACCTTCTGTAAAAGAACTGGCAGAGGAAGCACATAAGCGTCAGCTGTATCTGCTGGTGGATCTGGGCAGCGGAGATCTGGGCTATATTCCCGGAACGGACCCAAAAGAGACAGTCAGGTCAGTTCTGGCTCAGGGGGCAGACCTGGTGTCCTTCAGTGGGGACAAGCTGCTGGGTGGGCCGCAGGCAGGGATACTTGCAGGAAAAAGAGAACTGATCCACAGGATAAAAAAGCATCCTCTGATGCGTGCGCTCAGGATCGATAAATTCACGGCAGCTGTGCTGGATGAAACAGTAAGGCTGTACAAGGAATCTGAAAAACAAAAGATCCCGGTATTGGAAATGACCAGCCGGAGCCTGGAACAGATGGAACAGATGGCAGATGCTTTATTAAAAAGCCTGGAACATGAAGCAGGAGATCATGTGCAGCTTCAGATGATCGACACTCTAGGAACAACAGGTGGAGGCAGTATGCCGGGAAAGGATCTGCCAGGAAAAGGCCTGTCTATTCGTTCATCCAGGTATTCTGTGATGGAGATAGAAGAAAGGCTGCGCCACAGTGAGCCTCCGGTAATCGGGAAAATTGAGAAAGACCAGGTGGTTCTGGATATGCGGACCATATTTCCGGGAGAAATGAAGGAATTGACACAGATAATCAAAAAAGTTCTTGATATTTAAGAAAGCCGGAGAAATGTTCTTCCTCACAAGGAGGTGAGTGGATGCAGTACGTTACCATTGGGACAGCAGGACATGTGGATCATGGGAAAACCTGTTTGGTAAAAGCGTTGACTGGGGTGGATACAGACCGGCTTCTGGAAGAAAAGCAAAGAGGCCTGACGGTTGATCTTGGATTTGCCCCTGTGGATCTGGGACAAGAGATCCGTGGCGGGATCATCGATGTACCGGGGCATGAGCACTTTATCAAGAATATGCTGGCTGGTGTGTGGGGAATGGAGATCATCTTATTTGTGGTGGCAGCTGATGAGGGGATCATGCCTCAGACAGTAGAGCATTTGCAGATCTTGTCACTTCTGGGGATCAAAAAAGGATTGATCGCCCTTACCAGATGTGATCTGGCTGATGCAACGCAAAAGCAGAAGGTGAGACAGGATATAGAAACCCTTGTAAAAGGGACTTTCCTTGAACAGGCACCCATCATAGAAACCAGCATACTTACTGGTGAAGGGATCAAGACCATACGAAAGGAGCTGTCACAGCTTGCCAAAATGCTGCCGCCAAAAGACCTTTCTCTGCCTTATTTTCTGCCTATTGACCGTGCTTTTACAGTGCCAGGGTTTGGAACTGTAATTACAGGTACCCTGGTTCAGGGAAGGATCTGTGCAGGTGCAAAAGGAATCCTGTATCCAAAAGGGAAAGAAGTTAAGATCCGCAGGCTGGAGATCTTTGGAAAACAGGCTGAATGGGTACAGGCTGGCACCAGGGTGGCAGTGAATCTGCCGGGAATAGAAAAAAATCAGATTTCCAGAGGCATGGTACTGGCACAGCCTGGCAGTCAAAAGCCTGCAGGGAGAATAAATATACAGTTTCAGACCGTAAAAAGCTTAAAAGAACCTGTAAAAAATAACAGTCGTATACAGGTATGCTGGGGCTGTGGTACATTTCAGGGCAGGATACTTCTGGAAGGTAAGGAACAGATTTTTCCAGGAGAAGAATGCCAGGCACAGCTTCGTTTGGAAAAAGAACTTTATATAAAGCCTGGAGATCATCTGATCCTTCGGAAATATTCTCCTTCAAAAACCATTGGAGGCGGTATAGTAATACAGCTTTGCGATAAGGTTAGACGGGAAAAGGTATGCCAAAAGCCAGAGGAATCTGGTGAAACCATGAAAAAGATCTGCACTTTGTATCAGCAGGCGGGTTTCTTTCCACCTAAAACCTGTGAGGTCAAAAAACTGCTTGGGAAAGAACCGGGATTTTCCGGGGCTTTTTTCAAAATGATACAGCAGGGAGATTTATGCAGGTTTGGAGAGGGAGATTATATGGCAAAAGCCTTTTATAAGAAAGGAAAAGAATGTGCTGCTTTTCTTTTTAGGCAACATGGTGAGATCCCTACAGGAATGTTCAGGGACATACTTGGTATTTCAAGAAAGTGTGCCATTACTCTTTTGGAAAGCTACGACAAAGAGCATTTTACCAGCTGGAATGGAAAGAAAAGAATCCTGGCACACAGCATTGGATAACTGAAAAGCTGTAAAAAAGATATGATTTACTGGCGGGAACATGTGGGAATCGAACCCACCCGGGACAATCCATGCCCCACACTGGTTTTGAAGACCAGGAGACACACCAGCACCTTTCTGCTCCCGGAAAAATTATACTAAAAATCATCAGGTGTTTCAAGGAAAAAAAGAAAGGAGGAAGCCGTATGCAGGACAGTTATGGCAGAACCATTGACTATATCAGGATTTCTGTAACAGATCAGTGCAATCTTCGGTGTATTTATTGTATGCCAGAAGGCTGTATACAAAAAGTGCCCAAACAGATGCTCAACGATGATCAGATCCTTATGCTGTGCAGGTGTTTTGCACAGCTTGGAGTGTCCAGAGTCAAGATCACAGGCGGTGAACCTCTTTTGCGGCCTCAGGTTCCCGCACTTATTAAAGAAATAAGGCAGATTCCTGGGATACGCAGCGTTACTCTTACAACGAACGGGATTTTATTGAAAAAGTATCTTCCCCAGTTGGTAAAGGCAGGGCTTACAGGAGTCAATATCAGTATTGATTCCCTGAATTCCGCACATTATCAGCAGATCAGCGGCAGGGACAGGCTCCTTCCTGTTATGGACAGTCTGAAAGCAGCCTTATCTTATCCGGAACTTGTAACAAAGCTGAACTGTGTGCCTGTTTATGGAAAAAATCATCAGGATCTGGCAGATCTGGCTTTACTTGCCAAAGATCAGGACCTGCATGTACGTTTTATTGAAATGATGCCTATCGGATATGGGAAGGATTTTACCTGCTGCACAGAGGATCAGATTCTGATGCTTCTGGAAAAGAAGCTTCATACTCAGCTGATTCCTTATGAAGGCAGTCTGGGAAATGGTCCTGCCCATTATTATCAGGCACAGGGATTTAAAGGAAAAATCGGCTTCATCAGTGCAGTAAGCCATAAATTTTGCAGTCAGTGCAACCGGATCCGGCTGACCAGTGACGGATATCTGAAAACCTGTCTTCAGTATCAGGCAGGCTGTGATCTTATGCCTTACCTGCAAAAAGGGGCATCAGAAGAAATGCTGAAACAGCTGATCCTTAAGGCAGTAAAAGAAAAACCTATGTGCCATCATTTCCTGGAAGAGCAAAAGGACGAAAGGAAAGAAAAGGAAGAACTAAGGGCTATGTGTGAGATTGGCGGATAACAGAATGCCGCCGGAGCATATAGAGGAATGCTATTGACTTTTGCGCCTTGTTTTTAGTATAGTAAGATACGGAGTAACTGTAAGCGTATGTTAGGACAGTTGGCCACAGGGAATACTAAATCCAGGAAGCAGTTTCGCTTTTTTCAGGAGGTAATTATAAATGTCAGAATTGGTAAAAGTAGTTGTAGATGCAATGGGAGGCGATTATGCACCTCAGGAGCCTGTAAAGGCAGCCGTAGAAGCGGTTACGGAAAGAAAAGATATCCAGGTGATCCTGACAGGCATTGAGGATGAAGTGCATGCCCAGCTTGCGAAATATCCTGATTATCCTAAGGACAGGATCCAGGTGGTACCAGCCACAGAGGTGATTCAGACAGCTGAACCGCCGGTTATGGCCATCCAGAAGAAAAAGGATTCTTCACTTGTAGTAGGACTTAAGATGGTAAAGCGCCAGGAGGCAGATGCATTTGTATCTTGTGGAAGTACAGGTGCCATTCTTGTTGGAGGTCAGGTACTTGTAGGCAGACTTAAAGGAGTAGAGCGGCCGCCTTTGGCACCTCTGATTCCTACAGAGAAGGGAGTTTCCCTTTTGATCGACTGCGGTGCTACAGTTGATGCCAGATCTTCCCATCTGGTACAGTTTGCCAAAATGGGATCTATTTACATGGAGAATGTAGTGGGGATCAAGAATCCCAAAGTAGCCATCGTGAATATTGGTGCAGAGGAAGAAAAGGGAAATGCACTTGTAAAAGAGACATTTCCCCTTTTGAAGGCATGCCCTGGTATTAATTTTATCGGAAGCATTGAAGCAAGGGATATTCCTTCCGGATATGCAGATGTAGTGGTATGCGAAGCCTTTGTAGGCAATGTGATCCTGAAGCTTTATGAAGGGCTTGCAGGCACACTGATGAAGAAGATCAAAGGCGGCCTGATGTCCAGTTTCCGCAGCAAGCTGGGGGCACTTCTGATCAAGCCTGCACTTAAGAAGACCCTGAAATCCTTTGATGTGACAGAGCATGGCGGAGCACCGCTTCTTGGTCTTAAAGGGCTTGTGGTTAAATGTCATGGAAGTGCCAGATCCATAGAGATCAAAAACGGGATTTTCCAGTGTGTTCAGTTTAAACAGCAGCGGATCAATGAAAAGATCGGGGAACATATTCTGGAGATGGCTGATACATCTAAAGAGTAAGGATAACAGCTGGGAGATGACTCCCACCTCTATAGGTGGTGAGCAACAAGCTGGTATCAGTGGTGGGAGTCAATCCCCCAGCTGTTATAGCCTCCGGCAGGATTGCAGAGGTGCGCAGGAGAAGTATGTCATGCAATTGCATGACGCGCACCTCGCAGCAAGAATGCCGAGGCATTCTTGAGAAGGGATTGCCGGTTTTGGGGACAGCCTGGAACGGCAGCCCTTTCTTGTGTGTAGCAGGAAATTATTCAGTAATGTTTGCAATAGGATGATTTATTATAATAAGGAGATAATATGGAGACGAATTTAACGGAATTGGAGAGCAGGATCGGGTACAGCTTTAAAGATAAAACCCTTCTTGTGAAAGCCTTGACCCATAGCTCTTATGCAAATGAAAAAAAGCTTGGAAAAGGAGGCTGTAATGAACGGCTGGAATTCTTAGGAGATGCAGTGCTGGAACTGATCAGCAGTCATTTTCTTTTTGAAAAATATCCAAAGCTTCCGGAAGGAGAATTAACAAAGAAACGTGCAAGCCTGGTATGTGAGCCAAGCCTTGCATTTTGTGCAAGGGATTTTGAGTTGCCTAAGTATCTGCTCCTTGGCAGAGGAGAGGAACTTACAGGAGGACGGAACAGGGATTCTATTGTCTCAGATGCAACAGAGGCTCTTCTTGGGGCTATTTATCTGGACGGTGGTTTTGCTAATGCAAAGGAGTTTGTATTGGATTTTATACTGAATGACCTGGAGCATAAGCAGCTCTTTTATGATAGCAAGACCATCCTGCAGGAAATTGTCCAGGAGAATCTGAGTCATGGAGTAGAATACCGCCTTGTGGGAGAATCAGGACCGGATCACAACAAAAGTTTTACAGTGGAAGTGCTGGTGAATGACCAGGTAATGGGACAGGGCACCGGACACACCAAGAAAGCTGCAGAGCAGGCAGCTGCTTATGAGGCAATCCGAAAACTGAGAAAATAAAGGGCCATAGGTAAAATATGTACTTAAAAAATATTGAAGTGCAAGGATTTAAATCATTTGCACAGAAGATCAATTTTGAATTTCACAATGGCATTACTGGTATTGTAGGGCCTAACGGCAGCGGAAAAAGCAATGTTGGTGATGCAGTACGCTGGGTTCTTGGAGAACAGAGTGCCAAGCAGCTTCGAGGCGGCAATATGCAGGATGTTATTTTCTCAGGAACAGAGACAAGAAAGCCATTAAGCTTTGCCTCCGTTGCCATTACGCTGGATAACAGTGACCATAAGCTGCCAGTGGAGTTTAATGAGGTAACAGTTACAAGGCGTTTGTACCGCTCCGGTGAAAGTGAATATCTGATCAACGGCAGTGCATGCAGGTTGAAAGACATTAATGAGATGTTTTATGATACCGGTATCGGAAAGGAAGGCTATTCCATTATCGGACAGGGGCAGATCGACAAGATCTTAAGCGGAAAGCCAGAGGATCGAAGAGAACTGTTTGATGAGGCAGCAGGAATCGTCAAGTATAAACGCAGGAAAAATACCACCATCAAAAAGCTGGAGGATGAACAACAGAATCTGGTTCGTGTAACCGATATCTTAAGCGAGCTTACCAAGCAGCTTGGACCTTTGGAACGTCAGTCTGAAACGGCAAGGATCTATTTAGCGAAAAGGGACAGCTTAAGGGAACTGGATGTAAATATGTTCCTTTTGGAAAGCCGGCAGACAGAAAAGGATCTGTTGGTGTTAAGAGAGAAGAATGAAACAGCATCTGTACAGCTTGAAGATACCAACAGAGAATACCAGCATACAAAGGTAGAGTATGACCGTCTGGAGCAGGAACTGGAAGAACTGAATCAGCAGATGGATGAGCTGAGGGAAAAGACCCAGCAAAATGCGTTGCAAAAGCAGCAGTTGGAAGGCCAGATCAATGTTTTAAACGAGCAGATCCAGGCAGGCTTGCAAAGTGATACACATTTTAAGAACCGTCTGGAAATTGTGGAAGAGGATCTGAAGCAGAGACAGCAGGCCAGATCTGAAGTAGAAGAAGAGAAGGGATCTCTTCATACCATTGTAAAAGAAGCTCAGAAACGGCTGACAGACCAGGAAGACAGACTGCATACGGTGCAGGAACAGATCTCCCAGTGTGAAAGTGCAGTAGAAGACGGCAAGAACGAGATCATAGAGATCTTGAATTCCAGAGCTACCACAAAAGGAAAGGCTCAGAGATTTGATACTTTGATGGAGCAGGTGGGGATTCGTAAGGCAGAAGTAAATCAACACATTCTTCACCTGAAAAGTGAGGAAGCCCAGCAGAAGACCATTCGGGCAAAAGCCCAGTCAGAGTATGACCAGATCACAGAAGAGATCCATCAGATCGATCAGAAGTCCAGACAGATGGACCAGCAGGTACATAGTCTTAGTGAAGATCTGAAAAAACAGACCACACAGCTGGAGATCAGTCAGACCGCCTACCACAGGGAAGCATCCAGGCTGGAATCCTTGCGGAATATTACAGAACGCTATGACGGATATGGCAACAGTATCCGCAGGGTCATGGAGCAGAAAGACCGGGTATCCGGCATCCGTGGTGTGGTAGCAGATCTGATCCAGGTTAACAAAGAGTATGAGATTGCCATTGAGACAGCCCTTGGAGGAAGTATCCAGAATATTGTTACTGACAATGAGCAGACTGCAAAAAGGATGATCGAATACCTGAAGAAGAACCGTTTCGGTCGTGCCACATTTCTCCCTTTGAACAGCATTAATACAAGAGGGGAGTTCAGTCAGAAAGATGCATTAAAGGAGGCGGGTGTGATAGGCCTGGCTTCTGATCTGGTTACCACAGAGAAAGAATATACAGGGCTTACCAGATACCTTCTTGGCAGAGTCCTGGTAGTGGATCAGATTGACCATGCAATTGCCATTGCAAAAAAGTATCACCACAGCCTGCGTATGGTAACCATTGAGGGAGAATCCTTAAGTCCGGGCGGGTCCATGACAGGTGGTGCGTTTAAGAATAACAGCAATCTTCTGGGAAGGCGCAGGGAGATCGAGGAACTGGAAGGAAAGGTGGCTGCCCAAAAGGAAGAGGTAAGCCGTCTGGCTGCTTCTATGGAAGAGAACAGGCATAACCGCAATCAGCTCCGTGAGCAGATTTCACAGCTGCAGGAACAGCTGCGCAGCAAATACGTAGCACAGAATACTGCAAAAATGAATCTGGTACAGCTAAATGATAAAGAGCAGGAGATCCGTGATGGATATGAAAGAATCCGTCTGGATCAGGAGCAGATCCGCAGACAGATAAGTGAGATCAAGCAGGATCATGACAAGATCGATGAAGAATTAAAAGCTTCCAGACAAGATGAGAAAGAACTGGAAACCTATATCGAGACAAGGCAGAAGGAACTGGAAGAATGGAAAAATGAAGAAAGTTCAGTACAAAGAAAGCTGGAAGATCTTCGTCTGGAAGCATCTACCACCCAGCAGAAAGAAAGCTTTGCATCTGAGAATCTTTCCCGTCTTATTTCTGAGATCCAAGGACTTGTGCAGGAAAAACAGACTATTTTGGAAACCCTGAAGCAGGGAAATCAGGAGATGGAAAATAAGCGCAGATCTGTGGAAGAGCTGAAAGAAGCAGTGTCCGGATTTGGCGGCCAGGAAGAGGCAGACAGACAGCAGCTGGAGAATTGGCAGAAAGAAAAGGATCTGAAAAATACCAGCCATAAAGCCTTTTTTGAAAAAAGGGATCATTTGTCCGGCCAGATTTCCTTGCTAGATAAAGAATGCTTCCGCCTGAAAAGCCAGATGGAAAAGCTGGAGGAAAGCCGGGAGGCTCAGATTTCCTATATGTGGGAGGAGTATGAGATCACACCTAACAATGCTCTTCAATATCGAAAGGAAGAATATACAGACCTGAAGGAAATGAAGAAGCAGATCACACAGTTAAAGGATGAGATCAGAAAGCTTGGTTCTGTAAACGTAAATGCTATTGAGGATTATAAAAATCTTCAGGAACGTCATGCATTCCTTTCCGGCCAGTATGAGGATCTGAAAAAAGCAGAGGCTCAGCTTGAAAATATTATCCGGGAATTGGATGAAGGCATGCGTCAGCAGTTTTCCGAAAAATTCAGAGATATCCAGAGAGAGTTTGACAAAGCCTTCAAGGAATTGTTTGGGGGAGGCAAGGGTACTCTGGAATTGGAAGAAGATGTGGATATCCTGGAAGCTGGCATTAAGATTATTTCCCAGCCACCAGGCAAGAAGCTGCAGAATATGATGCAGCTGTCCGGTGGTGAGAAGGCATTGACTGCAATTGCCCTTTTATTTGCAATCCAGAACCTGAAGCCTTCACCGTTCTGTCTTCTTGATGAGATCGAGGCAGCCCTGGATGATTCCAATGTAGGAAGGTTTGCCGGGTATTTGCAGAAGTTGACGAAGAACACGCAGTTTATTATAATAACACATAGAAGGGGAACTATGAATGCAGCAGACAGACTGTACGGTATCACCATGCAGGAAAAAGGAGTATCCACTCTTGTGTCTGTTGACCTTGTGGAGAACCAGCTAACGCAGTAAGGAGGGAATGGGATATGGCAGAGGAGAAAAAAGGCTTTTTTAAAAGGCTTGTAAGTGGTCTTACCAAGACCCGTGACAACATTGTGAAAGGGTTTGACTCCCTTTTCAGCGGATATTCCAGTATTGATGATGATTTTTACGAGGAGCTGGAGGAGATCCTGATCATGGGAGATATTGGGATCAATGCCACTACAGCTATTCTTGAAAATCTGAAAAATCAGGTAGAAGAGAAGCATATCAAGGATCCTATGGAGTGCAAGGAACTTCTCATCGACAGTATTAAAGAACAGATGTATGTGGACAGCACAGACTATGAATTTGAGAATCGTAAGTCAGTGATCCTGGTGATCGGTGTAAATGGTGTGGGCAAGACTACATCTGTAGGTAAGCTGGCAGGTAAATTAAAGGATCAGGGGAAGAGAGTGATCCTTGCAGCAGCAGATACCTTCCGTGCAGCAGCGGGAGAACAGCTGACCCAGTGGGCCAATCGTGCAGGTGTGGATATTATCGGTGGCCAGTCAGGAGCAGATCCTGCTTCAGTAGTATATGATGCAGTGGCTGCAGCAAAAGCAAGAAATGCTGACGTGCTGATCTGTGACACAGCAGGACGTCTTCACAATAAGAAGAATCTGATGGAAGAGCTTCGTAAGATTTACCGGATTCTTGAGAAAGAATATCCGGAAGCATATTTGGAGACTTTGGTTGTATTGGATGGCACCACAGGACAGAATGCTCTTGTACAGGCTAGACAGTTTGCTGAAGTTGCCAATGTAAACGGGATCATCCTTACCAAGCTTGACGGTACAGCCAAAGGTGGTATTGCAGTGGCAATCCAGTCTGAACTGGATATTCCGGTCAAATATATCGGTGTAGGTGAGAGTATTGATGATCTGCAGAAATTTGATGCCAACGAATTTGTAAATGCATTGTTCAATGTTGATGAAAGAGCCCGAAGCAACGGAGAAGATAATGAATAAACACGGGATCGTGTAAGGAGGTAGAATAATGAAAAAAACATGGAGAAATATCTGTTTTCTGCTGCTTGCAGTACTGATTCTGGCTGGATATCCTCAGATAACACATGCGGCAGTATCTGAAGCTTATGGAGATTATACCGTTTATAATGTGACCGAATACGGGGCAGACCCTACAGGAGCACAGGCCTGTGATGCAGCTATTTCATCTGCTTTACGTGCAGCAAGAAAAAACAGTGGTAAAAAACTGCTTTATTTTCCAGCAGGATCTTATACAGTCCACGGTACGGTAAAACTTGCATCCAGGATGGTGCTGGCTGCTGATGAGCAGACGGTTGTAACAGGTACAGGCAGCAAGCTGATCAACCTGACCGGGGCTTCCGGTGCAGTGATAGATGGCGGTACCTGGAGAGGAAGGGCGGGTTCTACTGTTATTTCAGGCAACAGCGGATCTGATATCCGTCTTCTTAATATGAATGTGGAATCAGGATTGAATGGTATTAAATTACGTGCAACGACCGCATACCTGGAAAATGTAACCATTTCCAAGAGTACCAGCATTGGTATGGGACTGTCTGGTCAATGTCAGGTTACAGCCAAAGGCTGCAAGATCCTGAATAATGGTTCTGGTTATCCAAAGCAGGGACTGGGACATGGAGTAGGCGTATATGAGAAATCTGTTTTCAATATTTCCGGTTCCCAGCTGAATGGCAACCGTGAATGTGGCATTTCCGTAAAGAATGGTACAGCGTCTGTTACAAATTGTAAGCTTTACAATAATGGACGTCATGGTCTTGGTACAGCCCTTGTGTGCAATGTGACAATGACCAATTGTGACATTTACAAAAACGGATTGAAAGACAAACATGATGGGGTTATCCTTGTTGGCGGTTCTAAAGGAACTTTTACAAATTGTAAATTCCGTGCCAATGCAGCAACAGGGCTTCTGGTAAACGACAGTAATACCCGTGCGGTGATCAAGAAGTGTATTTTCAAGAATAATAAGGCACACAATATTTACAGTGAAAACCTGAAATCCGGTAAGGTAAGCCTGGTGATCGACAGCTGCAGCTTTTACAAATGTAAAACATCTGATTCTGTAAGGATCCATGTAAATAAAAAATCTGCTTACAGTCTTAAGATCAAAGGAAAAAACAAGTATTACAAAGTAAAGCCAAAATATACTTTCTGGATAAAAAACAAGCTTACTTATAAAAACTAAGCTTACTTATAAAAACTAAGCTTACTTATAAAAATTAAGCCTACTTATAAAAACTAAACTTACTTATCAAAACTAAATTATTCATAAAAACCAAACTTATCTGTAAAAACTAAATTTACTTAAAAAACTAATGTAACTGTTCTTTATGGGCATAGTTATGATTTGCTGCAAAATGATGTTGGGGGTAAAAGCCTCCAACGATGATACTAAATTAAAATTCTGCTGACGGCAGACGAGGAGGAAGCACAATGTTGACACTGGACAGTTTTGAACAGGCATCAGAGATCGTGAAACAGGTGACACAGGAGACAAAGCTGATCAAAAGCAGTTATTTTTCCGAAATGACCGGGAATAAGGTTTATTTCAAACCGGAAAATATGCAGCGTACAGGAGCATATAAGGTACGTGGGGCTTACTATAAGATCAGTACACTGACGGAAGAAGAGAGAAGCAAAGGGCTGATCACTGCTTCTGCAGGAAACCATGCTCAGGGTGTTGCCTATGCAGCGCATAAATATGGGGTAAAAGCAGTGATCGTCATGCCAACCACTACACCCCTGATCAAGGTAGAGCGTACCAAAAGCTATGGGGCAAAGGTGATCCTTCATGGGGATGTATATGATGAAGCCTGTGCATTTGCACTGGAACTGGCAGAAAAAGAAGGATATACTTTCATCCATCCTTTTGATGATCAGGCAGTAGCTACAGGCCAGGGAACCATTGCCATGGAGATCGTACAGGAACTTCCGCTGGTAGATTACATTCTTGTACCTATCGGAGGCGGCGGACTTGCTACAGGAGTTTCCACACTTGCAAAGCTTCTGAATCCCCATATCAAGGTGATCGGTGTAGAGCCGGCCGGTGCAGCCTGCATGAAAGCATCGCTGGAGAAAGGGGAAGTAGTTACCCTTCCGCATGTAAATACCATTGCAGATGGTACTGCTGTTCAGACACCAGGTTCCAAGATCTTCCCTTATATCCAGAAGAATCTGGACGGGATCATTACCATTGAGGATGATGAATTGATCGTTGCTTTCCTGGATATGGTTGAAAATCATAAGATGGTTGTAGAAAATTCCGGACTTCTTACGGTAGCAGCCCTTCGTCATCTTGATTTCAAGAACAAGAAAGTGGTTTCTATTTTAAGCGGTGGCAATATGGATGTGATCACCATGTCTTCTGTTGTTCAGCATGGGCTGATCCAGAGAGACCGTATCTTTACTGTATCTGTGCTGATTCCGGACAAACCGGGTGAACTGGTACGTGTAGCAAGCATTATTGCAGAGAATCAGGGAAATGTTATCAAGCTTGAGCATAACCAGTTTGTAAGCACCAACCGTAATGCGGCTGTTGAGCTGAAGATCACACTGGAGGCATTTGGCACAGATCACAAGAACCAGATCGTAAAAGCGCTGGAGACAGCTGGCTGCAGGCCAAAAGTGATCCGCGCCAGCCTTTAAATTATTTGCTCAAAAATCCAGTAAATACAAGGGTTCTAGCAGTTGAACAGATTGATTTGTGACAATCCTGTGACAAATGAGGAAAATTCTCTGGATTTTAAGCAAGATGGTATATTGATTTCAAGATTTGCATATGCTATAATTGCCATAGGCGAAAAGAAATGACGAGTCCATGGAGACAAAAAGAGTGAAGCCCTCAGTACTGCGAATACTGGGGGCTTCTTCTTGTTTATTTATAGTAGACAAGAAACTACTAGGCTAGTGTTGTCTCACTTATCACCATCTAACCATTTGCAAACATAATAGGCGGCTATGCTCGCCAGGCAGGAGATAAGAAAAGAAATGACGATGTTTTCCATATGGACTGCACCTCCTCCCGTTGCCGGGTATCGGCTGGACAACATATTTAGTATAGCATGGCTCAGAACAAAATGGAATATGCAGAAATGACTACCCGGTACAAATTAATGTGCCGGTTTTTTGAACCATTTTATCAATAGATGAACGTAGACGAAAAGACACGAACAAAAGTTCGTAAAGAAAAAACACTTGACAACCGGATACAAATACGGTAAGATACACAAGGTGATTACGAATGGAAAAGTTTGTAGAGCGTACACTTTTGTATGATTTTTATGGAGAACTTCTTACCAGCAGGCAGCAGCAGGTGTATACGAATGTTGTCCTGGAGGATTATTCCTTAAGTGAAGTAGCCCAGGATTTGGGGATTTCCAGACAGGGAGTACACGATATGATCCGGAGATGCGACAAGGCACTGGAGGAGTATGAAGAGAAACTTCATTTAGTTGATAAGTTCCTGAATATACGAAAGCAGGTAAAGCGGATCCATCAGATTGCTGAAGAATCCGGGATTGAAGAGATTGCAGCGATTTCCAATGTGATATTAGAGGAGTTATAATACATGGCATTTGAAAGCTTGACAGAAAAATTACAGAATGTATTCAAAAAACTGAGAAGTAAAGGCAGGCTGACAGAAGAAGATGTTAAGATCGCTTTAAAAGAAGTTAAGATGGCTCTTCTTGAAGCAGATGTCAATTTCAAGGTGGTCAAGCAGTTTACCAAATCTGTGCAGGAGCGTGCAGTAGGACAGGATGTAATGAACGGCCTTAATCCGGGACAGATGGTGATCAAGATCGTAAATGACGAGCTTGTAAGCCTGATGGGGAGTGAGACTACAGAGCTTCCTGTTAAGCCAGGCAATGATATGACAGTGATCATGATGGCAGGTCTTCAGGGAGCTGGTAAGACCACTACAGCAGCCAAGCTTGCAGGTAAGCTGAAGGCAAAAGGCAAGCGTCCGCTTCTGGTTGCCTGTGATGTATACCGGCCGGCAGCTATTACACAGCTTCAGGTAAATGGTGAGAAGCAGGGCGTAGAAGTGTTTTCCATGGGAGACAAACAGAAGCCTGTAGACATTGCCAAAGCTGCCATCGGCCATGCTAAGGAACATCAGCAGAATGTTGTGATCATTGATACTGCAGGACGTCTTCATATTGATGAGAATATGATGCAGGAGCTTGCAGATATTAAGGAGAATGTACAGGTAGATGCTACTGTTCTTGTTGTGGATGCCATGACAGGACAGGATGCAGTGAATGTAGCCAAGACCTTTACCGATAAGGTGGGGATTGACGGTGTGATTCTTACCAAGATGGATGGTGATACCCGAGGCGGTGCAGCTCTTTCCATCAAGGCAGTTACCGGCAAGCCTATTCTTTATGTTGGTATGGGTGAGAAGCTTACAGATCTGGAACAGTTTTATCCGGACAGGATGGCATCCAGGATCTTAGGTATGGGTGATGTGATGAGTCTGATCGAGAAGGTGGAAGCCTCCGTAGATCAGGAGCAGGCACAGGAGATGTCCAAGAAGCTTAAGAAAATGGATTTTGACTTTAATGACTATCTTACCAGCCTGGATCAGATGAATAAGATGGGCGGGATCGGAAGTATCCTGAACATGCTTCCCGGGATGGGCGCCAAGATGAAAGACATTGAAGGAATGATCGATGAAAGTGCGATGAACAGGACCAAGTCCATTATTCTTTCCATGACGATTCAGGAGCGGAGCAATCCGGGAATCCTGAATGTATCCCGCAAGAACCGCATTGCCAAGGGGGCAGGCGTAGATATTTCAGAAGTCAACCGTCTTGTGAAGCAATTTGAACAGAGCAAGAAGATGATGAAGCAGATGCCCGGTATGATGGGCGGCAAAAAAGGTGGTAAAAGAGGCGGCTTCAAGCTTCCTTTTTAACATAAATTATTTATAATAAATAATCAAAAACAACACATAATCAAAAATTGGAGGAAAACAAAAATGGCAGTTAAGATCAGATTAAGAAGAATGGGACAGAAGAAAGCACCTTTCTATAGAATCATTGTTGCAGATTCCCGCAGCAAACGTGATGGAAGATGCATCGAGGAGATCGGTACCTACGATCCTAACCTTGATCCAAGCGTATTCAAAATTGATGAGGAAGCAGCTAAAAAATGGCTTTCTGTAGGTGCTCAGCCAACAGAAGTTGTTGCTAAGCTTTTCAAAGCAGCCGGAATCGAAAAATAAGAAATACCGGAGAGGGTATTTCTGTGACGTCCCCAAAAGGACGAGACAGGGAGGTATGTGATGAAAGGATTAGTTGAAGTAATTGCAAAATCTCTTGTTGAAAATCCGGATGAAGTAGTCGTTACTGAGACAGAGAAAGATGATGTGATCGTCATCGAATTAAAAGTGGGACCTTCTGATATGGGTAAGGTCATCGGACGTCAGGGCAGGATCGCCAAGGCAATCCGTACTGTAGTAAAAGCGGCTTCTTCCAAAAGCAGCAAAAAAGTGATTGTAGATATTCTGCAATGAAATAGTTTTCAGGGGCTGTTGCAATAGTATGGATGCAACAGCCTTTTTTAATGTACTAGGAAATTCCGTTGGGATCTCCTAGTACATTAAAAGCCCTACCGGGCAGGATCGTATATGATAAGTACACAGACAGGAGCTTGGTGATGGAAGATTTATTAAAAGTAGGTGTGATCACTACCACACACGGTGTGAGAGGAGAGGTAAAGGTATATCCTACAACGGATGCAGAACGCTTTCCTGATCTTGAATATGTTTTTCTGGATACAGGCAGGGAGAAGAAACAGCTTTACATCCAGAATGTAAAGTTTTTCAAGAATCTTGTGATCCTGAAATTTAAAGATATTGATAATATTAATGATATAGAGAAATATAAAGGTAAAGAGTTATGGATCCCCAGAGAGGAAGCGCAGGATCTGGAAGAAGACGAGTATTATATTGCAGATCTGATCGGAATGAAGGTTGTAACTGAGGATGGGACTTCTGTGGGAATTCTGAAAGATGTAATAGAAACAGGTGCCAATGATGTTTATGTAGTTCAGGATGCACAGGGCAAAGAGCTTCTTCTTCCTGCCATTCATCAGTGCATTTTGGATGTGGACATTGAAAAAGACGTTATGACTGTACATTTGATGAAAGGACTGGTATAAATGAATTTTCATGTACTGACCCTGTTTCCGGAGATGATCCAGAATGGGATGAATACCAGCATTACAGGCCGGGCCATTGCAGCTGGTTATCTGTCCATAGAAGCTGTGAACATCCGGGATTTTGCCTATAATAAGCACCAGAAAGTGGATGATTATCCATACGGCGGCGGTGCAGGAATGCTGATGCAGGCTGAACCGGTTTATCTTGCCTATGAGTCAGTGGTACAGCGTATCGGAAAAAGGCCAAGAGTTGTTTATCTTACTCCCCAAGGCAGGGTGTTTAATCAGGAAATGGCCAGAGAGATGGCAAAAGAAGAGGATCTGGTTTTTTTGTGCGGCCATTATGAAGGTATTGATGAACGTGTTCTTGAGGAGATCGTTACAGACTACGTGTCCATTGGAGATTATGTGCTGACAGGTGGTGAACTGCCTTCTATGGTTATGATGGATTCTATTTCCAGGATGGTGCCCGGGGTATTAAGCAACAAAGAATCTGGTGAGACAGAGTCGTTTGCTGGGAACCTTCTAGAATATCCCCAGTATTCCAGACCGGAAATATGGCATGGAAAAGCCGTACCTCAGGTGCTGATGTCCGGGCATCATGCTAATATTGAGAAATGGCGCAGGGAACAGTCTGTGATTCGTACTGCCAAAAGCCGGCCGGATCTTTTGAAAAAGGCTGATCTTACCAATAAAGAATGGAATTATGTAAGGCAGCTGAAAAAGCAATGGAAGGAAGAAACCCAACAGGCAGCTGCCTATGCGGACATGACCTGTGAACCGGAAAAAGAGGAGGAATTATGAAAACATCAGATTTTTATTATGATCTGCCCCAGGAGCTGATTGCCCAGGATCCTCTGACAGACCGAAGTGCATCCAGATTGATGCATTTGTCCATCAAGGATGGAAGTATTGAACATCGTCATTTTACGGATATCCTGGAATATCTGAACCCTGGAGACTGTCTTGTGATCAATGATACAAAGGTGATCCCGGCCAGATTGTATGGACATAAAGAAGAAACCGGAGCATTGATTGAGATACTTCTTTTAAAAAGAAATGAAAACGATGTGTGGGAATGTCTTGTAAAGCCTGGAAAAAAGGCACGAAAGGGAACCAGGATCAGTTTTGGTGATGGCTTATTAAAGGGTGAGATCGTAGATGTGATCGAAGATGGGAACCGCCTGATCCATTTCGAATATAACGGCATTTTTGAGGAAATCCTGGATCAGTTGGGAGAGATGCCTCTGCCTCCCTATATCACACACAAATTACAGGACAAAAATCGTTATCAGACGGTTTATGCAAAGCATGAGGGATCTGCTGCTGCGCCTACTGCAGGGCTCCATTTTACAAAGGAACTTCTGGAAAAGGTAAAAGAAAAAGGTGTGCAGATCGCCCATGTGACATTGCATGTAGGGCTTGGCACTTTCCGGCCTGTCAAAGTAGATGATGTGGAGCAGCATCATATGCATTCTGAGTATTACGTGGTAGAAGAAGATCAAGCAAAGCTGATCAATGATACTAAGAAAAACGGCGGCCGTGTGATCGCTGTAGGTACTACCAGCTGTCGCACCCTGGAATCAGCCACCGGAGAAGATGGCGTTTTAAAAGCCGGTTCAGGCTGGACAGAGATTTTTATTTACCCAGGCTATCATTTTAAGATGATCGACAGCCTGATCACCAACTTCCATCTTCCAGAATCAACTCTTATGATGCTTGTTTCTGCGCTGGCAGGTAAGGAAAAGATTATGCATGCTTATGAAGAGGCTGTGAAGGAAAGATATAGATTTTTTTCCTTTGGGGATGCGATGCTCATCAATTGACATCCATATCTAACATTTGTTGGGTAAAAAAAGACCCAGAGAATATAAGAATAACCAGGAGGTATAATGCTTCCTGGTTATTTTTTATGATATTTGAAACAGCCTTATTTTTTATAGATAAATTTTTGCGTAAGACCATTCTTGAATACTATGGCACTGACATGACCGTCAGTAAGGTAAACAGAATCAAGAATTGTTTTCATATAAGTTCTGAGGATTTCCGGATCCAAGGATGCTGCCAGATTTTTATAATAAATATACTTTTTGTCTTTCAATTCTTTTTGGATGAGCAGGTGACTGGCTTGTTTTATAAATTCTTCATCCGAAAGCAGGGCATCTGGATCCTGAGTAATCAATCCAAGCTGAGCATTGATACTTTTAAGATGATCTGATATTTCGCTTTTGCGAATTATAAAGTCTTTTTCGGACATGGATTTGTCTGAATATAGATAAAGATCCTGTAGACGCTGAAGGGCACGCTCCTGTTTTTCTTTTTCTTTACGGAGAGCTGCAATTTCAGGATTAACAGAAGCTTTTTTCTTCCGTGGTTTTTGGACTGCAAAGACATAAGAGTTGTCGGAACCATACCGGGATAATAGGTTGAAGAACTCATGCAGCCCATCTTCCTCAATGGAAGAAATATCAGAGAAGGTGGAACCGGTCAATAAATGTCGTTGCAATTCTTCAGGTGTGTCGATACCGGAAAATATTTTCTTGGCATTGAGCATATTCAAAATATAATTGATGGTAAATTCGCCAATGATCATATCATTCACTGTGGAGTTATCACATTTCTTACTTCTGCGGTGCAGAGGACAACTATAATTGGATGGACGGTATCCGTCAGCGTGTTTTTTTCCGGGAGTGGAAACCATTTTGCTTCCACACTTGTCGCAATAGGCAATTCCCTGAAATATATGAATGTTGGCAGTGGCGTGTGGTTTCCCAACTGGATTATCAACATACCTAGCGTTTGATTTTAACGAGGACTTCATTGCTTCATGTTCATCTAGGGTAAAAATAGCCGGATGATGGTTCGGAATCATTACCCATTCTTCCTCTGGATTGAGTGTTCTGTTTTCTGTTCCTTTATATCGGTTATAACGATAAATGCCGGCATAAAATGGGCTGGATGCAATAATCCATACCGCAGTAGGTGTCCAGTCCACACCGGCTCTGGTTTTATATCCGTCTGCATTCAAGGTCCTTGCAGTATAGACAAGGGATTTATTGTCTAAGTAAAGATCCTTTAACCTACGGCATACTACAGCCTCATCTTCACGTATGGAGAACTGGGATGTATCCGGATCATAGGAATATCCAAAAGGAATCCGGCCACCATTCCACTGTCCATTGTTGGCTCTGGAGATCATTGTTGCTGTAACACGTTCTGAAGTCATATTTCTTTCCAATTCTGCAAACACTAAAACAATTTTGAGCATAGCTTCACCAATAGCAGTGGAGGTGTCAAATTGCTCATTTTTACTTACAAAGGTTATCCGCAATGCTTGAAGCTCTTCGTACATTTCTGCAAAATCCAGAAGGTTTCTGGATATTCTATCTATTTTCCATACGAGCATATGAGTGAACTCACCTTTACGGATCTTTTTCATCATATCTTGAAATGCGGGACGATCAGTATTTTTTCCTGAGTATCCAGCATCCTCGAAGATTTCATAATTGTCTGTGCCAAGAATAAGCTGGCAATATGCTATGAGATCTTTTTTCTGCATAGGTATGGAATCTTTGTCAATCTGATGAATAGTAGATACTCGAATATATATTGCTACTTTGGTTTCACGCACAGACGCAGATATGCCCCTTAGGGCGGTTTTCTTTCTTGCCATAATGTTTCTCCCAAATACACAAAGAAAGCCCCTGCACGGGGCTGTCCTTTGTTTTAAACGATACGTGGTACATATTTATTGAGTACAGACCACACAATTTCCCTGTCTCTTTGATCGGCCAGTTGGTAACAGGCGAGGAGTCGTTGAAGTTCAAGAACAAAAGCGTCTTTTTCTGGAACTAATGGATGTTGTGGTTGAATAGTGATCTTTTTTTCCATAAGAACCTCCTGTTATTGGGTTTGGTTATTCCGATACCATTCAAAATAGTCAGGGGATATTATGCTCTCTTATCATCTGCATACTTTTCCGGTATAGAAACCATATGAGTACGCAAAAAATCTTTGCAAAGCTGTTGACGGTCTTCTGGGATTTGGGAAATGATCTCATACCATTCACTGTCAAGCTCATTATTCTGAGCAGATTTGGCAGATGGAGCTCTCTCTAATCCATAAACCAATTCGTCCAAACTTATATTTAGATAATCAGCTATCTCTGTAACAATATCTAAACGTGGGTATTTTCCCATTTTCCAGCCCCCAGTATTACCACTTGCTCTGCCTATTTCAGCTAAAACAGCAGTAATGGTTGTGCCTTTTCTTGCACAGGCAGCTTTAAAGTTATCGTAGAACATAGTACCTCCTTCATAAAAACTCAAAATAATGAGCTAAAGGTATTGACCTGCTCATAATTACGAGTTAATATAACAAATGTAAGATGATTTTGAAGATGATTTTAAAATTCATTTTAAAGATAAAATCAATCTTCATTATAAAGAAAAATGTAACAAAAGTAAAGAAAAGAAAGGAGCAAAACATATGGCGGAAAAGTTATCACCTTGGTGTAAAAAGGCTAAGATTGCCATGATTCAGAAAGATATCGGAGTTTCTGATATGGCAGAAAAGCTTGGTAACAACCGCTCATACATTTCGTCAGTTTTAAATGGCCGTGTGGTATCACCTCCCATAAGAAAAAGAATAAGTGATTACTTAAATATTACTGATGATGATTCCTGCTCGGATGTTTGAGCATGAACTCATTATAGAAGATGAGGAGTAGAAACGAAATGGAGATTGACTGTACGAAAGATGGGAAAAATATTTACTTTGCCTGTAGGGAAAAGGCAGCAAAATACAATGACTTACTAAACAGCAGGGAAAGAGCTGCTGAGTTATTGGGGATCTCAACCTCAACTTTGGCAAATCATGAGTTAGGAGTAACCAAAAATGTACCACCGGATACGGTGGTGATGATGTCTGATTTGTACAAGACACCGGAACTGCGTAGTTATTACTGTAAACACGAGTGTCCAATTGGGAGAAATCTTCCACTTGCAACACAAGTAAGTGGTTTGCAGGGGATTACGGTAAAAATACTGAACAGTCTGGATGAAGATGGAGTTCGGGCCATGAAAAAGCAGTTGTTGAGTATTGCGGAAGATGGGGAAATCACAGAAGACGAACAGGAAAAGTTCGATGGAATTGTGAAAAAGCTGGAAGTGTTGGCAACAGCAATATCTGAATTGAGAATGCTGGCTGAGAAATTCCAGAGATAAGCCATATGAGATCATAGGCCATGTGATGGACAGTAACATCCTGGAGGCTAAAGCAAAAGCCAGAACAGATATGTCAAGATGCGATATCCCATGCAGAATGACGGCACCGAATAAGTTTATGGCACAGATGGAGAAAGAGAGAAAAGACCCATATTTTATCTGATTTTCTCAAATAATGACAGAACAGAGAGGTGGTGACGGTGCCGAATGAGGAAAACTTAAAAAAAGGTGTGCCATATCGCTTCCGAACAGGGGAACAACAGGTGGAAACAGCCCGAAAAGGCGGCATCGCATCAGGTGAAGCACGCCGCAGGAAGAAAGCTATGCGAGATACCGCTAAAATGCTGCTTGATATGCAGGTTCCGAAGGCTGCGAAAGAGTTGAAACAAAAGCTGGCAGTCATGGGAATATCTGAGGAGGATTTCACATATCAGACAGCAGTAATGGTGGGCGTTATCAATCAGGCAATAAAAGGCAATACAAAAGCTGCTTCGTTCCTGCGAGATACCGTGGGAGAAAATCCGGCACATGAACTTAGGGAAAGAGAGCTCGATCAGAAGATTGCAGAATTTGAATACCATAGACAGCAGGAGGAAGCACAGAGGAAAGAAAACGAGAGTACATCTTCATTGGCGGATGCAATAGAAGAGGCGTACAGGAACAGGATGGAGGCTGAGAAAGATGCTGAGCAATGAGGCTATTTTATATTACGCCAACCATCCGGTAGAATTTGTACAGGATATATTAAAGGCTGCCCCGGATCCTGAACAGAAGAAGATATTACAGAGCCTCGTTGCAAACCAAATGACAAGCGTTCGTTCTGGACATGGTATAGGTAAATCAGCGGTGGAGGCATGGTCTGTAATATGGTTTATGTGTACACATCCATATCCAAAGATTCCATGCACTGCTCCGACCCAGCATCAGCTGTTCGATATCCTATGGGCCGAGATCAGTAAATGGAAGCGTAATAATAAGATACTGGATTCAGAATTAATATGGACAAAAGAAAAGCTGTACATGAAAGGCCATGCCGAAGAATGGTTTGCAGTGGCACGAACTGCAAGCACGCCAGATGCTTTGCAGGGATTTCATGCGGAACATATGCTTTATATCATAGATGAAGCAAGCGGCGTTGAAGATAAAATATTCGAACCGGTTCTTGGTGCTCTTTCGACACCAGGAGCAAAATTGCTTATGTGTGGAAACCCGACCCAGTTGTCGGGATTTTTTTATGATAGTCACAATAAGAACCGAGAACAGTATTCGACATTCCATATTGATGGTAGAAACAGCACGAGAGTATCACAAGAATTTGTACAGACCATTATCAATATGTACGGTGAGGACAGCGATGTATTCAGAGTACGTGTAGCTGGCGATTTTCCACTTGTCGAAGACGATATTTACATACCGCTTCCGCTGGTTGAGAAAAGCATTGCAACAGAATACTTTCCGAGGAGGCATCCGCAGATCATTCATATTGGCTGTGACGTTGCGAGGTTTGGTACGGACAAAACAGTTATTGGTTATCGTACCGATGAGAAGGTACAGTTCTTCAAGAAACGTGTAGGCCAGGACACAATGAAAACCGCAGACGATATTGTTTCGTTGGGAATGCTGCTTGTATACCAGTACAGATGATCAGATAAGCAGTTTGGTTGATCAGGTTATTCCAGTTGAATTGACTACACAGCTGCATGTGGCAAATGTGAATTTCGATGAAGCTGATAAGCTGATTTCACAAGCAGAGGATCTTTTGGCAGAGAATGACTATCTGAATTGGAAAGCCAGAAATATTGGTCTGACAGTAGATGAAGGACAGGTTCTGTTAGACAATGCAGAAGATATAAAATCTTATGTGAAAGATGCCCTGGAAAAGCAGGAATATTCCGCAGAATTAACCGTTAAGGCTTTGTTGGGGGATGTTGTTGGAGATCAGATTATAGGGCAAATGCAAACCTGGTTTTCCCAGGATTCAGAAATGGCCGAATCATTGGGAAGTGCAGTTACAGATCTTTTACAGAAAAGCATAGATGAAGGTGCCTATGATGTAAATACCGCAACAGCTGTATCCATTATGCAGGGGAAAATGTTGGATCTTGTAAATGGTGCACAGCAGGCTGAACTGGAAGGAAAGCTGAAATGGATATCCAAAACATCGTCAGGGGCGGCACTTGATTCTGATTCATGGAAAAAAACTGTAGAACAGATTAATGAGGCGGCAGATGCACAGATTGAAGAGCGATCAACAGCGATTGAATCACTTTTTTCAAAACTGGAGCAATATGCATATAATGATGAATCCAGAAGACCGACTGTAGATGCTATGGAAGAACTCCTGCAGGATGCATATACAAATCTTCAGGAGAATGCAACGCTAAAAAGCTGGGAGTGGGGATATACAGGTCTTAGTGATGCTTATGGGGATGAATTAAGCACAGCCAAGGAGAATATTGATAGTTCGACTTCGCAGTGGATGGATTATTTTTCCGAGGAGATGGAAACTGCCAGTGCAACAAAAGGGGTTCAGGATCCTACAGAGTATCTAAATGCAGCTTTGACAAATGCAGGCACTATTGATAGTGGCCTGGATAGTGCAACAAAAGGCGCACTTGAAGATAGATTTGAAACGATGTTCCCTACAATCGAAGATATTCAGGGGATAATTGATGGCGTATATGGTGAAAACGGCGAACAGCTTTCAGAAGTACCTCAGTCAGTTATGGACAAATATTATCAGGCGGTTGAATTGGGTGCTGCGGCTGGTGACCAGAACTCTATATATGCAATCATGTCAAAACAGCTTGCTGATAAATTCTCAGGTAACAAAGAGGACTTCATGAACATGCTAGATGATGCTGGTGTATCCTTTGAAATGTTACCAAACGCTTTACAGGAAGAAATCCGGAGGGCATTCACTGAAACTACAAACAGCGCTGATGCAGGAAGTATTCTTGATGAAGTGCTTAGTAGTGCGATTGGATCCAACGGCGAAATAGATATGGGAAAAGTGAATGACATTTTAGAAAAATTTGGTTTTACCATATCGGATGCAGCCAAGGAGCAGGGAATTGACCTGGAAGGCGATATACCAGTTAATACCGACAATGCAAATCTTGATATGGATAAGCTTACGCATTCTCTTAAAGGGTTGAATTATGTTGGAGAAACTGAACTGGATGGTGGAGAGATTGCGATACAGTATACTGTGAATGAAGGAGATACCCTTTCAGGAATCATGGAACAGTATGGTGTTGTGTGGTCAGAAGTTAAAGACCAGATTCAGGCAGCAAACCCTGATATTCAGGACTTGAATCTAATTCTGCCTGACCAGGTTATTAATATACCGGAATCTGTGATTGAAATAGCTGATGTCAATACAGACCAGGCAAAAGCAGAGATTCAGGCGGCGGCAGATGAAGCCACTCAAGAACCCATCACGGAGGAACAGCAGGTAGATACCACAATAACCAAGGGAAAGACTAATACCAGTGCTGCAAAAACACTGACAGAGGATGAGGCTAAAAAGACATTTACGGATCCGATATCAGCAGAGGGTACCGTGAATGCAGAACTGACTAAAGGGGAGGACAACATATCTTCCGTATACAGTCAGGTTGGATCTGAGGTGCGTAGTGCGTTTGCAACTCCATTTCCGGCCAGTGCGACTGTAAATGTATCACTTACTGCAAATTATAAACTGACAAATCCATCTGAAAAAATCTCCTTTGGTGGTGGTGCCACTGGCGAAGCTACTGTAACAGCTTCCATTGCGAAACATGCAACAGGTGGTATTTTTGATGAACCACATTTTGCTATTGTGTCAGAGGCAGGTCCTGAATCAATTATTCCGTTGGATGGATCTGATCATGCAATAGATTTGTGGCAGGAAACCGGTGTCAGATTGGGAATGTTTGGAGATGGTAAAGACACAGCGGCACCACTTCAAATTTCTCCTGTTTTAGATGCAGAAGCATCTTCATCTGGGTCTGGCAGTGAAAGCAGGAAATCTGTTGATATCAATATTAATGGCAATGGTAGAATCACAGCAGGCGGCGGCATTTCAAAAGCAGATGTGGTCAATATACTAATGGAGCGAGTACGGGATGTGATCGTTGATATCATCGAAGAGGAAATCTTTGTTGGAGGTGATGCAGCTTATGAGTATTGATTCTAATCCGACAAAATACAGGATGTATATTAATTTTGATAATGACAAGCTGGTATACGTTGTTCCTGTTCTTCCGGAAAAGATCAAAGTATCTGTAAAGGGAAAAACAACATCTGTATCGATTGACCGATTTGGCGAGGCAGTACACAAGGGAAAACGAGATTCGATTGTGATCTCATTTTCCTCTTTTTTTCCGGCAGTGTATGGCAGGAATTACTGTTCCTGCCGACCGGAAGAATTTAAAGAGCCAAAGAAATGGCATAAATGGATGCAGAAGAGGGTAGAGCATTCAAAACCCTGTCATTTTGTCCTGGAAGGTGGGCCATTATCGCTGAACATGTATGCATACATTACATCATATTCAGAAACAGAATCTGGTGGTGATGTGGGATCTATCAGCTATACTGTCGAATTAAAAGAGTATAGGAAACCCACTGTTAAAACGTACCGGAAAAAGAAGAATGGAAAATCCAGGACAACCACATCCGGTAAGCGCTCAAATAATAAATCTAAGGCAAAAACTTATACAGTGAAGGCTAAAGATACGTTATGGAACATTGCCAAAAAGTATTACAAGGATGGGAAAAAGCGAAGTGCTATATACCAGAAAAATAAGAATGTTATTGAAGCGGCAGCAAAGAAGCATGGGAAAAGTTCTTCCAATAATGGGAAGATCCTGTTTCCTGGTACAAAATTGAAACTTCCGTGATATGGGAGGGGCAGAACCATGAATGATATTAAACTATTGGTTGGAAAAGGAAGCAAATTCTTTGATGGCACCATGCTTGTCCAGAAGGCAGTCCTTTCCGGAAGAAGAGGAGATGCACCACGTACCCTTTCGGTTACGTTGGATGATTCAGAACAGCATTCACGCTTGAAAGTCAATTGTGGCCAAGGACAGGCAGTCTATTTTTATCTTGGAGGAAAAGAAGTCTTTCGGGGACTGCTCATGACGGACGGTCGTGGAAACAGCAGAAGCCTTACTTTGAAAGCATATGATAACTGTATATATCTTTGCAACAATAAGGGCAGTTTTTCTTATAAGAAAAAAACAGCTACATTTATTTTCAAAGATTGCCTAAAAAAGCTTGGTTTGAAGCTTGGAACGGCAGTGGAAACACAGTTCGTGATTGGTGAGCTTGTGAAGAAGGCAACCACATACTGGGATGTGATCCAGGATGCATTAAGCCAGACTTATAAATCTACAGGAATACGGTATTATGTGTCTTCCTCGAAAGGAAAAATATCCTTGAAAAAAAGGACAGTCCCTGCCAGTATGCCGATCCTGGATCTGGGGTCAAATATCCAGACATATGACATGCAGAGATCTATATACAATACCAGGACAAGGCTTACCTTGACCACATCAAAGGGTGGGAGCAAAGGTAGCTATGTTAATTCTAATCTGGAAAAGGTCATTGGAAAATTTGCAGATATGGAGAGCGTAGACGAGAAAATAACCGCAACGGAGATTAAACAGCGGATACAGGTGTTCAAGATGGAAACCAGTGCCGTCAGTCAGGAACTCAAGGTCAAGGCAACAGGCAACATGAAATGTGTGTCTGGTGCATGTGTGTATATGTCCATCCCTACAGTTTCCATAAAACGGAGAATGTATATTGAAGAGGATACCCATACCTTTGAAAATGGCCATCATGTGATGGATCTGAAATTGAGTTTTGATAAAACAGCATAGAGGAGGGAGGACGATGGGAAAGAATCTTGTTGAGGTAATCCGGGAAGCTGTAAAAACAAATGCCCCTACAGTCGTGACTGGCAGTGTGGTGGATACAGATCCGGTGTTGATTCGGCTGGTAGGAGATTCAAGCATTTTATTATCGGCACAGTCGTTGATTATCCCATCTGGACAGTTGCCGCTGAAAGCCGGTGAGCTTTTTTACATGTTGGCGATCAATGATGCGAAAGTTTATTATATTTTGGACAGGGTGTGAGAATATGGGCGAAGATGAATTTGAAGTGATTGAGGATCCTGTAGCAGAGGAAGAACTAGAAGAAGATCTGACGATATATCGTACTTACCGCATGGATGTAGAAAATAAAAGGATTATCGGCATGGTGGATGGGGCAGAGGCTTCACAGCAAGCAATGATGAAAGCACTACAAACAAGACGGTTCGCATATCTGATATATGACGATCAGTATGGCAGTGATATCTACAATAAAGTCGGAAACCAGGAACTTACTCCTGGATATCTGCGGTCGGATATTCCTGCTATGGTAGAGGATGCTTTTCTGAATAATGAGGAAATTCTTGGAATCAGTGATCTCTCTTATGAGATCCTGGAGGCAGATGCTGTTCATATTTCTTTTACAGCATCAACAATTTATGGAGACGAAGAGGTAGAGGAGGTGCTGACGGATGGCTGATATAACCCATAGTGCAGAACTTATTGGTGAATATAAAGCTTCCCTGGCAGAAATGAGAAGAGCAGCCCCGATAGAACGTGTACAGTCTGTTAGTGCACGGAACATCGAGGATTTATCCCTGGATGATGTTACTGAGGATCTGCTGATTGAACAGTTCCTGGATATGGGGGAAGAACTTGGGGTAGATACCCGACAAGGCAGTATATACTGGGATGCCTGTATGGGCAGCATCATCCGTACAGCAATGCTGTTTGATGATCTGGCACAGATCAAGGAAATCATTTCTATACAGACATGTACAGGCGATGTGTTAGATGAAAAGATGATGGAACGAGGCCTGAAACGAAATCCGGACCAGGCCACACCGGCAACTTATTATGTGGAATTTACCGGAGCTGTACCGGAAATAGGATCCCTGATGTCGTGCGGGGATTATTTTTTTACACTTCATCAGGAGGAAAACGGTAAGTATACCATTGTTTCACAGGATACGGGTACAGAAATGAATGATCTAGTAGAAGGTACAGCAGTAATTCCAGATCTTGATGTGGATGGTCTTATCAGTGCAACCCTTGGAACATTATATATCCCTGCTGTAGATATTGAGGATGATGATTCAGCAAGGGAGCGGCTTATCAGCCGGTTATCCGGGCCAGATGAAAATGGAAATAAGGCGCAGATGAAAACCTGGTGCGAATCTGTAGATGGTGTAGGAAGTGCCAGAATTATTCCACTGTGGAACGGTCCGAACACTGTAAAGGCTGTGATCGTATCCAAAACTGGTGGAGTTCCAGTCACAGGTGTTGTACAGGCAGTACAGAAGTATCTGGATCCGTCAGGTGATGGAATGGGGGAAGGCGTGGCAACCATTGGACAGATCTGTACAGTAGCCGCAGCAGAGGCTGTAACAATTAATGTAAAAGCATCTGTCTTGAAGAAGTCTGATGCATCATTGTCAGGGATTCAAAGTGCTTTTAAGGCATTGCTAGAGAAATACTTTTCAGATATGGCACTTGAGGATTATTCACAAGGAATGACGATCCGTTATGTTAGGGTAGGGGCTTTGCTGGAAGGCCTGGAAGATGTGATTGATTATAGCAATCTGACTATCAATGATGGGATGGTTAATATACCGTTCGCCATTACCCAGGTTCCTATTCTTGGGGAGGTGACAATTGATGGAAATATTCAATAATGGTCAGGAGAGCTATGAGGAAATCGTAAGCAGTGGTCCTGCATGGTGGACAGAGTATAAAGAAATGGATGCTGTATACCGGTATGAAGGATGGCTGTTGGATCTTGCCATACACCTGATTGAACAGACGGTAAAGAATCAGTATCCTTCCCAGGCAGATGAAAAGGCCATAGCTGAGTATGAGCGGATCTTACGTGTGGATACGGATGTAGGAGCATCCTTGGAGGAGCGTAGAAGAACCATTGCAGCCTGTTATTCTGGAACAGGACATCTTAGTAAAAGTGTAATCCAGTCACTGGTCAAAACCTATACCGGAAAGGGCTGTGAAATAACCTGGGACGGAACTGCATTTCAGATTCTGATACAGGATGGTGGAACAGATATAGCGGTGGTATATGACCGGCTGGCGACTATTATTTCCAAAAGAATGCCGGTGCATATCAATTACAATATGGTTGCAGAGGCATCAATTCATTTGAATGAGAACGTAGGGATATATTGTGTTGGCATACCAAACATAATTATACATTAAAAAAACATAGGAGGACTTAATAATGGCACAATTCAAAAATAGCGTGATTACAGAAAAAGGCTTGGCATTGCTGCAGAAGGTTCAACAGCGCACATTAAAGCTGACATATACGCAAATTACTCCTGGTGCAGGAGAGTATACAGGTACGGAGGATCTTTCAGGAGCAACAGCACTGAAAGACCAGCGCCAGAGCGTGCAGATCTCATCTATTTCCGCAGTGGACAGCACTACAGTAAAATTAGTTGCAGTGATCTCTAATACTGGTCTGGAGCAGGGATATAGAATTACAGAGGTTGGTATATGGGCCAAAGATCCAGATGAGGGAGATATTCTGTTTTCGTTGGCTGTAGCTGAACCCAATGGGGCAGATTACATCCCGGCAGAAACGGGTGGTTCGATTTCTATGAATTTTGAAATGTATCAGACTGTGAACGCATCTGCCGCAGTAAACATTCAGCCAGGAACCGGAGCATATGCTTCTGCAGTAGATCTTGCAGAGTTTAAAGAGCAGACAAATAAAGCCCTAAAAAGCGTAACTACAGTTTTTGAGATGATGGATAAAATTCATGAAATGCATCGGAACATTTTCCGTGGGAAAAATCTGGGAAATGTCCTTGATTACAGTCAGCTGGCTGAAATATCGGAAGGAACTTTTCATGATCTGTGGGTTGGTGACTACTGGAACCTTGGAGGTGTGAAATGGAGGATTGTGGATATTGACTACTGGCAGGATCTTACAGACCATCATGTACTGGTCATGCCAGATGATCCGCTTAGTAATTTACCCGGTTTGCATGAAGGCGCAGTACCAATGGGGTTGGGCGATATGTCTGGATATGATGCATCAGCGTTAATTTCAGGGTTGAATAGCAACAGAGAGTATTTCCTTAATTTGTTTGAAAA
The DNA here is from genome assembly GCF_013304385.1 of Blautia glucerasea. Taxonomy (GTDB): domain Bacteria; phylum Bacillota; class Clostridia; order Lachnospirales; family Lachnospiraceae; genus Blautia_A; species Blautia_A ammoniilytica. The sequence continues at coordinate 142,882 of NZ_JAAITU010000003.1, forward strand.
CTATATTTTTACACGCCCAGGTGTAAAATATCCGAAACTTGAAGGGGAAGGATGGAAAAATGTGGAAAGTACATACACTGACGCTCTTGCTGTGGATATTCCAACTGACATAATGATGTTTGGGTGTAGCATGTTTACTAATGACAATAGTAAGCTGTTGAGTACACACTGGGCAGGTGTATCGTATGTACAGGAAACCAGTCAACTTGCCCTTATGAAACTGGATCCGAAGAAAACAAAATCCACACGCAATTACTGGTTGAGGAATTTCATATACACACATGAAAACGAAATGTCGGCGTTATATGTGACAGATGATGGATTTGTGGCGATTGATACAGCTACATCTGTTACTGCTCTCCATGGTGTGCGTCCTATTGTGGCCATTGGTGATGTGTACACGGAGTAATACAGGAGGAAAAGGCATGGAGGAATATATAACTCGAGCTGAACACAAAGAGTTTGGCGAAAGGCTGGATGCTGAGAATAAGCGGCAGAACCGGCGCATTGATGAACTGGATACAGCTGTTAAGCAGATCGGGGAACTGACGACTTCTGTGCAGAAACTTGCAATGTCAGTTGAAAGCATGGTTAAGGAGCAGGGCCGCCAAGGTGACAGATTAGAAGCACTGGAAAGCCGGGACGGAGAAATGTGGAGAAAAGTAACTGGATATGCGATTACCACAGTGCTGGGTATTGTCATTGGATTTGTGCTCAAGCAGATTGGTATGTGAATGATAGCAAACGGCTACAAGGGGCTATAAGCGCTTTTTGGTGCGTTGGTGAGGAAATGTTGGCATAAGCAGTTAGGATGGAAGCCTGTGGCTGTAACAGAGCCACAGAGATATTCCACAGCAACTCGGAAAGGTGAGTAAGATGATTAAGAAAATAAAAAGGGCAGTACGGAGGATCAGACAGAGCTTTGGAAAGCTAGGAACATTGAACATAGTTCTGATTTGTGTTTTCTTGTACACAGTGCATATTAATCAGCAGATGATTGATACATACAGGCTATATGGTTCTGCACCGGAAACAGCCTGGTGTGCATTGATAGCAGCACTGATCGGAGAATGCGGCATCTGCGGCTGGATCAAGACCAGTAAGGAAAAACACAAATACCGTAGCCGTGATGAGCCTGACGGAAACACTGGGGATGTGGAAGATAATAACAATATGGATCTTGAAGAAACGGAGGAAAAAGGATGAACTTAGAAATGTTTTTATTGCTGTTGATGGTCGTATCTGCTTTTACAGGGCTTTTCACCGAAGCGGTCAAGAAAGTTCTGGATGAATGCAAAGTGCGGTATGCTTCAAATTTCCTGGCAGGAATTGTTGCAGCTGTTTTGGCTGTAGGAGTATCTGCCGGATATGTTATCATGACTGAATCGCATATTAATGCACAGCTGATAGTCTATTTGATTGCATTGTTATTATTATCCTGGCTGTCGGCTATGGTGGGATACGATAAAGTAATTCAGGCAATTTCACAACTTCGAGGGCATTCAACTACGAATTGATTTCGGTTGAATGTCTTTTTTTATACAAGAATCTATTCTACAGGAGGGGTAGAAAATGGCATTAAGTAATACACAGAAGAAATTTATTGCGAGTATTGCTATACTTGTGAAAAAGTATGCCCCAAGATATGGAATCCAGGTATACAGTCCGATTATTGCACAAGCTATCCTGGAATCAGGATGGGGAGAATCTAAACTGGCAACACAGTACCATAATTATTTTGGCCTGAAATGTGGCACTGCCTGGAAAGGAAAATCTGTCAACATGACCACAAAGGAGGAGTATTCACCAGGAACTCTGACTACGATCAAAGACAATTTCCGTGTGTACGATTCTATGGAGGCAGGCGTTAAGGGGTACTTTGAGTTTATTCAGCTTGCCAGATACCAGAACCTGAAAGGAATCAAGGATCCGAAAAAGTACCTGGAAACCATCCGGGCAGATGGCTATGCAACTTCCAGTGCTTATGTTGGAAACGTATATGCAGTGATCGTAGTCTGCAATCTGACACAGTATGATCCAACAGAAAATAGCAAGAATGACAAGAAAGAAAAAGTAACAGCACAGCAGATCATTGATGATGCGGTTGATTTCGCTGTACAGATGGCGAATGACAATACACATGGATACAGCCAGGTGGTGCGTAGCCTGTACAATATTTCTGCCCCAAAATCTTTCGACTGTAGTTCCCTTGTGCTGACTGCATATTATTATGCATTCATGAAGAATGGTCTTTCTGAACAGGCCGCATTTCTGAAACAGAATTGCGGGTATACCGGAAACATGCTGCAGATGAAGAAGTGCGGCTTTGAAGTTGTGGCCACAAAGCAGACAGCCCATGCAAGAATGAAAAAAGGGGATGTAGAACTGGCAGACAACAATCCAGATGGATCCAACAGCCATGTAGCCCTGGCCATTGATGGAGATAATATCGTCCATGCCAGATCATCAGAGGGAACGAAAAATACCATTGACGATTCCGGAAACGAGATCCGAACACAGCCATGGTATTTGTACAGCCATGGATGGACACATAGGCTTCGTTTCACTGGCAAGGGTCTGAGCATGGTCAAGAACACAACCGATTCTGCGAAAAAGCCGCAGGCTACTCAGCCGGTAAATACTGCGGCACCATCCTATCTTGTTGGCAGCACATACACACTGCAGGTTGACAGCCTGAATGTGCGTACCGGTGCAGGTGTACAGTATCATGCCAAGAAATGGAATGAGCTGACTGCCAACGCTCGACAGCATGCCTATACAAATGGACAGCTGAAAAAGGGCACAAGAGTAACCTGCCAGGGAACAAAGAAAATAGGGGATGATATCTGGATGAAGATTCCGTCTGGATGGATTGCCGCCTATTACGAAAAGAAAACGTATGTACAGTAATATTTATATGGTGCACTGATTAATTCTGGGTATATATACGATGATACGTATAGAATGCCTTGATTAGTACAAGCTGGATAAAAGAATATATCACAGGTGTTTTGATCCTTTGGGAATCTTTGAAAATGCGCAGGATGTTAGAAAGCATTATTGCAATAAAATGTGATTGTAGAAATATATGTAATGTGATAACATAATTTTGCTGCGCACCTCCGGCAGGAAGGAGGTGAAGCCTAATGCAAGATTTATTCATCAGTTTGCTTGTCTCTATCGTAGCAGGTGTAATTAGCTACTACATTTGCAAATGGCTGGATGGGGATGAATAAGCAGCGCAGACAGCCTAAAGGCATAAGCCACCTTACATAAACGGAATAGAAAACCCCTGAAAGTCTGGACCACTTTCAGGGGTTTTCGTTTTGCCTAATACAATTCATCAGCTTGCTTAGCTGTTATTATCATATGCTGTTACAGGCAAAATGTCAACTTCAAAATACTGAGTTTCCGAAAGCTTCCCGATGCCTGAATGGTGTCGGGATTTTTTTATTTATCCCTGGGATAATTCTGGTGCAACAGTACATATGTATTTAACTATATTTATATTCTCAATACTATATCTCAATCTCGTAAAGCCGCTTGTAAGCCAATCTGTCCATGGTGTTTTTGAAGAAAAAGCTGGTGCAATTGATCTTATGTTTTTATATTAAATCTTAATCTTATTCTAAACCTAAGTCTCAGTCAGCCAAAGGCTGGCAAGCGGCTGACAAATTAAAGCCAACAAATGTTGGAAAATTAATAAAAATTCGTGAAATCTACACGAAAACTCCTGCGAAAAATTATTAAAAAAGCACAAAATGAGAGGGTCAAGCCTTTTCCCTCATGCGTTGGGACATTCTAAATTGCTCGGCATCTGGAACATCATGAAAATCCACAGTTTTGTCAAAGTTTTCTGTGACAACCTTCTTGATTTCATCCAAAGTGACATTAAAAAATTCTCTTCTGGTATTCACCATGTTTACTTTTTTATCTTCAAATGCATGATGCAAAGCGGCTTCCAGTGCAGGCGCATTGTCAGAAAAGATCATAGCATGAACATCAAAGTTAAATGGCACGGAAGCATCTCCCAATTCATCAATACGTTCCTGAGGATCCAAACGCCGTGTCATACCAATCTTATATATATTTTCGCCAAATGCACCAATGTTTGAAATAATATATACATAACCTGCTTTCTGATTGGCCTCACGGTAATCAATGTCCTTAAGCGAATTTTCGATAGCAGCTAATTGAGTTTCTATATCAGCTTTCTTCTGCAAAAGATCTTGATTATCTGGATTATTGGCAATTTGATTGAGAATGTCAGAAAGAGCGTGTTCATAGTGTTTCTGTTCTTTTGAAATGGCTATTTTCTGTTCAGCAAGTTCTTTTTGCAATTTGGCTTCTTCTCTTGCTCTTGCCCGTTCTTCACGAATGTGCTCTTTTTCCTCTTGCTTTTTTTGTTGATATTCAAAAGCAAGGTGAAGTTCTTTTACTTTTGATATGATATATTCTTTGGTGATCGCAACTCCAGTTGATGAAGCTCCCAATTTTGTAATGGCTTCTGCGCTAGCATATAGCTTTTTTAGAGAGGCATCAAAGTTTGTATATTTAACCTTTTCGACAATAGAATCACAATCAGAATTGAAAGCTCGAAGTAATAGTTTTTGCATATCTTTTACCATCTTCTGGCCTTTTGCTGCACTTCCATTGACGGTCCAGTTTTTACTTCCAGTTACTGCTTTATTATTTTTTATTAGATCTTTTTGTTCATGTCTAATATATGCAAGCGCTTCCTGATATTGGGTAGAAGATGCAAAAGAAAATACCGGTTTATATAATCCGAAACTTTCTACAAGAATTTCATCATCTATGGATGAAATTTGTTTACGCTTTTCTGCAATAGAAGTATCTAAGTTGTTGGAGATTCTTTCGAGGTTTTCGATAGAGGAAGAAAGATCCGTTTTTCTTTTTTCAAGATCAGCAATGACATCTTTAGAATCTACAATATTATCCAGAATATTACGTCCGGCTTTGTCAATATAAGCATTTAATTCCTCGATTTGTTTATGGAGATCTTCAATCTCCTGCTTGTATGAATTTTCTTTAAATAATCCTGACAGTCCCATATTAATTCCCTTTTCCTATGTATAATTTGGGGGTTAACAGAAGTAAAAAAAATTTATGCCGATGTGAAATATATGAGCAGAAAGGAATTTTTTAGGGGGACATTTGTTCTGTTCATTGTAAATACTCCTTTTTATTTTGATGATAACACTACAGAATAGTGATAGCAACGGCAATAATATGAGTTGTGAGTTGAGGGAAAACAAAATTCAAATTTTGTAAAAGAGGGTGTTGACACCTACCTACTACGTGATATTATAATATCAACAACTCAATAAAACGAGTTGCAAAATATACCAGGGCAGGAGGTTAGAACATGGAGGACAATAAAGAAATGATGAACATCATAGAGATTACAAGGTTGCAGGAGTGGTTAGAAGCATATGGAGTTCCACCAGAGTTAAGAGAGGACTGTGTAAAATATATCGCAAGAGAAAGCGATACAAAAATTAAAAAGGAAACCCCGCCACCTAGCAAGTAAAAGGGTTTCCAATTCACCAATAAGGGTAAGGCGGGTTCCTGCCACCGCCAAGCCTTATCCTTTTATTATAGCAGAGCGGTGGGAAAAATCAAGAGCGGAATGCAGGAGGAGCATGGAAGATGGCAACAAAAGAACAGGAACTTAAGGCACTGGAAAAAATAAAAAAAATCGTAGAGGAACTTGGAGAAGACAGCTACATCGGAATGGCTCTTGATGGATGCTTTGAGATTGCAGAAGATAACATCAATAATGATTTTGCCTGCAGTATGAAACAAAGATGGCAGTCAGCAGAAAAAGAAACAGAAAAATTCAGTCTGAGACTGAAAGAACGTGATAACCAGATCGAACAGCTTAAGAAAGAGATTAAAGGGCTGGAAAGTGACAGAGAGGAATTAGCTCAAAAATGCGAATCATTGTCAGAAAATAATACTAAGTTGTGGAATCAATACAGAGAATGCCAGGAAAGAGCAGAACTGGCAGAAATGGAAATTATCAAACTCAAAGCAAAATTATACGATTTGATTTGCAAATAAAATAGCCGAAACGGTCAGAAATGACCGTCCACCAGGAATGACCGTCTGGTGCTGATGATGGCAGGTCAAAGTGTTTGGTGTCGGAGAACAAGTTTTACTGATTTTTAAGGTGAAAATCAGAGATAGCAACAGAGAAAGAGTAAAGATACGGAGGGCATAATGTAATGAATAAGGAGTACAGACAAAGATTATTCGCTCTTATGGATGAGATTGATGATCTTGCAAGAATTGGGTTCAAATTGGAAAAGGAAGAAGTAACAGGCGAGGTAGAAATGCCACAGGAACCGGAAAAAGAACTGGCCATAATTGAAGATAAAAAAATTACATTAGAAAAACTTGCCAAGGAAATTCCGGAAAAGCCGACCGGTCCAAATCATGACACGACCAGACGGTATACTTATACTTTTAAGAAATTTATTGTTAATATGCACCGGAGACATGGAATGACATTCGGTGAGATTGCAGATAGATATGGGGTATCAAAAGCCACTGTTACTAAGTGGTGCAGTGATGCAAGATATATTGACAAGATTGATCTTGATGGCATGAAGCTGAAAATAGAATCTCTGGAAAAAGAAAACCAGAAGTTACAGGATGAAAATGCAAGATTGCAGAAAATGATTGCTATGGCGTTTGGGAAGGAGGCACAGGCATGAAAATAAAAGACTTTACTGTGGGGCAAATTGCATATGCATTTTCTTATGAGGATATAGCCTTACTGAAAGGGCTGAAGCCTAAAAAGTATACTGTTGCAAAAATTGGGCGCAAATACCTGTATGCAGTTAGAAGGGAAGAAGTAAACATCAAAGCTGTACCTGATTATTTACTGATAAGATTCAAAGAACCAGATTATACAGACAGTTTTTTGGAAGAAAATATTGATTATGGAGATAGGACAATATTATTTTCAGATATGGAAGCAGCAAAAGACTATTACCAAAAAAGAAAACTTGTAAGATTTCTTACATCAGGTGTGAAGTGGGAAAACTACACATTAGATGAATTGAAAGAAATACAAAAAATCCTGGGGGAACAAGTATGACAGCATTACAGCAGGTATTCCAAGGCTATTACGAAAACCGGATTGAGAGTGATGAACCGGATCCGGAAAGAATGGCAGTTACACATAAAAGGATTCTTGATACCTTGAATGAGCTACAAATCGGGCACGGTGGTATAGATGATATTATGTTATGGGTAAGTCAATACGGAGCAGCAGCGGAGGAAACAGGATTCTACGCAGGGTTCAGGATGGCATGGGAGTTATTGAAGAATATGCAGGAGGGAACAGAGAAAACTCAATAAAATGAACAGCTTTTTATTTTTTCTCATTTTTTGTAAAAAAGGGTATTGACACTACTAACCTACGTGTTAAATTATAATCAAGAACT
>NZ_JAAITU010000040.1 GCF_013304385.1 Blautia glucerasea
GAAGTCCACTTTGATAATCATAAAGCGTTTGAAAAATATTTATTAAAGTAAATTCAAGTTTTTGGAATCGACTGAAAGGAAGCATTATATGTTCTATATTGTTTTTGACTTTGCAATGGCAGTGATTATGTTTTTATTTGGAATATGGTTTTATAGGTCAAAAGGACAAGCATCTAAATTCTTGTCTGGTTATAATATGAAATCGGTAGAAGAACGAAAGAAATATGATGAAAATGCTATGTGTAAGGTATATGGGAAAAGAATGATGTTTATGTCAATTCCTTTTATTGCTGGAATGATTATAGGCATTTGGTATCCGGGAATAGGTTGTTTAATTGCATGGGTGATATGGTTTGTTATGTTTATTCTGCTGCTTATGGATAGACATAAAAGAGAAGGTTAATTTATAGAGGAATAGAATGCTTTTGGGGTGAAAATACCGTTTATTTGTTTTAGACATACGATGTCCGGTTGAAAATTAGCGGATTCTCGTTTTATGTCGTGGTAATTTTGGTATATATTGGTAAGCTGTAAGTGGAAGAGAGGTAGAGACATGGATACAAAAAAGATTGGAGCTTTTTTAAAGCAATGTCGTAAAGAAAAGAATCTTACACAAGAGCAGCTTGCTGAAAAGTTTGGAGTATCTGCAAGAACAGTTTCCAGATGGGAGACAGGAATAAATATGCCAGATCTCAGTATACTTGTTCAACTTGCTGAGTATTACGATGTTGAGATGAGAGAGCTCCTGGATGGAGAAAGGAGCCAGACTATGAATAAAGAGATGAAAGAAACATTGGACAAAGTTGCGGTGTATGAAGAATGGGTGAAACAAAAAGCATTAAAGGCTGGAAATCTTGCATTTGCATCAATGTTTGTGATTAGTGTGTTAGCGATTATTATTCAGATGTTATTAACGGTGGATATTCGCTTGGTTTTAGGAGAGACAGCAACTGCTTTAGTAGGAGGAATCCTGTATGCCTCTATTATGGTGTATAATGGAATATGGGATAAATGTTTGCCAAAAAGTGCTACTATATGGCGAGATTTTCTCACCAGTGTGATATGTGCAGGAATTTTTACAGTCATCTATGGCATATGTTTATTTAGAATGGGAGCTACAGAAACACAGGTAACACGATTAGCATTGGGATTTCTGATTGGTATTACTATTGTGGCGTTTATTGCTCTTAGGCTCTTGACATTTATTAATCGAAAAAGAAACCAGAATTCGTCAAATGTTCAGGAGAAAAAGGAAACTTCTCTATCTAAGGCAGAATGGACAAAAATTTATAATGCACAGAATATAGTAGATACAGAACAACTTGTAGAAATGTTAAAGCAAAATGGAATAGCAGCTTTTTCTCAGGAAGCAGGTGCGAATGTTGCAATGCACGGGGCACCAGGATTTGGAATATATGGTGTGGATATATTTGTGAAAACCGATGATGCAGAGAAGGCAGTACAGTTGATCAAGGAGATTAATAACCAAGAATGAAGAAAATTTTTGACATTTTCACACATGCGTGCTAATATGATTATAGAAAAAGAGTGCTACCGATAGACGGTTAGTTCACATACTTAATTGATTAAAAATAACCGTTCAGTTTGCGAGGCTGGGGCGGTTATTTTTGTGTCTTGTTATTATCTTTGCCGAATGCGTATCCGGCACAAAAGCAGGTGATGCCGAAGCTCACGACTGCAATAAAGTCCACAATACTCATTGGCTTAGCCCTCCTTTCCAGTGGATTCTCTTTCGAGTTTCTATGTAATCAGAGGGTCACAGTCCCTCTGCTGAAGGACTAACCGCCTACCGTTATGATAGCACCCATGTTTCGATTATAACAGTCAAGGTGGGAATCTGCAACCGGAAAGTTGACAGCTCATGAAAATCTGGCTGTGATACTGTTATGATATTATTTAGGTCTTCGCTCCGATTCGGTCGGTGCAGAACAGACGTCCCCTGGACGTCTTATACCCCCGGAGGGCGCAAGGGTACTTTTGATGGACGGAACGGCTGTCGAAAGTGCTTTTGCGTTACTTTTGACAAAAGTAACAAAAGAGGGGCTTGTCCCCGATACTTCTCGAACTACTAATGCTCGAGAAGGTTCCTAAATTACTGTATTCGGCGAAAGTTTCTTAATATCGCCATGACTGGCGTAAATAAAAATTATGTGCTATCTGGCACTTACTCAGAAAAGAGGTGAGAAACATTATGATAAAACGAACAATTAGCGGTATGATAGGGAAAGGTTCTTTGGCCCATAACAGGAGAGAGTTTTTCGCAGAAAATGTTGATCCGGGTAGAGTGCAGTTAAATATTTGTTACCAGAATGAAAATCTGAAGGAAGTCTATAAAGAGTTATTTGATGATGCTGTGGAGAGATACAACCTTGGGAAAAGAAAGGATCGGCAGATTACAAATTACTATGATAAATCCGGCAGGGAAAACAAGAGAAGTTGTTCCACGAAGCGATTTTCCAGATTGGAAATCGAGAAGATGTGGCTGTCGGAACAGCAGAAGGAGATCTGGCTGTAAAAGTACTGGATGAATATGTAAAGGACTTCCAGAAACGGAATCCAACGTTACGGGTATTTGGTTGTTATCTACATCAGGATGAAGCTACCCCACATTTACATATTGATTTTATTCCTTATGTGACTGATTGGAAAGGAAAAGGAATGGATACCAGAGTTTCGTTGAAACAGGCATTAAAAAGTCTTGGATTTCAAGGTGGAAATAAGCATGATACAGAGTTGAACCAGTGGATGAACCATGAAAAAAAGGTCCTGGCAGAGATTGCAAAACAGCATGGTATTGAATGGGAACAGAAAGGTACTCATGAGGAACATTTGGATGTTTATAACTTCAAGAAGAAAGAACGAAAAAAGGAAGTACAGGAGCTGGAGCAGGAGAAAGAGTATCTAACTGCAGAAAACGAAGAACTGACAGCACAAATTGCGGAATCCAGAGCAGATATCCAGATTTTAAAAGACGATAAGGAACAGGCAATTAGGGAGAAGCAAGAAGCAGAACAAAGGGCAGAGGACGCAGAAAAAGAACTAAAAAGTCTGGAAGATCGTCGGAATGTGCTACAGCCAATTATGGATAATGTCAGTAAGGAAATAAAAGAATATGGAATGATTAAGACGTTTTTACCGGAGACAGGAACATTTGAACGTGCAGTACCTTACAGAGAAAATAAAATCAAGCCATTGTTTATCAAGATGAAGAATCAGATTGCTGCATTAGCTGGAAAGGTTGTAGAACTTAACAAAATGGTAGAAAGCTGGAAAAACAAATATCAAAAATCTACGGAGAAATGTGATGATATCCAAACGCAGTTAGTACGTAAAGAAAATGGGGAATTATTAAATGATAATCAACGTTTACAGGAGACTTCGGACAGATATGACAGAGTGGTGCGTATTCTGGGAACAGAAGTTGTAGAGGATGTAGTGCAGCAGGATATTAAAGAACAAAAGGAATTGGAAGAGCAGCGTCGAATGGAACAAATACCAAAGGGAAGCGTTCTGAAACAGCTGGAATGGGCTACTCAAAAGAGGCAGATGGAAAATCAACAGCATAAAGAGAACAAAACAAAATATAGAGGATTGGAGATTTAATGTTATGAAAAAACAGATTTATGATGAGAAAAACGGAATGAGTTATACGTTGCATGGAGATTACTATTTGCCGGATCTGGTTTTGAACGAAGCAGAACCGACATATGGAAAATATGGAATGTTACGAAAGCAGTTCTTAAAAGAACACAGATCAGCAAGGTATCAGTATCTGTTATTGACTGGAAAACTGAATGAACATCTGAACCAGACAGATCAGGAAGCCAGAGAACAGGTGGAAATGCTTATGAAACAGATGGCAGAAAAAAAGGGTGTAACTGAAGAATTAAAGGTACAGGATCAGATGAAGTGGGTTGGGTTAATGAATAATATAAAAGTTAGTGCAGAAGAGATTATATTGAAAAACATGGTATATGTGTGAGTGTGAGAGAAGAAATCGCTCTTTTACACTTTTGTATATATTAGAATAGCACTTTAGAAAGCACTATGGTAAAATAAGGTGAAGGTAAATCGGAATTGCAGATTTAGAAAAATTGTGGGTATTTGAAAAAAGATTGTAACCCTTAAGAGGCGAGAGTAAATATGGTTTATAGGAAATCTTGTGCTGTTACACTTTCTTGACATTTTCATGACTGTTCTAAGGATATTTTTACATTTGCCTGAGCTATACTTTAGCCATACCGAACAACCGGTAAATAAAAAATCAGGAGGAACTAAAATGATGAACAGATTATTCAAAAGAGGAATGGTAATAGCACTTGCAGCAGCAATGACTACATCCGCAGGTATTCCTGCCATGGCTGCCCAGAAGGAGACACTGGAGGAGACAGTGACTACATCAGAGGTAACACAAACAAATGTAGATTATGGTTCTCTCACTCAGAAGGAGATTGAAGAGTTTAACTCCATTTATGACCGACTTGACGCTATCGACAAAGAGGTAATGAAAGATGCAGATGGTCTTTCTGATGAAGATATCTATGCCAGATATGATCAGTATCAGGATGAAACCGATACCCTCATGGATCGCCTTGAGGAGCTTGATAAAAAAGCCGGGTGGATCGACAACGAGGAATATGAATATTCCGAGGATGAGTATAATGCTCTGTACGATACAGGCAAGCTCACCGCAGAGGAAGCAGAACAGCTTCAGAAAGCATATGAAAGAATCGAAGAAATTGATGCGGAAGTGTGGACGGACGATGATCTTTCAGACGATGAGATCGAAGCCCGCTATGTAAAGTATGATGACGAGATTACATCACTGAACGCACAGATTGAAACGCTTGAAAAGAAAGCGGGTTGGTATGAGGGATACTATGGAAATTTGAGCGAAGATGAAGTCAATCAGCTTAACAGTATTTACAATAAAATTGATGCAATCTATGACAATATTTATAACGGCTCTGATAACCTCTCTGAAGAGGAATTTGCTTCTCGCTATGCGAAGTATTCAGATGAGATTGATGCTTTGGAGGCACAGGCAATCGCTCTTGAAGCGAAAGCAGAGTGGAACTAAAATACAGATATACTGATTTTGAAAGATATAATATGGGGAATCTCACAGAATTTCTGAGGGACTCCCCTCATGTGGGATTAAAGATATGGCAAAAAAAATCTATTTGGCAGATGATGAACAGGATATACGAGAAATACTCACAGAATTTTTATCCAATGCCGGATATGAGGTAACAGCATACAAGAATGGTGATACACTCTTTTCTGCTTTTCAGGAGAAGCCCTGTGATCTTGTTATTCTTGATATTATGATGCCGGGTTCAGACGGTCTTTCCATATGTAAAAAGCTAAGGACAATATCATCAGTTCCTATTATTATTTTGACGGCAAAGGATTCAGAGTCTGACCATATGAAGGGATTTATGTATGGAGGGGATGACTATCTGATTAAGCCATTTTCGCCGTCACTTCTTGTTGTCCGGGTAAATGCGTTGTTCCGAAGAGTTGAAATGAATATACCGGTAAAGGCAGATATTTCCTTTGGTGATGTGTGTTTTTCATGGGAGAAGCATAATGCCATTGTGAAAGAGCATGATATTGGTCTGACTATGACAGAATTTTCGCTCCTGGGATGTCTTATGGAACATGGTGGAACGGCAATCCCCCGGAATGAAATTCTCGACAAAGTATGGGGAATAGATTCTACGGAGATAGAAACCAGAGTTGTCGATGAGACAGTAAGAAGAGTCAGGCAGAAAATGAAGACCGCAGGCAGCAAAGTTCGCATTAGTGCTGTCTGGGGCTATGGCTATAAACTGGAGGATTGTAATGAATAAGACACGTTATAAAATTGCCACACTTACAGGTTCCGCCGTTATGGCAGCCATGCTTTTGAGCCTGCTGATTCTGAACATAGTTTTTAATAAAAAAATAGAGCTGAGAGCTGAGAATGCAATTAAAAACGTTTTTACTTTGGATTCAGACGAATATTTGAATTACGAATCTGAAAATGATACGGGCTCTTTATATTATGCCTCACTTGTATATATGGGGGCAGATTCAGAAAACAGGGATGACATATATCAGATTCTGACACCCAAAGAGAAGAAACTTGTTGACTGGTATGAAAAACACCCGTCTGATGAAATGCAAAGGGCAAAAATTAACGAAGCAACTTATTATATGAAAGCCAGAACAGAGTATTACGAAGACAGCAATGAGAGATTACTTGCTTATGTGGATGTTACCGGCGAACCAGAACTCGTAAAAGAAATCAGTTTTGGTGTTTTGCTGGATGCTTTTGTCATTGCCGCTCTCGGTGCTGCCATTGGATATTTTCTCGGGAAAAAACTTGAACAAAATGACAAAGCTCAGAAGACCTTTTTTGAAAATACATCTCACGAATTAAAAACCCCGCTTATGGCAATTTGCGGATATGCGGAGGAGATTGAAATGGGAGTCATTACCGATTATTCTCAAGCGGGCAGAATGATAGTGTCTCAGACGGAGCGTATGAGTAAACTTATTGAGGATATCCTGTATTTATCAAAAATGGAAAGCGGTACGGAACCATTAAAGTGTGAACCAATAGAAATGGCATCACTGGTTCAAGATATTTTGATGCCGCTTGAAGGAATTGTGAACAGGCGAAACCTTTCAGTATCGTTAGAACTGGACGAAGGATATGTCAACGGAGACCCGGAGAAGCTGGAACACGCTGTTGCTAACCTGATAACTAATTCCGTAAAATATGCGTGTAGTCAAATCGAAATATCGTGGAAAAATCAAGTCCTTTCCATCTGGAACGATGGAGGGGAACTTAGCACAGAGGATTTTTCCCATATGTTTGAACGTTTTCATACGGGACAAAACGGAAACAGCGGAATAGGGCTTGCCCTCTCAAAAGAAATCGTTGAAATGCACGGATGGAAACTTAGTGCGAAAAATGACAGGCATGGCATATGTTTATCAATGGTATGCCACAGTTAATTTAGGGACAATCAGGTTTACAGCTTCCAGTTTGTTGAGATGTTGCAAAATTTGGAATCAGGAGAGAATAAGAATGATTAACAATTTAATGTACATAGAATTAAAAATGGGATATTCTGATGATGATCCGGCATGGATTGGATATGTCAAAACTTCAAAAAGTAGAATGGCATGTCAAGTGCAGGCGGTTTTCCGCCCATCTTATTCGCCTGTTTATTCGTTACTCTGGGAGGCGTCCTTCGTACATAATACTCAGTTCACCATACACCTGTGCCCAGTTGCGGATCGTACTGGTCCATTTCTTCGTAGCTTCAAATGTGGCAAGATACAGTGCCTTTAATAGAGCTGTATCGCTTGGAAATACGCTTCTCTGGCGATTCAGTTTCCGGTAGGTAGAATTCAGGGATTCAATAGCATTTGTAGTATAAATCACCGTTCTGACCGTCGTTGAAAATTTAAAGATCGGCGAGATTGCGTCCCAATTATCCTTCCAGCGCTTCATGGAATTCGGATATTTCGGTGTCCATTTTTCTGTTACACGCTCTAAGGCTGCCAGAGCTTTCTTTTCATCTGTGGCCTGATAAATGGTTTTCAGATCCGTAGCGAAGGCTTTTCTGTCTTTATCCGGGACATATTTCAACGTGTTTCTTACCTGGTGTACAATACAGCGCTGGTATTCCGTCTTTGGAAAAGCTGCTGCGATCGCTTCTTTGATTCCGGTTAAACCATCGGCACAGATGATTAATACATCTTTGACACCACGATTTTTCAGTTCATTCATAACGGAAAGCCAGTATTTTGCGCTTTCGTTATCGCCAACACTGATGGTTAAAACTTCTTTTTTTCCTTCCGTGTTGATTCCCAGAGTCACGTAAGCAGCAAGCTTTCGGATCACGCCATTATCCCTTACAGAATAATGGATTGCATCAATGTAGAGAATGGGATAGACCTCGTCCAGCGGCCGGTTCTGCCAGTCTTCGATCTGTGGCAGGATCTTATCAGTCACATCAGAAATAAAGCTTTCAGAAGTTTCAAAGCCATAAATATCTTCGATGGTTTCGGAAATCTGCCGGGTAGTCATTCCTTTGGCATACATGGAAATAATCTTCTGATCAATATCGGAAATATCTTTCTGACGTTTTTTCACAACCTGTGGTTCAAACGTTGATTTGCGATCCTGTGGCACTTCGATTTCCATCGAGCCATACCGGCTGTTGACCTGTTTCCGCTTATAACCATTGCGATAATCATCATTATCTGAGCGTTCGGATTTTTCGTAACCAAGATGATCATCCATTTCAGCTTCCATCATTTCCTTAATGGTGCCGCCTAAAAGATCCTTGAGCGCATCCTGAATGTCTTCTGCAGATTGGATATCGTACTCTTCCAGGAGCTGATGGATGATGTTTCGTTTTCCTTCTGTCATTTGTACACGATGTACAGGTTTCTTTTGTCTTGCCATAATAAAAGGCCCTCCTAATGATATTTATTGTATCATAGAAGAACCTTATAAACATTATTTTACAGAAAAAGTTTCATACTCTCAAAAAAATATTATTAAGATATCAAAGATAACCACTTGGTTTCAGACCGGGCGGTTATTTTTGTGTTTTATTGTAGACTAATAACAATCAAAGCCATCGGTTTTCTTATCCAAATATCCAGGACACTCTGTCTCTCAAATATATTTGCTGGTTCTTTCAGCCACATCAAAACAAGCATGCTCATGCATTGGCAGAGATAATCGATACTTTCGAAACTTCTGAATGTCACAGCCTGCGCCTGTTTCCGCTTATAGTTTTTCAAAAGTCTTTCGGCTTCATTATTAGTGGCAGGTACTCGGGAATCATGCAGGAACAGTAGATGATTCTGCATATATTTCTCCATTCTCAGGAATAAATTATACCCATCCCTGTAATAATTGTTTGCCGGAACATTTACGTATTCCGTCCTGGCTGTTTCCAGTATCTCACGGTATCTTTTTTTGAATTCAGATACCTTTACCGGATCCGGCTCCTGAAATGGTTGGCATTCGTTTCGGAAATGGATCATCTCCTGTACTAGTGAACGCATCTCTTTGTTCTAGGTGCGGTCTGGTTCATTATCCATGCTGTCTTTCAGGTAACGCAGCACATGGGCAAGGCATTCCTGGTGATCCTCTCCATAATTATAAAAGGTAATATCATGGCCATGGATCCCCTGGTACGAAAGCTGCCATCATAATTCACATCATCAATAATGCCATCTGGAAATGCAGCGTGTATGCGTTCCCCTGTCTGACTGTTATAATAAACATCAGCATGGTATTCTTTTACATCCAGTACCATTCGGATACTTACCAGTTGTTTTGTGATTGTTCTTGCCGTCTTTTTAAAAGTACAGTCTTCAAACACTTCTTTTGGTGGCGGAAGAAGGATTACCGGCTGTGTAGGCTCCTGCTTTTTCCGCCGGATGGCTTTTGAAGAAGGAATAGATGAATTTTCATAATCACGGTTGATCTGTGCATGAACACAGGGGAAAACAATCCCGTGGATGATGTGGGATTGTTTTAGGAAATTTGCTATGAAGAAAAGATTAAGCAATATAGATTTATAATTCGCGAAAAATACAAGGCCTTTTATGTAACCAAAGTGTACATGTTCCGAAAAAATGTATTGCTGTCACGTCAACGTGATAGAGTATGTTTTTGATGCGGAGAAAGGAAAGGCCGTAATGAAAAAAGTAAGTGAAGTAAGCAGACTGGCTGGCGTAAGCAGGAGAACACTTCAGTATTATGACAATGAGGGAGTGATTAAAGTGAAAAGAACGAAAAATAATTATCGTATGTATGATCAGATGGCATTAAGGAAATTATGGGAACTTATGATGTATAAAGAAATGGGATGGGATTTAAAGTGTATCAAACAGATTTTACGAATGACCGAAGATAAGCGAGATAAGTGGATGTACTTAAAAATTCGGAAAAATAGAAATGAGATTTTAAAATTACAGCAACAAAACGAATTTATTATGTGGATAGCTGAAAATGGCATGCCGCCAATGCCAGAAGAAAGCAATGATAAAACTTATTTGGAGCAGATTAGTTTATTGAAAAATCGTGTTAGCTCAAGAAGAAATGAAAATTATAATTATATAAGCGATATAGATCAATTGAGAAAAAGGCTTGATGAAGCATATCAGCAGCTTCAGTTAGGGCAACTTCGATATGCAATATATGATACGGAACAGGTAATGAA
Organism: Blautia glucerasea; assembly: GCF_013304385.1. Lineage (GTDB taxonomy): Bacteria > Bacillota > Clostridia > Lachnospirales > Lachnospiraceae > Blautia_A > Blautia_A ammoniilytica. The sequence goes on from NZ_JAAITU010000040.1 coordinate 10,266, forward strand.
GGAGGCGATGAAAATGCTAATTAAATGGGGCAATGGTGAGGAATGGGATGAAGACAATTTGATGACAAATATAAAAATATGCGAAAGGAGAAAGGAATTTGGAATGGAGTCTGGAATGATTCAGAAACTTAACAAGGTAAGATGTATATGTGAATATGCCAAAGAAATTTTTGAGGCAGATAAGTTGTTGGATTATGATAAGGTACGGTTTGCAATTATGCAGACAAAAGATCTACTGAATTATATTGAAAAGAAAATAACAGTATAAAAATATCGGAGCGTGCAGATAAGATAATAAAGAAAAAACACAGTTAAGCAGATTCGACAGGCTGCTTAACTGTGTACATGATGATAAAAAATTATTAAATAATAGGATGGAAATCAAATAATGTATTTACATCGCAATTCAGTATCTGACAGCAGGCCAACAGAAAAGACACAGTAGGATTTTGGGTACCTTTCTCAATACGGTTATAAGAATAGATGGAGATATCTAAGCCATATATTTGAAGTCTGGCAACCATGTCAGTCTGCTTGATTTTCATTGCCTTGCGCAGTACAGATATATTTTTTCCAATGTTAATATCTTTTACTTGAATAATTCGATCAATACTTTCTGCATTTTTCATAATTGCACCTCTTTGAAATATTGTAGACAGGATTGATGAAAAATAATTGCACGAGAATGCAATGAGTGATATTATAAAATAAACTACGCAAAGTATCTTTTATTAACAAATGTGCGTATGGTTTAACGGGATTTTAATTGGAAAGAAGGAATTGACATGGAGAAAAAATGCCCGGTATGTGGTGCTGCTATGGAGGAAGACATGTGCAGCTATTGTGGATACAGGGAGAAGGAGAACATACAGGAATCTGTTTGCTCTGAAAAATCACCAGAAAATGAAATAACATATGGAATCAGCCAGAAAAATAAAACGACAGCATTGCTGCTATGCATATTCCTGGGAGGGCTTGGAGTACATAGGTTTTATGTTGGAAAAGCAGGAACTGGAGTTCTTTATTTATGTACTGGAGGGGTACTGGGTATAGGGTGGATTATAGATATTGTACGCATAGCGACAGGATCTTTCAGAGACGAATTTGATTTGCTTTTACAATAATAGGGGGAAACTATGGGATTTTGGGATACTATAAAAGATCAGTTTCTGGATGTGATCGAATATGAGGATGAAAGCAATAAGCTTTTGGTCATGAAATTCAATCGGGAAAGTGGAAATAATGAATTAAAGCAAGGATCGAAGGTGATTGTAAGGGAAAGTCAGTGCGCTGTATTCCTAAAAGGTGGTAAGCTGGCAGATATTCTTACACCAGGGACATATTCATTAAATACAGAGAATTTTCCGGTATTAACAAAATTGAAAGCCTTTCCTTATTTGTTTGTATCACCAGTGATCGCAGATGTGTATTTTGTTAGTACACGTCAGTTTATTGATAATAAATGGATCACAAAAACACCAATTTTGAAAAGAGATAAGGATTTTCAGGTTGCTCGAATTAGAGCCACTGGAAAGTTTGCATTCAAGATCAAAGATGTATCACTTTTTATGAAAGAAATATTTGGAACAAGAGGAATTGTGATGACCTTTGATATTATTGAATATTTGTCTTCAATGGTAACAGAAATATTTGCAGATACAATTGGCAAGGCTGAGGTATCTGTTTTAGAATTAGCGGCAGACTATCGGAAATTAGCGTCTGATATGCAGGACAAGCTAAACGAGCAGATGAAAGAAACCGGAATTCTATTTAATAACGTAATTATTGAAAGCATTTCTCTTCCAGAAACGGTTGAAAAATTGATAGATGAACAATCTGGAATTGGGATTACAAAAAATGATATGGACTCTTTTATGCAATATCAAACCGCCAGGGCTATGAGAGATGCAGTGAAACAGGAAGGAGGTCTGGCTGGATTGGGGGCAGGAGTTGCATTTGGCAATACGATAGTAAAAAATGTTCAAGATATGACAGGCCGAAACAGTGAGACAAAAAGCAGGGTAGATTTATTGCGAGAACTAAAAAGTCTGCTGGACGACAACATTCTGACCCAGGAAGAATTTGAAATAGAAAAAAAAACGTATTTTGAACGCAGATCGCGAAGCGACTGCGTTCATGAGCAAGTAGCGAAGCGGATTGCGAATGCCCGCTTTACTAATGAAAAGTAATAATTTTAAGTAATCAAAGGGAGGAACGGAATATGTCTAAGAAACAAAAAATGGTATTATGTAGGAATTGTAATACACCAATTCCCAAAAAGGCAAAGATTTGCCCATCATGCGGGGCACGGAATAAGAAACCCTTTTATAAGCATTTTTGGTTTTTTGTATTAATTCTTGTGGTTGCAATCGGGGGATATACAAAATTAAATAACTTAAAAGAAGAGAAATTTGATTGGGAGGAAATACAGTTATGTGATCAATTACCTAAACCAAAATCAAAAACAGGAGAGATCATCAGTAACAGTAGTGATGGCTTCAAACTGGAAGTGAATAAGGTTAAGGGAAGTGATTACAAAAAATATATTGAACAATGTCAGGATATGGGTTATACAGTAGACATTAATACATCAGGAAATGATTTTACTGCATTTGATGAAAATGGATATGAAGTGGAGTTACATCTTTATGATGATACAATGCTAATAGAATTATCTGCACCAATCGAAATGGGAAATCTGAATTGGCCTAAGAGTGAAATTGCAGGTTTGATTCCAATGCCCGCATCGACTATTGGTAAGGTGACCAGAGATGATACAACAGGCTGCTATATTTATGTTGGCGAAACTTCCATTGATGATTTTGGTACTTATGAGGACCAATGCGCAGAAAAAGGATTTTCTGTTGATTATGAGAAGGGGGATAGATATTATACAGCAGATGATGCAGCTGGAAATAGTTTATCTCTGACTTATGTGGGAAATAATGTAATGACCATTGAACTTAATAAAGCCAGCGAAACACATGCTACTGATACAACAGATCAGGTAACTTCAGCACCTGAGCAAGCGTCAGATGTTACGATTGAAACTGAGCAAGAAACAGAAGCAGATAATTCGAATTCTCAGGATAGTGCAGAGCTGGTGGATGGAATGCATTCTGATTTTAAGCAGGCAATGGACAGCTATGAAGAATTTATGAACCAATATTGTGACTTTATGGATAAGTATGAAAAGTCCAATGGAGCAGATCCAACATTGGTAATTGAATATGCAGATTATGTAGCAAAGTATGCACAGGCAATGAAAGATTTTGAGGCATGGGAGAGTAAGAACTTAAATGCAACAGAAGCAGCATATTATCTGGATGTACAAACACGCATTAATCAAAAACTGGCAAAATTTATTCAGTAAAAATAGTATAGGTTTTATAAATTTCCTCCATATCAGCTTGGAAAATATGTTATACTCTATCATAAGAAAGAGGAATGACTGTCCTAATATCATGGACAGCCATTTTCTGTGACAGAATAAAGAAAGATGAGGATGAGGAGATATGAACCGATATACATATTACATCATGGAGACAGCGAAGAGACTGCTGGCGATACCAAGCCCAAGTGGATTTACCCACATGGCAGCAGACTTTGTGAAGCAAGAGCTGGAAGAAATGGGATATTCCCCGGAGCTTACCAATAAAGGCGCTGTCAGGGTGAATCTTGGAGGAAAAACAAAGGATAACAGCATTATGCTGGCAGCTCATATGGACACATTGGGAGCTATGGTTACAGAGATCAAAAGTAATGGAAGGCTGAAGCTGACTAATGTGGGAGGAATGAATGCGAATAATGCAGAAGCAGAGAACTGCAGAGTTTTTACAAGGAACGGAAGTCAATATGACGCAACATTTCAGCTGACGGACGCTTCTATCCATGTAAATGGTGAATACAGCGATACAAAGCGTACTTATGACACAATGGAGGCCATTTTGGATGAACTGGTACATTCCAAAGAGGATGTGGAAAAGCTGGGTGTAATGCCAGGGGATTTTGTATGTTTTGATCCTAGAACCAAAGTGACAGACAGTGGATTTATCAAGAGTCGCTTCCTAGACGATAAATTCAGTACAGCTATCCTTTTGGGGTTCGCAAAATATTTGAAGGAAGAGAATGTATTGCCGGAAAGAACGGTATATCTGCTGATTACGTCTTATGAAGAAGTAGGACATGGCGGATGCGCTTCCATTCCAGAGGATGTTACAGAGATGATTTCTGTAGATATGGGCTGCGTGGGAGAAGGGCTTGGCTGTGATGAGACTATGGTTTCCATCTGCGCTAAGGATAGTGTAGGACCTTATGATTATCAGGTGGTTACTGGCCTTGTTAATGCCGCAAAAGCCCATCAGATCAATTTTGCTGTTGATGTGTACCCACATTATGGGTCTGATGTAGATGCGGCTTTAAAGGCCGGCTACGATCTGAAACATGGCCTGATCGGACCGGGAGTATATGCGTCCCATGGATATGAGCGTTCCCACAGAAAAGGGGCTGAGAATACATTAAAGCTTCTTACCGCGTATTTATTGTAAAAGGCTATAAACCAATATAAAGATGCTGGATCCCTGGCATCATATCAATAAAAAAGTCCCCGGAGTAGTTTTCTGGCCTGATATATCGCTGACCAGAAAGTTGCTTCCGGGGATTTTTATAATATAATATTTATTTTATAATCTGATTCAGGATCAGTCGTCTTCCATTACTTCTTTTTTAGAAGATTCAAACTGATAATCATTGCCAGGAAGGATGGCGTTTAATGCAATACCAGCGATTGCTGCGAGAGCAAGTCCTGTCAGGGTGATGTGTGCACCTGCAACAGTAAAGGCAAGACCATTAGAGAAGCCAAGGCCGCAGACAAGGATCACTGCTGTGATCACCAGGTTACGTGATTTGGTCAGGTCCACCTTATTCTCTACCACATTACGAATACCCACTGCTGAGATCATTCCGTAAAGGATGAAGCTGATGCCACCGATGATAGCAGACGGAAGGGAGCCAATGAGCTCTGAAACCTTTGGAATAAAACTGAGGATCACTGCGTATATGGCTGCCAGACGGATGACCTTTGGATCATACACACGGCTGAGCGCAAGAACACTGGTATTCTCGCCGTAAGTAGTATTAGCAGGACCGCCTACAAAGCCTGCCAGGGCAGTTGCAAGACCGTCTCCAAGGAGTGTACGGTGAAGTCCTGGATCCTCGATGTAGTTGCGGTTTACAGTAGCAGAAATAGCTGAAATATCACCTACGTGTTCCATCATGGAAGCAATGGCAATCGGTGCCATAGCAAGGATTGAGGTCAGGTTAAATTTGCAAAGAAAGAATTTTGGTACACCTACAATAGGAGCAGATGCAACACCTGCAAAGCTGAGAATAGCACTTCCGTCTGCATTGGTCATTCCGCATGCATTCATGATCAGGGCAGCGATGTAAGAAACAATGATACCCATCAGAATAGGGATAATACGGAACATTCCAACACCCCAGATATTAAAGAAGATAATGGTGGCAAGTGCGATTAATGCAAGGATCCAGTTCTGGGATGCGTTGTTGATAGCAGAAGGAGTGAGGCTAAGTCCGATACAGATGATGATTGGTCCTGTAACAACCGGTGGAAGGTAACGCATAACACGTTTAACGCCGATCAGCTTGATGATCAGTGCAAGCACAAGGTAAAGAAGACCTGCAACAACTACGCCGCCACATGCATAAGGAAGCTTTTCACCATAGCTCATATTTTTGAAAATACCGTTATCAAGCTCTGCAACTGTGGAAAAGCCTCCCAGAAATGCGAAAGATGAGCCAAGAAAAGCAGGAACCTTCATCTTTGTAAGAACGTGGAATAAAAGAGTACCGAAGCCGGCACAGAAAAGTGTAACCTGAACAGTAAGTCCTTCTCCATGGAAGTAGTTATTCACCAGAATGGGTACCACAATAGTGGCACCAAACATAGCGAACATGTGCTGAAGTCCCAGGATAAGCATCTGGGGGATACCAAGCTTTCTGGCATCGTAGATTCCTTCGATTCTGAATTTCATAAATCCTCCTATCTGCCCTGTATATGGGCATAAAGGTACAGAGAAAAGCCATAATATATGTATGGCAATCTGTCCCTCCTCATAAAGTATGATGCGTCTGCCGCCGGACAGGCCTACGGCAACTGTGTGTATTATAAAGGATACGGCAATATTTTACAATGATTGACTTTATATGAAAAGTGAGGTAAGATTTTATCAGTATTCCCAAGACAATGTACAGCTGCAAGAGGAGCTGTACCGGATAAAACCATGGAGGTAAAACAGAGAAAATGGAGAACGTATTTATTATGGATCACCCGCTGATCCAACACAAGATTTCGATTATCCGCAATAAAAATACAGGAACAAATGAGTTCCGTAAGCTGATCGAAGAGATTGCTATCCTGATGGGATATGAAGCACTTCGTGATCTTCCTCTGGAGAACGTTACGGTTGAAACCCCTATTGAGACATGTCAGTCTCCGATGATCTCTGGCAAGAAGCTGGCAGTTGTACCTGTACTTCGTGCAGGCCTTGGGATGGTAAATGGCATCACAACGCTTGTCCCATCTGCAAAGATCGGTCATATTGGACTTTATCGTGATCCTGTGACTCATGAGCCTCACGAATATTACTGCAAGCTTCCGGATCCTATTGAGCAGAGACAGATCGTTCTGGTAGATCCTATGCTTGCCACAGGCGGTTCTGCAGTGGCTGCTGTTGACTTTATCAAACAGCATGGTGGAAAGAATATTAAATGCATGTTTATTATCGCAGCTCCGGAGGGAATGGAAAGGCTTCACAAAGCACATCCGGATGTGCAGATATACATTGGGCATCTTGATCGTGAACTTAATGAGAATGCTTATATCTGCCCGGGACTGGGAGATGCGGGAGATCGTATTTTCGGAACTAAATAAGAGTGCTTATAACTGTTCAGTATTTTTACAGTTGCGAGCAATTAATAAAAAAGGACTGGAGCACATCCAGGATCTCAGGTCATATACGAACCTGAGATCCACAGTGCATCCAGTCCTTTATGTATTATCGAAAAAAATAGAGCATATTATAAGGTGTCTCTGCGCTTGATGTATCCAGGGTTACCAACTGGTGCGATGATCTCCTTTTCACGGATCAGTCTGGCATGCTTGTCAACTACAAAATTCTCAAGATGAACATCCTGACCGATCAGTGTGTCTGCAAGGATAATACTGTTTTTGATAACAGCTCCTTTTTTGATCACGCAACCACGTCCAATAATGGAATTCTCTACAGTACCCTCAATCAGACAGCCGTTGGATACTATGGAATTGCGAATGTCTGCACCATCCATATAGTGGGTAGGGCAGGAGTTATTGGTACGGGTATAAATTGGCCATCCTTCACCGAAAAGGTTCTGGGCCTCTTTAATGTTGATCAGAGCCATATTAGCATCATAATAGCTGCGGAAATCTGTGATAGGTGCAAAGAAGCCTTTGTGAGGGATACCACGTACATCCAGATCCATGCCTTCAATCTGACCTGTGCATGCTGCATTTACAATGTCCAATAAAGAGAACATGGAAGAGTAGGCAGCCGCCTTTTTGACCAGGCTGACGAAAAGGTCTTTTTTCATAATATAGGTATCCATGAAAATATTACGGTTCTTTGCTGTTCCAGGATTAGGCTCAATGGAAAGCACACCCTTCTGACGGTTCAGATTCACGATGTTGCAGTGGAGACAGGATTCCTTGGCATTGTCAATGGTATGATACAGCAGGGTAATATCTGCTCCTGAAGAAATATGACTGCCGATCAGAGTGTCAAAATCCTGTGAATAAACCATGTAATTGGGAAGGATCACTACGTAAGGGTGATGCATCTTCTCAATGCTCTCCATATTCTCAATATAAGCTGCAATATCTGTATTATATACATCTCTCCAGGATCTAGCACCTGAAAAAAGAAGCTGCAGATGACCGCTTTTGGAGTTGATGTTGTAGTGACGACCTGTGCCAACATGCTCGATCAGGGAACGGGGCTTATTATTATCCATGTATACCTGGATCCGGTCGATATCACTGTTGCTAAGATTGGAGATCGGAAAGTCGATCACACGGTATCTTCCAAGGAAAGAGAAAGCACCGATCGGACGAAAATCCTGAAGTCCTTCTACAAGGATGTTGCGAGGTGATGAGTTTACAATGCCAAATGCGCTATACATATTATTCAGCCCCCTTTACACGTTGTGCAACAAGCTCGATGTGCTCGCTGTCTGCACTGCCTGCCACAGCATTCTTTCCAATGTGGATATTGTCGGCAACAAGGGCACGCTGCACCACTGCGCCTTCTTCTACAACAACGCCTGGCATAAGTACGCTGTCGATCACCTTTGCTCCGGGACGTACTTTGGAGCCTGTGAATAGAACAGAATTTTTAACTTCCCCTTCTACAATACAACCCTGAGTGATGTATGCATTGGTTACACTGGCCTCCGGACCGATATACTGAGGCAGGGTGGTTACATCTTCGGTATAGATCTTCCAGGTAGGGTCATTAAGATCCAGCTCATTGTTCGGGCTGAGAAGATCCATGTTTGCTTCCCAAAGGGAATCGATGGTACCAACATCCTTCCAGTAGCCTTTGAAGCGATAAGCAAACAGGCGCTTTCCGTCGTTTAACATGGTGGGGATGATATCTTTACCGAAGTCGTGGTTGGAATCAGGATTCTTCATATCTGCAAGCAGCATTTTGCGGAGCAGCTTCCAGTTAAAAATATAAATACCCATGGAAGCAAGATTGCTCTTCGGCTCTGCCGGCTTTTCTTCAAATTCTACGATCTGGTCAGTTTCGCCATCTGTATTCATAATACCGAAGCGACTTGCTTCTTTAATAGGAACTTCAATCACTGCGATAGTGGCATCAGCCTTGCTTGCTTTGTGGAAGGCAAGCATCTGGGCATAATTCATTTTATAAATATGATCTCCGGACAGAATGAGAAGATATTCTGGAGACCTGGAATCAATAAAGTCAATATTCTGGGAAATGGCATCTGCGGTACCCCGGTAAACATCAAGTCCTACATCTGCTTTTTCGCGAGGCGGCAGTACATAAACACCACTGTCTTTGGCATCAAGTCCCCAGCGTCCTCCTGCTGCTACATAACTGTTCAACAGAATGGATTCATACTGGGTCAGAACGCCTACAACATCAATACCACTGTTGGCACAATTACTGAGAGGAAAATCTACAATACGGTACTTTCCACCATAGGAAACCGCCGGCTTTGCCACTTTGTTGGTAAGCTCGTGAAGACGGCTTCCCCGCCCTCCGGCCAGGATCATCGCTAACATGCTGTTTTGCTTCATAGTGAGCCCTCACTTTCATTTCTTGGATGCTTTTATGAATATAAAAAACAATATTCTTAAGTATATTATACATATTATTGGTGCAGATTTCCATATTTTTGTGCAAAAAATATATAAAATTTGAGAAAAATTGATTACATATCCTGAAGACTGCGGAGGGCCTGGATGTCTTCTTCAGATACCTTAAGGTTAGTGGTAAAATTTTTGCCATCAGGAGTATTGATCTGAACCTCAATAATAGAACCTGCCTGGATCCCGTGCTGCTGTACAGCAGCCATAAACTGCGGAAATTTGGGATGACGTTGGGTAAATCCATCCCAGGCGTTTTTGAATTGCATCATTTTTAGTGGATTAAATGCCATAAGAAAGATCCTTTCTGAATAATTGTAAATAATTGTTTAAAGGGTAAGAATTACAGGTGCCATGTTTTTAGCTGTTTCCATGGAGTGGCGGATCAGCTTTTGAAAGGTATCGGCATCCTTCAGAACTGTGGGTTTAAGTTCCAGAAAATAAACATTCTCTTTGGGAATATCTCCGGAAGAAGGAAGAACCCCACAGAAGCGAGTGTCTTTGTCCATAAAAGACTGGTATACAGAAGTATCTGTGCCGGAAGGGGCAATACCATATACCCGGAATTTGGGCATGTCCTGAAGCAAGATGCTTTCCATACACTTGGTAAGCTGCTCAGCTGAACTGCTTAAATGGAGTGCAATAGTAAGAATATGATCCTGGGTCAGCAGCAGATAATCATAATACCATTTAAAAACAGGAGGATAGTCCTTCAGAGGCAGAATATCCAGGCTGCGGGCAAATTCTGTAGTGGAGGAGACAATGCTTTCCTGTACTTCCGGGACATTCCTGTATTTACGGTACCAGATAAAAAGGTCTGTCAGTTCCCGGTTCAGGATTTCTGCAAGAGCAGCACCGGTAATATTGTACTTTTGGCATTGTTTCCGGATCAAGGCAAAAGAGCGGAACTGGCACTGGAAATTACGTGCTCTGTTTCCTACCAGGGACTGGCTGTTGTTGATCCTGTATTTTACAAGCCGGTCTTTGGTAAATACCACCCTGTCTGCCGCAAGGGATACTTCGTTAAAGAAGGAACGGTCATTTACACAGATAAAGTCATTAAACCAGAGACGATGCTCCAGAAGGAACTGTCTTTTGTAAATTCCATTCCAGGGAACAACACTTACATGGCTGAAGGCACTGGGATTCTGTGAAAAACTGACTGCCTTGCCATAATAATTTTCTGGAAGGCCGGAAAAACGAAGGATGGCGGTAGAGGAAATCTGGCCAGTGGCGTTATCAAAACAGCGGCTTTTTCCTTTGACCATATCTGCATCCATTTCTTTTGCAAGCTGATAATAACGGCGATATGCACCTTTTTCCACAATGTCATCAGAATCCAGGAAATGCACATATTCACCGGTAGCAGCAACCAGACCCGTATTACGGCAGGAGCCTGCATACATGGTCATAGGGTGGCGGATCAGCATCACACGGGAATCCTTATGTGTGTAATTAGTGATGATCTGGGCTGACTGGTCAGTGGAATCGTCATCCACACAGATCACCTGCAGATCTGTAAGATCCTGAGAAAGTACACTGTCCAGACATGCCGGCAAATAGGGTGCAGCGTTATGGACAGGGATGATTACACTTAATTTCATAATTGTCTATTATCTCCATACAGGAACAGTGATTGAAAAATATTGGCAATTGTGAGTATATCAGCTGGGAGTCAATCCCCCAGCTGATATAGCCTCCGGCAGGATTGCAGAGGTGCGCAGGAGAAGTATGTCATGCAATTGCATGACGCGCACCTCGCAGCAAGAATGCCGAGGCATTCTTGAATGAACAGTTACCAATATTGCATGTCAAAAACAGTCCTTTTTATTGTACTGTACGGCGCCCTACAGAATCGTAGATAATGCCGGTGTTTTTAAAGTTATGGGAAGGGTAGCAGTTACGTCCGTCCAGGATGATAGGGTGGGTCATAAGCTCTTTGTAGCGGAGGATATCAAAGTCCCGGATCTGAGCCCATTCAGTAAAAATAAAGCAGATATCCGCATCCTTTAAGGTCTCCTCAATGGAAGAACAGTAGGTGATCTCATCCGGATAGTATTTCTTAAAATTCGGAATACCGATGGGATCCCAGGCAAATATCCTGGCTCCGTCATCCAGCATGATAGGGATGTTGATCAGGGAAGGCGCTTCCCGCAGATCATCTGTGTCCGGTTTAAAAGTCAGCCCCAGAACGGCTACCTTCAGTCCTTCAAGGGAATCATAGTATTTGTGGCTCTTTTTAAGAAGCTTCATTTTCTGGATGTCATTTACTTCAATAGCGGCTTTAACCGTTTTCAGTTCTTTTTCATAATAATTGGAAACCCAGTGAAGAGCTTTGGTATCCTTTGGGAAACAAGAGCCGCCATAGCCGATCCCTGCCTTTAGGAATCTGTTGCCAATGCGTGGATCCAGGCCCATACCCTTTGCCACATCTTCAATATTGGCATCCAGAAGTTCGCAAAGGTTTGCAATTTCATTGATATATGAAATCTTTAGTGCAAGAAAATCGTTGGATGCGTATTTTACCATTTCTGCACTTCTGCGGTCTGTAAATACAAAAGGCTGATGAAATTCCTGATAAACTTCCTTCATGCGATCACGTGCCCAGTCAGATTCTACTCCGATGACAATACGGGAAGCATGGAGAGTGTCTTTTACAGCAGTGCCCTGGGAAAGAAATTCCGGGTTTGAGGCGATTTCCACACGGATGGGAGACAGCCCCAGCTTGCTTCTTCTGGCAGTGATCTGCTGGGTCAGCCGCTTTTCGATTTTGTCATTGGTACCGATAGGAACTGTGGATTTGATCACAACTACACAATCAGTATCCAGGGTCTGGGCAATCTGGTCGATCACTGTATATACATATTTCAGGTTCGCAGAGCCATCCTTTTTTTCTGGGGTTCCAACACCTACAAAAATGGCCTGGGCATCCTGATAGGCACTGGCATAATCCGTAGTATAGGAAAGCCGTTCTTTATTTTTCTGCATCAAAGGCTCCAGATCTGGTTCGTAGATAGGGGATATTCCCTGCTTCATCAGTTGGATCTTATGTTCGTCAACATCTACACAGGTTACATGATGGCCTGCGTTGGCCAGGGCAACTCCTGTCACAAGACCTACATAGCCTGTACCTGCAACTGCTATTTTCATATTATTTGCCTGCCGCATTTTGCGGTCCTTTCGTGGATTTTTATATTAGCTGGGAGATGACTCCCACCTCTATAGGTGGTGAGAAACAAGCTGATATCAGTGGTGGGAGTCAATCCCCCTGCTGATATAGCCTCCGGCAGGATTGCAGAGGTGCGCAGGAGAAGTATGTCATGCAATTGCATGACGCGCACCTCGCAGCAAGAATGCCGAGGCATTCTTGAAATTAAAATGTCACCGCCAAAGGGAATGGAAGTACATCTTAACAAGTAACTGTAGGAATGTAGAACAGTTACGATCTAAAAAGGGTAGCACATTTAAGATGTGTTGTAAAGTTACCCTGTTCCCGGTTCTTTTCCTGCCAGTCGATGGGCAAAGACAGTCTGGCAGCGTTTGGAAAAGGAGGCATCTGCCCCCGGTGCCTTTAAGTTACAGTTCACATTTGGGGCAGCAGCTGCACAAAAGGCAATGGTCTGCAGATTGTCTGTGGCCTGGATAAATACCTGGTCAAAGGAAACAGGACCGAAATAACGGGTGTATGCCTGTTTTCCCAGGCGGAGCATCCTGCCGGTAGGGTAAATAGAGGCCAGTCCCAGCCGGGTAATAAAGAAGCTGGATATTTTCCAGAAAAGGCTTCTGGCTGGATCCATCCGAATGGGAAGATACCAGATGTCCGGAAAATGGATATTCAGATATGCTTCTGCCTTAGGATCCTGAAGTACATTATAGGAAAGCCAAATCTGGGCATCCGGATGCTGGGATATAAAGCTGCTCAATTGATCCATTTGTTCAGAGGATATTTTGCGGCCGGTAAACCACAGGATATGCTCCTTTATGGATGGGACAGCCGTATCATTCTGTGATAAATCACCGGATCCGGGAGGACTGGACAATTCCCGGGATTCAGGCATTTTTGCTGCCTGTAACATATCAGAAGCGAAAGCATCCGATGCTGACAAAGTGGCCTGAAGCTGGCGGATCAGCGCAGGTGCATTGGTACAAGCCGGGACAAATTGCAAGGCTTTTTGCAGGGAAGACGACAATGGATATGGATCATCTTCAGGTAAAAAACGAAGAACGGATGTTGGCGAATTACAGTCTGCTATCAGAATGCTGCGGTAATCGGTGATCAATACATCACAGGACCGGATAAGATCTGTAATGGAATACTGGATCGGCAAAAGGCGTATATGTTTGAAACTGCTGCAATCCACCTGGTATCCGGGAGCAGGAGCCAGATACAGAATCTGCTTGTCCGTTAAGTCATTGTCCAGCTGATATAAAGCATCAGTGAAGCTTCTTACATAGTGAAAGGTCTGTTTTCGGTCTTTTCCTGCAAACAAAGGACAGCAGAACAGCAGTTTTGTATCTGCTGCCAGTCCTTCATTCTGACGAAAGATATCAGCCTCCGTAAATATGGAAAGAGAAGGATCCACTGGTGTCCACAGTTCTTTCAATAAATATGTGGAAAGAGCAGCATTATCTGTGGAAAAGTAAGTATCTGTGTGGCAGATCCCCGCTATCATGGTGTGCTCCATATAATTTTCCAGTATATCTTTGTTTGGGAAAACAATAAGATCACAGGTAAACATGGTATGCTGCCATCTGGCCAGATCATGTCTGGAAGTCAGGCAGTTGGCACTGGTAACAGGAATCAGGCTTTCCGTACAAAGAAGGATATGCCTCTGTTTTGTACCCTTATGGAAATACCAGGGAAGAGGTTGGTCTGTGATCAGCCTGCCGCATTGCGCAAGGGCAATCCCATAATCTTCAGAGTCAGGGGAAATCAAGGTAACACAGGAGGTATCCAGCTGATAGGACTGGCTCAGTCTCTGCCATACAGGACGTGCTTTGGCGGTAAGGGAAAGAAAGACCCGAGTTCCTTTCGCAAAGCTGCCGGAAAGCAGGGTAAGGAAAAGCGGATGGATATCCTGCCCCTCCATGGATTCCAGGAAAATATAGCCAGGTTCAGGCAAAACCCTGGTATTGGAAGCCAGATAGGATTCTTTTGCAGGCTGTTCCTGATCAATCAGTCTATCTTCACTGAAAATATAAGCGTTATTATGACCTGCCTTGTAATCTTTCAGCCATGCCTTTTGCTGGTTTGGGGACATTCCGTCACAGGTGTTCACAAAATGAAGCATTTCCTTGCGGGAACCGTAAAGATAAAGCAACTGGAACAAGTGATCCGGGAGTGCATATTTTACATAATGATTATTCTGCCAATCTGGCAGAAAGGCATCTATATAATCAAAAAGCTGGTTGATAAGATCAAGCTTCAGATCCTTTTTTTCGGTTTCATAGTTGGTGAGAAGCTTCCAGAAACGGAAAAAAAAGTGCCGGATGGTGATGAAATCGATCTCGGTTCTGTAGGTTTCAAGAAAGCCCAGGGAATTCATGCAGTCTTTCAGGTAAATAACTGCTTTTTTAATATCGGCAGTGGCGGGGGTCAGGCTGCCGAGAAAACCAACATTTTTCCTGTAATTGTAAAGGCATTCATCTATTATTCCCACATTACGTGCTTTGGCAGCCAGAAGGTATGCCACCGGAAGATCTTCAAAACGGATTCCTTCCGGAAATGCCAGGCCTTCAAAAAGCTCTCTCCGGATCAGTTTGATCCATGGGTAGGGGGAAAGAATGGACATTTCATATGGCTTTTCGGAAAATGAAAAATTCTGGTTGTGATGACGCATGGGAAATGGAGTCTTTTTACCGGAACTCATATCTATGTTATAGTATGAAAATAACACAAGGTCATTGTCATCCTGAACCGCCTTGGTGTACAGCTGTTCACATGCGGAAGGCTGGATGAAGTCATCACTGTCTACAAACCATACATATTTGCCATGGGATTTGGAAAAACCGTAATTGCGGGCATGGCTTACCCCATGGTTTGTGGTTGTGTAAACAAAAAGTTTGGAAGGATATTTTTCCTGGTAGGCTTGCAGGATAGCTGCGCTTGTATCGGTGCTTCCATCATTGACCGCTACGATCTCTAACTGATCCAGGGTCTGGTCAAGCAGGCTGTCCAGACATGCAGGAAGAAACTCTGCTACATTATAAACCGGCAGAATAATACTGACTTTAGGTGTGTTCATAAATTGCCCCCTGTTCCGTTGTTTTTTTCCCAACATCATATAGTTCCTATTATAACGGTTATCGGTTGTTATCACAAGACCGCAACGGCACAGGATACAGGAAAATAGACTGGACGAAAGGATATATATTCGCTATAATACAAAGAATAACAGATGTCAGGACAAAAGACATCAATGAAAGCAAAAGAAACAGAAGAGGGATATCGTGAGTAAAAGAGAAGATTATAAACGGTTTATCGTGTTCTGCCTTGCAAGTCTGATCATTCTGGCACAGGCAGCAGTGTTTGCATATGTGTGGTATGATTTTTACAGGATCCGGATCGACGAGCCATTCTGGCGAAGAGGTAACTGGGTACTGATCGCAATTTATGCACTGATCAATACCATGTTTTCACGACTGTACGGTGGCCTGAAGGTTGGCTATCTGAAGAGGATCGATGTATTTTATTCACTAACATTGGCAACCATATGTACGAATGTGGTAGTATATTTTCAGATCACACTGATCAACCGCTGGTTTTTGGAAGCTAAGCCAATGATCAGTATGACGGTGGTTCAGCTGCTTCTGATCATTATATGGATCTGGGGATCCAGATATATTTATTCCAGGCTGTATCGGGCTAGGAAGCTTCTGGTGATCTACGGTGACAGGGATCCAGGTGATGATCTGATCCATAAGATGAATTCCAGACGTGACAAATATGATATCAGCGGTAAGGTTCATATTCGTGAAGGAGAAGAACGGATCCATCAGATGATGAAAGAGTATGAAGGTGTGATCATCTGGGATCTGCCATCTGCAGTGCGCAACCGTTATCTGAAATATTGCTTTGCCCATTCTATCAGATGTTATATGAGTCCTAAGATTTCTGATATTATTCTGATCGGTACAGACAGGATCCATTTGTTTGATACACCGCTTCTTATGTCAAGGAATATGGGATTATCCGTGGAGCAGAGAGCTGCCAAAAGAATGTTGGATATTCTGGTGTCTGGTCTTGGCTTGCTCATCCTTTCGCCGATTATGCTGATCATTGCACTGATAGTGAAATTGTATGATCACGGCCCGGTGTTTTATACACAAAGCAGGCTTACCTGCGATGGGAAAGAATTTATGATCTACAAATTCCGCAGCATGCGGGTGGACTCTGAGAAAAATGGTGCACGTCTTGCTTCTAAGCACGATTCCAGGATCACACCGGTTGGGCATGTACTGAGGAATCTCCATCTGGATGAACTTCCCCAGCTGTTTAATGTATTTAAGGGGGATATGTCTTTGGTGGGACCAAGGCCGGAGCGTACAGAGATCATGCAGGAATATGAAAAGGAGATACCGGAGTTTTATTACCGCCTGAAAGTTAAGGCAGGACTTACCGGTTATGCCCAGGTTTACGGGAAGTACAATACAACCCCCTACGATAAGCTGAAGCTGGATCTGTTTTATATTGAGAATTATTCTTTTGTACTGGATATTAAGCTTTTATTCATGACTGTGAAGATCTTTTTTCAGAAGGAAGTATCCGAAGGTGTGGATGACAAGCAGAAGAATGCCCTTAAGGATTCTGCAGATGAGAGGGGAAAAGAATGAGAATGCCTGAAGTATCTGTGGTCATGCCTGTATACAATGGAGAGAAATACATCCGTCAGGCTATAGAGTCTGTCTTCATTCAGGATGTATCCCTGGAATTGTTGGTAATCGATGACGGATCATGGGACGGTACAGCCGGGATCCTGAAAGAATATGAAGGCAGGGAGAATTTTCGGTATTTTCGTAATTCATCCAATTTAGGAGCGGCAGGTTCCAGAAATCGTGGTGTAAGAGAAGCCAGAGGCAGATACATCGCTTTTCTCGATGCAGATGACTGGTGGGAAGAAGGTAAGCTTTCGGCACAGCTAAAGCAGCTGAAGAGTACAGGCCGGGTGTTATGTTCTACCGGACGCACTTTGATGGACTCTTCCGGTGCAGATACCGGTCGATACATTCCGGTAAAAGAAACTGTCACTTATCGGGATTTGTTAAGTCATAACAGTATTAACTGTTCGTCTGTTGTGGTAAAGAGAGAGGCTGCTTTGGAATTTCCCATGGAGCATGATGACAGCCATGAGGACTATATTACCTGGCTGAAAATTCTGAAGAAATATGGACCTGCAGTAGGAATCGACAGGCCCTACCTGAAATATCGCCTCTCTGAAGGAGGAAAATCCAGAAATAAGCTGAAATCCGCCAGAATGACTTACCATGTGTACCGTTATGTTGGGTATGGACCTGTGAGAAGCACCTGCTTTTTTATTTCTTATGCTTTGCACGGCCTATGGAAATACAGAAAAAAATAAGGTAACTGTGGGTAAAAACAGTTACCAAATATGTATTGTTGACCGGACAGCAGTCATCACTACGGATGGCTCTGTCCGGTTATTTTGGTGTCTTTTTCTCTGTCAGGTCTTTTTTGATCTGAGTGGTGGAAATCTCGGGGGTGCGAGGCAGATAGACTACATCACAGTAATCTTTCAGAAAATCAAATTTTCCTTTCCAGTCATCTCCCATTACAAAAGTATCGATATGATATTCCTTAACATCAGATATCTTCTGCTCCCAGTTCTCTTCCGGGATCACAAGGTCTACATAACGGATAGCTTCCAGAAGTTGCTTTCTTTTTTCATATGAAAAATAGCATTTCTTTTGCTTTTCATTCCAGTTGAACTCATCTGTGGAAAGTCCCACAATCAGGTAATCGCCGTATTGCTTGGCCCGTCGCAGCAAATTGATGTGGCCGTAATGCAGCAGGTCGAAGGTCCCATATGTAATTACTCTTTTCATAATCTGTCCTCACTGAATCAATTTCATGATGTCATTATATCATATGCCGGTGAAACTGCAAAGCAAACCACTGGCAGAAAGAAAAATGTAAAATATTATTCTATAATTTGTAAAAGTATGTTATTATTTTAGAGACATTGCAACTGTTCATTGCTTTTACAGTTACGGGACTTTTACATAAGGGGAATGATAAAAATGACAGAGAAACAAGAGCATCTGTTAAAGCTTTTTCAGGAGCTGGATCACATATGTCAAGAGAATGAGCTTCGGTATGTACTGGCAGAAGAGTCAACACTTGCTGCAGTAGGAAGAGCCGGATTTGCCGGTGGAGAGACAGAAATAAAGGTTTACATGCCAAGGGCAGACTGGAACCGGCTTGGGGAGATAGCCGGGAAAGAACTGCCTAAGGACAGGATACTTTACCCTGAGCCCATGGCAGGATATGGTGAGGATTTTGGCTGTGCCCTGGAAAAACAGCAGATTCTGGGGTCAGGACCTGCAGGGGAGCGGATCCATATCAGGATACTGGATCCGGTGTCTGAGGAAGCCTTTGAGAAATACAGGAGGGATCTGGGGCTTTACCTGGATCTTACAGATTCACAGGAGGTACATGGAACGTCCTGGGGGATTTCACCATCCAGATATTACAGATATTATCTTTCTGGCAGACTTACAGGGAAAAGGCATGTCCTTGGAAAACTGGAAAAGCGTATGCAGGCCTTTCGAGAGGAAGACTGCAGCAAATTTGCAGTACATGTGGGAGAACGCTTTCTTTTTATGGAAAAAGAGATATTATTTCCTGGGAGAACCTGTGATTTCCAGGGAGTGCAGGCAATGATCCCAGGGAAGGCCAGTGAATATCTGACGCAGGTTTACGGGGACGAATGGACGGATTTTCAATTTCCGGCAGAAGAGGATGCGCAAAGATCTGCAACAGTTGAAGGAATCAGCTATCAGGAGTTAAGGGAAGACTATCTGCCGGGGATCCGAAAGGGCAGATTACAACGGGCGATTATGCATAGCAAGCTTCGCATTCTTTCCGGAACTAAGGACAGTGGGCAAGAAGAATCAGAGGGATTTTTCAGAAATGTGACAGGAATAGAGCAGGAAAAGGATCTGGAACGATTCAGGCATGCTATTGCAGACTATGCCGGCGGCAAGAAACCTTCTGCAAAAGAGACAGCTCTTTCCCTTCATGAGAAATATCCGGATCATCTTCAGATCACCAGATTTCTTGGCAGATTTTATATGGAAGAGGCCAGAGAAACTCAGGATGGCACAGAGGCAGAACGTTTTATCGAAGAGGCCTTGCGTAAATTTCCAGAGGATGGTTATTTCCTGAAATACAGAGGAGAGCTTCTGTGGATGCGGGGAAGATGTGCAGATGCTCTTGTTGTATTTGCACAGGCAAGGGAGAAAACTTCAAATATGATCGTGCATAAGGAACTGGATCTGTTTCTTGCACTATATGAACAACAGGCCGGAGATACCTGCCAGGCACTTCTTGCCAACAGGGAAAAAGAAGCAGCACGGAATCTGGCAGAGCTCTGGTTCCGGCTTCTGCCACGTTCGGAACGGATGAAAAGCCTGGTATATCTGACACGGGTCAGCACTGCCAGGACAGTAAAAGAAATGGAGCTTCTTACCGATGAGATGACTGCTTTTGTACAGGTGCGGGAGAATGGCAGAAGAAAAAAGAACCGGGAACTGTATGGCCCGGCACTGACAAAGGCATGGGAACGGCTTGGATACCCTGGGGAACTGGCAAAGCTTCGCACAGAGATCCTGTACACGGAAGAACCCGGGGAACTGGAATGGATCGCAGAAAAGGTTAAGGATTATCAGATCCACAAAGATAAGCTGGCTCAGGTGTATAAGCTTGCAGGCGATGCAAGAAAGAAGCAGGGTCAGACGGAACAGGCCTTTGAGAACTATCGAAAGGCTATGGAATATGCAGGGAAATCTTATGCAAGAAAGGAGCTTTCCTCCCTGATCCTGCAGGATCTATATATGGGAAGCCACAAGGCAGCAGAATATGCTGCATCCGGAAAAGGAGAAGAGTTTCTGGATGCCTGGTTATCCAGGTATGGTACTGTGGAAGACTTGAAAAAACTGGTGAGAAGTTGTGTGGCTGATGGAAGCATTTCACATATCGGTGACAGGACGCCCCTTACCGGTGAAAACTGGCAGACTATGGAAGATATGAAGAATCCTAAAACCGATTATGCCACCTGGTGCTGGGAGTATGTACAGTTCTGTGCAGAGAAGATCCGCCTGGAAAAATATTACACAACCCATAAGGATGTGATCGTAAATCTGTACAAGAATAAGGATTTCCCACGATTGGAAAGCTTTCTTGCCCCTTATCACCAGGCTACGCTGCGGAGTCTGAAGACTCAGGAGATCTTTGTGCCGGATGAAGAGATTTTTGAAATTTATCTGTACATTCTTGGATGTAAAGGCATGGAAACCCTGAAAAAAGAAATTGAGAATTACTGGAATTGATTCCGGAAAACATATTTTAAAGGGCAGTACAAATTTATAGAAAAGGATTTATAGAAAAAGACTATAGAAAAACTATAGAAAAGCTAATCTGAAATTACAGGAAAAGACTTGACGGACAGGTATGTTTTGTGGTACACTTGACAAGCGACATGGAAGTTAGGTCTTTTTTTTATGCCCGAAATTGGTGACGGATATGCTTTTTGAAGGCAAAAGAAGACCGTGCAAATGAAAACACTGGAGGTGGAAGTTGTGCGCGTTAGGATTACATTAGCATGTACGGAGTGCAAGCAGCGGAACTACAATATGACTAAGGAAAAGAAAAACCATCCTGAGAGAATGGAAACCAAGAAATATTGTAAATTCTGCCAGAGACACACAATGCACAAGGAAACAAAGTAGTCACGAGATTGTGAGGTTAGGCTATGCAAGGAAAAGAAAAATCTGCTGATAAAAGCCAGAAGAAGGGTTTCTTTCAGGGAGTTCAGGCCGAGTTCAAAAAGATCATTTGGACAGACCGTCCTACTCTTATTAAACAGACAATCGTCGTTCTGATCGTGACAATTCTGCTGGGCGTGATCATCAGCGTGATGGATGCAGGTATTCTGGAATGCATAAATCTTTTAATTAAATAAGGACAAAGGTGGATTGTATGTCAGAAGCAAAATGGTATGTGGTTCATACCTATTCAGGGTATGAGAACAAGGTAAAGGCCAACATTGAAAAAACAATTGAGAACAGACATCTGGAAGACCAGATCCTGGAGGTTCGTGTTCCGCTGCAGGATGTAGTGGAGATGAAGAATGGCGTTGCCAAATCTGTCCAGAAAAAAATGTTTCCAGGTTATGTGCTCCTCAACATGATCATGAATGATGATACCTGGTATGTTGTCCGCAACACCAGGGGAGTTACGGGATTTGTAGGGCCGGGATCCAAGCCGGTGCCTCTGACAGAAGCAGAAATGCAGCCCCTTGGCATCCATGAGGAGAGCGTTCAGGTGGATTTTGAAGAAGGAGACATGGTTGTGGTAACAGGCGGAGCCTGGAAAGATACCACAGGTGTTGTATCAGCTATTAATCTGCCAAAACAGGTTGTGACTATCAATGTTGAACTGTTCGGCCGCGAAACACCGGTAGAGATCAGTTTCGCAGAGATCAAGAAAATGTAAATTATTAATCAGGTAACACGATATCGTGGGAGGGATATACCCCCGCCAATACCACATAGGAGGTGCCGAAAATGGCAAAAAAAGTAACAGGCTATATAAAATTACAGATTCCCGCTGGTAAAGCAACTCCAGCACCACCTGTAGGTCCAGCTCTTGGACAGCACGGTGTAAATATCGTTCAGTTTACAAAAGAGTTTAACGCAAGAACAGCTGATCAGGGTGATATGATCATTCCGGTTGTTATCACTGTTTACGCAGACAGAAGTTTCAGCTTCATAACCAAAACTCCGCCGGCTGCAGTTCTTCTTAAGAAAGCTGCAAACATCAAATCTGGTTCCGGCGTACCGAACAAAACAAAAGTTGCAAAGGTTACAAAGGCTCAGGTTCAGGAGATTGCAGAGCTGAAGATGAAAGACCTGAATGCAGCATCCATCGAAGCAGCTATGAGCATGATTGCTGGTACTGCAAGAAGTATGGGAATCGAAGTAGTTGATTGATTATAAGTAGATAGTGGGAGGGCTTTTCCCCGCAAATACCACAGGAGGTTATAGAAATGAAACGAGGAAAGAAATATGTGGAAGCTGCGAAAGCAGTTGACCGCTCAACATTATATGATACCGCAGAAGCAATCAGCTTAGTGAAAAAAGCTGCAGTTGCAAAGTTTGACGAGACCATCGAAGTTCATATCCGTACAGGCTGCGATGGACGTCATGCAGATCAGCAGATCCGTGGTGCAGTTGTTCTGCCGCACGGAACAGGTAAAAAGGTTCGTGTTCTTGTATTCGCAAGAGACGCTAAAGCTGAGGAAGCAAAGGCAGCAGGCGCTGAGTTCGTAGGAGCTGAGGAGCTTATTCCGAAGATCCAGAACGAAGGATGGCTGGATTTCGACGTTGTTGTTGCAACACCTGACATGATGGGCGTTGTAGGACGTCTGGGTCGTGTACTTGGACCGAAAGGTTTAATGCCAAACCCGAAAGCTGGTACTGTAACCATGGATGTTACAAAAGCGGTTCATGATATCAAAGCCGGTAAGATCGAATACCGTCTTGACAAAACAAATATCATCCATGTTCCGGTTGGTAAAGCTTCCTTTACCGAGGAGCAGTTAAGCGACAACTTCCAGACGCTGATTGGAGCTATTTTAAAGGCAAGACCAAGCACACTGAAAGGTCAGTATTTAAGAAGCGTTACAATCGCTCCTACAATGGGACCTGGTGTGAAGATCAACCCAATGAAATTAGCTTAATAGATTAAGACAGTAAGATAAAGCCTCCGCCGGAGCCAGTATGGGCACCGGGGAGGCTTTCCTGTATTAAGGAGGAGAAAGGATGGCAGCAGGGCGAAGAAAACGCAGACGGAGAAATTATAGAAAACGGCTGCTGATTTGTCTGTTGGTGCAGATTCTGGCATTGACAGCCTTTGGATGTGCCCTGGGATGGAATAGAGGTGTTAGTTCTTTTGTAGCAGACATAGCAGGGAAATTTTCTTCTCCTGTGATTGCTGACCTAGATTTGTCCGGGATCTGGAGTACCTGTGCAGTTCTTATGGATGAAAGAAGCGGTAAGGTGATCAGTCAGGTATCAGGAGAGGAACGGATGTACCCGGCCTCCATGACAAAGGTTATGACAGCGATTGTAGCTATAGAGGCACTACCAGGATTGCAGAAGCAGATAACCCTTTCAGGGGATGACATTGATCAGTTGTACAAGCATGATGCCACTCAGGCAGGCTTTCAGCTTGGTGAGAAGGTAACAGCTCTGGATCTGTTGTATGGTGTTATGCTGCCATCCGGAGCAGAGTGCTGTCTGGCACTGGCACAGGATATTTCCGGTTCCGAAGCAAAATTTGTGGAAAAAATGAATGAGAAAGCAAAAAAGCTTGGGATGGATGGAACCCATTTTTGTGACTGTACAGGCCTCCATGATCCTGAGCATTACAGTACAGCCCGGGACATTGCAGTTCTTATGCGTTATGCAGTGCATAATCCGGTATTTCGCAAGATTGCCCAGGCAGTCAGACATACTTCCCAGGGAACCAACCTTCACCCGGACGGGATCACCTATTACAGCAGTATGCTTAAGAATATGCCTGATCCGTCTGTAACCGGAGGAGAGATACTGGGCGGGAAGACTGGGTATACGGATGTGGCTGGCCACTGCCTTGCAAGCTTTGCCAGGATTAAAGACAGAGAGTACATTCTGGTGACAGCAGGAGCATATAGCGACAACGATCCTATTCCCCACATTGAAGATGCTTATACCATATACAACCGTCTGGGGAGAGTTGTGGACGGAAAGTGAAAGATGGTGTAAAATAGCCTGTGAAAAACTGAGTAAAAGAAAGACTGAGTAAAAGAAAGACTGAGTAAAAGAATAGGCTGAGTAAAAGAAAGAGGTAGCCGTATGAGAAAATTTAAACGTATTTTTCTGATCGTAATTGATTCTCTTGGAATCGGAGCCATGAAGGATGCTGCCGAATATGGAGACGCAGGAGCAGATACTCTTGGACACATTGACCGTACAGTAAAAGAACTGAAGCTTCCGGCTATGGAAAAGCTGGGGCTTGGGAATTTGTGCACACTTTCACATGTGGCACCTTCTGATCATCCTTTAGGATATTATGCCCGCTTAAATGAAGCCAGCCTGGGGAAGGATACCATGACCGGTCACTGGGAGATGATGGGGCTTCATATCACCACACCATTTAAAACATTTACAGAGCATGGTTTTCCACCGGAACTGATCCATGAATTAGAAGAAAGAACCGGTCATAAGATTGTAGGAAACCGTTCAGAGAGCGGCACTAAGATCCTGGATGACCTGGGAGAGCATCAGATCCGTACAGGAGATATGATCGTTTATACTTCTGCAGATTCCGTGCTGCAGATCGCAGGGCATGAAGAGACCTTTGGTCTGGATGAATTATACAGATGCTGTGAGATCGCCCGTGAGATCACCATGAAGGATGAATGGAAGGTAGGCCGTGTGATCGCAAGACCTTACGTGGGACGCAAAAAGGGAGAGTTTAAGCGGACACCAAACCGTCACGATTATGCAGTAAGTCCCTTTGGGAAGACAGCATTGGATATATTAAAGGATGCAGGATATGATGTGATCAGTGTAGGCAAAATCGCAGATATTTTCAACAATCAGGGCATTACTGAAAAATACCATTCTGACAGCAGTGTGCAGGGAATGGAACAGACTATAGAGATTGCAAAAAGGGATTTTCATGGTCTGACATTTGTAAATCTTGTGGATTTTGATGCTTTGTGGGGACACAGAAGGAACCCGGAAGGGTATGGCAGGGAACTGGAGAAGTTCGATGAAAAGCTGACACAGCTGCTGCCTTTGATCCGGGAAGACGACCTTCTGATGATCACTGCAGATCACGGAAATGATCCGACCTATACAGGCACAGACCATACCAGAGAGCAGACTCCGCTGCTGATTTATTCACCTGGCTTGAAAGGCGGGCAGCTGCCGGTTCAGGATACCTTTGCAGTGTCAGGCGCTACCATTCTGGATAATTTCGGCCTTTCTCCTGCAGAGGGAATGATCGGGCATACACTTGGAGGATTGCTGGCCTGAAGCTGATGTAAGGATGTTTCACTTTTTTGAAAAGAATAATTCCGGAAAGAACGGGGTTGAATTTAAGCATCCTTAATATTATAATGGCTTTGAATAAAGAGAAAATACAAGAACAGATTACGATTAAGGAGGAATCAATCATGATTACCTGGAAAAACCTGGATACACTTGATTCGTTTAAAGAGCTTTCACAGACTGCGAAGGTTGATGTTGCAGATGTGATGAAGGGTGAGGGCGGCGCAGAGCGTGTGAAGAAATACAGCGTTCCCATGGCTGCAGGACTGACTTATCATTATGCTGCAAAAGCAGTGGATGACCAGGTGCTGGAAGCATTGAAGAAGCTGGCAGAAGAAGCACAGCTTACAGAGAAGTTTCAGGCTCTTTACAATGGAGAGGTGATTAATACAGGAGAGAAACGTCTTGTTCTTCATCATATGACACGTGGCCAGCTTGGAGACAAAGTAGAGGCTGATGGTGTTGATAAACGTGCTTTCTATGTAGAGCAGCAGGAGAAGATCGCAGATTTTGCCAATAAAGTTCATGCAGGTGAGATCACAAACGCAGCAGGTGAGAAATTCACTACAGTTGTTCAGATCGGTATCGGCGGAAGTGACCTTGGACCGAGAGCCATGTATCTTGCTCTTGAGAACTGGGCAAAGAGAAATAATAAATTCAAGATGGAAGCGAAGTTCATCAGCAATGTAGATCCGGATGATGCAGCAGCAGTTCTGGCATCTATTGATGTTGCTCATTCTATCTTTATCCTGGTTTCCAAATCAGGAACAACCCTTGAGACACTTACCAATGAATCTTTTGTAAAAGATGCCCTGAAGAATGCAGGACTGGATGCTTCCAAGCATATGATCGCAGTTACAAGTGAGACTTCACCTCTTGCAAAGAGTGATGATTATCTGGCAGCATTCTTTATGGATGACTATATCGGTGGACGTTACTCTTCCACATCTGCAGTAGGCGGTGCAGTATTATCCCTGGCCTTTGGTCCGGATGTATTTGCACAGTTCCTGAAAGGCGCAGGAGAAGAGGATGTCCTTGCAAAGAATGAGGATATTTTCCAGAACCCGGCAATGCTGGATGCACTGATCGGTGTATATGAGAGAAATGTACTTGGTTATCCAAGCACAGCTGTATTACCATATTCACAGGGATTGAGCCGTTTCCCGGCACACCTTCAGCAGCTGGATATGGAGTCAAATGGAAAGTCTGTCAACAGATTTGGCGAGCCTGTAGATTATGTGACAGGACCGGTTATTTTCGGTGAGCCTGGTACAAACGGCCAGCATTCCTTCTATCAGCTGCTTCATCAGGGAACTGACATTATCCCGCTGCAGTTCATTGGCTTTAAGAACAACCAGATGGGTACAGATGTTGTAATCCAGGGAAGCACCAGCCAGCAGAAGCTTTGTGCAAACGTTGCTGCACAGATCGTTGCTTTTGCCTGCGGCAAAGAAGATGAGAACCAGAATAAGAACTTCAAGGGCGGCCGTCCTTCCAGCATTATCATTGGAGAGCAGCTTACACCTGAGGCAATGGGGGCTCTTCTTGCTCACTTTGAGAACAAGGTTATGTTCCAGGGCTTTGTATGGAACTTAAACAGCTTTGACCAGGAAGGCGTACAGCTTGGAAAGGTTCTGGCTAAAAAGGTTCTTGCACATGAGACAGAGGGTGCACTGAAGGAATTAAGCGATCTTCTGAACATCTGATGTACGATCAGGTATATGAATCAATATTAATAAGGTTTTGAGGGTGAAAGCCCTTAATTTAAAAAGCACAGAAGTTATTGTCCGAAAACATGGACTTTAACTACTGTGCTTTTTGTTGCATTAATTAATATGAATTTCAGTGCTATGCGCCTATGTGGTTTTTATATCAGCTGGGAGTCAATCCCCCAGCTGATATAGCCTCCGGCAGGATTGCAGA
>NZ_JAAITU010000041.1 GCF_013304385.1 Blautia glucerasea
TCGTAAAGCGGCCGTTCTAAAACAGAATGGCGGCCGCTGAGCCCCGTAAAATGCACCTATTCCAAAAAAATCACCTAAAGGTGCTCTTACACTAGGATTTTTTTCATCGTCCCAATACATTTCTATAATAATTTTCCGAAGATATTGAGGTTCATAACAGCGTGTCGTAATCCAAATATGTTTGATTATTCCTGCCCCTCGAATATCTGCTATCACTTTTGTTTCTTTAGGCGGCACTACTACAAAATCTCTGTTTCCTCCAGTTCGATCATAACTTGATTCTCTTCTGGATCGAGCATTTTTCACAAACGGTAACCCTCCTAAGGGGCTATTTTGTTGCCAAGCATTCATAAGCTTATCCTCCTACTTACTTATTATAAATCGTCTCAATGGTAGCGGTACCAATTTTGGGTATAAATAACCTACGCTATATCATGTGTAGTATCAACTACTTCATAACGCAAGGAATTGTAGCTGAATCTCGAATAATCAATTCTGTCGGAAATATGATATTTTGAATTTCCTCATCTGGATATTGATGTCTTCTTATTATACGCTTTGCTGCCACTTCTCCCATACGGCGAATAGGCTGTGAAACTGTAGTTAACCTGGGTTCCATTAATTTTGAAACAAATAAATCATCGAATCCTGTTAGCGAAATATCCTGAGGAATAGATAATCCGACATCCTTAATGGCCATGTATACTTCTGATGCAATATATTCATTTAAGCAATGAACAGCGGTCGGACGGTTCCGTCTTCGCAATAATTCTAACATTACTTTATAACAATTTCCTTCTCCTGGCTCAACTCTTATTATTTGATTATCACCTATCGGTAATTTTGCATTAACCATCGCCTTTTCAAATCCTAAAAATCTTGCATCAGAAGTAGGAAGTGTTTCATTATATCCTATCACAGCAATTTGAGAATGTCCTAATCCGATCAAATAACGAATCATATCACTTGTTCCTTTTTCATCGGTAACACCAATCTTATCAACATTATCCAAATTTGATTGAATTGAAACTATATCAAAGTATTTTTTTGCACGTTTCAGAAGTTTTTCGCTATGCATGCGGCAACTAGTTACAATCAATCCACATGCCCTATCACGAATTAGTTTTTCAAGACTTTCTTCTTCTTTTTGCACAGAATTTCCAATTGCATATATCAAAAGTGAATAGCCTTCAGCATTTACTACATTTTCAACTCCTTTAATAATTTCGTTAAAAAACGGATTTAAAATATCAGTTATAAAAAGGCCAATCGAACGATTAGATTTAGACATCATATTTCTTGCTATACTGCTAGGAACATATCCTGTTTCTTCCATAATTTGAAGAATTCTACTTCTTGTATCAACATTAACATTAGGACTATTATTAATCACTCGTGAAACAGTACTGACAGACACACCTGCTTTCACAGCAATGTCACTAATATTCAACTTATCACCTTCTCTCCTTCTCTCCTTCTCTTTTATTGGTACCGCTACCATATCTTGTTCACATTATATTCTTTCCTTTTTGTTTTGTCAAGAATATTGTGCATTTTTTTATTTTATTGTGTAATTACAAATCATTTTCGTCATTTCGCACAATATTTTATATAAATCTCTGAACTAATGACATTTGCTTTGTGAAATCTATCCAAAAGGCATTCCTCTTTTTATTACTGTTTACGGAACTGGAATGATACAATTCAGTTTGGTACAATATAGTCCTAAATTATCCAAAATATAATTTTTCATTCAAATTCTAATTCATCACTCCCAAAATAACGAGAGCGTAACACACGATTCAAGTTAACCTAATCTGTCATTTAACATATCTCTCTAATAAATTATCAACGCCAGCACCATATATACCAGAATTGACACAATACAGTACAAAGAATTTGTAGTAGATACATATGCACTGCTTTCTTTTTTCTTCAGGAATGTCTGCATACTGAAAGTAGCCGGTGCAGACATATACAGAATGATTGCAAGATCCATAAGCTGTGAACTGCCTACAAGAAAATGGACAGCAAGTAGAACCCCAGCCATCATCACCGCCTGGACGCAAATACGAAGTATGATCGTTTTTATACATGGGCTGATCAGTTCTCGGGTCAACTCCATACTGTACCCTACCACAAGAAGGATCATAGAAGTTACAGAAGTGGTAAGAATATTTTCAACGCTAAGATAAACACCTCCAAAAGAGCTTTCAACAAGCCGTGAAATGATCCCGGTTAATCCGGCTACAATTCCCAAAACACTGGCTACAAATGCAGGAGTTTTTACTGCACTGAAAAACAGTGCCTTTGCACTAATCTTTCCTCCATTTTCAGTCTGTCCCAGCATTCCCATATATACACTGAAGCCAAACAGCAGTCCTGCAATATCCAATACAGCAATCTGGGAAAGATGTTCACTGCCGCACAAACTGGTATATAATGGATAGGCCATCATTCCCCCTTCGTATACACAGACCATGTAGGGCAGATATTTTTTATATGGTGCTTCCAATAATGGCTTTAGTAAAAATCCAACCGAAAAAGAAATCAGCAGCATCACAAACATGATTCCTACCAGTATACCGATTTTCCCTGTATATTCTGCTGTTGCCAGCGCATGGAAAATAGCCACAGGCAACATAATATTTGTAACCAGGCTTTTTATATTGTCAATACCGCTTTGTGTTAATACATTCTTCTTTCTGCACCAGATGCCAAGCAGGATCATAACCAGCACAGGCATAATAATTTCCAGAACCTTCATATCATACACTTCCTTCCTCATATCCTTCCTTTTGTTTAATACAGCCTGTTCACACACCTGCAATCATAGAAAAAGCCACATTTGCCACTCCACACAGCACCATGACTAATATAGGATTTACCTTAAACTTCCGTAACAGCACCAATGCGATCCCGAAAAACACTATCATCCGTATACATATATTTTGTCGTATAAGCTGTATCGTTCCGTTGACAAAAAAAGAAGAAATCAGGATGGTCACTCCCGCTTTCGCAATCATAGCTACAACTGCAGGGCGAAGAGAAGCTAATGTTCCCTGAAACACAGATACATTTTGATATTTAGTATAAAGATGTGCCAATAAAGTCACTATCACGCAGGATGGAAGAATGCAGCCAAATGTTGCAACCACGGCCCCTAGTGGTCCGATAATCTGCATACCTACAAAGGTAGCTGCGTTTACTGCAATCGGGCCAGGTGTCATTTCTGCAATTGTTACCAAATCGGTAAAGGCATTCATAGATAACCATCCATGCAAATTCACCACCTGTTCCTGTATCAGCGGCATTGCCGCGTATCCACCACCAAAGCTTAACGCTCCAACCTGAAGAAAACTTAAAAAAAGCTGAAGATAGATCATTTTTCTTTCCTCTCCTTTATTACCGTGCGGACAATTCCAAATACGATCGTTGCCAATATAATGAAAATAATATTAATGTTAAGGAAGCAACTGCAACAAAAGCTGACAGCCATGATCAAGATATTTATCCAGTCCTTTGATTTTACAACATTCTTCCCCATGTCATACACAACTGACATGATCACTGCACCAACACCTGCAGTCATTCCTTTTAATAATGCAGCAATATAATAATTAGAGCAAAACGCATTATAAAATACCGAAATTAAGGATAAAATCACCATTGGTGGTATAATGGCTCCCAGAGTTGAGACTAGCACTCCTGGTATGCCTGCAAGCTTGTACCCTACTACGATTGCCCCATTCACCGCAATGGCTCCTGGCGAAGACTGTGCGATGGCTACCAGATCCAGCATTTCCTCTTCATCGATCCAGTGGTAATGATCCACAAATTTCTCTTTTAATAAAGTCACAATCACATAACCACCGCCAAATGTAAATGTGCTTAAATATAAACAGGCGAAAAACAGTTTTCGCAATATATAACCTTTATCTTTCGATTTTTCTTCCATAATCCACTCCTTTGGCCTGATATAAACGTTAATTCATAAATGCTTTCAGCATTTTTCCTGCAAATCATATTGTGCCACATATAAGCACTTTAGTAAATATTGGTTCTGTTTATTTTATAAAAATTGCGCATCTCACTCCTCTCACCCCTCACCAAAGTAATCAGAATGTGATGCGCAGCTGTTTAAACTGTGTAGCAGTTGTCCCTGCAAGCAGAAATTTTATTAAGCACTGAAAAGCTTCCGTTGGTAATCAGGTATCCGTCAAAAATCCTGTGCAATTTCAACCATTTTATCATAACAAGTATCAAAAAATAAACGATATCCTTCACAGAAATAATTTTTCCAGGTACCATCTGGCAGTTTGTTTCTGTTTCTCTGGCAACCGCCCCTGCATAACTTCAGGTATCTGCAATTTTTACATGTCTCAGAGATTTTCAGAGATTCTTCCTGAAAACGGATATTTTTCCTGTTTTCATCCATCTCTCCAAAAGTATCCGTATTGGCATTTCCAAGACAGTACTCATCCATCATATAAAAATCACATGGATATACACTTCCATCTGCTTCGATCACGTACTGAATCCCACAGCAGCCTCTCTGATCACAGGCCTCCGGTTCATATCCCTTAAGAATACCTATATAATTGTCAAACTGCCTGATATAAATCGATCTGCCTGTACGAATATCTTCATTCCATTTTTCAAATAAACGGATCAAAAACTTTCCATATTCTACTGGATCCAGCGAATAATGCATTTTACCTTTTTCCTGCTGTAATGGATCAATGCATGGTATATACTGTTGATATTCAAATCCTTTTTTGCTATAAAAGCTATATATTTCATTCAAATATTGTGCTGTCTGGTCATGTACAACGGTAAGAATATTAAAAGGCACGTCATACTGTTTCAACATTTTGCATGTTTCAAGAATCCGGTCAAAGGTTTCTTTTCCATTTTGGGCATGGCGGTAGCAATTATGGGTCTTCCATATCCCATCCAATGAAATTCCAACAAGAAATCCACAGTTTTTAAAGAGTTTACACCATTCTTCGTTAATATTTGTCCCATTTGTTTGAAATGCATATGTTACGGGAATCTTCTTTTTATTATATTTTTCCACATATTCTGCTACTTTATAGTAGAAATCAATTCCTCTTAGTGTTGGCTCTCCGCCCTGAAACGCAATCGCACAACCGCCTTCTGCATAGGCAAGTGCTTTGCGAATAATATTCCGGGCCGTCTTTTCCTCCATCATCCCATAGGATTTCTGCGTTCTGTTTTTTTGTTCATCACAGTAAAAACAGTATTCACATAACATATTGCAGTTTCCGGATGCTGGTTTCATCAAAATGCTGACTGGTGGCATTTGTCTATTCCTTTTCCTTTTAATATTCGTTTATCAAATGCATGGAAAAATCCATATTTTTCATAATTGCACTGTCAAAATTCTTTTTGATCAGTTCATGCTTCAATATCTGATAGGATTCTTTATTCCAGAGATTATCAAATTCACATGGATCGTTCTCCAGATCGTACAATTCCCCGAATTCCTTCCCATGGTAATTCACTATCTTGTACCTTCCATCAAAATACATTGTAGCATAAATATCTTCATGTGTCCCCTTCAGACAGTGATAGAATTCAGAATAAACAGAATCCTTATGATAATCTTTGTCCGCAGTTCCAGTTAAAATAGGTACCAGGCTCTTGCCCTGCA
The DNA here is from genome assembly GCF_013304385.1 of Blautia glucerasea. Lineage (GTDB taxonomy): Bacteria > Bacillota > Clostridia > Lachnospirales > Lachnospiraceae > Blautia_A > Blautia_A ammoniilytica. The sequence continues at coordinate 5,678 of NZ_JAAITU010000041.1, forward strand.
TGAAATATGGCACTTCATAACCGGCAAGTTCCAGCAATGTGGGTGCCAGATCTACCAGTTCCACAAGCGCATTCGATTTTACATTCTGAAGGATCCGTGACGGACAGGATATAATCAGGGGCACATGTGTAAGTGCTTCATAAAAATATGCGCCCTTCCAATATAAACCATGATCGCCATTCATCTCACCATGATCACTCATATAGATCACTACTGTATTTTCTCTTTCTCCGCTCTTGTCCAGATAATCCATTAATCGGCCAAATTGATCGTCTACAAGTTCTATTTCTGCATAGTAGTCACGGAAATGTTCTCTCTTTTCATAATCTGTCAGCTCCGGAAACGGCTCTGCCTGCCCCTCTTGACCGCCAATGTAAAAATCTCTTTGCTGATGAGGTGGTTTATTTTCCAATTCTCCCTCTTTCCAAAGTGGCAGCGGCATGTCTTCTACTTTCAATTTATCTTTGTATTCCTGTGGCGGGTCCAGCGGTGGATGTGGATCATACGGATTCAGGCTTATCAGCCAGGGTCCGTCCTTGCCTCTGTTCTCTTCAATAAATTCAATTGCTTTTTCCACACACCAGGTTGTCTGATGATATTCAGCCGGAACTCCTACTGTCTTCCCGGTGAAATTTGGATTTGGAGTTGGCGGCCATGTTGCCATGCTTGTATATTTACCACCATAAATATCTGCCCATTTCAGGCCTTTCTCCTTCAGCCAGTTCTGGTAACAATTTTCCCCATGCAGCCAGTCATCATTTGGATGCTCACTCCACTGCACATATGTATATCCATCGTCTGTTCTGTTTTCCATCCTGCCTTGTGCGGATGTGAGATGCAATTTTCCTGATAAACCACAAACATACCCTTCATCTGCCAGAAGCTTTGTAACTAGCTTTTCGTCCTTTGAATAATTATCATTTCCATTGTAAAAAGCTTTTGTTGTTCTCGGATAACGTCCTGTCAGAAAGCATGAACGGCTTGGTGTACACACCGGTGCCTGGGTATATGCCCTTGTGAATGTAACACCTTCACTGACAAATTTATCAATATTCGGTGTCTTAATGTATGGATTTCCCAGACACCCAATCGTATCCCATCTTTGCTGATCTGTACAAAACCAGACAATATTCAATGGTTTCTCCTGAGCCATAGTATCATCCTCCCAGTTCATAAAATAGTAAGTTATTAAAAAATCCTTGTTCTAATTCATATTCAGCCCTATACGATCATACAATTCCTGTGGTGCTTCATTTTCTTCCAAAAGCCCCTTCATAGCCTGTATCATTTTTTCTTCTACTACTGTATCCATAATAGATGTATTCTGATCTGGGTCATTCTTCAAGTCAAACAACAGGTCACCGTATTTCATGTGTTCTTCATACTGATAACACGAATTATTGGGAGACGTTGCACCAGATGCAGGAATCTTCATAACCGGTATTCCCTTTGTAAATCCAAAATCTTTCACCATTTCAACATCCGTATTCTGCAGTTCCTCTACAGAAAATGGTTCAAACATATGCAATGGCACAATTGTATAATTATTTAGACTGTTATTCTCTTTGCGTCCTGCACGCATATATACATATCTTCCGTCTGTAATATTGACATGCTTTCCGAAATAGCCAAACAAAATATAATCATGAATTGATTTTTCGTCTTTTAAAACGGGGAAAAGTGACTTACCTTTCATATCAGGTGTTGGTGCGATTCCAAAGTAGTCAAGGATCGTTGGTGCAATGTCAATTGTCTGACAAAGCTGTGAACGTCTTTCTCCAGCACAGCCAATGGCTGGATTCCAGATAAAAAATGGTGTATGGACAATCTGGTCATAATTAGGCATATAATTTTTTCCAAAAAAGCCATGTTCCCCAAGCATATATCCATGATCTGTATTTACGATCAACATGGTATCTTTCCACATGTCATGTTCATCCATAAAATCCAAAATTTTACCAAAATACTCATCTATCATAGAAAGGACTGCCCGATAATTGGTTCTTGCTTCGCTTACTTCTTCTGACCCTTCATTTACCTCTCCATAGAAAGGCCAATCAAAGGGCTGCTCTTTATCTGTATACATCTTTTTGTACTTATCCGGCACGAAATATGGTTCGTGTGGATCAAAATATTCAATATGTAAATACCAGTTATCTTCCTGATAATTGCTTTCGAGAAATTCAAGTCCTGCCTGACACGTTTTCACATGAGGGTGGTTTTCTCCTTGCATATATTTCCTGTTTATTTCATCCTGGCGATGAAGATCTATATTTTCTTTAAAACCTTTTACTTCTCCCTTCCAGAAATCACCTTCCTGACCTCTTATCATCTCACATGATGCAAATTTGGTATGATAAGTACTTCCGCCTTCCTGCCAATAATGTGCATGATCTGTCACGCAATGGGTATATATTCCATTTTTTCCCAGTATGGATGCAATAGAATCATCAAAAGGTTCCAACGGTCCCCAACATCTATGTAAAAAATTGTATCTTCCTGTATGAAGTTCTCTTCGTGCAGGAATGCAGGGAAGACTTCCAACATAAAAATTATCAAATGTAACTGTTTTTTTCGCCAGCCGGCGAAAATTCGGCATGATCGACAGATTATCTCCATAATTCGGAAGGTATTTTCTGTTCAGAGAATCATACATAACAGTAATTGCCCTCATAGGTTCACCTCTCTACCACCATTTAATTAATTCAGTAACTTCATTTCTAAGTTTAACAAACTCCGGTGCTGCAATATCTCTTGGCCTTGGAAGTTCATTTATCAGTGTTTTCTTTACTGTAGTCGGTTTGTTGGTCAGAACCATAATCTTATTTCCTAAATAAACCGCCTCTTCAATATTATGGGTAATGAACAAAACCGTCGTCCCTGTCATCTGCCACAGTTTTACCAGTTCATCTTCCAGTTTGAATCGAAGCTCAATGTCCAGCTGTCCATATGGTTCATCCATCAAAAGAAGTTCCGGTTCTGTTGCAAATGCCCTTGCAATACTTACTCTCTGAAGCATACTTGCAGAAAGCTGTTTCGGATAATATTTTCTATATTTTGAAAGACCTACGATTTCCAGATACTTGTCTACCTGTTCCTTTTTTCTTGCCTCAGGGATTTTCTTGATATCAAGACCAAAACGTACATTTTCCTCTACAGTAAGCCATGGCATGGTGGAATCTCCCTGAAAGATGTATGCAATATTCTGCTTTTTCGGATCTACCTGTTCTCCGTTTAGAAGAATTTCTCCATCTGTAATGTCATAAATCTTTGTAAGGCTGTTCAGGAATGTTGTTTTTCCACAGCCAGTAGGACCAACTACACACAAAAGATCTCCGTCCTCTACATCAAAAGACATATCATTTAACACAAGCAGGTCTCCAAATTTCTTTGTCAGATGATTTACTTTTACCTTCGTCTTTTTTTCACTCATTGGATACCCTCTCCCTATAATGTGCTGTCCAGAATGCTGGTGATCTCTTTACGGAGAGCCAGGAATTCCGGTGAAACCAGATTTCTCGGTCTTGGCAGATCAATCTTATATTCTTTTTTAACAGTCGCCGGGCAATTTGTAAGCACCAGTATTCTGTCTGCCAGGTACAGAGCTTCTTCTATATTATTTGTAACAAAAATAACCGTTCGTTTTTCTGCTTCCCAGATTCTCTGCAGTTCCTCCTGCATAAGATATCTTGTCTGTGCATCCAGTGCTCCGAATGGCTCATCCATAAGCATTAGCTTTGGTTCATTACAATAAGCACGGGCAATACCTACTCGCTGCCGCATACCTCCTGACAACTGTACCGGGAAAGACTTTTCAAATCCGCTCAGCCCCACAAGATCAATATATTTCTGTGCACGTTTCTGTCTCTCTGCTTTTGGAACTCCTGCCATTTTCAATCCATATTCTACATTTCCCATTGTGGTCATCCAGGGAAATAATGCAGTTGACTGAAACACAACTCCCCTGGAGGAATCTGGCTTGGTAATTTCTTTTCCCATAAATTTCATACTGCCAGCTGTTGCTTTTTCAAATCCTGCAATCATATTAATGATTGTCGTCTTGCCACACTGTCCAGGTCCAAAAAGAACCAGAAACTCGTTTTCTCTTGCTTCTAAATCTAAATTTTGAACTACCGGATGTTCGCCCTCCGGAGTAATAAAAGTTTTGCTCACATTTTTACATTCTACAATATTATTGTGATTTATTTTCCGCTCTTGTTCCATCGGCATAATACATCCTCCGCCCTTCGCATTATAATCGCCAGAATATAACCAACAACACCGATCATCACGATTCCAGAAAGAATCTGTATCATATCATTGTTATTCATTCCGGCTACGATCATCCATCCAAGTCCTTCTGAAGACCTTACCATCTCGGCAGCTAGTACAGTTGCCCAGCTGCTTGAAATAGCAACTTGTAATCCTGCAAAAATATTTGGCACTGAAGCAGGAAGCACGATGGTAGTAAAGATTTTACGTTCACTTGCGCCAAGCATTCTTGCTGCATTGACAATTTCCGGATCAACACTTCTGGCTCCAGCCATAGAGTTCAACGTTGTATTAGAAAATGATGCCAGAAAAATCAAAAAGATTTTTGCATCTTCGCCAAGTCCAAACCAAATAATAGAAATCGGGATCCATGCAATCGGAGGGATCGGACGGATAATTCTGAATAATGGATTAAAAATCGCTTCTGCAATCCGATACCATCCCATTAAAAGACCAAGCACCACACCAACTAACGAACCAATTATAAATCCAATCATTACTCGTAACAGACTATATCCTGCATGTGCCAGAATACTATGGCGTCCAACTTTTCCCACAATACCTGTGCCTACAGCCTTCAATACATCAAAAGGTCCAGGAATGAGTAATCCAAGCTGTGTAGCCTGTGTCCCCCAGTACCATAAAATGATAAATGCTCCTATGGATACCACTGCACAGACAGCACCTATTGATTTTTCAGATAGTTTTTTTCCATTTGTCATTTTGCATTCATTCCTTTCGCAACATGAATTTCCACCAGATGAAGCAACGCATCAAATATTGCTCCTACTGCGCCAATAGCCAGCATTCCAACAATGATGATATCCGGTCTGGAAATTGCCCTTGCCTGCTGGATCATATAACCAAGTCCTTTTGTGGATGCAAGGAGTTCAGCTGCAACCAACGCTGTCCAGGATGTTCCCAGAGCTACTCGAAGTCCTGTAAAAATCATTGGAAGTGCGGTCGGTATTGCGATTTTAAAAAGCTTCTGACTGTCTGATGCTCCAAAAACATCCCCCACCCACAAGTGTGTTTCTTTTGTCTGACGTATTCCTGTGTAGCTGTTTACAATACAGGCAATCAACGCACCCAGAAAGATAACTAATGCTTTTGATGTAATTCCAATACCAAACAGCAAAATAAACATTGGAATCCATGCAAGTCCGGGAATCGGACGAACCAGGTCAAACAATGGTCTTACAAATCTGTCTACCCATTTATTCCATGCCATTGCTATACCAAGCGGTACCCCTACGAGTGCGCCCAATGCATATCCTAACAAGGCAACTTTAATACTGGACCACAGATGTGCCTGCAAGGTTGCTCCATCAGGAGCTTTCGTATGCAGCTTATCTAAGAACGTATTGAAAACTTTTACCGGTCCCGGAAATACTGTTTCTGATTTCATATGAAATACATTGATACACAGAAACCAGATTAGAATTACTGTACAAACTGAGACAACGGAAATGCAAAAATATTTCATTTTATTCTTTTGTTTCATTTTTACCCTCCATATTTTCTCTTAAATCACTTGTGGGACTGATTTTCAATTCTATTGAATTAAAATCGTCCCACAAGTGATTTTTCATTTCCTATCAGGATTCTGCATTTCTGCTTTTCACTGTTTCAATAAAAGATTTATCAATGCTATTTTCTACATTTTTAATATCGTCATCTGTGAGCATTTCCTGATCTACATAGAATTTTCCGATATTCAGCATAAATGCGCCTAACGGATTCTCATCTGTATCTACAGTTTCACGTGTAAAGTAATCTTTTACTGCAACTTCCGTACTCATATCTGAATCACTATATGTAATTCCTTCGTCAGCATACCACTGCACAGCAACTTCTTTTCTCTCATCTTCATTTGCCATAATATCTTCACAGGCTTTATAGTAGCATTCCAGGAACAGTGCCAGATCATCTTTTCTTTCTTCTGCCACATCATTTTGTGTGAAAATGGTATCAATAATCGGACTGTCAGAAACCATATTCATATCACATACTTTAACATAACCTTCTTCTTCAAGCTGATTGGTATATGGCATTTTATTGGCAACAAGATCTCCCTCGCCTGTAACAAATGCCTGATATGCCTGCGGATAATCCATAGAAACCATGCTGAAATCATCTGCTGTCAATCCAAAATGTTCCATATACTTAATAGCCTGATAGTGGGCTGTTGTTGCCAGAGGCCCTAAAATGGAAGCTCCTTTTAATGTTTCCGCACTTCCAATAATTCCATCCTCATCAGCGCCTGCTTTAGCTATGTCACTATCTTCCCTTACATAAATGGATTCGCCGCCAGTTGTGATAACACCGTCGCCAATATACGTGTACATTCCTGTTCCAAGGGCATAAATAGAAGCCATTCCACTGACAGCCACATCCAGTTCTCCTGCTGCCATTGCTTCGTTGATCGGTGCACCAGTTGCAAAAATCTCAAGATCTACATCTAAGCCCGCATCCTCAAAATATCCCTTTTCCTGAGCCCAATGTACCGGAAGGCCAAGTGCATTTGCCATTGTTCCAACAATCAATTTCTCTCCAGAACCTTTCAGTTCATCTGCGCTTACCGGAACAGCCATTGTTCCTGCAAGCATGCAAGTTGCTACTACTAATGCCACTCTTCGCTTCATGTAAAAACCTCCTGTTATTCTTTTTTACTGTCTTCTTTTGCTTTTGAATACGTATTCATTTGATGTTTTATTTATACCATAAATAATAATTATTGTCAATAAGTTTCCTTTTATGTTCTGTTTTTTTGGTTATATATAACATTTTGATTTTTTATTTTTGTAGAATCTGCATATTTCTTTATTATTTTTGTTTGCATTATATTCTTTTTTATGCATCTTGTACATTTTGATTCAGGCAGCCAAAATCTATAATCCATAAAAAAAGCAGGTTCCAAAGAACCCGCTTCTAATCAAATTGTTGTATCCCGGATTTCCAAATGTGGCTTGATCCATTCATGGGCACTTATAGTTTCTCCACTGATCAGTTTCAACAGAAGTCTGCATGCCTTACTCACCATAGTGTCAACTTCAACATGTACTGTACTCATCTTAGGTATCAACACAGATGACAACGGTACATCATCCATCCCCAATACCTGAACCTGCTCTGGAATTTTTATATTTAGATTCCTCAGAGCCTGTACAACACCAAGCCCTACAATATCACTATAAGTAAAAATAGCTGTTTTTTCTTTTGTAAACTCCTCTATATTCTTAGCGATACACTCATATGCACTGCCGATTCCGATTTTACAATTAAAGATATCCTTTTCTTCCAAAACGTATCCACATTCTTCTAAACCATCACGATATCCGTCCATACGCCTCTTGGCATCCGATTTTTCATCACTTACTGTTATATGGATTTTTCTGTATTCGGGAAATCCACCATAATATTTTCCTGCGATATAGCCTCCATAATAACTGTCTGAAAAAAAATAATTCAGGTTTTCACGTATCTTACTACCTGCATTCATCATAAACACACATGGAACCTTGAACTCCTCAATAAGCTTGATTTCATTATCAGACAGTTCCATTCTCAATACAAGAAATCCATCTACTTTTTTCTTACGGACAATTCTCTCAAAGCTGGAAAAATCATCAGCATCACGATCATAATAAATAACCATAATATCATAATCAAAATGGCTTAATTCCTTCTGGATCTGATCATAAACATAGGCAAGCATACAATTTTCAGTCATACCCACAAAATGCTTTGGAAACATTATTCCTATTGTCCCTGTTTTACTTGTCCGCAAGCTTTGTGCCTGACTGTTAAGCTGAAAATTGTACTCCCTTGCCTTACGCAAAATATATTCCTTTTTCTCTGGAGTCACCAGATCACTATTATTTAATGCCCTTGAAACCGTTGACTGCGACACGCCAATCAACTTGGCAAAATCTCTTGACGTCATTCCTTTTTTATTCATTCCATTCCCCCAAATAACACATTACAATAAAAATCGCCCTTTTATTTGTAATTATAACCAAATTTTCAGCTATTAGCAATATTATTTTTGACAAAATATGCAATCAAACAAAGCATTGCCAGACCGGCTGGTTTTGGTGTAGAGTATATATTAAATGGAGAGCTGACAAATTTCGCCCTCTATTGACGAAATGCAGTCTCCAGATTACTAATACATCTGAAATAATAAAAGGGAGAAACATATGGAACAGCCAAAAATTCTTGTAGTGGGAAGTATCAATATGGATCTTTTTGTAAAAGGTGCCCATCGCATTCCCTCCTATGGTGAAACCATCCGATGCGGCGAATACGGTTTTGCTTCCGGTGGAAAAGGATCCAATCAGGCCTTTGCAGTTGCCCGTCTAGGCGGTTCTGCTATCTTTGTGGGCCGTATTGGAGATGATGATTATGGAAAAAAAGTAACCGCATCCCTAAGAAATGCTGGCGTTAATACTGACTATCTGGTAGTTGATCCAGACACCCAGACCGGACTTGCCTTGATGCCCATTGAGCCTGGTGCCGGACGATACGTCTGTTATGTTGCCATGGGTGGAAATGACCGCCTTTGTCCGGAAGACGTAAAAAAAGCCATGGACGCCCAGGCTTTTGATATGGTTCTTATGCAGCTTGAAATGCCTTTGGAAACCATCTATGGCACCATAGAACTGGCAAAAGAACGTCACATTCCGGTATTTCTGGATGCAGGTCCTGCCATAGATATTTCCCTGGAACGGCTGAAAGGTCTTTTTATCATTTCTCCTAACGAAGCCGAAACCTTTGGCCTTACCGGGATCTGTCCGGACACAGATGCAAACGCTTTCAAGGCTGCCCGGCTGCTTTATGAAAAGACTGCTCCCACATATGTGATCCTGAAGTTAGGTGACAGGGGGATTCTCCTTTATGATGGAAAAGAATCCCTCCGAATTCCCTGTTTTAAAGTTGATGCTGTTGACTCCACCGCAGCAGGAGACACATTCGGTGCTGCACTTGCCATCTCCCTTTGTAAAGGGCTTTCCATGATGGATGCAATTCGCTATGCTCAGGCAGCAGCAGGAATTTGCGTATCCAGGACAGGCGCCCAGAGTTCTATCCCCACTCCGGAAGAAATCTGCCGATTTTTGGATTCCCATCCAAATCTGAATTAGTCCCATGCTCGCGGAAAGTTTTTATGTAATAGGAGCATTCCGACGCAATCATAAAAAAGCGTGCATCCTGTGGTTGATAATGCCACACAAATGCACGCTTTTTTATGTAAGTCCTGTCAAGAATGCCTCGGCATTCTTGCTGCGAGGTGCGCGTCATGCAATTGCATGACATACTTCTCCTGCGCACCTCTGCAATCCTGCCGGAGGCTATATCAGCTGGGGGATTGACTCCCAGCTGATATACAGGCTGAAATCATTTAATGGTCAGATCAAGGCAAAGCTTAGTTCTTTCAATATTACCCATTCCAATGTACAGGGTCTCGCCTTTTTTCAGCTTAACAGATGCTGTCCTGGATGGCAGGAATGTGTTTGCTGTGATTTTCTTAGTATAGCTCTTGCTGATGGACCAGCTGTATGCAGAACAGATATACATTACATCTGTTTTCTTTTTGTTCAGCTTAATGGTCACACGGTCAAGACCATAATAGCCGTTTTTGTACAGGCTGCTATGTGCTGCAAGAATATCACTGGCAGAACTTCTTCCTCTTTTACGAAGATTTCCAAGTGTAATCTTGTAAGTCTTTGTTGCCGGTGCTTTAAATTTCACATAGCTGTATGTGGAGCTTTTCTTGGTTGCCTTTGGAAGTGTTACAACTGTCTTTCCCTTTTTCACTGCTTTTGCTTTTGTTTCCTTTGTAACAGCTGTCACCTTTGCTGCAGCGCTTGCTTCCACTGGAAGTGCCAGTACCATGACCATTGCCAGAAGCAGTGCAAATACTTTTGTAAATTTTCTCTTTTTCATTTCTGTTGTCTGAGCCAAAGCTCTCTCCTTATATTATTTGCAGTTTTCCTGCAAATATATATTATCATGCTTTGTTCATTTTGTCCATATTTTTCCAAATTTCTGTAATTATCATATTTTTCTACTTTTCACTAATCATGGCGTTTTTCCGAACCTCTGTGATCGTAGCATTTCCGGAAATTTCACTTCCCAGTCCATAAACCACATTGCTTAAGGTGTACTGCCCCTGATTTACAAAAATTTCAATCAAATTTGGCTCCACAAAAATATCCAGCTGTGCTTTCTCTCCAACATAAGGCGTACTGCTTTTTGTTCTGTACCTGGAATCCTCTACAAAAACATTCTGCCGGTCAGTACAAATGCATCCCTGTTTCATTTCCAGATCAAAACCTCCAATAGAAAGGCTTTCTCCCTCTTTCATGTCTGCTTTTATGTACAGTGCGCTGCCTTCTTTTAGTATCTTTTCTGCTGATTCTGCTTTCTGAAAATACTTCCATACCTCTGGATGTACATAAAAGTAGATCTTTTCATTCTGAATCCTTACCTCTCTTGGAAGGCACATCATCCCGTTCCATGGCTGTCCATCCGGTCCATTCACTGGCTCAGGCATACGCATCCAGGCGATCATCACCCTTCTGCCTTCTTTATCAAGATTAGACTGTGGTGCATACAGATCTCCACCATAATCTACCCGTTCATACTGATCTGCAAGAGTAAGCTTTCCTGTTTCAAGATCAAAATCAGCAAACCCACACACAGAATGATTGGCATACTCCTTGCCATCCTCCTGGATCCCCATAGGCGAACCAATAAACACTCTTTTTCCGTCAACTAGAAACAGATCCGGACATTCCATGGTATGTCCATAACGGGCATTAGTACACTGGGACAGATATTCCCAAGACAGCCCGTCCCTACTTGAAAACAACACCAGCCGTCCAGCCTGATGATTCTCAGTGCTTCCCAGGATCATATAATATCTGCCATTTTCTTCCCATACCTTCGGATCTCTGGTGTCCGCAGAATCTGCAATTTTCGGATCACGAATCACAGGTACGATCTGTTTTTTGTCCTTCCAGTTATCGAAATGAAAACCATCTTCAGATGTGATCATACTCTGACTTGTCTCAATTACACCTTCTGCCTGATGAATATTCCCAGACTGTTCTTTCAGATAGCGAACTGCAGAATAGTATAAAAACAGTTTTCCATCTTTTTCCAAGGCACTTCCGGAAAAAATGCCGTTTCTGTCATAATCCTTAGTGGGAAAAAGTGCCACGCCCAGATGTTTCCAGGTAACAAGGTCATCGCTGACCGCATGTCCCCAGTGCATGGTGCCCCATACAGGTGCATATGGGAAATACTGGTAAAACAGATGATACTGCCCCTTATAATAGATAAATCCGTTTGGATCATTGATCCAGTTTCCCGGAGCTTTTAAATGCAAAATATTCTTTTTCATAGTTCCACTCCTCCTGTTTTATTTCACAGCACCTGCCACAACACCATTAATGATCTGCTTCTGCAATGCAATATAAAGGATCAGCAACGGAACCACACATAACAGAAGTCCTGCCATGATCGTGCCATAATCAGCAGAATATGTGCCATAAAAGCTATAAGTGGATAAAGGTAATGTTAAAAGCTTTTTGTCTGTCAAAACCAGTGACGGAAGCAGGAAATCGTTCCAGAACGCAAGGGCATTCAAAATCAATGTGGTAGACATGATCGGCTTCAGCAATGGGAACACGATCTTGAAAAATGTCTGAGTATGTGTACATCCGTCAAGATATGCTGCCTCCTCCAATGCAATTGGCACGCTGCCCCTTATAAAACCATGAAACATAAACACTGTCATGGACATGGAAAACCCTACATGCATAAAGATCAGGGTAAGCCTGTGATTCAGCAGATTCAGCGTTCCTCCGTAAATGCTTACCAATGGGATCATGATGGCCTGGAACGGAATGATCATGGAGGCAACCATAAGTGCAAAAATGATCCTGGTCAGCATATTGTTATTCCGCACAATAAAGTATGCCAGCATAGCAGCCAGAATAGTAACGATTGCTGTTGCAGATACGGTAATGATCAGAGAATTCTTGATGGCATTCAGGAAATCCATCTGATTAAATGCTTTCACAAAATTATCGAAGGAAAGGCCTTTCACTGTAAAAAGCCAGGAAAAAGGACTTTTAATAATATCTCTTTTCTGCTTCAGAGAATTGATCACAACCATCAGAAATGGAAACATATAAGCTATAAAAATAAGGATCATCCCTGCCATTGCAAAGGTTCTTACTGATCTTTTCTGAACTCCTGATGAACTGTTCATTATGCAGCTACCTCCTTTTTCTTAGTGATATAAACCTGGATTCCACTGATGCATGCAACGATCAGGAACAATACAATAGCTTCTGCCTGGCCTGTACCAAATTGTCTGGATGTGAAAGCTTTTTCGTATACATGCATGGCTGCCATTTCAGTGGAACCATACGGTGCGCCGCCAGTAAGAGAAAGGTTCACATCATAAACCATAAATGCTCTTGAAAGCGTCAGGAAAAGACAGATCGTGATGGATGGCATCATCAGTGGAAGAATGATATTTTTCATTTTTTTCCATCCGGAAGCTCCATCAATGCTGGCTGCTTCCATAACTTCTGTATCCAGTCCGGTAAATCCTGCCACATAGATCAGGATCATATATCCGGACAGCTGCCATACAGTTACAAGCACCATGGCCGCAAACGCTGTATTCGGCTTTGACAGCCAGGAGATCTCAAAAAGATTCCAGTCTGTGGCTTCTCCAATGCTTACAAATACTCTTGAAAATACAAACTGCCAGATATATCCAAGAACAATTCCACCGATCAGATTGGGGGTAAAGAAACCAGCCCTGAAAAAATTCTGTCCTTTAAAACCTCTGGTCAACAGATATGCGATCAAAAATGCCAGTACATTTACCAGCACTACTACAGCGATCACATACTTGAAAGTAAGTACAAGAGAACTCCAGAACTGAGCATCCTTTGCCATGGCAGCAAAGTTCTTCAGACCTACAAAATTCTTTACAGACGACACTCCGTTCCAATCAGTCAATGTTAAATAAACACCATATAAAAACGGTACGATCACTACTGCCAGGAAACAAAACAAACCAGGCAGTGCAAATATGCAGAAATCTTTACCTTTCCTTTTCGTATTCATGGTTTTCCTCCTTTTACTGCTCATCCCAATAGTTCTGAATTGCATCCATAAGTTCTTCCCTGTCACATCTGTCCGCCAGATATTTCTGCATAGCAGCGCCAAGCACAGACCAGTGATCGTTTGGAACAACTGCTGCTGCATTATAAGTCCGGTCAGTCTGTACCTTTTCAAAAATATCACGACTCAAAGGATCCAGCGGCTCATTTGGATTGTTCTTAAATGCCGGGATCAGATTACAGGTTTTGACAAGCATCTGCTGTCCGATCTCAGAAAATACGATCCAGTTCAGAAATTCTTTTGCAGCATCCTGCTGCTCCTTTGACGCCTGCTGACCATCCAGCATTACCTGCTTTGAGGGTGCCGCCTGTATCTTTGTATTTACAAAATCATCAGGGTCATTATTCAGGAAATATGGAAGAAAACCATACTCATCATCACTTTTGGCGCCAGCCTCTTGCATATTTGGCCATGCCCAGTTACCATTAAACCAGAATGCTGTTTTTCCATCAACCAGATCAATGGCCATCTCATCATAATCTGCACCAAGGGGATCTCCCTGTGCCACATTGTATTCTTTCAGTACATCAAACAAATCCAGAAGCTGGGATACGCGTTGGTAATCCTTTACCTTCAGCTGTCCGTTTTCCAGGTCTTCTACTGCCTTGGCAGCCCCCTCCGAAGTTCCATCGTAAGTTTCATACAGGTACTGAAGATGATGGGCTCCTAAAGACCAGTCTTCCTTTGCAAGAGATACTGGTTTTTCCATTCCGGCATCCCGCATTTCATTCAGAAGTGCTTTAAAACCATCTAGTGTATTGATCTCATCTGGGTTCAAGTTTCTTCCCAAAGTTTCTTCAATCACTTTTTTGTTATAAATAATGCCTTTTCCTTCAACGCACAAGGGCATACTGAAAATATGTCCCTGAATCTCTGTTGCATAATTCCCAGCTTCTTTTACCCAGTCTTCCCCGTCCAGTACCAGTGCTTTTTCATCTGCCAGAGCCTTAACATCCGTAGTATCCAGAATCGCCATGGTAGGTGCATTTCCTGAATTATACATGCTTACAACTTTGGTATAAGGAGAATCTCCCTCTGTTACCGGCATAACTTCAATATGCACCCCTGCTTTTTCTTCAAAGATCTTGCTCATTTTCTCCAGGGCGACCTGGATCTCCGCCTTGGAATTCAGAAGTGTGATCTTCGTTCCCTGCAGACTTTCATCGTATGCAAAAGTATCCACAGATGTATCAATGGGTTCCTCTTTTACTGTATCATTTTCATCATCCGGATCACTGGCAAATCCGAACCTGCATCCCGATAAGGATGTAACTGCAAGCACTGTGCTTAAACCAATTGCTGCAGTTCTTTTCCACTGCCTAAGCTTCATCATACATTCCTCCTGTACTTTCCCGTTCTTTGCTTCCAATTCTTCTTGGATAACCGGTTACGTAACCGGTTACTTTATATTTCATATCCTACCTGTATACACTCAAAAAGTCAATATACATCTTTATTTTCGTGAATATTGAACTATTTTTATTTTTCATTTTTGTGCGTCTTGCATAACCGGTTACTTTCCTTTATGTAACCGGTTACTTATGGTTGTATAATTCGATTTTGTTTGCTATACTACAAACATAATAAAATAGCAGTTACGAAAAAAGGAACAATTATGGGTAAAAAAAAGAAGGTCACCTTCAGTGACATTGCCAAATTTACAAACTTTTCCAAGACAACAATTTCAAGATATTTCAATGATCCTGATTCCCTTACCCCGGAAAACCAGCAGATCATATCGGATGCACTGGTAAAACTGAATTACCAGGAAAATAAAGTGGCCCGGATCCTTGCCAATGGAAAGACCGAATTTATCGGTATCATCATCCCTAACTTATATCTGCATTATTATTCAGAGATGCTGAATCAGATCCTCTGTACCTATGAACAGTATGGATACAAATTTCTGGTATTTATCGGAAATGAAAATGAAAATACAGAACGTCAGTATATTCAGGAACTTATGGCTTACCAGATTGAAGGACTGATCGTCCTCAGCCACACCATTCCTTCCAAAGAGCTTGCAGATCTGAAAATCCCTATTGTGGCAATTGAACGGGAAGATCTGTATATTTCCAGTGTAAATACGGATAATTATTCCGGTGCCAGACAGGCAGTCCAGCTTCTTGCCAGCCATCACTGCCAGATCATGCTTCACATTAATAGTCCCACAAAGGAAAATATCCCCGCATACGGACGTATTTCGGGATTTCTTGATTATTGTCGGGAAAACCAGATTCCTCATGAAATGTTTATTGAGGACCTGGGAATTAACGATGAGGATCTCCATCAGAAATTCACCTGTATTCTGGATCAGATCCAAATGAAATATCCAGACAAGAAAAAAGGCATATTCATATCCAACGATACCTATGCCAGTGTTTTTCTTAATCTTCTGATCCGCAGATATGGAAAGCTGCCTGATGATTTTTATCTGGTAGGCTTTGATAATTCCCCTATTTCCCGCCAAGCAGTGATTCCCATCAGTACTGTAGGACAGCAGATCAACAAGATTGCCCAGGAATCCATGAAGCTTCTGGTAGGACTTATGGACTCCCAGAAAAAGCGCAATCCTGCCCCTTTATCTGAGCCTGTCCATAAAACCATCCCCCCTCTTTTGATTCTAAGGGATACTACAGAAAAAAATATTTTTTAATGAAGAAAGACCATGGCGACCGTTCCTGCAGTAAGCAGGAACAGTCCAAGGGCTTCTTTTTTATTCAGCTTTTCTCCAAATACAAAGTAAGAAAATCAGGAAAAGAAGAGTCTTACTGCTGTTGCCACTGTGGAATCCGTTTTTTTGATCCCACATTTTGCCAAAATAGATGTTACACCTGCAAAAAATGCAGATCCTGCTGCATATAAAAGCCACATACAAATCCCTTCTCTCAAGTAAATTTATTACGTCAACAACTCAAATGTATGATACAGATCCATCCTTCCATACCCCCACTCTCTGTTTGGATATGGATAATTTTCCTCACGTCTGGCTCCTCGCTGGAGATAATTTTTCACGCTGGTTCCTGTAAAATAAGGCTGATTTTTGCGGATAATGGCCCACTCAAACATAAGAGCTGCCACGCCTGCTGTCTGGGCCGCTGCCAGGCTGGTACCAGAGGCTTCCCCGTAGGTACCGTTAAGAAGCGGGACACGTATACCAACTCCCGGTGCTGCCAGCTGTGGCACTACCATTCCATTGGGCATAAAGCCCCGGCTTGCATAGAGATAAATACTGTTATCCCGATACTGATATGCTGTTACCGTCATACTTTCCATAGAATCGCCGGGGGAGGTAACAGTTGAATAAGGGGACGGTTCCAGGAAATAGGTTTCATTGGAGATCAGTCCTTCCACAGGCAGCCAGATATGAAAATTAATATTATGATTTTCCCTCTCACGCACAAAAATCTTCCAGATTCCAGAAGCCGGACTTACAAATCTGAAAAATACCAGGGTATTCCCAGTCTGTCGTTCAATCGGTACATAATTTACATAGATCTTTGTTTCCACAAAAACAAAAGACAATTCCTGGGTAACTGTTCCAAGGAAGGAACTTATCTCCAGGTTTTCTCCTGTGGGAGACTGTATGGAAAGATTGTATATTTCCGGTGGTTCTCCCCAGAATTCCATTGTAAATCCTTTTTCCCCAGTTCCTACCCGCAGCTCTGCTACAGACTCACCTCTCCGATCTCCCAAAGCACCGGCAAAGTGATGTCTGGATGCCCCTTCATTTCCTGCGGCTGCAGATACAGATACCTGTGCAAAACCGGCCAAATAATCCACATACTGGCTTAGTGGGCTTTTTCCCAGATGTGCTCCCTGACTGGTGCCAAGACCCAGACAGATGGAAAGGGGCATGCCCAGTGCACGGGCACATTTCATGGCAAAAGCCATCCCCATCATAATATCATCTTCTTGAAACACGTCCTCAGCCTGAGACATTTGATAAAAATCTCTAATATATTTCTTGGCATGCTTAAGCTTGATCACAATTAAAGAGGCTTCCGGTGCAGCCCCTGAAAAATTCTCCTCAGATACCAGATTCCCGGCAGCCACTGCTGCCAGCATGGTTCCATGTCCATTCGTATCTGCAGAAGGAACTGTCTCAAGTGGGTTCTCCTGCTCCATGGCACGGTCAATATCCTGTTTCATATACACCTTTCCATAAGGAGCCATCCCGTCTCCATCTCCTGGAAGGGACTGATCCCAGATACAGGCGATCCTGGTTCCTGAAGGTGACGAAAAAACCGGATTCTGATAATCAATCCCTGAATCGATCACCGCTACTGCAGTCCCCTTTCCTTTAAGCCCCAGATAAGGATGATTATGAAGCCTGGTAATACCGGATGCACCCAGTGCATTCAGATCCATATAAGTATAACACTTAGGAATTGTATTATAGGAATCACTGTTTATTTCCAACGGTGGAAGCTGTGCCAGCGGCACATATAGTACTCCGTACACCTCACTAACCGGATACAGGCTTGCTCCCGGTATCTCTTCAAGAGGACTTGGCATATTCTGTACATACTTTACAATAAAATTTCCATACTCTTCACTTTGTGCAGGTACCACTGACTGTTGTTCCTGCAAAGGAATTTCCTGATTCAGTTCCTCCTGCGAAAAGAACATAAGCATAACCTCAACCAAATACGGATCATTGGTTAAGCTTATGCCTATTGCTTCTGTTTTATTCTATATGAAACCACATTCAGATCTGCGTATCAACCGTATTCTTACGTACAGCCCCGTACAAAAACAACAGAAGCCCTGCACAGAACGTAAAAATCGAAATAAACTGAGAGGTAGATAAAATACCTACACTTCCCCTTTCCAGATCTCCTCTGTAAAATTCCAGGATAAAACGTCCCACACTGTAAAGGATCAGATACAGCCCTGCCACCTGACCTTTTCCTTTCAAATGCTTTGCCGCCAGAATCAATACAAAATAATGGGCAAAATCAAGAACACTGGCATAAATCTGAGTTGGAACCAGGGGCACATGGTTAGGGGCAAAATCAGAATTAGTAAAAGTGATCGCCAAATGGGAAGCTGTTTCTTTTCCATAGCAGCAGCCGGCCAAAAGGCATCCCAGTCTTCCAAATCCCTGCGCCAATGCAACCGAAGGGATCAACAGATCAAAGTATCTAAGAAAATCCATCTTCTTAATATGGCAGTAAATATATGCTGTCAGTATTCCTCCCAGGATCCCTCCCAGCACCACAAACCCATCAGTCAGACTGTCAAGCAAAAATCCAGGATCCTTAAGAATCGTTCTCCATTCAGTGAGCCAATAAAGTATCTTTGCACCTACGAAGCCGCCAGCCACACACCAGAGCACAATATAGAATACCTGGTTATACTCCATTTTTTTCTTTTTAGCACGGTACTCTCCTGTAAAATAGGCGGCAAGTATCCCTATAGCAATCATCAGGCCATAGCCATATATAGTAAAAGGTCCAATGGTCAGCAATTCATTTTTCATAATCAAATCCTTTCAAGACTTCAAGTAACTCATGATTAGCAAGATCGTGTCCGGCCGGACTGCCCTCACCTCCGTTTTCAGGCTCCCATTCCCCGCACACATCAGCAGCCTGTAAAGGAAGCTTTCTTGCTTTCAGAAAACTTTGTAATTCCTCCAGACAGCTTTTTAGTTCTGTCAAAGACATATCTCCCTGACTCCAGGTTGTTTTTACCTCTTGCTCATTCAGTACATCCTTATCCACAGACAAATACACAGGCGAAAGCTTCCCTGCTTTTTTCTCATACTCTGAAAGCATCTCTAAAAAAGAAGCTGCCACACCGGAACTGCTGTCAGTTTGCCGGGCAGCTTGCAGGTCTTCCCTGCTTAAAAATGTGACACGTTCCTTATACGTCTGCTGCACCTGGTCAAATGCCGGCTGATCCGGACCCACAAGAAACACATGATCCAGCAATTTTACAGATTCCAGTGCATCTGCGATCCATCCGCCGCAGGACAAAAGACCTCCAAAAGCAGGGGGCTGCATATCCGTATGATTATCAAATACAAGCAGAGAAAACGGGCTCTTAGCCTTATCCATCCAGATCCTGGTCATATAATGATAATTGCCGGAATCAATAAAATGTATCCCTGAAAGTGCAAATTCTCTGATCTTTTCCCTGATCGCCCAGACTGCCGGTTCATCACAATAGCAGTTGGTGCCGGAAAGATCCTCCAACCGAACCCATGTGGACCGTTCCTCTCTCCAGAAATCCTGCTCTTCATATGCCCCTGACAAATTCATCAGAAGGATTCCGGATTCTCTTTCTTTTTCCATAAATCAGTTCTGTTCCTGTTCTTCCAGATGATCGCTTTCCAGGTTCTCTTCTTTTGTTTCCGCTTCGGAAATCTCCTGGGTGTCCTCTACTGTTACATCCTCTGGAGGAATCACCTCTGTACTTACAGAAGCTGCCCTGGAATTCCACTCTGGAATGATCTCTTTCTCTTCTGCTGCCTCTTCTGCCTTTGTATCCGGTTCTTTTTCGGCATGTTTCTCAGGGGTTTCATCTGCTGCAGTCTGTACTTCCCCTGACAGCCCCTTTTTCAACATAACAAATGATACTACATCCAGAACACCGTCCACCAGAAAGGCCCATCCGGCAAACATCAGCATTCCATTAATGCTCTGGAAATTATACATCATCAGAAATACACCCAGTCCCACAAATACAAGGCTTTCAATGAGAAGGAATTTCCACGTTTCCTGTGTTCTTTTTTTCAGCTTCATGCCACCCCGAAGAGTCCAGATGCTGTCCACCAGTACCAGTGCTCCCAGCATCAGAGGAAGAAGCTTTACTACGATCTGAGGATTTGTAAAAAGAAACAGGCCGATCACAAATACGATCACACCTGAAAACAGATCCAGGATCGTAGCCTTATCTTTTTCTGCTGCAAAAAGGAAAATATGGTACAGACCTGCTCCGATCAATACCAGTCCAAATACTACCTTACATAACAGATTCACTGTACCTACAGGCATAAATACAAGACAGATCCCGAACAGGATATAAAAAACAGATGTTACGATCTGTCCCTTTAATAACTTGCTTAATTTTTCGCTCATGGCACATACCTCCTTGATGTATTTTAGTATACCTCTTTTGCCTTTTCTCGTCCATAGTCATTCCCCTCCTGTTTGTGCAATTTGTGCAGGATTATTTATCTTTAAAAACTTAAATTTGGAGGTGCAAAAACTTTGTTTACACTTGAAGTTTTCCACTGTGGTATTATAATGAAAAAGTCGAATTATCTCGAAGATCAAAATCTGATTATATTCCATTATGTATGATTTGATTATATTCCATTATGATTTAGGAAGGATTTACCATTTTGAAAAAACAAATAAACCATTCACGAATTGTTTTGACGGTTATCCCCGTCGCCGTTGTTCTAACAGCCGGGATAGCTTTTTTATTCTCACGTTCTGATAGTGAATCACAAGTATGCCAGCAAAATGTTGCCCGTTTAAAGGAGCTTGAAAATACAGACATTTCCTCTGTGGAGCAGGCCATTTCGGATATCCAGGGACAGCTGGATGCACAGGCAGATGCCCAGGCCCGAGAGGATATTGTCAATTCTTCCGGTATATTAACCAATGTCCAGATTCGTCAGGCTTTTGCAGGAAGTGTGATCGTAGGCGATTCCATTACACAGGCTATCTCTGAATACGGATACCTGGACACAGACGTGGTTGTCAGCAAAAGAGGCTTGTCTGTTGTAAATGCCCAGGAGCAGTTCAGTACCGCCATCAGTCTGAATCCCAGCCATGTTTTTCTGGCTTTTGGCACCAATGACCTGGAAATCTACAATGGAGATTCTACCGGCTTTATCGATGCCTACAGAGAAAAGGTTCAGATGGTTAAGGATGCTCTCCCAGATGTACCTATTTACATCAACAGCATCCTGCCGATCCAGGATTTTGCCATTGACAGCAATCCGGCCCTTGGCTACTATTCACAGTTCAATCAGGCCTTGTCGGATTTCTGTGATGAAATGGGCTGTACCTTTATTGATAACACCTTCCTTGTGGAGGATTCCAGCATGTACGAGCCGGATGGTGAGCATGTGATCATGGATTATTATCCTAAATGGCTTACTTATATGGCAGAAACGGCAGGTCTTATATGAAAAATAAAAAATCGCTTATCATAAAATCAACAATGGTCATACTTCTGGCAATATATCTGATCCTACTTTACCGGGCAGATTATGCCAAGGATGTTTCTATGGACACCATTGCCCAGTCCATGGAAAAATATGACGCCATTACCCAGCTGGGGCAGGAAGACCGGGTGCAGCTTAAGCGCTGTTACCAGATCAACGATACAGATACAGACGGCTATTTCTTTTACAAAGCAGCCTCACCTATGGCTGTTGAAGAAGCCTTCATTGTAAAAGCAAAAGACAAATCACAGGCAGAAAGCTTTCTTACTGCTGCCCAGGATCACCTTTCCAGCCAGAAAAACATTTTCGGAGGATACGGAACTGATCAAATGGCTCTTCTGAACAAGGCCGAGGTAGGTTCCAAGGGAAATTATGTATACTATTTCTGCGGTGAGGATGCATCTTCCTGGCGTCAGGCTTTTCTTGCCCTGATTTAATTATTTGTTCCTGGCCATCTGGATCTGCAGATTGCCTAATTACATTTTATGGAGATTAATCATTATGGTATTCAGCAGCATTTTCTTTATTTTTTGTTTTTTGCCCCCGTTCCTGCTTCTCTATTACCTTGTACCTGAGAAGTTCCGGAATATTCTTCTTTTTATCGGCAGCCTGATCTTTTATGCCTGGGGCGATCCGGTATATGTGGTTCTTATGCTGTTTTCCAGCTTTTTTAATTATTACATGGCACTGGAGATCGATCATCTTGACATGGATCCCAAAGGCCGTAAAAAGAATCTTATTTTTGCAGTCACGATAAACCTTCTGATCCTTGGATTTTTCAAATACTGGGGATTTCTTCTGGATACCTTCAGCACAATCACAGGGATTTCCATTTCACATCCCCAGCTGGCACTGCCTATAGGAATCTCTTTTTATACCTTTAAAAACCTTTCCTATATCCTGGATGTATCTAAGAAAAAAGTAGCACCACAGCGGAATTTCCTTATATATGCAGTTTACAGTACCATGTTTCCGCACATGTCTGCAGGACCGATCGTAAGATATGCGGATATTGAAGGACAGCTTACCAGGCGTTCCATCAGCCTGACCCGGCTGGGACTTGGTGCTGAATATTTTACAAAAGGCCTTGCCAAAAAAGTACTGCTTGCAGATAACCTTTCTGCCATTTATACTTCCATCTTAAGTTCCGGAAGCAATTCTGTACTGACTGCATGGATCGGTATCCTTGCATACACCCTGCAGCTTTATTTTGACTTTTCCGGATATTCGGATATGGCCATCGGACTTGGCAAAATGATGGGCTTTGATTTCCTTAAGAACTTTGATTATCCTTACATTTCCACCAGCGTTTCAGAATTCTGGCGAAGATGGCACATCTCTCTTGGAAGCTGGTTCCGGGATTATATCTATATCCCTCTTGGAGGCAACCGTGTTTCAGTTCCAAAGAATATCCGCAACATTTTTGTTGTATGGGCACTGACCGGTTTATGGCACGGTGCAAGCTGGAATTTTATTTTCTGGGGATTGTATTATGGGCTGTTCCTTCTGCTTGAAAAATTTGTCCTTAAGGATTTCCTGCCAAAGCTTCCCAAATGGGCAGCCAATCTGTATACCATGATCGCTGTTATGATCGGATGGGTATTTTTCAGTCAGACAGATTTTTCTTCCATGGGGCATTACCTGTCAGTTATGTTTGGTTTCGGTGCATCTGCTTTTCTGGACAGGACAGCTGTTTACTATCTTAAAACAGGCCTGATCCTTTTTGTAATCAGCATCCTGGCCTGCCGTCCAGGTCTGTATCAGTCCTTTAAAAAACTGATCCAGCGAAATGAGAAGGCTGCAGCAGCCGTTAATCTGCTTCTGTTTTTACTGTGTGTTGCCTATATGGTATATAATTCCTATACACCATTCTTATACCAGAAGTTCTAAACCAGAATTTATGAGGTCATAAAATGAAAAAACAAAGAAAAAGATTCAGTTACCAGTATTTCTTCCACATCATGGGGATCCTGTTTGCAATTCTGCTTCTGTTCTTCATGATATTCAGCCTGGTAAAGCCAGACCGTAGTTTTTCTGAAAAAGAAAACCGGGTACTTTCTTCCAGACCCGGCTTTGACTTGTCCCAGATTGCCTCCGGCAATTATGAGACTCAATATGAAACCTATGTAAATGACCAGTTTCCTCTCCGTGATCTGTGGGTCACTATAAAGGCAGCCACAGACCGTGTGCTTGGTAAAACAGATGGAAACGGTGTTTATCTTGGAAAAAGCGGCTATCTGATGGAAGATTTTACACCACCTTCCAAGGAGCAGCTTGACCGTACTCTTAATGCTATGACAACCTTTGCTTCTGATCATCCGGATCTGAAGCAGTACGTACTGATTGCTCCAAATGCTGTAAATATATTGAAAGACAAGCTTCCCGCTTCTGCCCCGGTAAAAGATCAGAATCAATATCTGGATACAGTAAGGGATGCAGTAACTGCTCAGGGCGTTACCTTTATTGATGTACGTGATACGCTGACCAGCCATAAAGACGATGGGATCTATTATCATACCGATCATCACTGGACCACCCAGGGTGCCTATTTTGCATTCCTACAGGCAGCCGGTGCCATGGATCTTGATTCCTCTTCCATTCCATATGATAAGCTTCCGGTAACTACCCATTTCCAAGGTACCTTATCTGCCAAAAGCGGTTTTCGCTCCAATGAAACGGATGAAATTGATGTGTTCCTTCCAAGAAATGAAGATACACCTGCTTCTGTAGTAAATTATGTATCTCAGCAAAAAAAATCAGCCAGTTTTTATTCCACAGAGCAGCTGGATACCAGGGATAAATATGCCATGTTCTTTGGAGGCAATTTCCCGCAGATCAAGATTTCCACTGCCACAGAAAGTGAGCGTACACTTCTTGTATTAAAAGATTCCTACGCAAACTGCTTTGTTCCGTTCTTAGCACCTTATTACCGGACCATCATCATGATAGATCCAAGATACTATTACGGTGATCTTGAAGAATTAATGGAAGTAGAAAATATCCAGGAAGTTTTATATCTTTATAATGCAAATACTTTTTTCAGTGATACTTCATTGGAACTTGCCTTAACACCACAACAGGGAGCTTAACGCTCCCTGTTTTTTCAGCTGATCATCTGGAACAGCTTTTCCATATCTGTTTTCATCAATGTATATGTGGCCTTTCCTTTTCCTGTATATTCCGGTGAAATATTAGAATGAATATAACAGGTATCCATGCCAACCTTCTGTGCACCTTTTATGTCGCAAATCTCGTCATTTCCGATCATAATACTTTCTTCCGGCTTTAAATCATATTTCTGCAGGAGAAGCCTGAAAAACTCCGGATCTGGTTTCATAACGGAATAATCGGAAGAGATCAGAATCCCTTTAAAATATTTTTCCAGTTCCAGAAAAGCCAGTTCATAAGCGGTGAATATCCTCTGTGCATTGGAAAGAAGGTACAGATTTCCTCCCTGCCGAGTTAATCTGTCCAAAAGCTTTGGAACCCCCGGATACAGGCGGATGTATTCAGTAGAAAGTGCACGGAACATCTGTCCTGCATGAACAGCCAGTTCCTCTGATGGCTGTGCCCCTTTTTCTTTAAACAAATCTGCAAATACCAGCTGGATCTGTATTTCCGGGCAGGCCTCATGGCCGTCATTTCTCATCGCTTTCCCCTGTTCTCTGTATTTTTCCACCAATGCACCGTAAGTTTTCCACATTTCTTCCCAAGACCTGTACACAGCGCCATAATAGCCGTAAAACAGCCGCATCTTTTCCCAAAGTTCCTGGTTATCTTCTTCTGTATGGATATCTACCAAAGTGCCATATAAATCAAAAATATAATTCTTATATCTCATGCTTTATATCTCAGCTTCTTTATTTAACTGCCTCAAATGCTGCATCCAAAGCTGCGATCAGATCCTCTACACGCTCAATACCGATGGAAAGGCGGATAGTATTAGGCTTAATGCCCTGATCAAGAAGTTCTTCCTCTGTGCACTGGCTGTGAGTAGTAGTGGCAGGATGAATCACAAGAGATTTTACATCTGCTACATTTGCCAGCAATGAGAAGATTGCCAGGTTGTCAATAAATTTCTGGGCAGTCTTAGCATCTCCCTTGATCTCAAAGGTAAAGATGGATCCGCCGCCATTAGGAAGATATTTCTTGTATAACTGGTGGCTTGGCTCTGTAGGCAGTGAAGGATGATGCACAGCCTCTACCTGGGGATGTTTAGACAAATAATCAACGATCTTTAAAGCATTGCTTACATGTCTTTCCACACGAAGGGATAGGGTTTCCAGTCCCTGAAGGAACATAAACGCATGGAACGGTGAAATCGTAGCACCTGTATCACGAAGGATAACCGCACGAATATAGGTAACAAAAGCTGCCGGACCTGCTGCATCAGTAAAGGATACACCATGATAGCTTGGATTGGGCTCAGAGATCCATGGATACTTGCCAGCTGCTTTCCAGTCGAAAGAGCCTCCGTCAATGATCACGCCACCAATGGCTGTACCATGGCCGCCGATAAATTTGGTTGCTGAATGGACCACAATATCTGCGCCGTATTCCAGCGGACGTACCAGATAAGGCGTTGCAAAAGTGGAATCCACTACCAGCGGAAGATTGTGCTTATGTGCTATCTTTGCCAGTTCCTCAAGATCCACCAGGTTAGAATTCGGATTACCCAGTGTCTCAACAAAGATTGCCTTTGTATTTTCCTGGATTGCAGCCTCAAATGATCCGTCTTCCTCAGGATCTACAAATGTAGCTGTAATACCGTTTGTCTGCGGTAATGTATGTGCAAGAAGATTATAGGTTCCACCGTAAATAGTCTTGGAAGCTACAATATGCTCACCAGTCTTAGCAAGCGCCTGGAAGGTATAATTAATGGCTGCTGCGCCGGAAGCGACTGCCAATGCTGCCACACCGCCTTCCAGGGAAGCGATTCTCTGCTCAAATACATCTTCTGTTGGATTGGTAAGTCTTCCATAAATATTTCCCGCATCTTTAAGGCTGAACCTGTCTGCTGCATGCTGGGAATTGTGGAACACATAAGAAGTGGAAGCATAGATCGGTACTGCTCTTGCATCTGTTACAGGGTCTGCCTGCTCCTGTCCAATATGTAACTGTCTGGTTTCAAATCCCCAATTCTTTGAATCTTTGATGTCTGCCATTTTGTATTTCCTCCGCTTTATCTTTCTTATTCTTTTCGCAGAAAGCTTTCAGCCTTGTTCTCTGCTTCATTGATAACATACTAACACTGTAGGAAACATCTGTCTAATACACAAAAAAAATATCCTGTTATAGTTTGTTTCTATATCAAATGCAATTTCATAATGTTCTTTAAATTGTCAGAAAAATCAGAGTGTTTCGTTCATACTTCCCATCCGGTATCCTTGCAGATCCATAGTCACATAAGTAAAACCATATTCTTTCAGCTTTGCAACGATCTGCTCCCTGTTTTCCAGAAGCTTTTGGAATTCCTCAGGCATGACCTCAATACGGGCCATCTTACCATGGATACGTACCCGCAACTGATGAAAACCAAGATCCAGAAGAAGCTGCTCTGCCTGATCTACCATTCCCAATTTTTCCTTAGAAATAGTCTCTCCATATACAAATCTGGAAGAAAGGCAGGCAAAGGACTGTTTTTCCCAGGTAGGCAATCCCATTTCCCTGGATAGGGCACGAATATCTGCTTTATAAAGATTGCAATGTCTTAGCGGACTTTTTACTCCCAACTCTGCCACTGCCTGAAGGCCAGGACGATAATCCCCATTATCATCCATATTTGACCCTTCCACCACTGCAGCAAATCCTTCTTCTTTTGCAATCTTTCCTATTTTCTGGAAAAGTTCCTTTTTGCAAAGATAGCATCTGTTCTTTGGATTTTGACAGAAGCCCTCAATCTCCAGCTCTTCAGATTCAACGATCCTGTGGCAGATTCCTTCCTTTTCGCAAAAGGCTTTCGCCTCATCCAGTTCTCTTTTGGGAAATGAACAGGACATTGCAGTTACAGCCATGCACTGGTCTCCTAATACATCATGCACTATTTTAAGTAAAAAGGTAGAATCTACCCCACTGGAAAAAGCTACTACAACACTTCCCAGTTCTTTGATATAGTCCTTTAATTGGTGAAGTTTATCTCTTAGCTCCTTGGTTACGATCATTTCTTCACTCATTTTTCATCCCTCTTTTGTCATAGTCATCAAGGAAATTATAGGTCATGTCATCTTTATGATATCCGATCACTGTACGCAGATTAATATTCCGCACACTGTTAAAAATATTGGTATCGATCACATCACTGGTCTTCCTGAATTGTGCGATCAGTTCTTTCATCTCATCTCTCTTTGAACCTCTGCCGCCTCCACAGCTTACACAGTTCTCTGTAAATCTGCAGGCGCACTGGATAAAATGCAGGCCATTGTAATCTCTCCAGGATTTGATCGCGTCCTCATGTACCAGATACAAAGGACGGATCAGTTCCATCCCTTCAAAGTGCTGGCTATGCAGCTTTGGCATCATTGTTTCTACCTTACCGCTATACAGCATTCCCATCAGGATCGTCTCAATCACATCATCAAAATGATGTCCCAGTGCAATTTTATTGCATCCAAGTTCTTTCGCCTTTGCATACAGATATCCTCTTCGCATACGTGCACAAAGATAACATGGATTCCTGTCGATCCCTGCTACTGTATCAAAAATATTTGTTTCAAATACAGTCAACGGAATCCCCAGAAGCTTTGCATTATCCTGGATAATATTCCAGTTGTCCTCATTGTATCCCGGATTCATGATGAGAAATACCGGCTCAAAATGGATTTTGCCATGCTTTTGTACTTCCTGGATCAGCTTGGCAAGAAGCATGGAATCCTTTCCTCCTGAAATGCAGACAGCTACCTTGTCCCCTTCCTGGATCAGCTGATATTCATTTAAAGCTTTGGTAAAAGGACGCCATATGGTCTTTCTGTATTTCTTTATAATGCTTCTCTCAATATCTGCTGTTTTCTGCTTCTTTTCTTCCTCTGAATCTTTTTGCATAAACCTTGATAAAGTCAGCTTCAGGTAGGCTCTGTATCCACCAGTTACATTTACTGCCTGATATCCCTGCTCTTCCAGAAGATGTACATATTCCTGGCTGTGCTCCCCTGTATGGCAGATCAGATAGTATATCTTTTCTTTATCAAGTTCCCCAAGTCTGTCTTCAAATTCTTCCATTGGAATATTCACAGCACCAGGGAATGTACCTCGGCTGTACTGATCCTGTGGACGGATGTCAATAATCTCTCCTGACTGGATTTCCTTTTGCTCCAGTTCTTCAATTCCGATTGTTTTCACCTTTGCTTCCATCTCTTTCTTATAGATTCTTTGTAACCGCTCAATGCCCAAACAGCTGCACCAATTATTTTCTTTTTACAATGTGTATCTCCGGTATTGCCACATTCTCATAGGTAATAGATTCTTCATGCTTTTCTTTGTCCGTATCGTCATTATGATCCACTTCCCCTGTGTGTATTTCTGGAACAGCCAGATTTTCACTTGTCACCTTATATTCAGCCCTTTTCCCTTTTTTCTTCCTTCCCAGCATCTCTCTTCTCCTTGCCATTATAATATATTAATAAACAAAGTTAATACCAAACTATTAATAAAATCTGCAAACAAACTGCCTACCAGCGGAACAAGCAGATATGCCTTTACTGATGGAGCATATTTTTCGCAGAGTACCTGCATATTTGCCATTGCATTGGGCGTTGCTCCCATACCAAATCCGCACACGCCAGAGGACAGAACCGCCGCATCATAATCCCTTCCCATAACATTAAATACCACAAAATAAGTAAACAGAAAGATCAGAATTGTCTGACCTGCCAGTAATACCAGCAGTGGAAGAGCCAAATCTGCCAGCTGCCATAGCTTCAAAGTGATCATGGCCATTCCAAGAAACAGGGAAAGACTGATACCGCCAATATCATTGATCTCCCCCATGTAAATAGTAAATTTGCCGGAGTATTCTCCAATGTTACGGATAAATGCTGCCACGATCATTGCACCGATATAAATAGGGAATGTCATTCCTGTTAAAGAAAGAAGTCTTGATACTACCGTTCCGATCCCCATGGCAATGATCAGCTGGAAAACAGCTGCCGGGTACATACTTGTATGCCGCGCATGTTTCTTTTCTTCCTCAACCAACAGGCTGTCATCCTCTGTCACTACTGTATCCAACAGATTTTTCTTCTCAATCAGACGTTTTCCAACTGGTCCTCCCAGCATACTTCCGGCAATCAGCCCAAAGGTTGCACCAGCTGTACAAAGAGTAGTTGCACCACTTATCCCGAAATCCTCAAGAACTGTTCCAAAGGCGCCGGCTGTACCATGTCCTCCCACCATTGGAATTGATCCTGTACACAAGCCCACAAGTGGATTGATCCTCAGAATTTTAGAAAGACCTACGGCCAGCAAATTCTGTGAAAAGATCAGCACGATCACAAGTCCAAGAAAAACGATCAATGCCTTTCCACCACTTTTCAATACTTTCAAATTTGCCTGAAATCCAACTGATGTAAAGAAAAATACCATACACACTTCTTTCAAGATGTCATCAAACTGAAATTCCGCTACCCCTGTCACATAACAGACACAGGTAAATATGGCAAACAGCACACCACCAATCACTGGTGCCGGTATACAAAATCTTTCCAGCATATTGATCCTGCGTTTCAGGACCTTGCCAAGCATTAAAACCAGCACAGCAGCTGCCATTGTCTGATACATATCTAATTCAATTTTCATCGTTACTCCTCTTGTCATTTCTCTTTTCCGATTTTACACATTGATGCCACAAGATTTATAATAGCTAGCAGCCCCTTCATGGAAAGGGATTCCAATTCCCTGAACTGCTGCATTTTCATTCAATGTAATATCTGTAGAAAGCGCATATTGGATTTCCTGTTTTTTCTCAAATAAAATTCTGGTGATCCATTCTACAGTTTCTGCATCCAGATCATCACTGACCAAAAGCAGTGCACGCACCCCTACCGTCTGTACCTCGTCTTCCTGTCCGTTATATGTTCCGGCAGGTATAGTATATCTGGAATAAGCAGGATTTACAGTTATCATTTTGTCAATATTTTTTTCGTCCAGGCTTAGCAACCGGATATCACACTGTTTTGACAACTCACTGATTACAGTTGTCTCGGCTCCGGCTGTACAGAAAAATCCATCAATCTTTCCATCCCGAAGCTGCTGTGCTGCATCTGTATAATCAAGATGTACCTTTTCTCCTAAATTGTCCCAAATACCGTATATTGAAAGAATCTGTTTTGCACTCTCTTCTGTTCCGGATTCTTCTTCACCTACACTGACTTTTTTCCCAAGAAGATCATCAATTGTCTGAATATCTGACTCATCACGTACAATAATCTGGCATGCTTCCATATAAAGCCCTGCCACAGCACTATACCCCTGATATTTCTTACCACCTGTCCATGCACCAGTTCCCTGGTATGCAGCCCTAGTCATATCTTCCTGTGCAATTGCCATCTGGATATACCCTTCAGATAACAGACGCAGGTTAGCAGCAGAACCGGCAGTTGTCTTTACTTCAATTTGCTTCTCCTCCTGATCCGCTGTGAGAAGATCCCCAAAGGTATCTGCAAACGCATGGTACATACCGCCGATGCCAGCTGCACCAAATCGAATATGACCTATCGAACCTATACATCCGGTTAAAAGCAGAACCATTGCTAAAAATAGTATTCCCTTTTTTTTCATCCTTCTTCCTCCTGCATATTCTTGGTAATTTCATATTATATCAGCTGGGAGATGACTCCCACCTCCATAGGTGGTGAGAAACAAGCTAGTATCAGTGGTGGGAGTCAATCCCCCAGCTGATATAGCCTCCGGCAGGATTGCAGAGGTGCGCAGTAGAAGTATGTCATGCAATTGCATGACGCGCACCTCGCAGCAAGAATGCCGAGGCATTCTTGAATAACAAAGCGAGCAAGTCTACTTCAAGCTCCATGAGTTTCTCAATCCATCCCGCTATTACATAAAAAAAAGCCCCTGATAATCAAGGACTTAATCAAAAAGGCGCAGACCGGATTTGAACCGGTGAATCGAGGTGTTGCAGACCTATGCCTTACCACTTGGCTACTGCGCCATATCAACTCCCCCTGTTGGACTCGAACCAACGACACTGCGGTTAACAGCCGCATGCTCTACCGACTGAGCTAAGGAGGAATAACCTGAAAGTATTTTGTACCTTCAAAACCACATACATGCTGACATCCTTTGGAATCTTTAACCTGCTTTTTGGTCAAGCCCTCGACCGATTAGTACTGGTCAACTCCGTACATTACTGC
>NZ_JAAITU010000042.1 GCF_013304385.1 Blautia glucerasea
GAAAAAACAGCTTGATCAAAAGTGCGGCTGTAAAAATCCAGACAAGGGATTTTTGCGGTCAAAAATAAATTTCATCTTTCATAGAAAAAAGGATCCCTCGCAAGGTAGAAGGCTAACAAGCCTTGTCCCTGCTGGGATCCTTTCAATTACTACTGGGGATGCCGAAATTTGCTATTAACCGACAGCCCCTTTTTATGTCAATATCTTAATCTTCGTATCCGTTAGGATTATTGGACTGCCATCTCCAGGAGTCTTCACACATCTCCCTGATTCCATTTTCAGCTTCCCAGCCAAGTTCTTCCTTTGCCTTGGTTGCATCTGAATAACATGTTGCAATATCTCCAGGACGTCTTGGAGTGATCACATATGGGATCTTTACGCCTGTAGCAGCCTCAAAGTTCTTTACAATGTCAAGAACGCTGTAGCCTTTTCCTGTACCAAGATTATAAATACTCAGACCGGAATTGTCTTCCAGCTTCTTCAGTGCTTTCACATGACCCTTTGCAAGATCTACTACATGAATATAATCTCTCACTCCAGTCCCATCTGGAGTATCATAATCGTTTCCGAATACTCTCAGTTCTTTCAATTTTCCAACAGCAACCTGTGTAATGTAAGGCATCAGATTGTTGGGGATGCCATTGGGATTCTCACCGATGGTGCCGCTCTTATGGGCTCCGATAGGATTAAAGTACCGGAGAAGAACTACATTCCACTGTGGATCTGCTTTCTGGATATCTGTCAGGATCTGCTCCAGCATTGACTTTGTCCAGCCATATGGATTGGTGCACTGTCCTTTTGGGCATTCCTCAGTGATGGGGATCTGAGCTGGATCTCCATAAACAGTTGCAGAGGAGGAAAAGATGATATTCTTTGCATCATGCTTTCTCATCACATCCAGAAGTGTAAGAGTCCCTGAAATATTATTCTCATAATACTCCCACGGCTTAGCAACTGACTCTCCAACAGCTTTCAGTCCGGCAAAATGGATACAGGAATCAATATCCTCTTTGTTAAAAATCTCCTCCAGAGCATTCCTGTCACGAATATCTGCCTCATAAAATTTCACCGGCTTACCGGTAATCTTCTCTACACGTTTCAGAGATTTCTCACTGGCATTGCTTAAATTATCAAGTACAACTACATCATATCCTGCATTCTGCAGTTCAACAACTGTATGACTTCCAATGTAACCTGCACCACCTGTAACTAAAATAGCCATAATTACCTCCTTTATTATACTACCTCTTTTGCATTATGTATCTGGTGTGGACATGCCACACAGAATATACCAAATGCCCCAATTAACTGTCCTTTTGTATATTCCTGACACATCATACCACTATTTATATGTATCTACAATGTTTTTTACATGAATATTACATAATAACCGTACCAAAAGATCATTTCCACAAATGTGCCGGATATACACCCTGATCTTTCAAGTTCTGTATCGCAGCCATTACCATAGGCTTATCCTCTTTGTAAGTCACACCAAACCATTTGTCCTGAGACTTTTCTACTGCAACAGTAGCACGTCCTTCTTTTAAAAGCTCATCTACCACAAATGGCAGGAAGTATTCGCACTTCAAAGGATTTTTCTTAAGATTTTCTTCAAGAAAAGCTGAAAATCGGCTTTGTAATTCCCCAAGAATGCTCTCCGAAAATCCCCACATATTCATGGATACAGTGGCATCACCAGAAATAGGGATCCAGGTCTTCCCTTCATCCTCTGTATATGCGGCCCCATTCCCTCTTTTTTCAATATGGGTACGCTCATGAATATCTGCCAGATAACCCTGTGCATCCATCTCGCATACACCTCTTGCCACATGTCCATTATCCGTCAGTGTATTTTCCAGTCTGTAGCCAACCATCATATACCTGTATATACCCTCTTCATCCTGATGGGTTGTAAGATAGTCATATGCCACCTGGAACGCATGGCTTCCATAAAAATCATCAGCATTGATCACTACAAAGGGGCCATCAATCTCACCCATACAGCTCATGATCGCATGTCCAGTTCCCCAGGGCTTTACTCTCCCCTCTGGAACCACATACCCCTCCGGCAGATTCGTCAGTTCCTGAAAAACATAAGAAACCTTGATTTTTTCACTGAGTCTGTCTCCAATGGCAGCTCTGAAATCCTGTTCATTTTCTTTTTTTATAATAAAAACCACTTTTTCAAAGCCAGCTTTTACAGCATCAAAAATAGAAAAGTCCATAATAATATGTCCTTCCTTATCTACCGGATCGATCTGCTTCAATCCGCCGTATCTGCTTCCCATTCCTGCTGCCATTACCACTAATACCGGTTTTTTCATTTTATGCAACCTCCTGCATTTGAAATCATTTTGAAATAGCTGCTCTGATATGCAACGCTTAGATTATACCATATCGCAAAAAAAACTGCCAGATATCAACTTCTAAAGACACTAATCACCATTGCCTGACATCCCCGGTAAAATACAAAACAGCGGTGAAACATTATTCTGTGTTTCGCCGCTGCTCTTTCACTCATATTTGATCACTTATCCTGGGAAAACAAGATTTCCATAGCTGTTCCTTTTCCCAGATCACTGTCCACAGTAACCTTTGCATGATGGATCAATGCTCCGTGTTTCACAATGGAAAGACCAAGCCCTGTACCTCCGGTTTCCCTGGAGTGGCTTTTGTCCACCCGATAAAATCTTTCAAAGATCCGCCCCTGCTCTGCCTTAGGGATCCCAATCCCGTTATCCTCTACTCTGTAAAAAGTCCGGCCTTTTTTCTTGCCTGCGCTTATGTGAACCTGTCCGCCGTCTGGCGTATATCTTACTGCATTATCTGCAATATTATACAACATCTCATACAGGACCTGACGAACTCCCTGCACATAGCAGGATTCCCCTGAAAAGGTAAGCTGGATATGTTTTTTCTCTGCCTGCTGACGCAGATTGCACTGCACATCCTTGGCCAGTTCATACAGATCTACCCTTTCAAATGCCATGCTGCTTTCTCCTTCATCCAGCCTGGACAACTGGATAATATCTGCCACAAGACTGCTTAGCCTGGTGGCTTCATGATAAATCCTTCCGGAAAAATCAGTTACTTTCTCTGCCGGAACCATTCCGTTCATCATCAGCTCCGCATATCCTGAAATAGACATCAGCGGTGTTTTCAGCTCATGAGATACATTAGCAGAAAATTCCTGCCGCATAGCCTGTGCACTTTTCAGTTCTTCCATCTGTTTGGACAGCTGCCTGTTCTGTTCATCCACGCGTACCAGAAGAGGACGCAGTTCTTCATAACACACATTCTTCAGCGGATGCTCCAGATCAAGATTATTGATAGGCTTGATCATCTTATCTGTCTGTTTCTGAACTAATATAAACTCAACAAGGATAATACATACCATCAGAAGTCCAAGTAAAGTAAAGCTGGACATTAAGGTATGGAAAACACTGTCTGTGGTTCTTGCTACACGCAGAACCTTTCCATCAGAAAGCCGAACTGCATAATAGTATGTCTGTTTGGAAAGTGTTTCTGAATAGCGAACGCTCTCACCGGAGCCTTCTTTCATGGCATGGATAAATTCCGGACGGTTGCTGTGATTTTCCATTTCTGCAGGATCCGCTTCATTATCCAGAAGTACATTGCCATCCTTATCAGTTAAGGTGATCCTGCTTGTAGTCATATTTTCAATCTTATCTGTAAAGTCTGCATCTCCAAAGGCTTCGATCCCGGTCTTGATATATTCAGCCTCATTACGGATCCCGTCCTTCATATTTGAATTAACTTTATTGTACATCACACCACATGCTGACCCGAACGTAAGAAGAACCGTGAGTACTATAATAAAACTGGTATGGCTTAAAATCTTTTGTTTCATCCCATTTCCCCCTGCTCTTTATTTATCGATCCTGTAGCCTACCCCTCTCACAGTTTCCACCATATTTCCTGCTTCTCCCAGTTTCTGCCGCAAACTTCGCACATGTACATCCACAGTCCTGGTCTCTCCCTCGAATTCATATCCCCAAACCTGACACAGGATCTGATTTCTGGACATTACAAGTCCCCGGTTTTCCACAAGATATACCAGCAGTTCAAATTCTTTTCTGGTAAGCTCGATCTTTTCATCCTTCCAGAATACTTCATGTCGTCCCACAAGAATACGCAGATCTCCGCATTTCAGTTCTTTGTCTGTATTGCTGTTCCTGTTGGTACGACGAAGCACAGCCTTGATCCTGGCTACAAACTCCATCATCCCAAAAGGCTTGGTAATATAATCGTCAGCGCCGGCTTCCAGCCCCTTTACCTTATCATATTCAGCATCCTTAGCGGTTACCATGATGATGGGAATGTCCCTGGTGTTTTCATCCTTTTTCAACTTTTCAAGAATAGAATACCCGTCCTCTCCGGGAAGCATCAGATCCAAAAGGATCATGTCCGGTATCTGTTCTTTTAATGCTGCCCGCAGACCTTTCCCGTCAGCAAAGCCTTTTGCCTTAAAGCCGGTTGCTTCCAGCGTATATACAAGAAGCTCCCGGATATTACTTTCATCTTCAACGCAATAGATCCACTTATCCATATATTTTGCTCCACTTCTTTACGGAAGTACATACTTTGACCTGTCAGTTTCAACTTCCCTGTAAAATTTCTCATCCGGACTGTTTTTGATCATATCAAGATGGCTGTGGGTATCAAAAAGATTCTCCCTTACCTGGGTCACACACACACCAATATTGGAACAATGATCTGCTACACGCTCCAGTCCTGTATTTATATCAGACAGGATAAATCCCATCTCGATGGTACATTCCCCTGCACGCAGCCTGTCCACATGCCGGTTCTTCAGTTCGCGGCACAGCTCATCAACCACCTCTTCCAAAGGTTCCACAGCAGCTGCAAGCCCCATATTTCTCTGTGCAAAAGCCTGATAAGCCATTTCCACAATATCATTTACAGCTTTTTCCAGTACATGCAGCTCTGCCAGGGCTTTCTGTGAAAAATGCAATTTTTTCTGATGCATTTCCTCTGCCGCATCCTTGATCTCCACTGCATGGTCTGAAATTCTTTCAAAATCGCCGATGCAGTGAAGCATGATAGAAAGACTCTGGCTGTCTTCCAAGGTAAGATTTTTATGGTTCAGATTTACCAGGTATGTACCAAGTTCATCCTCATACCGGTCTACCTTGGACTCGATCTTCTGGACCTGTAAAGCCTTTTCTTCACTGTAATCATCAATCAATGTTAATGCGATCCTCAGAGCCTGTTTTGCCTCCTGGGCCATGTTTCTGGCTGCATTACGGCTCTGCTCAATAGCAAGGGCAGGTGTTTCCAGGAAACGGGTATCCAGGATCTTAAACTCCTTATCCTCCGGAGAAACCACTTCTTCTGTTCCCTTGTCCCGTACTGTAAGACAGGCAAGCTTCACCAGAAGCTTGGAGAATGGAAGCAAAAGAATGGTAACTGAAATATTAAATGCACTGTGGATCACAGCAATTCCTGCAGGGGTTGCTGCTTCTGTTAAAAACGGAAAATGAACAGCCGTATTTACAGTATAGAATACAACCATAAAAACAATGGTACCGATTATATTAAAATACAGATGCACCATAGCTGCACGTTTTGCATTCTTATTTGCACCAATCGCAGATAAAAGAGCTGTGATACAAGTACCGATATTCTGTCCCATAATGATCGGGATCGCTGCACTGTAAGGTACGGCTCCTGTAATACATAAAGCCTGTAAAATACCTACTGATGCAGAAGATGACTGGATAACAGCAGTAAGCACTGTACCTGCCAGCACACCCAAAACAGGTATGGAGAACTTCAGAAGGATCCCTGTAAATTCAGGAACTTCCGCCAGAGGCTTAACAGCCCCGCTCATGGTTTCCATTCCAAACATCAGCACGGAAAATCCAATCAGAATAGTACCGATATCCTTCTTCTTGGCATCCTTTAAAAACATCAGGAAAACCACACCTATAAGGGCAAGCACCGGTGCAAAAGACGTAGGTTTCAAAAGCTGAATAAAGAAATTACTGCTTTGAATGCCTGCAAGGCTTAAGATCCAGGACGTAACAGTGGTACCAATATTGGCTCCCATGATCACGCCTACAGCCTGAGAAAGCTGCATAATACCGGAATTGACAAATCCTACAACCATAACCGTTGTTGCCGATGATGACTGTATCACACCTGTAACAGCTGCGCCAAGCAGCACTGCTTTAACAGGACTTGATGTAAGGTTCTCCAGAATCTTCTCAAGCTTACCTCCGGATACCTTTTCAAGTCCATCGCCCATTACGTTCATTCCATAAAGGAACATGGCAAGACCGCCTAAAAGAGTTAATACGCTGAAAAAGTCCATTTTTTTCTCCTATCCCCATAGTCGTAAAATATAAGTAACCTTGTGCCTTTTGTACCTTGGCACTATCATTGATTGTAAGAAAAGCGTGTAAACTTCTCCTCAGGGATATGTAAAATCTTTGTAAAATTATTTATAAGATGATACCAAAGTAGGATTGTGGGAGTGCATAGCACGAAACAATCCGTAGGTATCATAGCCAGGGTCAAAATGGATTTTAAAGCGCATCAAAGGATTCCAAACATCAGAATCCCCGTATTTCTTCATCCTCTGTATGAGTCTTATCTATGGAACGGATCTCCAGAAAATAGCTGTAGCTGTCATTCACCTTCACTTCTACCCGGTCACCTACCTTATGCCCTTTTAATGCCTTACCGATGGGCGACTCAATACTGATACGGTTCTCCATAGAATTGCCGCGAATAGAAGTGACCAGTTTATATTTCTCTGTTTCATCCTCTTCTTCAAAATATACTTCCACAATGTCATCCATCCCAACTTCATCAGCTTTGGAGCTTTCAGATACAATGGTAGCTGTTTTCAGCATATTCTCCAGATAACGGATACGGCTTTCATTCTGATTCTTATGTTTCTTTGCCGCATAGTACTCAAAATTCTCACTTAAATCGCCCTGGGCCCGTGCTTCCTTTACTGCCTCAATAGCTTCCTTACGGATCACCAGCTTCCTGTGCTCAATCTCCTGCTGTATCTTCTCCACATCCTGCTTTGTAAGTTTTTCCCTCATGTTACTGCCTCCCGATTTCATTTTTCTTTATCATTTCCCAGGCGTACCTGTTCCACATAATCTGCCAGTTCCTGAGATACATTGTCAAAAAGATAACTGCGGCTGCTCTGCCTGTGCTGATGCCACTCCTGCCGGAGAAGTTCTTCTGAATCCTGAATTTCCTTTTGCAGGCCTTTTGCTGACATCCTTTGGGCTCCCTGCCCCAGGATAATGATCTGCTCCAGACCATCAGAAGTAGCCACTGTTACTTTATGCTGCCGCCCGATCTTATGCACCGTCTTCTCAATATACTGATCTGCGGTTTCTGCTTCCTTTGTATAAACCACATAAATATTGTGATATTTCAGGGTTTCTTCCCGATGGCCTTCCACCTTGTAAGCATCAAATACAAGGATCAGATTACAGTTCTTGATTCCCTGATAATTACTGAGCACATCCATTAACCTGGTCTGGGCTGCATGGATATTCACTGCTGCCAGCTCCTTCAGGTCTTCCCAGGCAAAAATAATGTTATAACCGTCAACCAGCAGATACTCTTCCTGATGTGTTTTTTTCTTCTTTGGCACATAACCGTTGTCATCCGTATCTGCCCGGACTACCGAGTGAAAGCCTGCACCTTTGTTTCTTTTTACCGGACCAAAGGTTCTTTCAAAAATGGCCTGCAGTTCCTTGTCATCCTCATAGCTTCCCACATAACTTTTTGAAGAATGCCCGGACGGATAAGATGAAATGGAAATGTTTTCCTCATTTTCTTCTGCTTCTTTTGACAGCTGGCTTTCCACATGCATGTATTCTTCCACCTGATACCAGGGAACCAGAAAACCGACACCATGTGCACAGAATACAGAGCCTGTAGGATTATCCAGATCCCTTTCAGAATCATATCCTGTCTCTGCCACGATCTTTTCCTGATCCTGGCAAGGTTCATAGCCCTTTAAGGCACAGAACAGACGTCCCCGCCCCCTTGTATAAGAAAGCACCTCTCTCTGATAATCCCGCATGGCCTTTACAGGGGCATAGCCTTTCAGTACTGCCATGTCACCTTCTGTTTCCGGTGCTCCGAAAGTACCTTGCATTTTCTGGAAATCAGCCATGGCCCGGCCGATATTCTCTGCCGGTACCTCCAGGCGTACCTCATAATATGGCTCCAGTAAAATACTTTTTGCCTTTTTAAGTCCCTGACGCACAGCCCGGTAAGTTGCCTGGCGGAAATCTCCTCCTTCTGTATGCTTCT
Organism: Blautia glucerasea; assembly: GCF_013304385.1. Lineage (GTDB taxonomy): Bacteria > Bacillota > Clostridia > Lachnospirales > Lachnospiraceae > Blautia_A > Blautia_A ammoniilytica. The sequence continues at coordinate 8,338 of NZ_JAAITU010000042.1, forward strand.
GGTGTGCACGGCCGGTCAGCAAAGTGATCTGCATATCTGTAATAGGTGCGCCGGTAAGTACCCCAGGATGCTCCCGTTCCTCCAGATGGGTAAGGATCAGCCTCTGCCAGTTCTTATCCAACACATCCTCGCTGCAGGCAGTGAAAAACTGCAAGCCGCTCCCCCGCTCTCCAGGTTCCAGCAGAAGATGCACCTCTGCATAATGACGTAAAGGCTCAAAATGCCCCACCCCTTCCACAGGCTGTGCAATGGTTTCTTTATATACAATATTCCCTGTTCCGAATTCCACAGCAACATGAAAACGATCCCAGATCAGCTTCTTCAGGATCTCTGTCTGTACCTCTCCCATCAGCATGGCATGGATCTCACCTAACTGCTCATTCCACACAATATGAAGCTGTGGTTCTTCTTCTTCCAGTTCTTTCAACTTTTTCAGCATCAGATGAACATCTGTCCCCTCCGGAAGCTGGATCTGATAATTCAATACAGGCTCAAGGACCGGCATTTGTGACTCTGCCTCACATCCTAATCCTTCTCCCGGATAGGTTCTTGTCAGTCCTGTCACAGCGCACACTGTACCTGCCTCTGCTTCTTTTACAAGTTCATACTTTGCCCCGGAATAGATCCGGATCTGATCAGCCTTTTCTTCCCAAATCTGATCTTCCGGCTGTCTAAAGCCTGCTCTTTGATTGGTAAGATTTTCTTTTACTTTCAGGCTCCCTCCTGTGATCTTCATGTAAGTAAGCCGGTTTCCCTGATCATCCCTGGCGATCTTGTAAACCTTCGCCCCAAAGGTATCACCATATTCCTCCGGCTGCATATAGGTCTGCAATCCATATACAAAATCCTCCAGTCCGGTCATCTTCAGCGCAGATCCAAAATAGCAGGGAAATACCTTTCTTTTTCTGATCAGGCCTAAGATCTCTTCTTTGGAAAGGCTGCCTTCTTCCAGATATTTTTCCAACAGGCTTTCCTCACATACTGCCAGATTTTCCATAAAATCCGTGTTTTCCTGCCCATTTGTAAAATCAATGCAATTTTCGCTTAATCTTTTGCGTACATCAGCCAGGAGAGCTTCTTTGTCTGTTCCTTCCTGATCCATTTTATTGATAAATATAAACACAGGGATTTGATAACGCTCCAGAAGCCGCCACAATGTCTGGGTATGACCCTGCACTCCATCTGCACCACTGATCACAAGAACTGCATAATCCAATACCTGTAAAGTTCTTTCCATCTCTGTCGAAAAATCCACATGTCCCGGTGTATCAAGAAGCGTTACTTCCAAATCGCCCATGGGAAAAACAGCCTGTTTGGAAAAAATGGTAATGCCCCTCTCCCTTTCCAGATCAAAAGTATCCAGGTATGCATCTCCATGATCTACCCGACCCATTTTCCGTATTTTCCCGCACAGATATAAAAGGCTTTCAGACAGCGTGGTTTTCCCTGCATCCACATGAGCCAGCATGGCAATACAAATATGTTTCTTTTTATTATTTTCTGAGGTCTCTCCCATAGGAATGTGCCCCTTTCTCTCTTTTATATTCCTTAAGCTGTCAGTTTTTGTTTCATACCCTGCCAGTTTTTATTCCATACTCTGACAGACTTTATTCCATACCTTGCCAGATATTGTCCCATACCCTGGCAGCTTTTTTTATCATACCACATAATAGATACTTTTTTCCATGTCTTATGAACAAACTCATGCGGAATCAGATCTTACTCCCGGCGTCAAATTGTTTGATTTTCAAATATTTTTCTTTACAACATAAAATCCAATGCTATAATATAGATGTTTTAAACACAAAACTAACATTGAAAGGTTAACCTATCCATGAATAAAGCAAGAAAAATCTACTGCCGCATTTTTCAAAATGCATTTAAATTTGCCCTTCCATTCCTTCCTTACCGTAATCCGGAAATCATCGGAAGTGTAAAAGCTCTGCCTGAGCTTTTTCAGAAAAAAGGAATTGACAACGTGTTGATCATTACAGACCTGGGGATCAGGAAACTCGGCCTTACTGTACGTCTTGAAACAGCACTGAAACAAAATGGGATTGCTTATTCCATTTATGACAAAACCGTAGCCAATCCTACCACTGACAATGTGGAAGAAGCAGAAAACCTGTGGTACGCAGCCGGATGCCAGGCCATTATCGGATTTGGCGGCGGCTCCAGTATGGACTGTGCCAAAGCAGTAGGCGCACGAATCGCCAAGCCTCACCAATCCCTTGCCCAAATGAAGGGAATCCTGAAAATACACAAAAAGCTGCCGCTTCTGGTTGCAATTCCTACTACAGCAGGAACCGGAAGCGAAACCACATTGGCAGCCGTGATCACAGATGCACAGACAAGGCATAAATATGCCATCAATGACTTTCCGCTGATCCCCAGATACGCAGTGCTGGATCCCAAGGTTACATTAAGCCTTCCTCCGTTTATCACCGCAACAACTGGAATGGATGCTCTTACCCATGCTGTGGAAGCATACATCGGCAATTCCACTACTCCTGGCACAAGGAAAAATGCGCTGGATGCAGTAAAGCTGATCTTTGAGAATCTGGATCAGGCCTATGAAAACGGTTCTGACAAGGAAGCCCGCAAAAATATGCTCCGTGCCTCCTATTATGCAGGCTGTGCTTTCACAAAATCCTATGTTGGCTATGTGCACGCAGTTGCACATTCCCTGGGCGGTGAATACAATGTACCTCACGGTCTTGCCAACGCCATCCTGCTTCCATTTGTCCTGGAAGCATACGGCAGCGTGATCAACAAAAAACTGGCAAGACTGGCAATCGCTGTCGGTATCGCTGACAAAAGCACCCCGGAAGCAGAAGCTGCTACTGCCTTCATACAGGCCATCAAGGACATGAAAAAGCGGTTTGACATCGGGGACACTATTCCAGAGATCCGTGAGGAGGATATTCCAAAACTGGCACATTATGCTGACAAGGAAGCAAACCCTCTGTACCCGGTTCCTGTACTTATGAACGCAAATGAGCTTGAGACGTTCTATTATGACCTTATGGAAAAACCTGATAAAAAAAAGGAGGACACCCTGTGAATCAGACTCAGATCCAAACACTGGTAAATAAACAACGTGATTTTTTTTATACAGGAAAAACTTTAGATATTTCTTACCGGATCCAGGCTCTTCAAAAATTAAAAGCCTGTATTTCACAAAATGAAAAAGCTATTTCTCAGGCAATCCTTTCTGACCTTGAAAAAAGCAGCTTTGAAAGCTATATGTGTGAGACCGGGCTGGTATTAAGTGAAATTTCCTATATGCTAAAACACATCCGCTCCCTTTCCCGGGAAAAGCGGGTACATACACCTCTTGCCCAGTTCCATTCCAGAAGCTATACCAAGCCTTCCCCTTACGGTGTGGTATTAGTGATGAGCCCCTGGAATTATCCATTCCTGCTTTCTATAGATCCTTTAGCAGATGCAATTGCAGCGGGAAATACGGTTATCTTAAAGCCAAGTGCCTACTCTCCTGCCACCAGTGCCCTGATTAAAAAACTGCTTTCCCAATGTTTCCCTGAGGAGTACGTAGCAGTTGTTAATGGAGGCCGGGCAGAAAATACAGCACTTCTTCAGCAGCACTTTGACTATATCTTTTTTACAGGAAGCCAGGCGGTAGGACGTGAAGTGATGCGCCAGGCCTCTGCACACCTTACCCCAGTGACTCTGGAGCTAGGAGGCAAAAGCCCCTGCATTGTAGATGAGACTGCAGATCTGAAGCTTGCAGCAAAACGTATCGTGTTCGGAAAATACCTGAACTGTGGCCAGACCTGCGTAGCTCCTGATTATATTTGCTGCCAAGAATCTGTAAAAGACAGATTTATTCAGGAAGTAAAAAAACAGATCACTGCACAGTTTGGAGAAAGGCCTCTGTCAAACCCGGATTATGGAAAGATTATAAACGAAAAGCATTTTAACCGTATCCTGAGTCTGATAGAAGAAAGTAAAGTAGTGTTTGGCGGTACATCTGATCCTAAGACCTTACAGATTTCGCCTACAGTAATGGATGGTGTAACATTCCAGGATAAGATAATGCAAGAAGAAATCTTCGGACCTGTTATGCCGGTACTTACCTATCAAAACCTGGATGATGTGATCCAGAAAGTAAATTCCATGCCTCATCCTCTTGCACTTTACTTTTTCACAAAGAACAAAGCAGCCGCCAAAAAGATCACTGCCAGCTGCGGCTTTGGCGGCGGATGTATTAACGATACCATCATCCATTTGGCAACCAGCGAAATGTCTTTCGGAGGCTTTGGGGAAAGCGGTATGGGTGGTTATCACGGCAAAGAAGGCTTTTGTACCTTCTCCCATTTCAAAAGCATTGTAGATAAAAAAACATGGCTGGATCTGCCAATGAGATACCAGCCATATAAAAAACTGAATAATAAACTGATTCATTTCTTCCTGAAATAATCAATGGATTCATGCTTTACATGCTCACAATCCTTACCTGTATCATTACATGGAAATAATTCCTAATACATTTGCAATGGAGCTTAACAAAATGATGATCAGGCATACCGGTGCAAGGTATTTAATGCAGAAAACATAAAGCTTCTTTCTTTTAAATGCGGAAGAGCTTTCAATCTCCTTAATGATCTTATCAAAACCGATCACCTTTGTTACAAGAATACAGGTAGCCAATGCTGCCAGAGGCATCATTACAGAATTGGTCATAAAGTCAAAGAAATCAAGGAAGCTCATTCCAAAAATCTTTATGAAATCCAAAAGTCCGTATCCCATAGAGGAAGCAGTACCAAGTACCAGCATGATCACAGCCATCAAAAAACAGCTTTTCCTGCGGCTCCAGTGAAGTTCATCCATAAATGTGGAAACGCTTGTCTCCATCAGGGAAACGGCACTGGTAAGCGCAGCCAGAAGCACCAATACAAAAAACAGGATACCTGCAGCTGTGCCAATACCCATGCTGGCAAAAACCTTTGGCAATGTGATAAACATCAGGGACGGTCCTGCCTGTAGATTACTTGCATCTCCGCCGGAAAATGCAAATACTGCCGGAATGATCATAAGTCCTGCCAGGATAGCAATGGCAGTATCAAAAATTTCCACCTGGGTGGTGGATTTTTCAAGATCCATTTCTTTACGTGTATAGGAACCATATGTGTACAGAATACCCATTGCAATAGACAGGGAATAAAACATCTGTCCCATAGCAGCCACAACAGTCATCCATGAAAAATGGCTGAAATTCGGAATAAGGAAATACTTCACTCCTTCCAGTGCTCCGGGTCTGGTCACAGAATAAACAGTAACAACCACTGCCAGTACAACCAGAACCGGCATCATGATCTTGGACATACGTTCCACGCCATTCTCAACACCACCGAGAATAATGGCAAAAATCAGAATTGCAAAAATAATAAACCAGAACTCTGCCTGCCATGAATCAGAAATGAAATCACCGAAATACCCATCTTGTGCAAGTACCTGTACATCTCCGCGGATGTACTCCACAAGATACTTCACTACCCATCCGCCAATGGTGCTGTAATAAGGCACGATCAGCATAGGAATCACTGCATTCAGCCAGCCGCCTACTTTATTTGCTTTCCCTTTCCCAAAGGCTTCAAAAGCACCAACCGGGCTTTTCCTGGTCATCCTTCCAATAGAAGTCTCTGACATGATCAGTACATAACCAAAGGTAGCAGTAAGAAGAATATAGATCAGCAGAAAGATCCCTCCGCCATATTTTGCCGCCAGATATGGAAAACGCCAGATATTGCCCAATCCTACCGCAGACCCAGCTACTGCAAGCACATAACCTATCCTTCCGGAAAAACTTCCTCTCTGGCGGTCATGCGTCATTTTAACTTGATCGTTCATGGATACACCTCACTTTTTGTTCATTAATGCTAAAACAATCTTGCAACATTATACTTTATTTTAGCATAAATGTCTATTGTTTTTTGAGAAGCATCTATTTCCCATGAACAGCAGCATGGTCAAACTGTCAGCCCTTAAAGGCTCATGACTGTTGTTTCCGTTTTTTCTTTATTTGGCCTTTTATATAGCACCCAGGATCTTTCTGGCATTGTCGATCCTTTCCTGTGTAGGAGGCTTTACTCCCTCTAAAGGATAGGGGATGCCCAGCTTTTCCCATTTAAAAGTGCCTAATGTATGATATGGAAGGACCTCCACACGCTGCACATTTTTCAGTGTGTGGATAAAATCTGCAAGCCGGTAAAGATACTCATCCTTATCACTTCCGCCAGGTACCAGCACATGGCGGATCCATACAGGCTTTTCCATATCGGAAAGTTCCCTGGCCATTGCCAGAATATTCTCTCCTGTCTGTCCGGTAAGCGTCCTGTGCTCCTGTTCATCAATCTGCTTAATATCCAGAAGTACAAGATCGGTATACTTCATCAGTTCCAGCCACTGTGCATGCCAGGGTTCTTTTGCAGTATATGGATTGCCGCTGGTATCCAGAGTCGTATGAATGCCTGCTTCCTTCGCTTTTTTGAAAAGTTCCGTAAGGAACTCCATCTGTAAAAGAGGCTCCCCTCCACTTACCGTGATGCCGCCTTTTTCGCCCCAGTAAGATTTATAACGCAGTGCAATTTTCAAAAGCTGATCCGCTGTATATTCTTTTCCATCCTTCATATTCCAGGTATCCGGATTGTGACAGAACTGACAGCGCATGGCACATCCTGAAAGAAAGATCACATACCTTACTCCCGGGCCATCTACGGATCCAAAACTTTCCAAAGAATGAACATAGCCTTTTAACATATTATTTTTCCTTTACTTAACAGTATCCCGGGCAACCAAACATTGCCCGGGACTTATATTACGTGTTTTTTCAATTACAGCACTTTGTAATTACATAACCTCATGGCAGGTTCTGGCAATCACATCCAGCTGCTGCTCTCTTGTCAGATCAATGAACTTCACAGCATAACCGGAAACACGGATCGTAAAGTTTGCATACTCTTCTTTTTCCGGATGCTCCATAGCATCGATCAGTTTTTCTTTTCCAAATACATTTACGTTCAGATGATGTGCACCCTGATCAAAGTAACCGTCCAATACATGAACCAGGTTATCTGTACGCTCACTGTCAGTATGTCCAAGTGCATCCGGATTAATCGTCTGTGTATTGGAAATTCCATCCAATGCATCCTCATACTCCAGTTTTGCAACAGAGTTCAAAGAAGCAAGAAGTCCGTTCTGCTCTGCGCCATAAGACGGGTTTGCACCAGGTGCCAGTGGCTCGCCTGCTTTTCTTCCATCCGGAAGGGAACCGGTAGCCTTACCATAAACCACATTGGAAGTGATGGTAAGAATGGAAGTGGTTGGCTTGGAATCACGATAGGTATGGATATGTTTCAGCTTGTCCATAAATGTGGAAAGCAGGTTTCTTGCAATCTCATCAGCACGATCGTCATCATTTCCATAACGTGGGAACTCTCCCTCAACCAGGAAATCTGTAGTGATACCGTCTTCATCACGAATCGCTTTTACCTTTGCATATTTAATGGCTGACAAAGAATCAACCACATGGGAGAATCCTGCAATACCGGTTGCAAAAGAACGGTCCACCTTTGTATCGATCAGCGCCATCTCAGCGGCTTCATAGTAATATTTATCATGCATGTAGTGGATCATATTCAGAGTTCCTACATACAGATGTGCCAGCCAGTCCATCATCTGGTCATACTTTGCAATCACTTCATCATAATCCAGGTACTCGGATGTGATGGGCTTATATTCTGGTCCTACCTGCATCTTTGTCTTCTCATCCACACCACCGTTGATGGCATACAGCAAACATTTTGCCAGGTTTGCACGAGCTCCGAAGAACTGCATTTCCTTACCAGTTTCTGTTGCAGATACACAGCAGCAGATTGAATAATCATCACCCCATACCGGGCGCATTACGTCATCATTCTCGTACTGGATAGAACTTGTTGTAACAGAAATATTTGCAGCATATTTCTTAAAGTTCTCAGGCAGCTTGGAAGAATAAAGCACTGTCAGGTTAGGCTCCGGAGCCGGTCCCATATCCTCAAGTGTATGCAGGAAACGGTAATCGTTCTTAGTTACCATATGGCGTCCGTCTACTCCCATACCTGCTACTTCCAGAGTTGCCCAAACAGGATCTCCTGAAAACAGCTGATTGTAAGACTCGATTCTTGCAAATTTCACCATACGGAATTTCATAACCATATGGTCAACCAGTTCCTGTGCTTCTTTCTCAGTCAGGATGCCTTTCTTAAGATCTCTTTCAATATAAATATCAAGGAATGTGGAAATACGTCCAACACTCATTGCAGCACCGTTCTGTGTCTTGATGGCTGCCAGATATCCGAAGTACAGCCACTGGAATGCCTCATGTGCATTCGCTGCTGGCTGTGAGATATCATAGCCATAGATCTTCGCCATCTCCTTCATTCCCTTCAGGGCGCGAATCTGATCTGCGATCTCCTCACGCAGCTGGAAATCATAACGGCGCATTCCCTGACGGTTGCTGTCTGCAAAATCTTTCTCTTTCCCTGCAATCAGGGCATCAATTCCGTACAGAGCTACACGTCTGTAATCGCCTACAATACGTCCGCGTCCATAAGTATCCGGAAGTCCGGTAAGAATTTTATTATGGCGGGCCATTTTCATTTCAGGAGTGTAAATATCAAACACACCCTGATTATGTGTCTTAAACTCATATTTTGTAAACATATCATGGATCTGCGGATCAACCTTATATCCATACATCTCACAGGCCTTTTCAGCCATCTTGATTCCGCCATAAGGCATAAATGCACGCTTCAGAGGCTTGTCTGTCTGAAGTCCTACTACCTTTTCAAGATCTTTCAGGCTTTCATCAATGTACCCAGGTCCATATGCAGTAAGTCCTGTAACAACCTTTGTTTCCATGTCAAGCACACCATTATTGGCACGCTCTGCTTTCTGAAGTTCCTGCAGTTTCTCCCATAATTTATCAGTAGCTTCTGTAGGACCTTCCAGAAAGGAATCATCTCCATCATACGGGGTATAATTGTGACGGATAAAATCACGAACATTGATCTTTTCTTTCCAGCGGCTTCCACTGAACCCATCCCATTGTGCAAAATCTTTCATTTTTGTACCTCTTTCTTTCTTATTCTATCCCTCTGTTTTCCGCGTACATACTTTAATGATTGTTATTCATTTAACACACTCAGGATATATGAATATTCCGTTTCTGTCAATCCATTCTATGCATGCTCTTAATAAAGTACAATCCGCCATATTCTTCTCCTGTTATGCGTTATTGCAGCACCTTATTCATCAACTCCTGATAACTGTCTACATGGTCATATGTCACAAAACCATCCGACAGTTTTGCGAAGAGCTTCTTGGCGCAGTCGATCTTGGACTTCTCGATTGGGCGCAGGTTCAGGCTTTCCATCGTACCTTTTGTTTCTGCTACAAAATAGATGTGCTTTACCTTACCCTCATGGAACACGATTGCCCAGTCCGGTGAGTAGTGTCCTACCGGAGTCGGAATAAAGAAGCCTTTCGGCAGCTTTGCATAGATAAAGACCTCTTCCGCACCATCCAGATTTTCCGCAAACTTGCGCTCCACGCTCTTTTCTGCTGTACCATCGGTGAAAACGTAATCCTGTATCGCCTTTTGCGCCTTATAAGCCTTGTCCATCGTCAGAGCGTGCTTTTCCGCTGTAAAGATACTGCTGTCGTAGCTTCCTTCAATAGTATCGTAGGTAATATGCTCCACGATCATCGTAGCTTTCTGTTCTTTGATCAGACGAATCATCTTAGTAATGAATTCTTCCGGGTTGTTCTGATACATGGCAAAGATAGTCGGCTTGATCCCCCGTAAAATACGGGCTACTGTGCGGCGAGTCAGCGTTGTACTCTCCGCGATCTTACCGATCAGGTCATATGCCACCTGACTGGTATGCGCATTTTTCAGTACAGCTGTCTTACTTTTTGCGTCATAAAAGCTGCTGCCCTCACGTATCATATCAGCATTCAAGGTATCTTTCTGCCCGGCATAGGTAACGGTATATTGCAGGCGGCTGACATACAATTCGCTGTCGATGTGCGCAATCGACTTCTGGATCAGCTCTTCAGAATCAAAATCCACCGTATAGGCGTATTTGTGGTTGATGGTCTGCCAGAGTTTCTGGAACTCTGCTTTTTCAAACCGGTCATTCAATGGATTTTCCAGTACTTTCGGCTTGTTGCCATCCTCGAACATGGATTTGAGCATACTATCGTCATAAATAGCCTGAACCAGCGTATGCACGCCATTTTCGATAGGTTTCAGCGTCTCCGGCACCGGTGCAAGCGTTCCGGCCTGCGCATCGTCCCGGTAGTCCTGCGTGACGTTATCCTGCTCATCCACATAGTTGTTCCGGACAAGATACTGATAGATAGCCCGTGCCTGACGGTCATCCACTTTGATTGTTTTGCCATCAAGCTTGATGGTCTTTCCAACAAAGTAGTCGATGTCTGCCTTGCGGGGGCGGTCATACAGCACAGCCTCGGTCTGCTTTTGCAGCCCGTCCACAAATCCGGCGTAGCTCTCGCTTGCAATAACAGTCAGCACATTGATATCCTGAACCTTATCCCCCAGCACTTCCGCATCCATGCGGTTTCCGTCCTTATTCACACACAGACGCAGACCGCGTCCTACTTCCTGCCGCTTCTGCGTGGTGCTGTCACTGTGTTTTAACGTACAGATCTGGAACACATTCGGGTTATCCCAGCCCTCACGCAGAGCGGAATGGGAGAAGATGAAACGAGTCGGCTCTTCAAAGGACAGCAGCCGTTCTTTATTTTTCAAAATCAGATCGTAGGCCGAAATATCATCGGATATATCCTTGCCACGCTTAACTGAACTGTTGACGCTGCGTCCTTTCTTATCAATGCTGAAATAGCCTTTATGCACATCATGTACATCGGTGGCATCCAGATAGGCAGTATACTCCGGCTCAAGAATAGAACGATATTCGTTCATTACAGCCATGTATTCCTGCTCAAAAATCTTGCCATACTCGCCCAGAAGCTCATTTCCGTCTTCATCGTACTGGCGGTATTTATCCACTTCGTCAATGAAGAACAGAGAAAGGGTCTTGATACCCATTTTGAACAGCTCCTGCTCTTTTTCAAAGTGGGAAATGATCGTCTCCCGAATCTGCACCCGGCGCATATCATCCTCAGAGACATCGCCGGTTACATCACCTTTGCGGATGGTATCGCCATTGGTAAATGTCACAACGCCAGTGATCGGGTCAATTTCAGAAACGACAAAGCCCTTATACTGCTCCATCTCGCCGGAGATATAGTAGAGATTATCACTCACATCCAATGTACGGAATTCCCGCTTTGTGCCGCTCTGGTGTTTGACTTCCAACTCCACTTTTGCCCGAGGCGGATTCTTGGGAGAGATAATGATGCTTTCCAAATACAGATATTTGTCTGTACCACGCAGGTTCTTGACCTCAAAACCCTTGACCTCGATCTTCTTGACCAGCCGCTTATTGTAAGCATCCAGTGCATCCAGCACATAAATAAGGTTGTGCTGCTTTGCATGGGTAGCGGAGTAGTTCAGCGTAAACAGTGGATTGAATTTCTTCAACGCTTTCTGGGTAGCAGATTCCTCTTTGCCCATCTTCTGCGGTTCATCCAGAATCAGAATCGGACGGTTGGCAGCAATCACATCAATGGGACGGCGAGAGCCAAACTCATCCCGCTTGGTATAGATAATGCGTGCAGCAGCATCACCCTTGCGGCCTTCCACGTTCTTGTCCTCGTTCATGGAGGCAGCAAAAGCCTGGGTATTGATGATCATAACGTTGATGCCTGAATTGCTGGAGAACGAATCCAACTGGTTCAGGTTGCTGCTATTGTAGATAAAGAACCGTGCTTTTTTGCCGTAGCACTCCATGAAATGATCGGCAGTGATCTCGAAGGACTTCTTTACACCCTCACGGATGGCAATGCTGGGCACAACAACGATAAACTTACTCCATCCATACCGCTTGTTCAGCTCGAACATAGTTTTGATGTAAACATAGGTCTTGCCAGTACCGGTCTCCATCTCGATATCAAGAGAACATCTGCCAAGCGGGGCAACCAGCGTGGCTGACTGATGAATATTGCTTTCCCCCTGTAATGCACGGATATTCTGCACCAAATCCGCATCGGTTAATTGCAGAGCTTCATTCTTGAACCCGGAATCGTTGATCAAATCCTGCAATTCCAACTGTGCTGCATCCTCGGCCATCGGCATAAGGCTCAACTGCTGGGACTTTGCAGACAGGCTTCCCATATCACGCAGATAGGACACGCCTGCACTATAAGGCTGCCCCTGAAAAACACGAGCCACAGCTTCCACGGCATCGGTCTGATACTGCTGAATTTTGAAACTAAACTTCATCTTTGTGGTTCACCTCCTGCTCCAGCATCAGGAAACGGTCAAAGTCGCTCTCATACAGACGATCCTGGATGATACGGTATTTTTCATATTCCGTTTCCGCATGGAGTTTTGCCTGTTCTGCGCTGATTTTACCTGGCCCGGTCAGCAGCTCGTTGCCGTTGAACTCCAGAAAACCATCCAGCCGCTTTGCCCAATCCTCCATGCTCATGGGGATTTTGCGCTCTGCCTGCAGCTCGGCATAATCCAGATAAAGCGACACAATGCGCTCCAGATAATTCATTTCTTCTTTGCTCAGATAATTCTTCGCAATCGACACATCCGCCTTGAGTATCTTCCCTTCCGGGGCATTCTCCCATGTAGTCAACCCCATATGTTCCTTGTTGGCATCCGCCCGCTCCACGATTAACTCCGCTGCTGTGTGTCGATGGACGGCATAGTGCATCTTGTTCTGCACCGTCTGGAAGAACAGACGTGTCGTCTTTGCATTTTTATCGTAATCAAACGCAGTGGCGTACAAATCCGTCACTTTCTGATAGAATTTTCGCTCAGACAGGCGAATCTCCCGAATCTGCTGCAACTGCCGCTCAAAGTATTCGTCAGTGAACATATGGCCTTTTTTCAGCCGCTCCACATCCATCGTCCAGCCTTGAATAGTATGGTCTTTGACGATCTGTCCCGCCCATTTGCGGAACTGCACCGCCCGCTGGTTATTCACCTTGAAGCCCACGGCAATGATTGCCTGCAAGTTATAATGGTTTGTATTATAGTTTTTTCCGTCTGAGGCAGTTATTAAGTATTTCTTAACAACTGCTTCCTCTCGCAACTCTCCATCCTCAAAAATCCGTTTCAAATGCTGATTGATCGCCGCAACCGAAACATCATACAATGCCGCCATCATCTTCTGCGTCAGCCAGATGTTCTCATCCTCGTAACGCATTTCAAAGCTGGCATCACTCTCACCGGTAGAGGCAACAAAGGTCAGGTATTCTGCTGCGGAGCTGCGAATGGCAAGTTCTTTTTTCTTCTTATCGTCCATATCACAGCACCTTCCTTACCGTTTCCGGGCTATACGTTTCAAAAATCTGGTCAAAATTTGTCGCAACGCTGTCATTTGCCATACTGCTGTCACGGAACACGGCATAGTAGGGCTTCATCTGTGCAATAGCCTTGACTGTTTCCTCGGTCACATCATGGTCGAAGCAGGCCAGCAGGAACCCATCTGCCACATTGAACACCTTTTTGCCTGCGATCTCTTTCACCTCAATGGAACTGGACAGCAACACGCCCAGATCCAGCATCACCTGGAACAGCAAATCTTCCGGGGTACGGTCTTCCTTCACGTTGTCCACCAACGAGAACAGATCCTGCTGCCCGACTTCATCCGGTGTATAGTAAACAGGCTTCATGTTGCTTTCGTCCAGACGCAGGCAGCGGAAGCCGATGTCTAAATCAGCCGGAGCCGTCAATCCGGCCTCCTCCTTGATTTTCCGACCCGCACGGCGGATACGCTCTTTGCCAATTTCGCAGATGTTCTTATAGCCTGCTTTGTATGCTGTTCCTTTTTCATCAGTGCTTTCAGGAACTTGAGCAAGAACAAACTTGCAATGCTTCCTTTTTTCGGTATTAAACTGCATAAGCGCATGAGCTGTTGTTGCAGAACCAGAAAAGAAATCCAACACGATAGAATCATCCGCAAGTTTTGCTAATGTCAACAATCTAAGGAGCAATCTTACCGGCTTCGGTCCATCAAATACTCCGGCATCCATTATTGCGGTTACTTCTTTTGCACCCTCTTGACTGTGACCAACATCCTTGTAAAACATTATTGATGTAGGCGCCATTCCGTCAAATTTTAGTTCTGTCAAAAATCGCTTAATACATGGAACGCTGTTTCCATCTGTTCCAAAATAAATTCTATTATCTTGGAGTCTCTCCAAAAATGCATTTTTGGAGAGACTCCAGCAGCGTCCTGCTGGAGGCTCTATTACTCGCCCCGAAGGGGCGGTAATAGGATAATCACAAGCCTCATTATAAGTTTTCACAGACATATCGCTTGGTTTCCACACACCACGAGGATCGTTATCCGGGTTTTGATATCGTGCATTTGCTTCTTCTGTTCGAGGCAATCGTCCAATAACAAAATTGTTTATATTCTTGGCAAACATAAGAACATAATCATGACTATTTGATATAAATTTCGCATCATTCTTCGGTGCATAAGCTCTCTCCCATACAAGCTGTGCAACAAAATTCTGCATACCAAATATTTCATCACATACTTTTCTGAGATTTTCCTGTTCGTTATCGTCAATGCTGATAAAGATTACACCATCATCCGTCAACAAATCCTTTGCGATTTTCAACCGCGGATAAATCATATTGAGCCAATCAGTATGAAAACGTCCATTGCTCTCGGTGTTGGTCACAAGCCGGTTGCCTTCTTCGTCATACTGCCCGCTATTATCCATATAGTCCGCCGCACTCTGGGCAAAATCGTCCTCATAGACAAAATCATTGCCGGTGTTGTACGGCGGATCAATGTAGATCATCTTGACCTTGCCCAGATAAGTTTCCTGCAAAAGCTTCAGCACTTCCAGATTATCGCCCTCGATGTAGAGGTTTTCACTGTCAAAGGCACCGGGAGTACCATCCTTGCCCACGCTGTCTGCCGCAACCGGGCGCAGCGTAGCCGTGATGGGCGCATTAGCCGCCAGCATGGCCTTTTTCTTGTCCGGCCAAGTAAACTGATAGCGTTCCTCCCGGCCTTCCACGATGGAATCCGATAGTTCTTGCCGCAGAACATCAAAATCAATGGCATGTTCCACCTTGCCGCCCCGCATCACTTCCGTGATGGCATTTGGGAACAGCTTGCCGATCAGTTCTATATTTCTCTCCACGCCATCAAGGCTGTGCATTTTCAGTTTGTCCATCCTGAACCCTCCTATTTTACTTGTGCTTGTAGCGGAACTACGGAATTTGCAATTCTTTTTTCACCGCCAACTAAGGTAGTATAAAATCTTTGCTCTATACCAAATAAGACCATCTTCAAATTTTCTTCTGATCCAACTTTAAATTTTTGCTCCGGTGTTACTATATCTGGACAATAATCACATATATATGCGAAAATCTGCTTTTTATCATCATCATGCATCTTGGACAGAGTATCCATCGCCATAGCAATCCTTTTACGATTCGCCACTTTGACTTTGCTGGACTCAAACCCATCAGTAAGATCTATAAAATCATTTTGAAGGAACTCCTCTACCTCATGCTCTGTCGCTTCACGATATAGTTCGGAAATACCGCCAAAAATACTGGCTATTGGTTCCAATCGCTGAAAATATAAAGCATCCTCTGCTGGAATGTAAATGGCATCTGGATATTCGTTTATAAAGAGAATCGCTGTTTCTCTCTCGTATCGATATCCTTCACCAAATCCAAGAATTCCCTTTTTCTTCACCAGCTTTGATTTGCTAATATTCTGGAAGAATAGATTGTCATCTATTTTGGCAAATAAGTAATCTACCTGCGAATATTCCGCTTTTTGAAGAGAATCGTAATCTACCGTCTCGTAATCTTTTTGTGTAATCTCAATGGAAAAATCTTTTTCAGAAAATTCTGAGATTTTGAACCACTCCCCCGTTTCCAACGTTGCACCAGGTGTATACGGACAAGATGATTCAATTAACTCATCAGGTGAACAATACAAGTTCTCGTCTGTAGAAAGCAATTTTCGGTATTTATTCGCTTTGCCACGCAATCTGATTTTAACATATACTTGATTCATACTTTCTTACCTTTCATCGCTAAGTAGGTGGTATCATTTATCCTTTTTAATGAATCAAAAGATACATCCCTGCTATTTCTAATAATTGATCCATGTGCTATCACAAAAATACTTGTTCCTTGTTCTGTAAGAATATGATAATAGTGGTATCCGAACAACAAATACAATGGATTAAAATACTGTGTCTGTGATAGCCACGTAAACGCAAAAACAATAGCATATATAAATACCATTGTTACATTATCTGCAACTGATAGTGAAACAAAGAAGTATCCCAAATATGTTGGTATAAATTCATTATCCGCCAAACTGCTTTCTCGACATCCACTTAACGAATCATTTCCTAAGCTTTTTGCCACGATTAGTGAAATTAAAGAAAGTAAAATCGGTATTAACAACAAAATAATTCCTGTTATCCAGCATGGTAACTCTATAATTGTCCATTGCTTACTAATACCGTAAATAACTGTCATCCAAGATGTTGCATTTAATGTTAAGACAAACTTATATAGGCAATTCACACTTTTTCTCCTACTTTCTTTTTCGTTTTAAATTTTTCAGTTCTTGTACCAATTCAAATTTCTTCTTCGGCTGCTTTTCTTTACGGATTTTTGCTTCCAACGCCGCAATCTGTTTTTCCAATTGTTCACGCTGTTTCTGATTTTCTACACTTTCTTTCAGAGTAGCGGATTCATCCGAACCGAGAGCCGTCCCTGCAATCTGCCGCACAAAATTCTCATACACGGCATCCAGCAAAAGCCCGTCCAGATGCACCGGAAATTCACTTTCTTCCAGCCAATCCGTATAATAATAGCGATCAACCTTAAAGGCCGTTTTACCCGCCGCAGCTTCCTTGTAACCGATAGCAGCCCGATACCTGCCCTCGTATTCCAGCAAAAACAGGATGTGATACGGAATCTCCCGGTCAATCTGGCGCAACACACTTTCGTCCAAATCCGGGGCAGACAACCGAACCTCGAACACCTCAATCTCTGTCACCTGTTCGCCAGCAGCCAGATTCAGGGTGGTGGCAGCAATCTTATTGCGCCAGTAGATGATCCTGATTTGCTCCACGAACGCTTTTTTCATGGCCGGTGTCACAGTAATGTTTTCATAAAACTTCTGCTTAGGGATACGTTTGTTAAACTCCGTAGATTTTGGCAATCCAAGCACGGCATCTCACCTCCAGACAATCATTTCACAACAAGGAAGCAAATCAGCTCAAAATCATCCAGCCCGGATATATTGCTCATCAAAGCGGATGTTCCACCGGCAGAGAACAGGCTGTCAATGTCGCTTTCCTCTTTCACATCAATGATGGAATTGATTGCTTCGCTCAGCAGCTCGGACATTTCCGCCATATTCCGCCCATCATCCGTTTCCCGGTTAAAGCGTTCGTATGCCCCTTTGATTGGTGCGGATTTTCCACGGCAGAGCAAGCGAATATCATCCAACATCTTTTTCGGATTCAGGTAATCGCAGATGATCTGCCCATCCATGCCGATGTAAACCATGTAGAACGGATGGATGCGGTTCCGATTATCCACATTGACGCTGTTGTTAATGTTTTTCAGCACAAAGATCACACCATCCGGCAGCTCATCCGTAGCAGGCACCACAGCATGAAGCCCACGAGGCTTTTTGTCCATGTCTCCGTTCTGTTTTATGTAGTCCAATAAGTCGAGCCGGAATTCGTTCAGCCCCAAATCCATAATGGAGATTCCATCGGACATATCCTCAATATCAACCACTTCTTCCTGTAAGCGTTTGAGCTGCGCCTTGCGGTATTCCAAGTCACCTTTTTCTTCCAGATTGATCAGGTCATCATCACCGGTAGAAGTCATAACGGTGATTTTCATGCGGGTTTCCACACGGGATTTCAGATTGATGTACTCATCCAGCGTCAAGTCCGGCCAGAAGTTTACAAGCTGTATGTACTGGTTACGACTGCCGATACGATCAACACGACCAAACCGCTGAATAATGCGAACCGGATTCCAGTGGATATCATAGTTGATCAGATAATCGCAGTCCTGCAAATTCTGACCTTCTGAGATACAGTCCGTTGCGATCAGCACATCAATTTCGGTGGTGCTATCCGGCATCAGAACATCCCGACCTTTGGAAACAGGGGAAAAGCAGGTCAACACATTATTCAGTGTTGCCTGAAATCCTTTGATCGTTGTTTTTCCATCAATGGAGCCAGTGATGACTGCCGTATTCAATCCATAGTTTTTCTTGATATACTCGCTGACATGGTCGTACAGATACTCGGCCGTATCAGAAAACGCCGAGAAGATCAGAACTTTCTTATTCTGGTCATTGATGGGATGCTCGATTTTTTCAGACAGAAGCTTTAACAACTCCTGCAACTTGGTATCATGTTCCGGTGTAATATCCGCAACCATAAATGTCAGCAGTTCCAGAACCTCCGCATCCCGCTGAAGCTCCGTGCGCCAACTCTTCCAGTCCATATCCGCAAGGTCGATTTTTACCTTTTTGCCAACGGTGAAAAAATCTGAATTTTCATCATCTATATCAAAGTCATCGCCACCAGCATCGTACATATCCAAATCCACCCGACCGTATACTTCAAACTGGTTGATGGACCGAATCGTACCATCGATCAGTTCTTTAATTCGGGTCAGTGTCAGTTGGAAAGAATGTACGGAGCTTTCCAGACGCTTCAAGAGGTTGATACTCATCAAGCGGCGGATACCTTGCTCACGTCCTGTCTGGGTCAGGTTCTCGCCCTTGTTGTGGGTCAACTCTTTATATTTCTGGAGCTTGCTGGGGAAAATGTAATTGGATGGCGCATACACACACAAGGAAAGCTGCATAAGCTGCTCATAAATCTCGTTGTAGTTGATGGCGTTGTTCAAATCTGTCAGACAGGGACGCTTGGAAATTGGCTTGAGCCGTTCGGGAAATTTTCCAATTTCGTTGGTGTCATAATACTTCTCAATGTGTTTACGGGAGCGGGCAATGGTCACGCTGTCCAACAGCTCAAAAAAGTCAAAATCCAATGTGCGCAGCAACGCATCTGTGGTTCGTTCTTCCTGAGGCAGTTTACTCCAGGCATTGAACGCCTTTTGTGCCTGCTTGAAAATATCTTCCACATTTTTTGAAGTATTCAGCCGCTCATCAAGAAACTCTGAATTGCCCTCATAGGCAAGGGCAAGCTGATTCTTCAAATCAACAAAGCGATTGTTGACCGGCGTTGCCGAGAGCATCAAAACTTTGGTTTTAACTCCGGAACGAATCACCTTATCCATCAGGCGCTGATAGCGGTTATCCTGCGTCTTGCTGTGCGTACCAATACCGTTACGGAAGTTGTGGGATTCATCAATCACCACAAGATCATAGTTGCCCCAGTTCAGGCGATTCAGGTCAAGACCGTTGGACTGTCCGCCATTGCGTGAAAGGTCAGTATGGAACAAAACATCGTAGCTCAGCCTGTCCGATGCAATCGGGTTATTCACATAGTTGTCCTTGTATGTATTCCAGTTTTCAGCCAGCTTTTTCGGGCAAAGCACCAGAACCGACTTGTTTCGGTTTTCGTAATACTTTACAACAGCCAGAGCAGTAAATGTTTTACCAAGACCAACGCTATCGGCAAGAATGCAGCCGTTATACTTTTCCAATTTGTTGATGATGGCAAGCACGGCATCCCGCTGGAAATCGTAAAGCATACTCCAGATTTTGCTCTGCTTAAAGCCAGTTGTCTCGTTTGGCAGTTCATCCTCGGAAATGTCATCCAGAAATTCACTAAACACATGATACAGTGTCATGAAATAGATGAACTCCGGAGAATTTTCCGCATAGGCAGTGCTGATGTTTTCCAAAACCACGTCCGTGACATCCTGCATCTTTTCACGATCGCTCCACAATCCATCGAAGAGCTGCATATACTGCTGGGCAAACGGAGCTTCCATGCAGTTGACCATGTTATAGCTGTTGTTGCCACGCTCACAGCCAATATCCACCGTTGTAAACCCATTGATTGGCATATAGGCCGTTTGTGCTGTTTTAGAATCCACAGTCATAAAGCCTGCCATGTTTTCGCCGGTTGTGTTTGATTTGAATTTTGCTTTCTTTCTGATCCAATCGGCGCACTCCTTTGCGACAGCTCGCTGGGTCATCTCATTGCGCAGCTTAATTTCAAACTCTGTACCGTATAGGCTGGTCTCACGGGAAAGACGGGGAATATAGAATTCTCGTTTCTGCTTTTCCGCTTTCTCTTTGACAAAGGTGGGCGATGTGAAGATAAAACGAAACTCGTCCACAGATTCCAACTGCTTCTTCAGCTCTTTATACGCATACATCGAAAAGCAGGCTGCCGCTATTGACACCTTGCTTCCTTTTTTGATCTCCACCCGCAGATCATCCCTGACCGTACTGGTGATGTTGTCAAGAATCTTCAAATTGCTCACCCGCCTTTGTTCTCAGTCTTTATTTTACATTTTTTGATGTCCCGTTATCAGAACTATCAGGCAGAATTTCAAGAACATCCTCAATACCGCAATTCAATTTTTGACAAATTCGATCAATGACTTCCAGAGAAACAATCTCATCACGTCCCATCTTGCTCATAGTGCTTGTACTCACACCGACAAGCTCACACAAATCTTTTTTACGCATTTTTTTGTCGATCATGAGTTTGAATAGTCTGTTGTACGATACTGCCATTTTTTCCTCACCTTCTATCTTTCTAAGTGGTTTCAAACCATCAAAAAACTCTATTGACATTGTAGCACAACACGCTTTAAGAGTAAACAAAAAATGCCGACTTCTCATAAGTTGTAAGTCTTCTGCAAGCTTTACCAAGGCTCAACTTCCCTTTTTCCCTCTTTCGAGACCTTTTTAACGATACGGTAGAATTCACTTTATGTTACAGTCTGCATGAGTGCAAGAGCATTCTTGGCGTGGATGGCGGCAATCTGTACGACACGACCGATTTATAGATATAAAACAGTCCTGCCGGGAGAAAATCCTCCAAAAGCTGATGGACTATGATCTTGCCGAGGGTGCTATCCATGCAGTCCGGCATATTTTTTTCATTGCCACCCGACGCTCATACAAAACATATACTTATTCCGCTTGATGCGTCATTCTTGTTCTGAAAACAGAAACAGAATCCTTACAGCGACTGTAAGTGTTATTTATTGTGTTTCTGTGCTATCATTTACCCAGAAATGGATGGGAGGTATTCACATGAAACCAATTTTGAATATTGAAAATCTTACCAAAGTCTATGGGACTTTGCCAAACCAGACGAGAGCCCTGAACGGAATCACTTTTCAGGTCATGTCGGGAGAATTTCTCGGTATTATGGGAAGCAGTGGTTCCGGTAAATCCACGCTTCTCAACTGTATTGCAACTGTGATTCAGCCCACAGGCGGAAGCATTCAGGTGGAGGGCGATACTCTGCAATCGCTCAAGGGAAAGGCTCTTGCAGAGTACCGTGGCAAAAAAGTTGGTTATCTATTCCAGAACTTTGAATTGCTGGACAACCTGACTGGCAGGGAAAACATCCTGCTTCCGACTTCCTTGCATGGGGTATCCGAAGCAGAAAGCAGCCAACGGCTGAAGCAGTTGGCTGACTATCTGGAAATCACTGATGTTCTGGATAAGTTTCCGTCCAAGATGTCCGGCGGCCAGCGGCAGCGTGTTGCGGCAGCAAGGGCTCTGATCTTGCATCCCCAAATGATCCTTGCCGATGAACCGACGGGTGCTCTGGATTCTAAGAACGCAAGAAGTCTTATGGAGAAGCTGTCCGGCCTGAATCGTGACGAACAAGCTACGATCCTGATGGTAACCCATGATTCCAATGCCGCCAGCTTCTGTAAGCGCATCTTGTTCATCCAGGATGGCGTGATCTTTCATGAGCTGCGACGTGGAGACGAAAGCCAGCAGGAGTTCTACAGGCGCATCCTGAAGGTGATGGCGCAACTGGGAGGGGGCAGTGCAAATGTTCTCTAATCTCATTCTTCGGAACAGCCGCCGCAGCCGAAAGGAAAACGGTCTGTTTTTCAGCTCCCTGGTGATTTCTATTGTTGCCTTTTACATGATCCTATCCATCTCCACTCAAGATGTGATGCTCTTTTTGCAGAAAATGGAGAGTGACGCAGTTGACAAACTCCTGCTTCTGATTCCTGCGTTTTATGGAATGACCCTCGGTATTCTGTTCTTTTTAATCTATTTCGCCTGCAAGTATCAGTTCGAGCGCAGACGGCATGAGTTTGGTGTTTATCTAATGTTGGGGATGCGTAGAAGTAAACTGTTTGGTATGCTTCTGGCGGAAGATTGCCTGACCAGTATTCTTGCCATGCTCATAGGCTTACCTGTGGCTGTGGTGCTTTCAGAAATTGTCAGTCTTGTCACTGCCAAGCTGGTAGGCATGGGGATTATCGGTCATCAGTTTTCTTTATCCTGGTCTGCGATTGAATGGACGCTGGCAGGATTTCTGGCAATTAAGCTGACGGCACTTCTGATTTTGAGTGGACGAATCAGCCGCCAAGACATCGGTACTTTGCTATCCCAGCCAACGAACCGCACCAAGAAGCAAATGCCATCTGTTATCTATGGACTGGCTGCTATATGTGGAAGTGTGATGTTGGCAGCGGCTTACTACATGGCAATTCAGGGAATTGCATGGACAAAGGTAAGTATGATGGGACTGACTATGCTGTTGGGCATAGTTGGTACGATGCTGCTTTTCTATGGGATGCGTGCGCTGATTGCTTTGATTGTTAAGAAAGGAAAAGGAAATAAGCAGCTTCATGTATTTACCTTCCGGCAGATTCAGGAGAATGTCATTCATCAGTCAAACTCCATGGCCATCAGCTCCCTGCTGATTCTGGCGGCGCTGTGTTGTTTTGGTGCGGGCGTAGGAATTGTAGGAACGAATAGCCTGTCTTCTGGCCATGTAATTGATTATACTTTTGAAGATCATACTGCAGAAGATTCATCGCAGGTTCTTCCGAATATAAAGGCAGCCCTGAAAGAAAACGGTTTGGAAAATCAATTTTCAGAGCTTTTTGAAATGAAGGTTGGGAGTATTCGCACCACAGAAGATTATGATAATGCCTACAGTATGGACGCTGTTATGGACTCTCTTAGGAGCCTGTCCCAGTCGGAAGACCGGGATGTCCTTTTGAACAATCTTGGTTATGCCACATACCCATATTTGATTTGTTTATCGGACTATAATCGTTTGTTGGAATTGTCCGGCAATCCGGCTCTCCAATTAGGTGAAAAGGAGGCCGCTGTCTATATTGATACAGAGTTTACTACGGTAAGCCGTACCGCAATGCTGAACCAAGTATTGGCCGGGCATCCCAAGGTGGAACTGGATGGTAGTCCGATTCATCTTACAGGAGAGGTTCAGTCTGTGAATTTGGTCACAGACCGTTCTATAACCTTGTCCTTTGCATTGATTCTTCCGGATGAGGCATTCCTATATTATAGCCAGGGAATGTATGATACCTATGTCAATGCGGTGCTCAGTGAGCAGGCTCTGGATGGAAATAACCTTATGAATACATATTTGGATTTGAATGAGACGCTGTACAAAACTGGCATTGAATATGAAAGCTATCTTCAGAATGTGGGTCGTCAGCTTTTCTACACCATAGCATCCAGTTATATTACCCTCTATCTTGCGATTGTTTTCCTGGTAGTTGCCAACACCATCGTGGGTGTTCAGTTCCTGATGAGTCAGCAGAAAACCGGGCGCAGATACCAGACCCTGATCCGCCTGGGAGCTACTTACGAAACCCTTTGCCAGTCTGCTGGAAAGCAAATTACCTGGTTTATGGGACTTCCTGTATTGGTTGCGGCTGTCAGCAGTCTGTTTGGAGTCAGGGCGTTATTTACAGGGATACTCTCGTCCCGAACCCGTGGAACAGTGTCTGAAATGCTGCTTGTATCTGCTGCTATGATTTTATTGCTTTGCGTGATAGAATATATTTATATGAGAGTGGTCAAGCGCTCCAGTGATCGATATTTGCTGACACTGATGCAGCCGCAGAGAGAAGAATAATTTGGAAGGGAGTGCTGTCGTGAAAAGAATTGCTGTTGTGGAAGATGAAGTCTATATGCAGAAAGAACTCTGCGATATGCTCCAAAAGAACGGCTATCTTGTGGAGGCAATTACCGAGTTTGAAGATGCCGCTCGGCTCTTGGCAGTCCTCCGCCCTGACCTTGTGATCTTAGACTTGAACTTGCCGGAGATCAGTGGCTTTCAAATCTGCCAGGAACTAAAGAATAAAACCGCTATCCCCGTCCTGGTACTGACTTCCAGAGATCAGGTAAAGGATGAACTGCAAGCGTTCCAGTTGGGTGCCGATGAATATTTGACGAAGCCGTGCAGAAAAGACCGGCTACTTGCCAGGGTATCCAATATTCTCAAAAGGTATGAAGGCCGTACCAATCTCATAGAGGGGCCAGATTTTCTGTTAGACCAGCAGACCTACACGCTTTATATTCATAATACCTCTGTAGTGCTTCCCAAAAATCAGGGAAAACTGTTGGTTGCTCTTCTGTCCGGCGGTGATGCTCTGGTCACGACGGAGCAGCTTTGCATGGCACTATGGGGAACCACGGAATATATAGAAGAAAATGCCTTGCAGGTTAACCTGACCCGGCTGAAAAAAACAATGTCCGCTCTTGAGATGAAGCAACAAATCGTTGCTGTTCGTGGGATGGGCTATCGTTTGGAAGCGGAGGTATCTCCATGAAACGATTTTGGCGCATGATAGAACGGTACTACCCCTGGCTGCTGTTGCTGCTGGGCGTGGATTGCTTTTGTGCTATCATTCTTTGGATTTCTGACATTCGGGCATTTCAAACCTTGATTGAGTTAGTAGTTCTGACAAGCCTCCTTTTGTTTTCAGCGATTCTGTTTGTACTAAATAAGCGGGAGACCACCCGCCGGGAGCTGTTCCGGGATTTTCTCAGCGATCCTACCATCTACAACGAGGAACGGCTGCTCAGTGCCATCAGCCGGGAAGAAGGAGAATCTATCCGGCTTCTGGCATCAGTTTTACAGGAACACAAAACTGAGAGTAACAGTATGGCAGATGCCCTACAGGACTATGAAGAATATGTGGAGAGCTGGGCACATGAAGCGAAAACGCCCCTATCGTTGTTGACCATGCTCCTGGATAATCGGAGCGACGAAATATCTCCTCCCCTGCAAGCAAAGCTGGATTATGTCCGCAGTCAGCTTCAGGAGGATGTCACTCGAATGTTATACTATGCCCGGTTAAAGAGCAGTACAAAGGATTATCAGTTTGAGGATATCAATTTGAATGACTGCTTGGGGGAAGTTCTGGAGGACTATGCTCCACTTCTGGAAGAAAAACAGTTTGTAATTCTCAATAAACTGCAATCTGAAACAGTCTATACAGACCGTAGAGGGCTTCAGTTTATGTTGGGACAGATTGTGAGCAATGCCATAAAATATAGCAGCGATAGTCCCATGCTAACGATCTCTATGATACATTCAGAGACCGCAGATGTCCTTTCAGTTGAGGATAACGGCATCGGTGTAAAAAAATATGATCTGCCGTATATTTTTCAAAAGGGCTTTACCGGGGATTCTACTGACAGCAGAAAGAAGGCTACTGGTATGGGGCTTTATCTGGTTAAGAAGATGGCTGATGATTTAAACCTTTACCTGGAAGCAACATCCCAGTGGGGAAAGGGATTTAAGATAGTCATCTTCTTTCCAAAATTGAGATCCAACGGTGGATGATAAAAAGGGTGATTTTTATGTCTTGTTTCCAGAAAGTCAATAAACTCTAAGGAAGGATAACCGCGGTCAAAAACTGCGACAACCGGCTTCCTGATTCCAATTTTTTTTAATTGTTTTAAGTTTCTTTTTGCCAGTTCGTTTTCACTGATGCAAATATGTTCAATTTCAATATCCAGGTAAAAATGATTCAAAACATCATACATTCCGCTTACCAGTGCCCGTACCTGCCCTTTCCCGGAATGCTGGTTGCCGCTGTTTCCAAATGCTTCCCTGTTATCCTTTGAGTTTGGAACTTTCGCCTTGTTCCCGTCAATCGCGATTAGCAAATATCCTTTCCACAGTCTGGGTTCGTCAGAACGATAAAAATCCATAAGATATTTACAGTTCAGATAGGGAAAAATTTCCGGATTTAGACGTTTTCTCTGTTGTAGATATCCCTGGACAGATAACTGCATAGACAAGTCTCCTTTTTCTTTGAAATAGTTTCTAAGTTCAAATGTCGTGGTAAGCCCCTTTTTTGAAAGACAGCATAGCAACATGTCTTTTAGGGGCATTTTTCGCTTTCTCGAAAAAGCATGGTTTCCATTCTGTCTCGCATATTTTGCAATTTCCGGATCATATAATAATGCAGAAAACTTTTAAAATCTTGTTTTATAAGATTTAATCATATACACCCCTGCCTATATTTTAACACAATGAAAGGAACCTGCGAACAGATTCCTTTCCATTTTTTCCTTAAGTTTATGATGTTGGGCTTAGCCGGTGGTTTGCTTTGACCCTATAAGGGTCTGTTACCGGCACTGGAGTCTAAAGACTCATCGAATAGGTTCGCCAATCGCAACATCATTTACTTACTAAGCCCTTACGGGCTTACAGACTGTAGACAAACTTGGTGTTGGGTGTTATGCCCAGCACCATTTTTCTTTTAAAACTTCTTTTCTTTTTATTTTCTTCAAA
>NZ_JAAITU010000043.1 GCF_013304385.1 Blautia glucerasea
ATAAAAGAATCTGCCTATCTCTAAGCAGATTCTCTTAAGTTTATGATGTTGGGCTAAGCCGGTGGTCATGATTTTGCCTGTTCCTACGCATTTAGAACCCAGTATTGACGGGGATAGGATAAAACACTCACATACCCCGCCGACTATGCGGGAAAAACCTTGAAATATAGGGCTTTTTAAGGCCCTAAAGGCGTAGGTTGGTGCTTTGTTGCGATATGCTCCACGGTTACGGTGTATTGTTCATATTCTGTTTTCGGGAATCTTTATGAAATCTTCAAAATTGCCCGGTATGCTATCCGTAAAATCAAAGAAAGGACTTGATTATATGGATATGATTTTGAAAACGACTGACCTCTGCAAAAATTTCAAGGGGCAAATGGCGGTAAACAATGTGTCACTGAACATCCGGCGCAACTCGGTTTATGGTCTGCTGGGGCCGAATGGGGCTGGCAAATCCACGATCTTAAAAATGCTCACCGGCATTTTGCGCCCCACATCGGGAAGCATCGAGTTTGACGGCCACCCGTGGAAGCGGAATGATCTGGAGCATATCGGTGCTTTGATTGAGATGCCCCCGCTTTACGAAAATCTGACTGCATACGAAAATCTCAAAGTCAGAACTACATTGCTCGGCCTGGACGATGCACGAATTAACGAGGTATTGCAAATTGTCCAGCTCACGAATACCGGCAAGAAACGGGCCGGGCAGTTTTCTCTTGGTATGAAGCAGCGGCTTGGTATTGCTATTGCATTGCTGAACAGTCCCCAGCTTTTGATTCTGGATGAACCGACTAACGGCCTTGACCCTTTAGGGATTGAGGAACTTCGAGAGTTAATTCGCTCTTTTCCCTGCAAAGGGATTACAGTTATTTTGTCCAGCCATATTCTGTCAGAAGTCCAGCAGATTGCAGATCATGTGGGTATCATTGCTGGCGGCGTCCTTGGATATGAGGGAGAGCTTCGCGCCGGTGAAGATTTGGAACAACTCTTTATGGATGTTATTCGCAGAAATGGTAAGGAGGGATATTAAATGGAGATGGCATATATTCAGGCAGAGAACCTAAAGCATAAGAGAACTTTCACAAAAACGCTGATCGTTCTGGCCCCGTTTGTAACTGCGCTTATGAACTTTTTTGCCCCTCTTTGGTTCCAGCTCAATTCTTATAATTGGTGGTATATCCTGCTTTATCCTGGATTCCTTACGCTCACCTGTGCCTTGATTGAACAGCGGGATAATGGCAAACTAAAATATCGTGCCGTTGCTTCATTGCCTGTTTCGCAGAACAAAGTCTGGAAAGCAAAAATTGGAGTGGCCGGTATTTACTCCTGTGTGGGGAATTTCATTTTCCTGGCGCTAAATCTGTTGGGCGGTTTTGCAATATTAGTTATCAACGAAATTCCCCTGACAATCGGAATTTGGCAGGCTGTGGCCGGAACAGCTTGTATTGTCATTGCAAGCCTATGGGAAGTTCCGCTGTGCTTATGGTTATCAAAAAAAGTTGGTATCTTTGTCACGGTTATTCTTAATGCCGGACTTGGAAGCGTTTTAGGGATTTTCACGGCTACAACCTCTTTGTGGATGATCTGCCCGTATAGCTGGGTGCCGCATCTTATGATTTCCGTGTTAGGTATTTTGCCTAATGGTGAGCCGGTTGCAGATCAGAGTACGGCAATGGCATTTTGGATGATTATACTTGTATTGGTCATTTCGCTGGCCTGGTTTGCAGCGCTGTCATTTTTAACTGCAAGATGGTTTGAGAAAAAGGAGGTGGGGTAACTATGGTATCTGTGGTTCGCTGCTGGAAAGCAGAATATCAGAAGTGTAAACATAGCATTTTGCTCTATATGCACAGCATGATTCCGATTATATGTGCGGCGATTTTTGCGGGTTACTATCATATATCCAGATGGGAACTGGCAACCAAAATCAGTGCCTATCTGGAAGTGCTGGCCGTTGCGTTCCCGTTTCTGATCGGCATTATTGTGGGCCTGGTTGTTCAGATCGAAAATCAGGCCGGGCATTATCAGCTTTTGTTGGGAACAATCCCATCTCGCATGGCAACGTATATTGGTAAACTTGGTTTTCTGATGATCTGTGCTTTTGGCGCAACATTTTTAGCGTTAGGAACATTCGCTGCACTATATAGGGATGCTCCGGCAAGCCTTTACCTGAAAGCAGGGATTCTATTGTTGATTACCATGCTTCCCATTTACCTGATTCATTTGTTTGTGGGAATGAGCTTCGGAAAAGGTGCATCTATGGGATTGGGAATTGCAGGGAGTTTAATAGCTGCCCTTATGATAACAGGGCTTGGTGACGCTACATGGAAATATATTCCCTGGGCCTGGGGCGTTCGTGCTATGGATTACACTGTGCTTGCATGGGATAGCCCCCAACTGTATGCACAGGTAAAAACCGATTTTTTCAGCGGTATGATTATTTCTGTATGCTGCACTGTTTGTCTGCTGATTGCCAGTTTGGTTTGGTTTCATGGTTGGGAGGGAGGTAAAAACAGTGAATAAAAAGTGCCTGTTTGCCGTGGTAATTGTGCTTGTAAGTCTTATATGCTTATCGGCCTGCGGTGCGCTCCGCGATACCGCCGATAAAAATAAGGCGTTAAATGAATCTCTGCCGTATTATGAGCTGAACGCCGCAAACTATGATGAAATTTCATATAACGGCCTGACATATACCATAACGGATGAATGTCTTGAAATGTCAGAACTGCAAGAAGAAATCGGGCAGGTATCGAAACGCTTCAAAAATGTGGCGGGGGAAGATTTCAGTTTCGGCTACGTTTACAGTATTGTGGATGTGGATATAAGCAATGCCGTAGCTGTAAATATCAACAATGAATATCGGAAAGCTGACATTAAAAATAATGATGAGTAACCTCGACAATGTGGTATAATGGGGCGGGAGGTGATTTTTTGACCCACTTACTTGTAGTTGACGATGAAGTTTCTATCTTGGAATTGATTAAGAACAGTTTGGGGAAAGATGGATATTTGATAACAGTCTGTCAAAATGCGGATGATGTAGACATCAAAAAGCTGCATTTCTATGACCTCATTCTTTTGGATGTGATGATGCCTGGCACAGACGGGTTTGAGTTTTGCAAACAGATCAGGAATATGGTAGACTGCCCGATTCTCTTTCTGACCGCAAAGACATTAGAGGAAGATATATTGTTTGGATTGGGCATCGGTGCGGATGATTATATTACGAAACCTTTTCGTATTCAGGAGCTTCGCGCCCGTGTCGCGGCACATTTACGCAGAGAAAAAAGGGAGCATCACAGCACACTTTCATTTGAGCCTGATATAAGATTTGACCTTTCCGCAAAGGTACTGTATGTTTCAGAACAGCCGGTTCCCCTTACCAAAAGCGAGTATTCAATCTGTGAATACCTTGCGAAAAACCGGGGACAGGTTTTTACAAAAGAACAAATCTATGAAGCCGTTTTCGGGTTTGATGGAATAGGCGATAACTCTACGATCTCAACGCATATAAAAAATATTCGTGTGAAATTGGAGCATTTCAAAATAAGTCCGATCAGCACCGTATGGGGGATAGGATATAAATGGGAGTGAAAAAGAAACCTACATTGAAAATATTGTTTCGCCAGTTTGCTATCTCCCTCATTGTCATGCTGGTAGCGGCAATTATTGTCCCTTCTGGTTTGGAGGGACTTGCTGTAAATGCTGGATTAGCTACAAGAGCAAATCTAAGTGAATTGCAGGTAAAAGAGATCATTCCAACGCTGACGATTGCCCCGGATATTACAAAGGTTGTGATTCCACAGGGATGCGGCTACTTAATTCTGGACAAGAACTTTAATGAGCTTTACAGCAATATGGACGATGATGAAAAAGAAATTGCCCTGCTGTACGCAAAGGGAGAATATATTGAATATGCTACGGAGAGGCAGTTTGCACTTGTTGTCCGGGAAAACGAATTTTGCGTTTTAAGGTATTATATTGGTTCTCAATTTACAGTGTCATGGCTACCGGAATATTTTCCATCTCCTGACACGCTTGCGTTTATCCTGATGGCTGTAAATTCGCTGCTGGTCATTATCATACTGACCGCCAGATTTGCTAAGAACCTGCGTACACAACTGACCCCGCTTTTTGAAGCAACTGCGGAGGTTTCAAAGCAAAACCTTGATTTTGAAGTAGGACACGCCAAAATCAAAGAGTTTGAAGATGTCCTTGCATCTTTTTCAGATATGAAAGATAATCTGAAAATTTCGTTAGAACGGCAATGGAAAACCGAACAGACACAGAAAGAGCAAATCGCCGCGCTTGCCCATGATTTGAAAACGCCTCTGACGGTTATTCAAGGAAATGCTGATTTACTCACAGAAACAAATCTTGATGATGAGCAACGATTATACGCTGGTTACGTCGTGGAAAGCTCCGGCCAGATGCAGTCATATATTCAAACCCTGATTGATATATCACGGGCGGCGGTTGGTTATCAGCTCCATATTGAAAGTATAGACTTGCCAGCGTTCATGCAGCACTTGTTCGGTTATATGGAATCACTATGCCAGACAAAAGAAATCCGGCTGCAAATGAATACTGTTTCACTCCCTCAAATGCTGAAATTTGATAGGGTGCTGATAGAACGTGCTATTATGAATGTTATCAGTAATGGGCTGGACTACTCCCCGCAAGGCGGAACGCTTTATGTGGATGTTCAGAGTAACAACGGTTTCGTGGAAATTTCAGTCACAGACGAGGGAACGGGGTTTTCTAAAGAGGCATTATGCCACGCACAGGAACGGTTCTATATGGGCGATCAAAGCCGCAATTCAAAGTTACACTTTGGTATGGGTCTATATATTACAAATTCGATTATGGAACAACATAATGGTCAGCTTATTTTAGAAAATTCAAAAGAAACCGGCGGCGCAAAGGTTACTATGAAACTTCCTTGCTGATTTTCCGATAGTGTAATGGACGTCTTTTATGTCCGTCCATTTTTCAAATCTTTATGGAATCTTCAAAAATTCCTCTTATCATGTATCTAAAGAAAAAACATCTGCCCAGCGGCAGAAAAGAAAAAAACCGCTGCTGGGCAGACCCATTTTCACGCTTAATTTATATTCACTGGTGGCGGTTTTGAGAAATCAAGGCCGCTGCTTTCTTTCTGTCATTCCCAGCAGTTAAAGGCATGGCGGACCACGGGAGGACGCCGCCATGCTGTTTTACTATCATTATAATCTAATCCACTTCTACCGCTAAAAAAAAGCCTTGCCCCGCCACGGGAATATTCCGGCTATGAGTATGAACTATACCATGTAAGAAAACAACAAAACGCTTCAAATCATCGCCCGGTAGGTTTACGACCTGCCGGGCGATTTTTGTCGATTTTCGCGGATTGTCATTTCCGGCAAAAAATCAGATGGAAAAGGAGGCGGTCAGCAGACCAGGGCCAGCATAGGCCCCTGACAACGGACAGGATCATCCTGCTCACTCCCCACGGAAAGGGGGTGAGAAGATGAAAGTTACCCCTGATGATTACGGGAGGCGCTGCCAGTTTGACCATTTTTGCAAGCTGGTACTGTACCATGAAGCCGTTGACTACTTCCGGGAAAGGAAGCGTCAGCGTGGCTGGGAAACATCCTTTGAAACTTGTATTTTGTCTGCCATATTACCATCCAAATTTAATTTTAATTCTAAAAGTTTAAAACTATCGTTCTCTGATCTTCCTGATATTACGATTCATGAGGTGTCTTCCAATATGTCTATAAACAAATGCTTTAAAAGCTGAAATTTCTTGATGATGTTCCTTCAACAGTTTATCTGGACAATCATAAACACCAAAATCCTGATTGATTCCCTCGCTCTGAATATAAGTATTGTTCCTATCAAACTCAATAATGAGATTTCTGAAATCCTTGACTGCTACTCCATAACCGCAAAATGCACCTGTACATTCCGAATTTTGTTCCTGTAACTTCTTTATGTAGGTTTTATCCAAAATGAAAGCTTCCAGTTCGTACCACTGATTTTCGAAATTAATTTCTACCCAGCTATGGAAAATACTTTTTGGAGCATTACGGTAAACAAACCCGGTCATAGCCCCTTTCTGCAATCTTTTATCAATCGTAAAACCATGTACTCTGCATGGAATATTGCAGGCACGTAAAAGTGCCATAAATAAAGTTCCTTTTGTATTACATTGTCCATAACCATCTGCAAGTACTTTTGAAGCAGGAATTCCGTCATCAATATTGTATCCAAATAAAATATCATCTCTTACATAGTTATAGATTGCCTTAATCCTTTCAAATTCACCCATTTCCTTCCATTTCATATTTTGAATAAGTTTTTGAATTGCCGGATTAGAAAAATCAACCATTCGTGTTTCCTTAAGATACTTATCTTTCATTTCCTATCGCCTTTTCCATAGGTTTTCTCACAACACAATGCATTCGCATACCTTTACGGATTTCAAATTTTTCTACTTTTAATCCTGCTTTTTTGCAGCATTTTATGACCACATCTCTTGTTGGCACCTGGACATCTCCATGTCCGCATATATTTGCCAATGGCATTTCCAATGTATTCATCAGCCATACCAATACTTTATTGTCACTGGTCACATCTCTCAGTATCAATCTTCCATTTGGGCGAAGACATCTTTTCACACTGTCAAAAAATGCCTGTGGATCCGGATAATGATGGAAGCTCATAGAACAAATAATTGCATCAAATGAATCGTTTTCAAAAGGAAAGTTCTCACAGTCTCCTACAACAAATGTTGCATTTGAAATATTTTTCTTTTTTGCCTGCTCAATCATGGCCGGAGTCAGATCCAGTCCTGTATAATGTCGGTCTGGATATTTTTCTGCTAATAAAGAAATCATCGGAGCAGGTCCGCAACCTGCATCTAATAGATCTCTAAATGGCTCCTTTTCTAATTCTTCCAGAATATCCGGATAATCTTTCTTGCACATTTCGTAAATACCAGCATGGCTGCTTTCATATCTTCCTGCTGCTTTTGTAAATTCTTTAATTGACAATTTTTTATATTCTTCATTTTTCATGCTTTTTTCTCCAATCACTGTGCCTTTTTCGTCTTGCATCCGCATTTCTTCCTTCTGTTCATATAAGCATAAAACTGCTTATGCAATTCCCTCATTTCATCTGGTGCCTTCATAGCATGTTGATACATAAATTTATCTCCAAAACTGCCATAGATGTATATCCGTTACTTTCTGGTATGGTATATGAGCATGCCTCAATATCTCTGAAAACTGCTTAGTTCTTTCGGATTTATTTCCTGATATTTCTGCAAATGTTGTCGGCTGAATCAACCTTGAAATGAGTGCTGCATCAAGGATACCATCATCATTTATACTTCCGCCTGCTCCTGGAAAAGCCGGTAATATTCTCCCTTTTCCAACAATGTTTTCCCATTTATTGTAACTGTCCAGTGAATTTATCATTGTAACAATCGTATTACTTTTATTATTTTTCAATTCAGTACGTACTTCATACAGCTGGTTTTCCCGGACAGTAAGCAAGACAAAATCATAAATATCATCGTTTAGTAGTTCTCCAAGAATCCTAATTTCTGCCTTTATTACTTCCTGATTTTTCTTATATAGCAATCCATTATTTCTTAAAGCATCAAGTCTTTTACCTCTGGCATAAATACTTGTATCATAACCGGCTTCTGCAAATAAAGCTGCATACAAGGAACCGATCACACCCGCACCATAAATCAATATTCTCATAAGAATCATTCCTCTCCTCTTACCCCAGTGCCACATCCAAGATCATCATCAAACTAAATCCAAGTGCAAAGAAAAGCGTACCGATATTTGAGTGCTGTCCCTGAGACATTTCCGGAATTAGTTCTTCAACCACGACATATAACATGGCTCCTGCTGCAAAGCTGAGTAAATATGGTAATGCCGGGATTACCAGCTGTGCGGCAAGAATCGTCAGTACTGCTCCAATCGGTTCAACCACTCCTGAAAGTACACCTCCCAGAAATGCCTTTTTCTTACTTTCACCCTCTGCCCTAAGCGGCATGGATATAATCGCTCCTTCTGGAAAATTCTGGATAGCAATTCCAAGTGATAAAGCAAGTGCACTTGTTGCTGTAATCTGTGCATTTTCAGCAAGAAATCCAGCATACATTACACCAACTGCCATACCTTCAGGGATATTATGTAATGTAACTGCCAACACCATCATCGTAGTACGGCCAAGTTTGCTTTTCGGTCCCTCTGCCTGATCACTTCCAACATGAAGATGCGGAATCAAGTGATCAAGAGCGAGTAAAAACAATATACCAATCCAGAACCCAACAACTGCCGGAACAAACGATAAAGCTCCCATATTCTCAGATTGTTTAATAGCCGGAATCAGAAGACTCCAAATTGAAGCAGAAACCATTATACCCGCTGCAAATCCTGCAAGTGCACGTTGCACGGATTTATTAAGTGTTTGTCTCATAAAAAACACACATGCTGATCCTATCGTTGTTCCAACAAACGGAATCAGTATACCTTCAAAAATATTTATTCGCATTATATTTTCCTTCCATATATGCTCGAAAAAATTCATTGGCAAAAATAATTATCTTCAGCGGTATAGTATTAGTTCTATAGCTTATTGATTATATTGCCTAATATCTGTTATTCTATAATTTTTCATACTTTCATTACGTTAGCTTTAACTAACTGTCTAGTATAAAGAAAACCGTGCAAAAAGCAAACTGTAATTTCACACGGTTTTATTATGCTTAAGTATATCACTTAAGTAATCATATAACAATATATTTCTTTCAAAAATTTACAAAATGGGCGGTGGAATTTACTCTTTCACACAATAATGTTATGGTTGTATCTCCTTCTGACAGCAGTACTGTAAAAATAGCATAATTTGCAACAACCCTTACTTTCTTTACCCCCAGTTCTTCTGCCAGACGCTTTACGTTTCTATAAGTCTGAACACTTCTGGCTCCCGGCTCTATCACAACGATAAACTGATCCATGCCTTCTGTTGTCCCTCTTCCAAGATGTTCCAAACCTGCTTCCATATCCAGCAGCACAACATCCTCTCAGTGCAGAATAAGATTATTGATGATCCGTTTAAGCATTACATTTTCCCCTACTGTCAGATGTTTGATAAATTACTTTAAAATACTATTCATTGTGCAGGCACAGCCTTCATTTGCCTGATGTATTTTTCCACTGGAAATAAGCATCACGCCATTGTTTCGTGAAATATATTCTTCGGGTATCTCATTCAATGTAAATGGTTCCGAATAGAACTTTTTTGCAAATGCAGACAACTTCACAGTATCAAGATTGCTCCAACTCACAATCCTAACTTCTTTACAATTTCTCCCAGTGCACCTCTTACAGGAGAATCTTTCGGAAGCTGTATGATTGGCTTTCCATCACAGTCATACTGATATACCTGATCATCATGTGGTACAACCCCTAACAGTTCCAGTCCCTGATTTCGGATTTCTTCCAGAGTTCCGGCATCCAGTTTTCCATCTGGAACACGATTCACGATTAATCCAGTTTTCTGTGGTTTAAAGTTTAACTCCTTCATCAGCTTTGCAATACGTCCGGCTGCCTGAACACCTCTTCTGGAACAGTCACTTACAAGAATCGCAACTTCCATCATTGGCAGGATTCCTCTGCTGATGTGTTCCATACCCGCTTCGTTATCAACCACAATATATGGATAATGGCTTTGCAGTTTCTGAACCTGGGTCTGCACAAGACCATTTACAAAACAATAGCAGCCCTGTCCCTGGGTTCGCCCCATTACCATCAAATCATAATCGTCTTCTTCTGCAATTGCATCGGAAAGACGCATCTCCAGATAAGCCTGTTTTGTCATTCCTGCCGGAATCTGATATCGCGGATCAACTCCTGCACGTTCAATCTCTTCTCTCAGCTCTCCCAGTGTAATCTCCGGTTCAACGCCGAGCACTTCATTCAAATTCGCATTTGCATCTGCATCTACAGCTAAAACCGGATGTTTTCCATTTTCACATAAGTATTGAATCAACAACCCACAAAGGGTTGTTTTCCCTACACCGCCTTTTCCTGATACAGCAATTACATGTCCCATGTTTTACCTCCTAATATTCTGAACAATCTGTTGACTTTTTCTTTAAATCTTATTATAGTTGTTACTATATAAATTACAATAATCAATCTGTGAGATTTGTATGGCTACTCAACAAATCAGAAAAATTGTTGAGGAATCATATGATACCAAATAATACAGGAGTATATAATGTCAGAAAAAACGAGAAAACAAGATCGCCGTACCCGCTATACCAAGCAAACCATAAAAGATACTTTCTTAGAATTGTTAAAGCAGAAAAGTTTTACGAAAATTACAGTTACAGAGATCTGCAAAAATGCTGAAATCAACCGTGGCACTTTTTATCTTCATTATTACGATATCCATGACGTGTTGGAAGATATTTTTAAATGATATAACACAGGATATGAAAACAACGGTAGAACATTTATTTTGCCCAAACCAGAAAAACTGTTCCTATCCCTTCTGCCAAAAGATTCAGATGGAAACAAAATACAGATCTCTGTTTCTGGATGATACAATTGCTCCCATTCTTCTGGAAAAAATAGCAGAAAATACAAAAGAAGGCTATGTGACCTGGCTTATGTCACACAGCCTCCTGACCTTTGAGCAGGCAGAATCGGTTTTTTATTTTCAAATGAATGGCTGTCTTTCCATCAACAGACTGATGCTCCGCAATCACTGTAATGACTGGAAACAGATTCAGACAACAATTGACAAATTTATCAAAGCCGGACTGGAAAGTTTTCTGATTCATGATCAGAGGGAAGAAAATGCTTCCGATAATTTTTGCAGCAAAATTTCTCCAACTGTTACCGCATCTTCTACACTTAGATAATGATCGGCATGATCCTGAAGAAATATTTTGCCAGATACAGGAAATTCTTCATCTGCAAACCATACCTTTAAAATTACCGGATATCTTGGCAGAACTGGAAAAACAGCACACAAATCCGCCTTTGTCTCTGTGAATTCTGCACCTAGGTTTTTACATGCTTTCTGAATCATCTCAGGATCTTTATCCCGCAAAAGCTTTTCCAGTTTCTGCTCTGCAGTCTGATCAAACTTGGTTCCTCGAATCAATCCATCTTTCAGGTTACCAAAAGTAATGAGCTTCTGTGAACCTTCTGTTCCATCGGCCATATCCAGATAATGTAGCAATGTCAGATAATGCCATTGGTCCATGTTTGAGTTAATACAAAACTCAGGGAGTTGAATTTCAATCGTTTCATAAAAACTCAGTACTTCAAGCACATTTCGGCTGCTATGAAAAACAGCCCCACTTTTTGCAGCAAGATCCTCTCCGGAACGATTTTGCAGCCGTTTTACTGCTGCCTGCAACATTTCCTGAAATGCACGATTTTCTGTTTGATTTTTGTATTCCATAAGCTCTCCTTTGTGAACATTTATAGTATCATGTAATAATCAATATT
Organism: Blautia glucerasea; assembly: GCF_013304385.1. Classification (GTDB taxonomy): domain Bacteria; phylum Bacillota; class Clostridia; order Lachnospirales; family Lachnospiraceae; genus Blautia_A; species Blautia_A ammoniilytica. The sequence goes on from NZ_JAAITU010000043.1 coordinate 11,532, forward strand.
TATATAAGAATTATGGTATTCTCATAAATCTAACTTTGTCCGGATTCTCTTTCATCCATTACCTCAGTCATAGTTTCATAATCTTTTCCACAAAAACAGCAATTCGGGCATGTTGGACATGGCCATCCCTTATTCTTAAATCTGCATACATCTAAATGCCGGTATGCTCTTAATAAGTTTGCTTCATATTCTTCTTTATACTGTGAAACTTCCCTGTTTTCACGATAATAAAGGTGATACATTTTTTTAGTCATATGTTTTTTGATTCTTGTGTATAAATAGCATATGCTACGAATCCTCCGTAAGTTTCATTACTATGTTGACTTTTCCTTTAATCCCCATTATAGTTGTAATTATATTATTTACAATCATCAAAACATTAAAAATGTACAGTTTATCAACACATTAAAAAGAACTGTTGAGAACTTAGGATGTATTAACAAACCAGAAATATTTTCACCCCAAAAACGTGAAAACAAGATCATTATATCATACTACAAGGAGTTTCTTATCATGAAATACTCAACGAAATTAAGTGATACTGTTCATGTGATGGTTCTGATTGCTATTAACCAGGAAAAATCCCTCTCCAGTGCCTCAATTGCAGAAAGTGTCCATACAAATCCCGGCTTTGTACGCCAGCTTATGTTAAAACTAAAAAAAGCGGGACTTATGACCAGTGTAGCCGGACATGCCCGTCCTTCTCTTTCAAAACCAGCAGATCAGATTACATTGCTGGATATTTATAAAGCAGTTGAAGGTGATAAACCATTGCTTCATTTAGATACTCATACCAATCCAGATTGTGGCGTTGGCATTAACATTCAGTTATCTTTGCAGGGATTTTATAATGAAATTCAAAAGGCTGCCGAAGAAAAAATGAATACGATTACTTTACAGGATATCATAGATACCTACTATCAGCGGACATCTATAGAAAATAACTTACAGGTAACTGTTCAGAACCCCATTAGTTAAACAGAAACACAAATATCAAAAAACCGAGGACTGTTCCCCGGTTTTTCTTTTCGTCTTAACTATTTATAATCCTTTTACATTTCCCTGATTATCTTCAAAAAAGCCCAGATATACGTATTGTATTCAAACTGCCTGTCTATATCTGTTTTCTCTTTTCTCTTCCAGAATCCGAAAATATCATTGTACCGCTTCACCATATGGTTAGCCAGCCAACTGAATAACTGATGCTTCTAACACCAATATACTTTATTTTGCATAAACTGTATTCCCTTTTGCAATTACTTCAACAAGCTGAAGTTCCTGGTCAAGAATACAAAGATCAGCATCGTAGCCTTCTTCAACCTTACCTTTTCCTTTGAGACGAAGAATATCTGCTGGATTAGATGTAATTGTAGAAATCGCTATTTCTAAAGGAATTTCTGTTTTAAATACACATTCCTTTACTTCCTTCAGAAGGCAGCTGGACTGTCCAACACCCATTCCAAGGAATTCGCCATCACTACTGTACATCGGAAGGCTTCCCTGTCCATCAGAAGAAATAGTCATGCGGTCAGGCCTTACTCCTGCATCTAACATCCGTTTGATACCATTACATACACGTACCTCATCACAGATAGTTTCCCAATAGTCAATATCTTCATTTCCGGTAAAGTCTACTGCTCCGCCTTTCAGCGCATACTCAATCGACTTGCAGAAAAGCATCTCATTTCGATTGATATGTGTTGGCAATATTTGAGAAGCCGGGATCTCTGTCTCATCTACCACTCGTTCAATAAGATCTAAGCATCTGGGACTGTCGCCAAGATGAACATTTACAATACCAGCTTTCCCGGAAAGAACACCACCAAGTCTTGTATCCGCAACGACACGTGCAAATTCCTCAAAAGTTGGCTGTGAAGAACGATGATCAGAGATCGCGATTTCTCCAGTTCCAACAATTTCCTGAATCATCATAATATCTTTCACAATACTGTCAGTCAACGTGCGAACCGGAATCTGATAACTGCCTGTATAACAGTATGCAGACATTCCCTGCTCATTCAATCCTTTGGTCTTTGCAACCAGTGCACACATATCACGACCGATTCCATCTGTTCCAAGACAACCAACAACTGTTGTTACTCCAAACTTCGTAAGTCCTTCCATAGTTGCTTCCGGAGTACGATTGGCGAATCCACCTTCACCACCGCCTCCGAGTGCATGAACATGACTATCAATGAATCCCGGAGTTAAAAGTAACCCCTCTCCATTGATCATTTCTGCCTCAGAAAGAAATCCGTCTGTAGATATAGAACCTGCATCTTTAATCTTGACAATCTTATCATTAATTGTAAGTACGTCTTTTTTCCCCAGATGCTGCGGGGCATAAACATCAATATTCTGAATTAATTTCATCATAAACCACTCCTAATTATCAAATGCATATTTTAGAATCCAATTCCAACTGCAATAAGAACTGTAATGATTGCACCAATCATTAAGATGCCAAGGAATTTCCACATGAATTTAATCCAGTTAGACCACTCAATCTTTGCAATTGCAAGAGATCCTATCAGACACCCAGATGTAGGAACAATCAGGTTTGTAAATGCATCACCAAGCTGAAATGCAACTACAGCTGTCTGACGTGAAACACCTAACAGGTCTGACAATGGAGCCATAATCGGCATTGTGATCGCAGCCTGTCCTGTTCCGGATACAACGAAGAAGTTGAATACGGACTGGAAAAGATACATAAGTACTGCTGCAACTGCTCCTGAAACTCCAGACAGTGCATTTGAAATATTATACATAATTGTATTGATAACTGTAGGCGTTGTGGGATCAGATCCACCAAGAACCTGCATGATACCCTGTGCCATAGCAACAACAAGTGCAGCACCGATCAGGTCTTTTGCTCCATCTTTAAATGATGTTGCGATATCATTCAGTTTCATATCATTCAGTTTAAATATAACTCCAATCACACCGGAAACAATTCCCATAATGAAGAACTGTGTAGCAATCTCTGGCATGTAGTATCCTTGAGCCATAACTCCCCATACTACCCATACTACTGTAGCAGCCAGTGTCAGAAGAACTAAAATGTGTCCAAGACCAAATGAATGTCCTTCGCCAATTCCTGTTTTTTCATTCTGCTCACGGAAATATGCATCTGTCTTATATGCGATTGAGATTGTGGGAGTCTTTTTGATCTTTGATGCATAGAACATAGTCATTCCACAGCCGAGTGCTGTAAATACTACCCACATTACCATACGGAATCCAGCTCCAGAGAATACGTCAATGCCTGCAATACCCTGTGCAATACCTACAGAGAATGGATTCATCCAAGATGAACCGAAACCAATCTGTGTTGCAACATAAGTAACAAGAACTGCAATAACTGAATCATATCCAACTGCTACAAACAACGGACAAAGAATCATAGTAAACGGAAGAGCTTCTTCTCCCATCCCGAAAACTGCTCCACCAAGAGAAAACAGTACGAAAAGTACCGGAATCAATAATTTTTCTGCTCCCTTTACCTTACGGATCAGTCCGATCAATCCAGATTCAATCGCACCTGTACGGATCATGATACCGAATGCACCACCTACTACCATAAGGAATGCGATAATCTCGATTGCAGAACTATTTACGATTCCGTTATACATATAGTTGAAGAATCCTGTTCCACCATCTCCACTAAAGAGTGCTACTCCTTCTGTTACCACATTTCCTGCATCATCTGTCAGATACTGGAAACTCCCATCTTTGATTACTGTACGGGTTTTCTCAACACCATTGATCATATATGAAATATCCTGTGTTTCGTAAAATCCTTTTGGTACAAGAAATGTCAGAACTGCTGCGATAACAACTACTAAAAAGATGATAATGTAGGTATCAGGCACTTGGAATCCCTTGTTAAAAGACTTTAACCCTTTTCCTTCTTTTTTGTTCATTTTTGAATCTCCCTCTCATTTTTGATATACTATATCAGTGTACCATAGAATGCTTCCTGTAAGTTTTTTTCCGTCTGTGTTCCTGTGTACTTATTTGTTGCCATTTTAGAAACTCTCTTTTCTACTAATGCCAACATTCAACAGCTACTTTTATAACACCATCTCTCTTATTCTCGAAGAGATCATAGGCCTCTTCAATCTTACTTAGAGGATAGGTATGCGTAATAAGTGGTTCTGTATTTATCTTTCCCTCAGCAATCAGTTTCAATGTCTCATCGCAATCGCATCCATCCACTCCACCGATTTTGAAAATAAGATTTTTGCCATACATATCCGGAAGCGGTAAACTCTGTGCTTTATCATAAAGTGCAACGATTGTTACAATTGCATTCGGTCTTGCGCACTCCCATGCAAGACGAAACGTTGATTCTGCTCCTGCAACTTCAAGAACAACATCTGCTCCACCATGATCACTTGTTTTCTTAACAAATTCCTCACATTCTTCCGGAGAAACAGTAAGTACATCAGGATAATGCTTATTAATAAATTGGATACGATCTTTGTCTTTCTCACACATGATAATGTGCTTGGGATTTTTCAGCATAACACAAAGCAATGTACAGATTCCTGTAGGGCCTGCACCGATGATCAGTACTGTGTCGTCTTCTGTTATTTCAGAAATACGAGTTGCCCAGTAGCCGGTAGCCAGAACATCTCCAACAAATAATGCCTGTCGCTCTGTAACTTTGTCCGGAATCTTGTTTAAGCCTTGATCTGCGAACGGTACACGCACATACTCAGCCTGACCACCATCAATACGACAGCCAAGAGCCCAACCGCCATTTTGATCAATACAGTTATTAACATAACCTTTTTTACAGAAATAACATTCACCACAAAATGTCTCCACATTTACTGTTACTCTGTCTCCCGGTTTAACATGAGTAACAGCACCTCCAACTTCTTCAACAATTCCAACCATCTCGTGACCAACAGTAATTCCCGGAACTGCACGTGGAACACTTCCATGCTTGATATGTAAATCACTGGAGCAGATACTCGCAAGTGTTACCTTTACAATAGCATCCCTTTCATGCATGATTAACGGTCTCGGTTTTTCTCTTAATTCAAATTTTCCTTTTGATACATATGTATAAGCCTGCACTGTTTTCCTCCACCATTTTCAAATATTAAACATCTCCCTGCACATCCTTTTTCCACATGGGGTTTTAAAAATATTATGATAGGCTTTTAGAGCTGCATCTTTCGATAAACCGTCCTCCATAATATTAACCAGAAAATCAGCCTCTACCAATATCTGATAATCGATTTCATCAATATTATCATAGGTATGATGATGTGCAATCAAATACTGTACCCGACCAGATACATCTTGATCAAAGCCTAATTCTCCAAGCAACTTTTCTGCGATTGCAGGACCTTCTTTTTCCTGTAATTTTCCATTACAATTTCCATATTTTTCTTCACAGAAATGAATTCCAATATCATGTGTCAAAGCTGCTGCTTCAATAGTAAATAAGCATTTCTTATTTACATTTTCCGTTTCTGCTATCAATTTTGCATATCTATGCACTTTACAAAAATGTTGAATCCTCTTTGCATCTCCTCTATATAATTCAATCATTGCCAAATGTAATTTGTTTATCATTTAATGTTTCCTCCCTGTTGAAAATCAAACATACAAATAATATTTATCATGCTATATTTTAACAGAAACAAAAGCTAAATGCTATTATGGGAGGGAAAAAAGTGAGAATACGATGTACATTTTTTCAACAAAATATCCTCTTGAAATGACAGGATCATTAAGTGTCTGTCACTCCAAGAGGATTTATATTGTCTATTAAGAGATGTTATATACTTTTAATATCTTTATTACTTACTAGAGCGGTTATATACTGTTACTGGCTGATCAGTTCCTGTAATTCAGCATCATAATCAACTCTTTCTCCACTTGTGGTATCGAATACCATAGTAGATTTGTTGTCAGAAGTATAGGTGCTCCATTCAGGTACATTGTCACCATTTGGATCTCCGGTGCGTGCAAAGTTTACCCATGCACTTGCCATTACATCCTGCAGATCATAAGCATCCTGACTTCCGCCATAGCTGCCGGATACCAGATCTACATTGTGGAATACAAATGGAATTTCGCCGCAGTGCCACAGGTTTACACCACCATCAATTGGAGATTCATAAGATACAACGTAATCATAATTTTTAGTTGCACCAGCTTCTACTCGTTTTGTAAGGGTATTGGTGAACTTTGTACGATCTGCTACATAATAAGCGTCACAAGCACTCTTTTCAGGATAAGCTTTCAGGAAAGCTTCTTTTACAGCTTCAGCTTTATCACCGTATTTTTCTGTTAATTTTGCGTCAACTTCTTCTTCAGTCCAGGAGTTTTTGTTGGTTTCATTGGGATCCAGACATGTCCAGCAATTCATTTCTCCAAATACAGAACCGACCATAACCGGAATGTCATTTGTCCATTCCTGGAAATTACTCTGAATATAATCTTCATCAAGAACAGGACGCCAGCTTAAAGAAGTTCCAATTTCATCGCCAACTTCTTTTAATGCTTCAGTTGCAGCAGCATCAAGAGTATCATACGGAACCTCTTTTAACTGTTCAATCTGGTTATCTGAAATTCCTAAAATTTCAAGAGTTTTTGCAGTAATCTTTTTTGCAGTATCTTTTTCGATATAGCGTTCACTTCCGCTCTGTACAACCGCCTGATTGAATAATCCTTCTGCTTCAGGGGAAGCTAACATGCTGATGACTTTACCGCCGCCACCAGACTGTCCGAAAATAGTCACGTTGTCAGGATCGCCGCCAAAATTAGCAATGTTTTCTTTTACCCACTTTAAGGATGCAATCATATCTGCTGTGCCGCAGTTACCAGAATACTGATAGTCCTCACCATATTCGGAAACATCTAAGTAGCCAAGTACGTTTAAACGATGGTTTACAGTTACTACAACTACATCACCATATTCGCTAAGATTTTTTCCGTCATATGCAATACCTTCGATAGCAGAACCGTTGGTGTATCCGCCACCATGGAACCATACCATAACCGGCTTCTTTGCATTGGTATCCAGATCCTGTGTCCAAACATTCAGATTCTGGCAGTTTTCGCTCTGTGCCCAGTAACGATGAGGAATCAGGAAATCTCCGCCATCCGGATCTGTCATATTTGTAATAGGAGCTGTAGAACCATAGACAAGACAATTGCGCACATCATCCCATGTATCAGGAGCCTCCGGCTGTTCAAATCTGTCGGCTTTTGCATAAGGAATCCCACGGAAAGTATAAGTTCCGTTGTCAATAAAACCACGAACCTTTCCGTATGCGGTATCTGTAATGCCCTCTGTTTTGCTGACTACAACACTTTCTGTAGCTGAAGTATCGTCAGCTGCAGCAGCAGAAACTGTTGAAATCCCCATAGAGAAAATCATAACACTGCTTAAAAGAATACTAATAATTTTTTTCTTCATTTCTTAATACCCTCCTTCATATTTTGTAACTTTATTATAAAAAAAACGTTCTGGCAGCGCTATAAGTTTTTGAACTTGTCACTATTATTTTTTTGATTTCTTTAATTGTTTGGTAAATCTGATTGAAAAACCACCTGATTCGTTGTACTATATTTAGTAGGAAAATAGTGTATTTTTTAATTCAATATGAAAAGGGAACTCCTATGAAAAAAAATCTGAAAATATTATTATTCATTGCTGTTTGTGCCATTGCAGGCAGTGGTCTGTTATATGTGAAAGAATATAGTCAAAAGCAGCAAATAAACAGTGAAAAAGATGAAAAAGAAACACTTGTATTTCTCACGTCCAAAAGAGAAACAAGGCATATTTTTGAAACAATCATTGAAGATTTTAATGAGTCACAGGACGAGATATATGTTGAACATCTGGAAGTACCCAATCCGGATCAGGAGTTGCAAATACGTGCAGTTCAGGGAGAATTCCCGGATATTGTTGAATTTATTGGAGCTAAGAAAGATGATCTGAAAAAATATGTAACGGGTGGATATTTGCAGGCTTTAGACAATTTTTCGGCAACCCGTTGTGTTAATGAGCATTTTTTGGAAAAATTAGAAATTCATAATGGTACTTACGTACTTCCATTATCTGTGAACTACAGAGGAATATTTTATAACAAAAAGATGCTGGAGGAAGAAGGGTATCAGATTCCCTCTACTTATTCTGAACTTATTGATACCATGCAGCAAATAAAAAAAGCTGGAAAGCTTCCTATTGTTTTTGCAGATAAAGACAGCTGGACCGTTCACCAGGGATGGGATGCAATTGATATGTCATCCAGGGGAAGCCAGGACGACCTATTTCAGAAGGTATTAGATGGTGATGCACTTTTATATGAAGATTCTATTGCACTTGATTCCACCAGGAGATATTTAGAAATAAGAAAATACAGTCAGAAACAAACAATAAACACAGGATATGACGAAGCAGTAAAAACATTTGCAAACGGGGAAGCATATATGTTTCTCCAGGGAAACTGGGCATATCCCTTAATAAAAAAAATCAATCCGGATATCGATCTGTTATTTATGCCATTCCCTGCATATCATGAAGGTGATGAAAAAGTGGTAGTAAAAATAGATGCATCCTTGGGAGTTTCAGCTTCCTGTACCCATACAGAAGCAGTTGGAAAATTTCTGGATTATGTATTTTCAAAAAAGATGAGTGAATATTATGCAGAAGAAGCAGGGGCATATTCCTGTATAAAATCTGTAGATGTAGCAGACAAATATGCAAAAGCATTTACGGACAGCATCAGGAATGGTGATTTTGATCTGGAAGAATTTGCTTACGAGAGCGACAAGTCTGATGCAAGGGATGCTTTATTTCAGAACTTTTTCAGTTCACCTCAAAGGAATACCGAAAAATCATTTTTAAAGGAATGGAATGATCTTTTTATTCTGTTGAAAGGAGACTGAGTGTGAAGAGGATTTCAAGATTGCCTGTATGGTGGCAGCTTTTTATTGGACTGGCATGCTGTTTTCTATTTTCCTTAATAGTCATTTGTGCATCCTTTTTTATTGATATAAAAGAGGCTGAAAAAAATAATTGGTCTTACTTGCACAGAATGAACAGTCAGTGGGAACTGGAGATTGAAACGATAACAAAGAATCTGGATTATTTGCAATATTTACCTTTAATAGATAAAGATATCATGACAAATCTCCGAAACGACTATCAAAAGCAATCTCTAAAAAAACAACTTTCAAACTCGAACTATGTAAATAATATTTTAGAGGATATTTGCGGGATTAACCCATTTATTTTACGTGCTACGATTTTAACCAAAAATGGAAATATTTATGGCAATTTTGTTGAGGACTCATTAAAGCAGGTTGAGCAGGCACAAGATCATATTGTCTATTCAAAAGCAGGTCATAAAAATGAGAAACACATCACAGACATATATGAAGGCGAAATAAACATGCTTCCATATAAACTATTAACAATTGCATATGCTATGTATCCGGTAACATCAGATGAAAAGCTTGCTACGATTTATATCGATCTGAACTTTGAAGAAATAGAAAAAAGTTTTTCTGTGTTTTCAAATAATGAAATCGAATGTTGTCTTTTTAATAAAAACGGGATGATTTATTCTTCTGAAAAAGAAAACAATTTTCTTCTGAAGGATGTGAAAAACATTTATGAAAATTCAGATCATCAAGGAGTATTGGAAACAGACGGCACTATCTGGAACGCATATGTTGTTAAAATCACTGATTTGGACTGGTATCTGGTTCAATGTATGCCGAAAAAAAGTTTTACCTTCAATAGTACAAAGAATATTTTGCCCTTTTGCTTTTGGGTTTTGATGATTTTTGTATTTTTACTGTTTGGAGGCATGCAGCTGATCAGTCGTATTACAAAACCTATTTCTGAATTCTCTAATGCCTTAAATCAGGTAACATTACATAAAAAACAAAAGCCAAGGCATATTCAATTATCAGAGGACGTACCAGAAGAAATTTCTACAATGGTAAGTGGTTATAACGATCTTGTATCGCGTATTGAAGAAAATATTATTCTGGCTTACAAAAACGAAATAAGTCAGAAGAAAACCGAACTGCAAATGCTGCAATATCAGATCAATCCTCATTTTTTATATAATACATTAAATATTGTCAGTGCGTTGGCAAAGCTAAACGGAATTAAAGAAATATCCGAAATCTCGGAAAGCCTGTCCCATATTTTCCATTACAATGTAAAAGGTGGAAATATTGTACAGCTGAAAATGGAGCTTGAAAATCTTCAATGCTATGTAAAAATACAGTCCCTGCGTTTTCCTGGAAAATTTGATGTAATTTATAACGTGGATGAGGAGATGCTGACCTGTGAAATGTTAAAATTCATCTTGCAGCCATTAATGGAAAATGCAATAGAACATGGTGTTATTCCATGTAAAAAAAGAGGCAGAATAGAACTGACAGGAAAAATCAGTTCAGATCATATAGCAGAGATCAGTATTTGTGATAATGGGAATGGAATAAACGATGAAACATTGCAGATGCTGCGCCAGGAGCTTAAGAAGGACCTGAAGCAGGGCATAAATCATAGTTCATCCGGAATTGGTCTAATCAACGTGCACCAGAGAATTAAAAACTATTATGGAGAAGAATTTGGAATTTCAATTGAAAGTACCCTGGGAGAATATACTTGTATAAAGGTCCGTTTTCCTATATTGCCAAAAGAGGTGTAATAATGAACTTTAAAATTTTAGTTGCAGATGACGAATATTATGCAAGAAAAGTACTTGTTATGATGCTTGAGAAATCCGGATTACCAATTTTGGTAGAAGGAGATTTTGAAGATGGAGAAGAAGTAATAGAATATCTTCAGAAAAATGAAGCAGACATTATCATTACGGATATTCGTATGCCCAATTTAGATGGTCTGGAACTGGCAAAATATGTACAGGAACATTTGCCAAAATGTGCAGTAGTGGTAGAAACGGGATATGAAGATTTTCAATATGCCAAAAAGGCATTGCGATATCATGTAAAGGACTATTTGACAAAACCAATTAATGAATCAGAATTACTTGAATGTATTAAGGATATTCTTATTGAAAAAGCGAAGTTCGATAATCTGGAGAATATTAATAAATTAAAAGGTGTTGTTGAGAACCTGGATTTTGCACAGCTGATACATAATAAAAAGCTATTTGACCACATGATGCCTGCTGATCTTTGGAATGCTCATTCCTGGTTTTATATGGTGAAGGGAGAAGTTTCAAATTCAGGTTATCAAAAAATTGAAAACTATTTACAGGGCAAAAAAAATGCCTCTAATATACAAAGCTGGTATTTTAAAAATAAAGGAGAATGTATATTACTCTTTTTTTGCAAAGAGAAAATGGATTTCAAAGCATGTATTGGTGAGGCTGATTTTCTGCAGCTAAGAAATAGCATAGGTCATAATTCCTGGTTTGGAATCAGTGGCATTCATAAAGAAAGAGCTGAAATTGAAAAAGCATACCGAGAATGTATTTACGCAATTAATAACCGTATTTTAATAAATGACAATCTGTTTTTCTGGAAGAAGGAACTGGAAATCACAAATCTGCTGGAAAAAGAAACATTGGAAATATTCAGCAGGTTCATAGAATTTGGACGCATTCATGAGGCAGAAAAAATCATAGACAAATTATTTGCCAGATGTATAAAAGAACATGCAAACATTTACAGCCTTTATAATGCGGTCATACAGCTTTTTTCTATCCTCCGGAACAACTATTATAATAGATGTCAGGTTCCGGCTGGAGAAGGGGGATATTTCCTGTTTGACTTTAAGATTGATCTGTATCAATTCCATACAGCGGATGAGTTAAAAGAATATTTATTTATGATTTTGAAAGAAGTTGGGGAGAAAAATGAGGAAGATGAAAACGAACTTCTGATAGAAAACATTTTAGGTTATCTTGAAAATCATTATGCTGACGATATCACATTAAATGAGCTTGCAGAACATAAATATTTTGTAAGCGTGGGACACCTGAGCAGAACATTTAAAAATAAAACAGGACAAACATTTTCCAAGTATCTGACGGAGCTGCGCCTGAAAAAGGCAAAGGAATTTTTAATAAATACAGACTTTGACATTACGGATATAGCCACTTTTACAGGATATAATGATGCTTCTTATTTCACTCAGATTTTCCGAAAATCCTGTGGTATGACACCTTCAGAATATCGTTCCATGTAAAATGCAGCCTCCCGCACCTGAAAACATAGTAGATGCAGGAGGCTGCCACTAAAAAATTCTTAAAAATTACTTTCTTTTCTGTTTGCCTGCTCTCTGCAGGCATTTCCTATATTAGTCAGACAGAGTACTGTAGCAATCAGGAAAAGCCCTGGGATCAGGATGATCCACCAGGAGCCTGTCATCAATGCTTTATCTGACAGAGATAGCATACTGCCCCATGTGATAACTTCTATGGGAAGACCGATTCCCATAAAACTCAAGGTAGCCTCTGAGATCATTGCAGTTCTTACGTTCATAACAACCATAAACATGATTGATGAGAAAAAGTTGGGTACCAGGTGTTTCCACAAAACACGAAAGAACCCTGCTCCCATACATTTTGCAGCGATAATATATTCACTATTTCGTATCTGTCGTACTTCAGTACGTACCACTTTGGCAATACTGGTCCAGCTGGTCACGCCAATCACAAATGACAGGCTGAGAACATTCGCATTTCCCATGATAGCTTGCAGTAGAATGATCAGAAGCAGAGTTGGAATACTTAGGAATATCTCTGTAAATCTCATAATCAGTTCATCAAGCCATGCCGGTGCCACTCCACTGAATGCCCCAACCACAACTGCAATAAAAGTAGAAATTACAGTAGCTAAACCACCGATCAGAATTGAGATTCTTCCCCCATACCAGATCATAGAAAAAATATCTCTTCCCATGGTATCTGTACCAAAAAGGAATTCCTTGTCAGGCGCCTTGTTATAATTCAGCAGATCCATATAGGTGGGATCCTTTGTCATGATCAGTTCTGCACCCAGACAGCCAAGTATGATAAGCACCAGGATTGCTATCGAAACCACTGGTTTGTTCTTATACCACTTTTTCTTTGCTTTCGGAATTATTGTTTCTGTCTTTTTGTTTCCTGCAAATTCAAATAAACTATTAGTCATCCTTCCACTACCTCCGATTTCTCGGTTATTACTTCATCCTTCATACGAGGATCAATCTGTTCATTGATAGTCTGACTGACAATATTACAGAAAATAACCAGGATTCCTGACATCATACACAGCAACATCAGCAGATTATAATCATGATATCTGGCACTCTCATAAGACAGAGCTCCGATTCCAGGATAGGAAAATACGCTTTCTACTACATAGGTTCCCCCCAGTACATGAGGGACTGCAATTGCCATAATGCTCAGATAAGCAGGCATTACGTTTCGGACACAATGCGTGAACATAAGCTTTTTCTTATTCAATCCTTTTGCTTTTGCCAGAAGAACGTAATCTGCACGAACCTCTTCAAGGATCTTATTTCGGATCATGTAAGCGTAATACCACAAATGCTCCAGAACCACGATGGTCAGCGGCATGATCAGATGCAGAATCCGGTCTCCAACATTTCCTGCATTTCCGGTGCTGTAAGCGCCACTACTTGGCAAAACCTTAAGATTTACGGAAAAGATAAGGATCAGCACCAGAGCCATCCAGAACTCAGGAATACAACTTGATATGGTTCCCAGCTTGCACAGGATCCGGTCTGCCATCCGGTTTTCGTACCAGGCGCATAGGATTCCAAGAAGCAAAGCTCCTGCAAACATAATGATAAATCCGATTCCTCCAAGCAAAAGTGTATTGCCAATGCGGTTGCCAATTACTTCTAATACATCCTGTTTATATTTAAAGGAAATGCCAAACTCTCCATGAAAAGCATTTTTTACCCATTTCACGTATTGCACAGAAATGGGTTCATTCAAACCCAGTTTTCCCATTGCCCATTCACGTTCTTCCGGGCTCATCTTCTCTGTACGGTCTCCATAATAAGAGATCAGCGGATCTCCCGGTGCAAGACGTGCTACATAAAATACTGCAACAGAAAGTATAAATACAGAAATCAGGAATATCAGGCTTTTTGTACCATAGTAGACTAACTTTTTTTGTCTCATCATATACTGCACCCCTTTCTGTCAGCCTGGGTCATTGCAAAATGTCCTGGTGACACTTCTGTCCATACACTGTTTTCCATTCCCTCCCCATGATAATACTGGAGGACTCTTTTTCTTTCCCTGATCGGATCCGGAACAGGAATTGCAGATAACAATGTTTTCGTATAAGGGTGCACCGGATTGGAATACAATTCTTCTGCTGGAGCCAGTTCTACCAGTTTTCCATGATACATGACTCCCACCCGGTCACAAAGATATTCAACCATCGCCAGATCATGTGCAATAAATAAAAATGTAAATCCATGATCCTCCTGCAGATGGCGGAACAGGTTCACGATCTGTGCCTGTATGGACACATCAAGAGAAGCAATCGGTTCATCTGCCACCAGAAATTCCGGTTCCATACACAAGGATCTGGCTATCGCCACTCGTTGTCTCTGGCCGCCTGACAATTCAGATGGATAACGATCCAGAAAGCTATTCTCCAGTCCTACATATTCCATCTGAAATGCAGCCTCTTTCACAAAGCTTCCTCTGGGCGGTGTGATATGCTGAATTCTCATAGGCTCAGTAATAATATCAGACACTTTCATTTTCTGATTCAGACTGGATGCTGAATCCTGAAAGATCATCTGGCGTCTGGTCTGCAGCATTTTCTTATGCTTTTTAAATTCCTTTTTATCACAGATATTTACGTCTTTGTACCAGATTTCTCCCTTCGTGGGCTGATATATATTCATCAAACATCTGGCTACTGTAGATTTCCCGGAACCAGACTCTCCTACCAGACCAAAGATTTCACCTTTATGGATTTGAAATGAAACATCGTCCACAGCCTTTACTTTGATTTTTCTTGTCAGGTGAAACTGCTGGGTCAGATGCTTCACATCTAATAAAACTTCTTTACTCACTGAACTGCCCTCCCATAGGTGATTTGATCTGTGGTGCCCGTGGGTCCAACAGCCAGGTTGCCGCATAATGCGTATCTGTTATCTTAAACATAGGCGGCATTTCTTCATAATCAATATTCAGGGCATACTCATTTCGACATGCAAAAGCATCACCTTTAGGCGGATGGATCAATGTAGGCGGCATACCGGGAATTGTGTACAGACTTTCTTTTCCATTTGCAAATGCAGGAAGTGACTTCATCAATCCCCATGTGTATGGGTGTCTGGGATCGTAATACACTTCCTCTGCTGTACCGATCTCTACGATTTTACCTGCGTACATTACTGCTACCCTGTCTGCTACCCTGGCAACAACTCCCAAATCATGAGAAACCAGTATCATCGCTGTTCCAAGCTTTTTCTGTATTTCACGCAGAAGATCCAGGATTTGTGCCTGTATGGTCACATCCAATGCTGTGGTCGGTTCATCTGCAAATAAAATATCCGGATCTGCTGCCAGTGCAATCGCCATAACACATCTCTGGCGCATTCCACCAGAAAACTGCCAGGGATACTGATGGTAGCGTTCCTTTGGATGAGAAATACCTACCAGCTCCATAAGTCTCAGAACCTTCTGATCTACCTGCGCTTTTGTATATTTTCTATTGTGGATCAGCACTGCTTCTGCGATCTGTTTTCCAATTTTGATCGTTGGATTTAAGGATGTCATAGGATCCTGAAAAATCATGGAAAAAACCTTTCCACGAAGCTTCTGCATCTCCTTCTCCCGATAACAAGTGATATCCTGTCCATTCACATGGATACTTCCCTCTTTGATCTTTGCACTTGGTGGCAAAAGCTTCATGATACTTTTGCAAAGCACACTCTTTCCACATCCGGATTCGCCAACTATAGCCAGCACTTCTCCCTTTTTTAACGAAAAAGACACGTCCCTCACTGCCTGTACTTCTCCTAAGGAACCTTCTATGCTGACTGAAAGATTTTTAACCTCTAATAAATGTTCCATTTTTAATCCTTTTTCCGCTAGTGTAAAAAGGGGGCACTCCTGGCGCCCCCATCACAACCCTTATCTCGTTTTATTATTCAATCGTCCAGTCTGCAACATTCCAGAAAATACCAACTCCGTGATGTCCCATAACTGTATCAGGATCAATTCCCTTAATATTGCTGTCAGCAACATAGTTAGCATCGATATAGCAGATCATTGCATAAGCCGGATCCTCTGCAAGAGCTTTCTGGAAATTAGCATATGCCTCGGCACGAACCTGGGGATCTGCGGTCTGTCTTGCTTCGGTCAGATATTTGTCAACTTCCTCATTGGAATAGCTGGAGTAGTTTGCTCCCTTATCTGTTCCGAATACTTTGTAGGTATGGTCGTCAGCATCAAATGGGCTTCCCCATCCGATCAGGAATGCCATCTGTCCAGCCCAGTCTATCTGTGCAGGAATCTCAACGGATACATCCATGCCAATTTCTTTCAGTTCCTGTGCTGCGATCTGTGCCATATCAATACGTACCTGATCACCGGAACTTACGCTGATAACAAATCCCACTTTTTCGCCATCACGATAATAGAATCCGTCATCACCCATCTCACATCCAGCAGCTTCAAGGATTTCTTTTGCTTTTTCCGGATTGTAATCATAATGCTCAACATCTTCATAGTTGTAAATATTTCTCTGAAGCGGTCCATAAGCCGGCATTCCCTGTCCAAGGATCACTGCATCAATAATTGCCTGACGATCAAGTCCGTAGCATACTGCCGGGATCAGATCACGGTTTTTCTGCCAGTATTCGTTGCCAAAGTTAAACATGATTCCACGATAGTCAGCAGTCTTCATATCATAGCATGTATATGCATCATCATCAGCAAAAGAAGCTGCATCCTTCGGCGTGAGAAGAGCCAGATCCAATTCTCCTGATTTTAACTGAAGTGCTTTCGCATTGTCATCGGGTACGATCTTGAATACAACTTTATCAATGGATGGCTCGCCTTTGAAATAATCTTCATTCTTAACCAGAGTAATAGCCTGTCCTTCATCCCAAGATTCGATTTTGTATGGGCCTGTTCCTACCGGGTTACGGAAGAAATCAGATGTCTGCATATCTTCTCCCTCAAGCAGATGCTTAGGAAGAACTGCCATTGTCATATAATCAAGGAATGCAACATTTTTGTCTTTAAGCTTAAATGAAACAGTATGATCATCGATCACATTAATCTCTTCTACATCCTCGTAGTTAGGTGCATTCTCAGAACCGTTTTCCGGATCCATAATAGCTTCGATTGTAAACTTAACATCATCTGCAGTAACAGGTTCACCATCCTGCCATTTGGCATCCTCTACCATATGAAATGTGTAGGTATTGTTTGCATCATCGAACTCCCAGCTCTTAGCCAGTCCTGGAACTACCTGATTCTCTCCGTCATGTGCAGTTAATCCGCTGAAGATCAGAATATTGATCTCGCCATGCTCATCCATAGCCGGGTTGATCCTGGTATAATCTCCACTTCCATATACCAGAGTTGTTTCTTCTTCTGCAAATGCAGGAATTGTTGTGCCTGCACTGGCCATAAATACAGTCAGAAGCATTCCTACCATTGTTAAAAGTCCCTTTTTCATTCTTTGATCCCTCGCTTTTTTAATTTTGGTAACTTTCTCAATGATACCAAAATCAGCGATTCTTCATAAGCCCTGTAGGGGGATATTCGGCCATTCTTATTTGCAACAGATGTATTCAATATTTGCATACGTTATTCAAACGAGGCTATATCAGCTGGGGGATTGACTCCCAGCTGACATGTGTTTATGCTGTAAGATATCTTTTGATAAGCTCTAGTCCCTCTATTGGAACACAAAATTTCTGATTCTTCTTTTTACATTCTGACAGAGTATTTTCCAGGTCAAACCACTGCACTTCCTCAACCTCTTCTTTTTGAAGCTTTAAGCTTTCTATTTCCACAGGCCTCCTGTAAGCATATACAAATGCAATCTCGTTATCCCAAAAAAGCTTTCCATAAAACTCCTTTTTATACCGGATAGGAAATGTTCCTGCAAATTCCAGATCCCTGGCTTGTGCTTTAATCCCCAGCTCTTCAAAAAGTTCCCTTAATGCAGATTCTAATGGTTCGTCTCCTGCCTGCACATGCCCTGCCGAAGAGGTATCAAACCTGCCGGGAAAAGAATCTTTCTCTGTGGAACGCTTTTGCAGCAAAACCTGAATCCTGCCTTCCATTTCCCTTATGACCCAGATATGGGCAGTTCTGTGTCTTATCCCCTGAGCATGTGCAATACTCCGCTCTACAGTCTGCCCGGTTGGCTCTCCTGCCTCATTAATAATATCAAAAAATTCCATGGCTTCTTTCGTCCTTTATCTCAAGTTTTCTAACCAACAATACCCTTTCGGGAATTAATTATATGCCTTTCCACATTTTCGTGCAAATCTTAATACACACTTTTTTTTCATTTTTCCCACATAAGGAACACATTTTTTCCATATTTTAAACACAGTCTTCATATATATTATTTTACATAAACAACAAGACAACAAACATTCATACAGAAAGGACAACATAAAAATGAAGAAAAAATATTTAGCAGTTTTGATGGGAATCATGGTAACATCTACAGCCGTTCCAGCAACCACGTTTGCAGAAGACGTCTCTACCACTACAGAAGCAGATACAGCACAGGAGCAGAAAGTCACAAATGAAGCACCAGATGGTCAGGCTCCTGAAAAACCGGAAGGTGAGGCTCCGGACGGACAGGCTCCTGAAAAACCAGAAGGTGAGGCTCCGAACGGAAAGGCTCCCGAAAAACCGGAAGGTGAGGCTCCGGACGGACAAGGCGGTCCTGATGGCGGTCAGTCTGAAGGCGTGGATAGCTACACCGCTGTCAATGAATATACAGAAGATACCTCTATTGAAAATACAACCCTTGAATCCACAGGAACCGATGAAAATGCAGCTTTGATCTCTTCCGGTGCCAATGTGACTTTTGACAACGTAACCATATCCCGGGAGTCCCAGGAAAGTACCGGTGGCAATGATGCCAGCTTTTATGGGGTAGGTGCAGCCGTTCTGGCAACAGACGGAACAGCTTACGTAAAAGGTGGAAGTATTACAACGAACGCAAATGGTGGAGCTGGTCTGTTCGCATATGGTAATGGTACGATCTATGCGGCAGATACAGACATTAAAACAGAGCAGGGCACCTCCGGCGGTGTACATACCGCTGGCGGAGGCACCCTTTATGGTTGGGATCTGAATGTTGAAACCAATGGTGAATCTTCCGCAGCCATCCGAAGCGACAGAGGCGGCGGCACAATGGTTCTGGATGGAGGAAGCTATACTTCCAACGGGATCGGCTCTCCTGCCATCTACAGTACAGCAGATATTGCAGTAAATAATGCGACTCTCACAGCCAACGGATCGGAAGCTGTATGTATCGAAGGTCTTAACTCAATCCACTTGTATGACTGCGATCTTACCGGAAATATGAGTGATCAGGATCAAAATGACAACACCTGGACTGTCATTTTATATCAAAGCATGTCTGGTGACGCAGAAGTAGGTAACAGCACCTTCCAGATGGATGGTGGTTCCCTTACTTCCCAAAACGGTGGTGTATTCTACACCACCAACACGGAAAGCACCATCACTTTAAATGATGTAGATATTAATTATAATGATGACAATGAGTTTTTCCTGCAGTGTACAGGCAATACCAATCAGCGTGGCTGGGGACAGGCAGGTGCCAATGGCGCAGACTGTACCTTTACCGCAATCAGTCAGGACATGCAGGGAGATGTGATATGGGATTCTATCAGTGACCTTGATTTCTATATTACAGACAGCAGTAATCTGACAGGCGCAATCCTTGATGATGAAACATATGCCGGTGACGGTGGTTCCGGTTATTGCAACGTAACTGTCAGCAAAGACTCAACCTGGACAGTTACCGGAGACAGCACCGTTACTTCCCTCTCCAATGAAGGAACCATCGTAGATGACCAGGGCAAAGCTGTGACTATCCAGGGAACTGACGGCACTGTTTATGTAGAAGGTGACAGCCAATACACCATCACAACCGATTCTTACAGTGATTCTGCAGATCAATCCGGTGCAACAGCTCTTCAAAGCTGGAGCGGATATCAAACAGAAAAACCTTCTACTCTTTCTTAAGGTCTGTGATCAGCAGATAAAGAATCCCCAGGATCACAATGGTACCAGCCATGATTGCCAACATCCATCCTGTTCCTACAACTTTCCCAAGAAAGATAGGATTGCAGTCCACGGAATCCCGGATCCCCGCAATTGCCTGTGTGGGGATCCCTTCCTTTTCCATTTCCTCAAAAACACCTCTCAGCATATGATTCTTCAACAAAGAAGTCCCATATGTACTTGGAATAAAGGAAAGAACCTTCTGCAATCCGCTTCCAAAATTAGAAATAGGCATATATGCACCACATATAAATCCATATCCTGCACTTACAATGGTTCCCACAGCTGACATCTGTCCCTGGGTTTTCAAAGGGTAGCAGACAATGCTGGATAAAATACTTCCAAACAGGACCAGAAGGATCTCGTCCAAAATCAGCCATAAAACATCTGCCACGCTTAAATACCATCCCATGATGCCAATATAGCCAAGGCACAATGCCAAAGCCAGCAGATTTACCATTAAGGAATTCAGCACAGTTGAAAAAAAGTAGCCCAGGTAGATCAATGGTCTTTTTACAGGAGATACATTAAAATCCTTTCTTGCACCACTGGCCCGGTCCTGTATCATAGTCAGGTTTACACAAAAGGTTACTGTTACACAGCTGACTGCAAGAAGTCCGGCTGCAAGCTGTGAAGCTACTGTGCCATCCACTAATTTATCAGAAATCTTAAAGAAATCAGGAAGGGCCGACAGGAAAGAATCTCTGTATATATTAGCAAGAAAAGTCCCATATAATACGATCAGAATAATCGGAGTGATCAAGGATGAGATCAGCATGCCCTTGTCTCTGAAAAACAGCTTCCTGTTTCGTTTTATTAATGCCAACGTGGTTTTCATGGATTCTCACCTCCTAATACCTTTCCGGTTACAGCAAGAAATACATCATCCATGCCGCCCTTTACTACTTCATAATCCTGAAACAGTTCCTGATGCTCTACAATCAGCTTTGTTGCTTCACCGGTGTTCTGTACCTGGATCTGATAACCATCCCGGATTGCCTTATAAGGTTTGCCAAGCTGCCGGATCTGTTCTTCTCCTGCTCCATATATAGAAACATAGTCCTGTACATATTGATTTTTCAGCTGATAAGGTGTACCCTCTGCCACAATCTTCCCCTTATCCAGAATCACTACATAACCTGCAGATGCTGCTTCTTCCATATAGTGTGTTGTAAGAAAAACGGTCATATTCTCTGATACTCGAAGCTTTTCGATAATACTCCATATCAGCTTTCTGGTCTGAGGATCCAGTCCTGTGGTAGGCTCATCCAGAATCAATATCTCAGGTTTGTGAAGTAGTGCCCTGGCAATGTCAATTCTTCTTCGCTGACCGCCGGACAGTTTGCCCATCTGCCGGTTCATAAACTCTTTAAAATCCAGGATAATGGACAGCTCTTCCAGTCTCTTGTCAAATTCCTTACCTGTAATACCGTACAGTGCGGCTCTGCTCTCCAGGTTTTCCCTGACAGTCAGCGGCTTATCCAACACACTGTCCTGAAAAACAACACCTATCATTCTTTTAATGTCTCCCGGCTTCTGATCTACTTCGTTGCCGCCGATCTTTACCTCTCCACTGTCCTTTTTCAGCTGCCCGCAGATGATCGAGATCGTGGTACTCTTGCCTGCTCCATTTACGCCAAGAAAAGCAAATAGCTCCCCTTTTCTTACCTGAAAGCTTAGATCATTTACAGCATGTACACTACCGAAGGACTTATTCAGATGCTGTATTTTTATTACAGGATCCAACTGTTTTTCCATTTTTCATATCTTCCTTTCCACAAACATTCTTTCTTACGGAAATGATCAAATCTCCTTTTCCACTATACCATAACCAGCATATATAATTCTACCATTCCTCTCAGATTCCCAGTGAATCCAGTGAATATTTGTTTTCCAGTGAACGATATGCTGTGGATTGGGCTATTCTGAAAATACCTCCATCATAAGCCTGATCCCAACCTTCAATCCTTCCTCAAATGAATCTTTCTCCCATGCACAGCATACACTCCCATGACGAATCATGATCTCCTCCCAAAGTGGTATCCTCTCCCCCATATCGTCCTCCACCACTCGGTCCATGCCTTCGATTCCTTGCAGCCATTGTTCCAGTTCCTTTTCTTTTGCCTGCCCGGCTTTCCTGGCAGTTGTATTTTCCTTCCACAGGTTATTTTCCGTGTAATGTTCATAGATCAGATCAAGCAGGTTTTCCACAGGAGGATAGTAATGTGGCTTTGTTTCTGATATATAGTTCTCCAGTATATCTTTTAACATACTTATAATGCTACCGTCCTTTCCAGTCAGGATTTTGTGTCTTAATTATGGTGC
>NZ_JAAITU010000044.1 GCF_013304385.1 Blautia glucerasea
CAGGTACCATAAGGCCTGCAAGCATTTTTTCTTATATTCAACTGTCAAACTCCCGGGTAGCAGTGGAGAAATCCAAAGGGTATGGCATAAATGATATTATCACACTTCAGGCAGAGGACTTTTTGGACCAACATATGCTCCTTGGAAAGTTTTGATTGTATTTTACTGAGAATTATATTATTATAAAATAGAAATAATTTTAAGGACGTGAGAGACAATGGCAGAGAACAATCTGGGAAGTACACAGTATTTCCGTTCAAAACCGGACCAGGATCTGGAAGTTAAGGAGATTCTGGATCTGGTGTACAATGCGATGGAAGAAAAGGGATACAATCCTGTGAATCAGATCGTTGGTTATATTATGTCTGGTGATCCCACTTATATCACCAGTCATAAGGGAGCCAGAAGCATGATCATGAAAGTGGAACGTGACGAACTGGTAGAAGAGCTTCTTACTGAGTATATTAAGAACAGATCCTGGGAAGGCTGATTATGAGAATTCTGGGATTAGATTACGGTTCTAAGACTGTGGGAGTTGCAGTGAGTGATCCGTTAGGCATAACAGCACAGGGTGTGAGTACGATCTGGCGCAAGCAGGAGAACAAGCTTCGCCAGACACTTGCCCAGATCGAGAAACTTGTGGAGGATTACCAGGTGGAACGGATTGTACTTGGATATCCTAAGAACATGAATAATACAGTAGGAGAGCGGGCTTTGAAATCTCTGGAGTTTAAAGAAATGCTGGAGAGACGTACAGGCCTGCCTGTTGTTATGTGGGACGAAAGACTGACTACAGTAGAAGCGAACCGTACATTGATGGAATCAGGAGTAAGGCGTGAGAACCGCAAACAGTATTTGGATGAGTTGGCGGCTATTTTTATTTTGCAGAGTTACCTGGACGCATACGGACGGGAAGATGCAGTGAGAGAGGTTAATATCTGATGGAAAAGATCAAATTTCAGTCCGAGGACGGAATCGTAGAATTTTATGTTGAAGAGCAGACCACAATTGCAGGGATCACCTATCTCCTTGTTTCTGATTCGCAGGATGATGAAGCAAATGCCTATATTTTGAAGGATATCTCTGAGAAAGACAGTCAGGAAGCATGTTATGAGATGATCCAGGATGATTCGGAGCTTGAAGCTATATCCAGAGTCTTTGCCCAAATGTTAGATGACGTGGACCTTGAAGCATAAAATGGAGGACGAAGCGATTGAAAAGCGAAAACAATGAGAACAGGAACAGCAGCGGGCAGTCACCGGCTGCTATGTGGGGAACCAAAAAACAGTCCACAAATACAAAACAGAAAAATTATAATTATAAATACAAATCAAAATCAGGATATAACAGGCAGAATTCGAAAAGTACAGGCAAGCCGGCAGTAAAAGCTGCTGTGAAACCAGAAGCAAAGGCAGTTGTAAAGCCATCACCAAAGCCGGCAGAAAAGCCATCCAGGCAGCTCCCCAAGAATCCTGTAAAGGGTGTAGTGAAAAGAGGCAGAAAGTCCGGTTATACAGGTAAGAAGCTAAAGATCATCCCGCTGGGAGGACTTGAGCAGATCGGTATGAATATTACAGCTTTTGAATATGATGACAGCATTGTAGTAGTGGACTGCGGTCTTGCTTTCCCTGAGGATGATATGCTGGGTATCGACCTGGTGATCCCGGATGTGACTTATTTGAAGGATAATATTTCCAAGGTTAAAGGATTTGTGATCACCCATGGGCATGAGGATCATATCGGGGCATTGCCTTATGTACTCCGGGATGTAAATGTGCCGATCTATTCCACAAAGCTGACCCTGGCACTGATCGCCAACAAGCTGAAAGAGCACAATCTTACCAGGACAACTAAATTAAAAGAAGTAAAGCATGGACAGGTTATCAATCTTGGCGATTTTTCTATTGAATTTATTAAAACAAACCACAGTATCCAGGATGCATCAGCTCTGGCTATCTACTCACCGGTAGGCATTGTTGTCCACACCGGAGACTTTAAGGTGGATTATACACCTGTATTCGGAGATGCCATTGACCTGCAGCGTTTTGCCGAAATTGGCAGAAAGGGAGTGCTGGCACTGATGTGCGATAGTACCAATGCAGAGCGTCCGGGATTTACCATGTCTGAGCGGACAGTGGGTCATGTTTTTGACAATTTGTTTAATGAGCATAAATCTTCCAGGATCATTATTGCCACTTTTGCGTCCAACGTAGATCGTGTACAGCAGATTATTAATACTGCATACCGGTTTGGCAGGAAAGTGGCAGTTGAAGGACGCAGCATGGTAAATGTTATCACCACTGCTGCAGAACTGGGATATCTTCGGGTACCGGATCAGACCTTGATCGAGATCGACCAGGTAAAGAATTATCCGGATGAGCAGGTAGCACTTATCACTACTGGAAGTCAGGGAGAGTCTATGGCAGCGCTTTCCCGTATGGCAGCCAATATCCATAAGAAGATCACTATAAAGCCTAATGATACGATTATTTTCAGCTCAAACCCTATCCCTGGCAATGAGAAAGCTGTATCCAAAGTAATCAATGAGCTTTCTATGAAGGGGGCAAAGGTTATTTTCCAGGATGCCCATGTTTCCGGACATGCCTGCCAGGAAGAGATCAAGCTTCTTTATTCCCTTGTTCGTCCAAAGTATGCCATTCCTGTACATGGTGAGTACCGCCATTTGACTGCACAGAAGCATGTTGCAGAAGAACTGGGATATTCTGATGAGAATATATTCATTCTTTCATCCGGCTGTGTGCTTGAGATGGATGGACAGGATGCAGAAGTAACTGGCAAGGTGCATACTGGTGCGATCCTTGTGGATGGACTTGGTGTAGGTGATGTAGGGAATATTGTGCTCCGTGACCGTCAGCATCTTGCAGAAGACGGGATCATGATCGTTGTTATGACACTTGAGCGTCACAGCAATGTAGTACTTGCAGGACCAGATATTGTTTCAAGAGGATTTGTTTATGTGAGGGAATCTGAGGACTTGATGGATCATGCCAGAGAGACAGTGGAGAATGCGCTGGATGAATGTCTGGAGAAGAATATCACAGACTGGAGCAAGATCAAGACAAATGTGAAAGATGCATTAAGCGATTATGTTTGGAAGAGGACAAAGAGAAGTCCTATGATCCTGCCCATTATTATGGAGGCGTAGCCTCCAGGGAGGTACAAAAGAAATAAATGGATACGAAAGTAATTGAAGAAAAGATCGATTCCCTGCTGGATGCTGTTAAAAACAGCAGGGAATATGAGGAATACAAAAAACAGGAAGAACTTCTGGATCAGGATCCGGATTTGAAGGCAAGGGTTTTTCAATTCCGCAGTAATAATTTTCGGATGCAGAATGAAACCGGAAGGGATGATCTGTTCCAGGTGGCAGAACAGCTGTCAAGGGAGTCCAAAGAGCTTCGCAGGAATCCGCAGGTGAATGCATACCTGGATGCAGAGCTTGCCTTATGCAGGCTGATGCAGAAGATCTGTATCCGTGTGACAGAAGGAATCCATATACAGATTCCGGAGTTCTGACAGATGGCCACAGGAAAGCCTATGTAAAGGAGGTTGTAATGGGAAATACCAGAGACAAGATAGGAAAAGCCGGACTGGTTTTTGCAGGCGGAGTGTTCCGGATCGCATTGTACGTATGTGTTGCAGTGTTTATATTCTGGGCAGGAAAGACTACCTATCAGTTTGGATATGACATATTTAACCAACAGGCAATGAGCCCTGGGGATGGACAGGAAGTAACTGTTGTGATCCCAGAAGGATCTTCTGAATATCAGATCGGAGAGATTCTGGAAGCCAAAGGACTGATCAAGGATGCCAAGGTGTTCTATGTACAGGAGAAATTATCCAATTACAAAGGACAGCTGAAAGCTGGTACATATTTGCTCAGTACAGCATATACACCTACCAGGATCATGGGGATCCTTGCAGGAGATACAGAGCAGGAAGGGGTAAGCAATTCGTGATCGTAGAAGAGAGAATGCGGACCTTTATTAATTCCCTGGATACCGGGAATACACCATTTCTTGAAGAATTGGAGCAGTATGCTTTGCAGGAAAGGGTTCCGGTGATCCGCAGGGAAATGCAAAGCTTCATAAAGATGCTTCTGGCACTGCAAAGACCGAAGCGCATTCTTGAGGTGGGGACAGCCATTGGCTTCTCCACACTTCTTATGTGTGAATATGGTCCTGCAGATGTACAGATTACTACTATAGAAAATTACGAAAAAAGAATTCCCCTGGCAAAGGAGAATTTCAGAAAAGCCGGGCAGGAGTCAAAGATCACCCTTCTGGAAGGGGACGCAACAAAGATACTGGCCGGTCTTTCTGGTTCTTATGACCTGATCTTTATGGATGCTGCAAAGGGACAGTACATCCACTGGCTTCCGGATGTGATTCGCCTGCTTAAGAAAGGAGGGGTTCTCTTGTCTGACAATGTGCTGCAGGATGGAAATCTTATAGAGTCCCATTACATTGTGGAAAGGCGTGACCGGACGATCTACAAAAGAATGCGGGAATATCTGTACCAGCTGAAACATGATCCATTACTGGAAACATCCATTCTTCCCCTGGGAGACGGAGTGACTGTAAGTGTGAAGAAGGAGGAAATAGAATGGGAGAACCATTAAAAAGACCTGAACTGCTTGTTCCAGCCAGCAGTCTGGAGGTGTTGAAGATTGCGGTTATTTTCGGGGCTGATGCAGTATATATCGGTGGAGAAGCTTTCGGACTTCGTGCAAAAGCAAAGAACTTTTCTCATGAAGATATGTTTCAGGGGATTGCTTTTGCCCATGAACACGGGGTAAAAGTATATGTTACGGTGAATATCCTGGCACACAATTATGACCTGGAAGGAGTGCGGGAATATTTAAAAGAATTAAAAGAATTGAAACCGGACGGATTGATCATTGCAGATCCAGGTATATTTACTTATGCCAGGGAGATCTGCCCTGAGATTGAATGCCATATCAGTACCCAGGCCAATAATACCAATTATGAAACCTTCCTTTTCTGGCACAGGCTTGGAGCAAAGCGTGTAGTTACAGCAAGGGAGCTGTCTCTGGAAGAGATTCGTCAGATCCGGGCACATATCCCGGAAGATCTGGAGATTGAAACCTTTGTCCATGGGGCAATGTGTATCTCTTATTCCGGACGCTGCCTTCTCAGCAATTATATGGTGGGAAGAGATGCCAACCGGGGAGCCTGCACTCATCCCTGCAGATGGAAATATTCCATTGTAGAGGAGAAACGCCCAGGCGAGTATATGCCTGTTTATGAAAATGAAAGAGGCACTTATATTTTTAATTCCAAGGATCTTTGCATGATAGAGCATATGGATGATATTATGACCAGCGGCATTGACAGTCTGAAGATCGAAGGCAGGATGAAAACGGCTTTGTATGTAGCCACGGTTGCCCGTACCTATCGGAAAGCCATTGATGATTATATGGAATCACCTGAGAAGTATCAGGCAAATATGCCTTGGTACCAGGAGCAGATTTCCAATTGTACTTATCGTCAGTTTACAACCGGATTTTTTTATGGGAAGCCGGACAGCAATACCCAGATTTATACAGATAATACCTATGAGAAGAATTTTACTTATCTGGGCTTTGCAGAGGCTGTTGATGAAAGCGGTCGTATCCAGATCACTCAGAGAAATAAGTTTTCTGTAGGTGAAACCATACAGATCATGAAGCCGGATGGACGGAATCTGGATGTAACTGTCCGTGGGATCTATGACTGTGATGGCACATCAATGGAAAGTGCACCTCATGCCCAGCAGAAGCTGTGGATCGATCTTGGGGCAGATATCCAGGAGTATGATATTCTGCGAAGAGAAGAAGAACAATAGACATATTTACGACAACTGTGAATGTCCAGCAGTTGCCGTTTATGAAAAATGCCTTTGCCCGGCTGGGAACAATTTCCGAAGCTTGGTCAGGGCATTTTTTTCAATGCGGGAAACATAAGAACGGCTGATGCCCATCTGTCTGGCAACCTCCTTCTGTGTCAGCTCCTGCTGGCCGAAAAGACCGAAACGGCAGCAGATCACCTGGTATTCCCGAGTGTTTAAAACCTTATCTATGGACTGAAAAAGAAGCTTTAAATCTTCACGTATGGAATAATCTTCTACCACATCTGTAAGAGGACTTTCAATCACATCTAAAAGACTGATCTCGTTTCCTTCCTTATCCATTCCGATTGGTTCATAAAGAGAAACTTCCCTGGAAAATTTTTTTCTGGAACGAAACATCATAAGAAGCTCATTATCAATACATCTGGCTGCATAGGTGGATAACCGGGTGGATTTGCTGATATCAAAAGTAGAAATCGCCTTGATCAGACCGATGGTGCCGATGGAAATAAGATCATCCAGGTCTTCCTCGCCGCTCTGATACTTTTTAACGATATGGGCTACCAGACGGAGGTTGCGTTCTATCAGGATTTTCTTTGCCTCTTCATTTCCCTCCTGGTATTGTTGAAGATAGAAGCGTTCCTGTGCAGGAGTCAGGGGTTTCTGGAAAGTCTTCAAGTCCGCACCTCGAAAGGGATTTCTCTATATTCTATGCCGCAAAATGGAAGCTGGTGCTTTTCCAACTTGGATTTGCTTCTAATTTTGCGTTGAAATAGAGCTGTAAAATCATTATAATGGAAAACAGTACAGCGAATAACAAAAGACAGTAAGGTGAAGGATATTGAAGAAAAAAACAGAACAGCTATTAAATGGAAAATTTGAATATGAACAGCCCCATCTTCTTTTTTCAAAAGAAAAGATTTCCCTGACCCTGAAAGCAGGAGAAACCAGGCGGGGAGAAGTATATCTTGGAACCGAAGATAACTGCAGGATCCGGGGATATGTTACATCCTCCTCCAGACGGCTGGTGCCGGGTCTTGATAAGTTTACCGGAACAACAGTCTGCCTGCCATATGGTATTGATGCAGTAGGCATGGAACCAGGACAGGATCTGGAAGGCTGGATCTGCTTTACCACCAATATCGGAGAATACAGACTTGGTTTTGAGATACATGTAGAAAAAGAAGAATTAAAAACAGCGAAAGGTACAGTGAGTGATCTGGAAGAATTCTGCCAGATTGCAAAAAAAGATTTCAGAGAAGCCTTTCGTATTTTTACTGATCCTTCTTTTTCCTCTTTGTTAAAGAATGAAGAGGATCAGAAAAAGGCTCTTTTTGCCGGGCTTTCCAGACAGCCAGTGACTTACCAGCATCTGGAGGAATTCCTGATCGGTATTGGCATGAAAGAGCAAGTGAGCGTTTCTTTGAAAGACCCTGGTGCCAGATACTACGAAGTGAAGCAGGATATGCAGGAGGCTTTTCATATCCACAGAAGCGGATGGGGACATCTGCGTCTGGAAATAGAAGCATATGGGGATTTCCTGGAGATTCCCAAGAAGGTTGTTACAGATGAAGACTTTATTGGCAGCTATTATGAAGTGGATTATCTGATCAGCTGTGGCAAGCTGGGGGCAGGCAACCAGTTCGGTAAGATTGTAGTAAAAAGTCCTTATCAACAGCTTACTTATGAGCTTCTGGTGTCACGAACACCAAAGGTAGAGGTTAATGTGCGGGTAGTGGAGGAGCAGCACAAGCTGGCTATCCTTAAGGACTACCTGGATTTCAGGTGCAATAAAATGGATGCTTCCACCTGGGCGGCAAGCACTCATTATGAGCTGAACCAGCTGCGTGAAAATGGATGTGATTATCCAGAATATCAGATGTATGAAGCTTTTCTGCTCCATCAGGAAGGAAATGATGAAGGAGCAGTGCAGATTCTTGAAAAATACCAGGACAAAGCCTTTACAAAGGACGACCTGGAATTTGCAGGATTTTACTTGTATTTGTGTGTGGAAACAGGGATTTACAGAGATCAGGAGCAGGCTCTTAGGAAGCTTCGCAATTTCCATATGCAGAAAGAGGATAGCTTTACTCTTTTATGGGTATTGCTAAGAAAGGATCCTGAGCTTTGCCAGTCATCGTCCAAGGCGATTTTTATGATGGAGGAGCTTTATGAAAAAGGATGTAAAAGTCCGTTCCTGTATTTGGAGGCTTGGGAGCTGGTAAGCAGGAATATTTCCCTTCTGCACAGATTAAATGGGTTCTGGGTACAGGTATTTTTGTTTGCTGCAAAAAGGGATCTGCTAACCCAGGAGCTGGCTATGCGTATTGCCTATTTGTCCGGATATGAGAAGAATTATAATGAAAGTCTTTATCGTGTGTTGGCAAAAGGGTATGAGTACTTTCCATCTGAGGATACCCTGGAAGCAGTGTGCAAATATATCATAAAAGGGAATCCCAGGAAACCTGAATATTTTATATGGTACAGCCGGGCTGTACAGCAGGGATTGCGGATTACCAGATTGTATGAGTACTATGTGGAGACCATGGATATGGCCGGCCAGCAGGAACTGCCCAAGCCTCTGCTTATGTATTTTACTTATAATAATGATACGCTGGGGGATAACAAGAAAGCATTCATTTATTCCAGGGTAATTGCTGATAAAGAAGCAGATCCAGCAAATTATCAGAGTTATCAGAAGAGTATGGCTGTTTTTGCAAAGAAAAAGTTGTCAGAAGGATGTATGAATGAACATTATGCGGCAATCTATCAGGAATTTCTTACAGACCCAAAGACAAAGGAAGAGGCAAACGCTATTGCCGGCAGGATGTTTACTTACCGGCTTTTCTGTGATGACAAAAAGATCCGCAGTGTGATCGTAAAGCACAGCCAGATGGCTGAGGAAGAAGTGTACCCATGTGTACAGGGGGTGGCTTATCCAAGAATCTATACAGAGGATGCGGTGATCCTTTTCCAGGATGAGCAGCAGAGACGGTATGCTTCTACCGTTGGCTATAATTTGAAAAAGATGTTGGACGAAGAAGAGATGATGCCAAAGGTGCTGGCTTTTGGTGTGGAGGAGACAGGTGTGCTGCTTCACTATTGCATGGAGCATCCTATTTCCAGGGATGATCTGGAACTTTTCCAGAAGCTGGCCGGACTTCCTGGAGTGAGCAGTGATTATAGGGGAGGAATCCGCAAAGAGATCCTGGATTATTATGCTGGTCATATCCATGGGGAAGACCTGGACGGATACCTGAAAAGGTTGGATTGCAGGGAATATGCACTGGTAGACAGGGAAACTTTGTTGTCTGTATTGATTTCCAGAGGGCTTTTTCCGCAGGCAGCAGCCATTGTGGAAGAGTTTGGCTTTGAAGGACTGGATATGAAGAGTCTTCTGAAGCTGGTAAGCAGGATGATCATCCGCTGTGAAATGGCAGAGGACGAAGAATTGCTGGCACTGGCATCTGAAGTATACAGAAGCGGGATTTATGATGAAGTAATCCTTCAGTATCTGATGAAGTATAGGTTTGGGCCAATGGACGAGATGTTTTCTATCTGGAAAAGTGCCAAAGGCTTTGAAATGGATACTTATGATATGGAAGAAAAGCTGCTGGGGCTTCTGATCTTTACCTCTGACTATCGAAAAGAGGGAGAGAGTATTCTGGCAGATTATATCAAGCATAAAGGAAAAGAAAGACTGATCGGTGCTTATCTGACACAGGTGGCATATGGGATTTTTGTTAAAGAGTTTTCCATGAGTAGTCTTGTGAAAAAATCCTTGAAAAAGGCATATCTGGAAAAGTGGCCGGTAGATTTGATCTGCCATCTGGCGCTTTTTAAAGAACTTGTAAGGGAAAAAGGAAAAAGCGAAGAGATCCTTTCTATGGAGAGAGAGCTTCTGAAGGAATGCATGGACAGAAACATGGAGTTTGCCTTTTTCCATAAATTATCTGCAGAGCTTCTCAGCCCTTATCAGCTGGATGATAAGACCTATGTAGAGTTCCACGGCAGTCCAAAGTGGAAGGTTACACTGTTTTATGCATTGGATACTGGCCTTGGAGCAGAACCGGAATACAAAAATGAACCACTTTATGATATATACGAAGGGATCCGCACAAAGGCATTTACACTTTTCTATGGGGAAACCCTGCATTATTATTTCCAGTCAGAATATAAAGGGAAAATAAAAAAGACTGCAGAACGTACTATGACCATGAGCCGGGTGGAAGGCGCACCAGGCAGCAAATATCAGATGATCAACCAGATCCTGTCAGCCAGAAGGCTGGACAAGGATGCAGAAGTAGCTGCAAAGCTGAAACAGTATCTGCGGCAGGAACAGTATGTGAATGAGATGTTTGTGATCAGGAAAGAGGACTAAGGGATGAATGAGATTCGGGACTTGATTATTGGTATTGACTTTGGCAAGGAATACTCCCAGATCTGTTATTATGACAGAAAGGGTGATGAGCCCAGGTCTGTTTCCATGAAGGTGGGCAGCGAACAGTTTGAAGCCCCTACCCTTCTCTGTCACAGAGGAGAGCATAAGGATTATTGTGTAGGTCTGGAGGCTGAATATTTTGCAAGAGACCGTGGGGGCATACTGATTGACAGTCTGTATGATCTTTGCAGAAAAGAGGAAGCAGTGCAGGTGGGCACAGAAACAAAGCAGCCTTGGGAGTTGCTGGCAGTATTCTTAAAAGGAATGCTGAAATTTTTAGGTGTAATGGATGTGGTGAAAAATACCAAATGCCTGGTGATCACTGCGCAGGAGCTGGATCAGGTGCAAGTGTCTAATTTTCAGAGAGCTTGCCAGGCGCTGGGCTTTTTGGAGGATAAGTATCTGCTTCTTGATTACGGAGAAAGCTTTTTCTACTATATTATGACCCAAAAAAGAGAAACCTGGAACCGAAGCGTAGGCTGGTATGATTTTAACGGGGACAGGGTGCAGTTCCGTAAGCTGGTGATGCAGGGCGGAGGTCCTGTACTGGTGCAGCTGGAAGATCTGGGAGAGTGCAGCCTTACAGGGCTTTTGACCGAGGAGGCGGAAGCTTCCAGAGAAAAAGCAGCCTTGCACCGTGATTCGGATTTTCTGGCTTTCATTCAGAAAACTCTGGGAACAGATCTATATTCCAGCATTCAGATCACCGGCAAGGGGTTTGATCCAAAGTGGGCTAAGCAATCTGTAAGACTATTGTGCCAGCAGAGAAGAAAAGTGTATTTTGGAAACAATCTTTTTGCAAAGGGAGCCTGCGGAGCAGGTAAGGAAAAAACAGAGGACAGGAATCTGAAAGGCTACCGCTACCTCAGTCCTTCCTTGGTGCTTACAGATGTAGGTATGGAAATGCGGGTGATGGGATCACCTACCTACTATCCGTTGATCCATGCAGGAGTGAACTGGTATGAATGTAAAGCCGGCTGCGAATTGATCCTGGATGATACAAAGGAGCTGGTGTTTGTGGTGAGTACCATGGGACAGGAAGGTAAGAAACGTATTTCCATGGGGCTTCCAGGACTGCCTGTGCGTCCAAATAAAACTACCAGGCTTTCCCTGGAGCTACAGTATATTTCCAAAGATCTGTGCAGGATCACAGTAAAGGATCTTGGCTTTGGAGAAATGTATCCCTCCAGCGGCAAGGTATGGAAAGATTCTGTAAAGTGGTAAGGAGGAACGAGGAATGAGCGGATATATTTTATGTCAGACTAAAAAAGCCAGATCTCCTTATTTTATCCAGAATATCAGCACCAATATCTATACACTGGAAGAATTGTGTTATTATCTTTATCACAATATTTATCTGGTGGATCAGACGATTATCAATGAAGCATTGTGCAGCTGGATCGCCCAGGAACTGGAGCTTCCAAGGCTGGCTGCAAAGCTTCGTCCTAAGCTGGGTAAGTTTGCAAGCGCAGAGGATATTCTGTATCCTGTTTTCAAGGAGATCAATTATCTTACATATGAAGAGCTTCGCACATTAAATGCAAAGCTTTCCAAGATGGATGCAGAAGCCCCTGTAGTCCGTGAGAAGAAAAAGGGAGATGCATTGGTAGAGAATGGGATGCTGGTAAGTGCCATCCATGTATATGAGAAGCTTCTGAAAAAAGAAGGACTGGAGCAGGGACAGGCAGGGCTTACAGCACAGATCTATCACAATCTGGGATGTGCCTGCAGCTATCTTTTTCAGATGGAAAAGGCAGTGGAATGCTTTTGGCATGCGCATCAGCTGGATGAAACAGAGCAGTCCCTGATCACCTATCTTCTTGCTTATAAAAGCATCCGGACACCTATTGAATATGAAAGCCGTCTTACTGCACTGAATGTAAGCGACCAGGTAAAAGAGACTGTGCAGCAGGCTCTGGAACGGTTTGCCAAGAAGCCGGAGATACCGGTGTATTCTCAGCATATTGATGAGTGCCTGGTAAAATTTACAAAAGAATATCATAGAAGCACAGGTTCCTGATTCAATAAGGAACCTGTGTTTCTATGATAACTGTGGATTGTTTCGTACTTGTGTATTTCAACAATCCTGGTATTTACAAAAACTCCTCTTGACAGCTATGGATTCCTATGCTACCATATCAACATGCTTTAATACGGTAGAGTGACTACGTGCTAAAGAAATGGTAACAATTTATCAAGCAGTGAACAGTTACGAAAAGAATGGTTTTAGAACATGAATTTTTTTAAAGGAAGACGAAGAGGAGGATCACAATATGAAGAAAAAGATGATGGCTGCAGTTCTGGCAGCAGTAATGGCAGTGGGAATGGTATCTGTTGTTCCGGTTTACGCAGATGCAGACAGCAAGACACTGGTGGTAGGCTTTGATGCAGAATATCCGCCTTTTGGATACATGAATGATGATGGAGAATATGTAGGCTTTGATCTTGATCTGGCTCAGAAAGTTTGCGACAATCTTGGTTGGGAGCTGGTGAAAACACCGATTATGTGGGACAGCAAGGATGCAGACCTGAATTCTGGTATTATTGACTGCATCTGGAATGGATTTACCATTAACGGTCGTGAGGATGACTATACATGGTCAGACCCATATCTGAATAATGAGCAGGTAATGGTTGTGGCAGCAGATTCCGGTATTGAGAAGCTGTCAGACCTGGCTGGTAAGAATGTGGTTGTACAGACTGCATCCGCTGCACTGGATGCACTGAACAGTGATGACAACAAAGATCTGACTGCAAGTTTTGCTTCTCTTACTGAGAATGAGAACTACAATACAGCATTTATGAACCTGGATTCAGGTGCAGCAGATGCCATTGCTGTTGATATCGGGGTTGCCAAATATCAGCTGTCCAAAAGAGAAGAGGGCAAATATGTGATCATGGATGAGCCTATTCAGAGTGAGCAGTATGGTATCGGCTTTAAGAAGGGCAATGAAGAACTGAGAGATACTGTATGGGCAGAGGTTATGAAGCTGTATGAGGCTGGCGAAGTAGAGAAGCTTGCCCAGCAGTATGAGGTTGCTGATATGCTGTGCATCGGAGACGATGATGCACAGGAGACTTCTGAGACAGAAGATACTAAGACAGCAGATGACAGTGAAACAGAAGCTGAAACAGAAGCAGAAGAAACAGAGGCAGAGTGATAAATTTTGATGACGGCTGTCACCTGAAAGAGGTGGGAGTCTTCTCGACTGAGATAAAACAGGACGAATGTATAACAGACAGAGGGTACAGCTTGCACCCTCTGTTGTTGTGCTAATGGAGGAAAGTATATGGATTTAAGTACAATGTTGGAACAGCTGGCAGGCGGAATGGTCACTACTGTGGAAATTTTCTTTGTGACTTTGATCTGTTCTCTGCCACTGGGGCTTCTGATATGTTTTGGAAGAATGTCAAAGAATAAAATATTGAAAGGAATCGTATCTGCTTATATTTCGGTGATGAGAGGAACACCGCTGATGCTGCAACTGATGGTGGTTTATTTTGGCCCTTACTTTATTTTCGGGATCCGTATATCCAGAGGTTACAGTCTAATCGCAGTGTTTATCGGATTTGCTATCAATTATGCTGCTTATTTTGCAGAGATTTACAGAGGCGGGATTGAATCCATGCCTGCAGGACAGTATGAAGCAGCACAGATTCTTGGGTATAGCAAGTCCCAGACCTTTTTCAGGATCATCCTGCCACAGGTTATTAAAAGAATCCTTCCGTCCATCACCAATGAGGTGATCACTTTGGTAAAAGATACGTCCCTTGCATTTGTAGTATCTGTTGCCGAAATGTTTACCATTGCCAAACAGATTGCAAGTGCCCAGACTACCATGACTCCGTTTCTGGTTGCTGCCATCTTCTATTACATTTTTAACCTTATTGTAGCTGTAGCTATGAACAAGATCGAGAAAATGATGAATTACTACAAATAAGGGGGAAAAGTAAAATGATATTATTTGAAATGAAACATATTAAGAAAAGCTTTGGTGCACTGGATGTGTTAAGAGATATCTCGCTGGAGGTAGATAAAGGAGAAGTGTTAAGCATCATTGGGCCTTCCGGCTCCGGAAAGTCCACGTTGCTTCGGTGTGCTACAGGGCTTGAGACACCGGATGCCGGCGAGATCGTAAAAAACGGGGAAGTAGGTCTGGTATTTCAGAACTTTAATCTTTTCCCTCATTTTTCTGTGCTGAAAAATATTATTGATGCACCGATGCGTGTGCAGAAGCGTAAAAAAGAAGAGGTGCTGGTGCAGGCAAGAGAGCTTCTTAAAAAGATGGGACTGGAAGGAAAGGAAGATGCATATCCTTACCAGCTGTCTGGCGGTCAGCAGCAAAGGGTTTCCATTGCAAGGGCACTTTGTATGAATCCAGATATTTTGTTTTTTGATGAGCCTACTTCTGCACTGGACCCGGAGCTTACCGGTGAGATCCTGAAGGTGATCAAGGCCCTTGCTGCAGAGCATATTACCATGGTGATCGTAACTCATGAGATGACTTTTGCAAGAGATATTTCAGACAGGATTATTTTTATGGATGATGGTGTGATCGCTGTAGAAGGTACACCTGAGCAGGTATTTGCTTCCGAACATGCCCGTATGAAGGAATTCCTGGGTAAATTCCATCAGGGTTGATGCCTTTTTGGTTGCTTTTGCATGGGCAATGTTATATAATTTTAGACGAATAAGTATGTTTATCCGTAAAAAGCGGGGAAACATACATTTTATCATGTGCAGGAACTGTCAGTTCCTGAATATACAAAGAAATAGGAGAACGAAGATGAGCACAGACAGATACACAAGTCCGTTATCCGAGCGTTATGCAAGCAGAGAGATGCAGTATATTTTTTCACAGGATATGAAGTTCCGTACCTGGAGAAAGCTGTGGATCGCACTTGCAGAGACAGAGAAAGAACTGGGGCTTCATATTACCCAGGAGCAGATCGATGAGATGAAAGCCCATGCAGAGGACATCAATTATGATGTGGCAAAAGCAAGGGAAAAGGAAGTCCGTCATGATGTAATGTCTCATGTGTACGCTTACGGAGTTCAGTGTCCCAAGGCAAAAGGAATCATCCATCTGGGAGCTACCTCCTGTTATGTAGGGGACAACACAGATATCATCATTATGGTAGAAGCATTGAAGCTGGTTCAGAAGAAGTTGGTGAATGTTGTTGCAGAGCTGTCCAGGTTTGCAGACAAATACAAGGATCAGCCCACACTGGCTTTTACACATTTTCAGCCTGCACAGCCTACTACAGTAGGGAAAAGAGCAACCTTATGGTGTCAGGAGTTCCTTATGGATCTGGAAGATCTGGAGTATGTACTAGGAACCATCAAGCTGCTTGGCTCCAAAGGAACTACAGGTACACAGGCAAGCTTCCTGGAGCTTTTTGACGGAGACCAGGAGACTATCGACAAGATCGATCCAATGATCGCACAGAAGATGGGATTTAAGGCATGCTATCCGGTATCCGGCCAGACCTATTCCAGAAAGGTTGATACCCGTGTTGCAAATATCCTTGCAGGTATTGCTGCCAGCGCACATAAGATGTCCAATGACATCCGTCTTTTACAGCATCTGAAAGAAGTGGAAGAGCCTTTTGAGAAGTCTCAGATCGGATCTTCTGCTATGGCATACAAGAGAAATCCTATGAGAAGTGAGCGTATTGCTTCCTTATCCAGATATGTGATGATAGATGCATTGAATCCGGCTATCACCTCTGCCACCCAGTGGTTTGAAAGAACTTTGGATGATTCAGCAAATAAGCGTCTTTCCATTCCGGAAGGATTCCTTGCTATTGATGGTATACTGGATCTGTGTCTGAATGTGGTTGATGGGTTGGTTGTTTATCCTAAGGTGATCGAGAAGCATATGATGGCTGAACTTCCGTTTATGGCTACTGAGAACATTATGATGGATGCAGTAAAGGCAGGCGGAGACCGCCAGGAACTGCATGAGCGTATCCGTGAGCTTTCCATGGAAGCAGGAAAGACTGTAAAGGTAGAAGGAAAGGATAACAATCTTCTTGAACTGATCGCTGCGGATCCTGCTTTCAACCTTACATTGGAAGAACTGCAGAAAACAATGGATCCTAAGAAGTATGTTGGCCGTGCAAAAGAGCAGACAGAAAGCTTTGTTGCAAAGGTAGTAACCCCTGTGCTGGATGCCCATAAAGAGATGCTTGGCATGCACGCAGAGATTAATGTATAACAGCCATTTATCTCAGTCGAGAAGACTCCCATTTCTTTCAGGTGGTAAGTAACAGCAAGTTCGTCTCAGTGGGAGTCCAATCTCCGACTGAGATAAACGCTCCGCGAGGATGCGCAGTGATTCTGTAAAGAATATGTCAGCTTACGCTGACCAGAATCACGCGCCAAGTCTCGCGGCTGCTCGACTTGAAAGCTGTGGCTGTTCTGGAAAGCCTGATGGTTTTCCGTGATGGAGGGAGAAAGAAAAATGTTAAAAATTGTGATTATTGTACTGGCAATAGTTGTACTTTTGGTGCTCTGGCTTGTGTCCTCCTATAATGGATTTGTCAGACTTCGCAACAAAAGCGAAGAAGCCTTTTCAGCTATGGATGTATCCTTAAAGAAACGGTATGATCTGATTCCTAATTTTGTGGAAACTGTAAAAGGTTATGCCAAGCACGAACAGGACACACTTCAGGCTGTGATCAATGCCAGAAATATGGCTATGAATGCCAACAGTCCGGAGCAGAAAATAGCAAATGACAATGCACTTTCAGGTACACTGAAAAGTCTGTTTGCACTTACAGAAAGTTATCCGGATCTGAAAGCAAACCAGAACTTTCTGAGTCTGCAGAATCAGCTTTCCCGTATTGAGGAAGAAATTGCAGGTTCAAGAAGATACTATAATGGTGTTGTTAATAAATACAACACGAAAACAGAGATGTTCCCAGGCAATATTCTTGCGTCACTTTTCGGCTTCAAGAGAAAACCTCTTTATGAAGTAAATTCTGATGCTGAAAGAGAAAATGTAAAGGTTTCTTTTTGACATCAAACAAGAAACCTGAGCAGGAGGAGAAAGTATGCTTAAGAAAGTCAGCCTGTCAACAATATTCCAGATCGGCATACTGGTTGTTATTGGAATCATGTTTTGTATGACAGGGAATATCCTGGGAGTGGTAAGCGGTGACAGCAGCACCCTTGAATATGACCACAATATGGATACTGAGAATTACCATGTGGAAGTGACCATTGGGGAAGACAACAGTTACCTGGTAAGTGAGACGATCCAGGTGGACATGCTTAGGGAACGCCATGGAATTTACCGCTATATTCCAATGAAAGGCACCATTCAGAATGTGCAAGGGGAAAAGATCCCTTATTTTGCTGATATAGAGTTGGAATACTGCAATACAAATGTAGAAGAGAGTACAGACGAGGGTTTCTATGTTCTTAAGCTTGGAGATGCGGATCATACGGTATATGGCCCACAGACCTATTACATGGAGTACTCAGTTACACCGTTAGTACAAGAAAAAGCATATACAGATGTATATTACAACCTGTTTCCTTTAAGCTGGCAGAATGTGATTCCAGAAGGCAGCAGCTTTATAGTAAGCTTTCCAAAGAATTTTGATCATGAA
This sequence comes from Blautia glucerasea, assembly GCF_013304385.1. Taxonomy (GTDB): domain Bacteria; phylum Bacillota; class Clostridia; order Lachnospirales; family Lachnospiraceae; genus Blautia_A; species Blautia_A ammoniilytica. The sequence goes on from NZ_JAAITU010000044.1 coordinate 17,933, forward strand.
AAGCTGGAATTATATTATGGAAGTTACGGATCGACTGCAGATGGGAAGGAACTGATGGATCTTGTCTGGGATGGGAATACCCTGGAAGGTACGCTGACCCAGGATATGGAATTTGGCAGCGGCATTACCATGTATGTCCAGATGGGAGATGATTATTTTACAGGAAGTAATCTGATCCCTCCTGTGAATACGATCCTGGTGGCTGCTTCCGTGGTGATCCTGGTGCTGGTGATCTTTATGTTCCAACATTTCGGGAGGGACGAAGAGATCATTACATCTGTACAGTTTCAGCCCCCTGTAGATCTGGACAGTGCAGCAGTAGGGTATATTATTGACGGCAGTGTGGAGGATAAGGATGTTTTGTCCCTGATCCTTTACTGGGCAGACAGAGGTCATCTTCAGATCAAAGATACCGGCAAGAAAAAGGATCTTACACTGATAAAGACAGCACTTCCATTGCCTGTGGATGCTCCCAAATATGAAAGAACCCTGTTTGATAAGCTTTTCAAAAAAGGGGATTCTGTCAGGATTTCTAGCCTGAAATATAAATGTGCAGGTACAATTGATACGGTTAAGAGCCAGGTTAAGGATTATGTGAAGGCAAAGGGCGGTCTTTATACCACTTCCTCTACTGTGGCAAGAGTGTTTGCTGTTCTGATCAGCTTTGTGCCCATGTGCATCTTTCTTGTGATGATGCTTGTGCTGAATAAGTTTTGGATCCTGCAGCAGATTTTCAGTGTGTTTTCACTGATTCTGATGGTGATCGGTATGGTTCTTCTTTGCTCTGCTGTTGATAAATGGCATGGCAGGCGAGGTGCCGGCCGTATTGGAGGCGGGTTCATAGGAATCTGTTTTTACCTGTGTGGGATTGCACTTGTGACAGGTATTTATCTCTCCGGCTTAAGACAGCAGAATGTGTTTGATTTTACACGTGGGCTGGCAGTGGCAGCAGTGGCATCCTTTATATGCCTGTTCTTTACAGCATTTATGAAAAAAAGAACTGAAAAATGTGTGGATTGGATGGGACGTTTGCTTGGGCTTAGGGAGTTTATTAAAACAGCAGAGCTTGACCGTTTGAAGGCAATGGCAGAAGATAATCCGGAATGGTTTTATAGTGTACTGCCATACACCTATGTGTTCGGTCTTTCTGATGTATTTGCAAAGAGACTGGAAACCTTAGCTATTCCTGCACCTGAGTGGTATGTAAGCAGTTCCCCGGATTACGTAACATGGAATTATTATATGTTCAGCAGGCAGATGTCAAAGAGCATGCAGCATGTAACAAGCACCCTTACCAAGGTGGATCCGGGAAGTTCATCAGGAGGCGGAAGCAGCGGAGGATCTTCCGGTGGAAGCAGCAGCGGAGGCTTTTCTGGCGGCGGTTTTGGCGGCGGAGGCGGCGGAAGCTGGTAATGTGGTTTTAGAAATATCAGCTGGGAGATGACTCCCACCTCTATAGGTGGTGAGCAACAAGCTGGTATCAGTGGTGGGAGTCAATCCCCCAGCTGATATAGCCTCCGGCAGGATTGCAGAGGTGCGCAGGAGAAGTATGTCATGCAATTGCATGACGCGCACCTCGCAGCAAGAATGCCGAGGCATTCTTGAATAAAAAAATAGTATAGGATGTTTCCGGATTTACGGTAAACATAAAAAGACACGAGGAGGAATTGTGTTATGATCAAAGCAGTAGTAGGCGCTAACTGGGGCGATGAGGGAAAAGGAAAGATTACCGATATGTTGGCTCAGGAAGCGGATGTTGTTGTAAGATTCCAGGGAGGAGCTAATGCAGGACATACCATCGTCAATGACTATGGCAAATTTGCACTGCATACACTTCCATCTGGTGTATTTTCCGGTCGTACCACAAGTGTGATCGGAAATGGTGTGGCACTGGATATTCCTGTATTTTTTAAAGAATATAATGAGATTGTCAGCAGAGGCGTACCGGCACCTAAGATCCTGATCTCTGACAGAGCACAGATCGTTATGCCTTATCATCCTCTGTTTGATCAGTATGAGGAGGAAAGACTGGGAGGCAGATCCTTTGGATCTACCAAATCAGGTATTGCACCTTTCTATTCCGACAAATATGCAAAGATCGGTTTTCAGGTAAATGAACTGTTTGACAATGAGAAACTGAGAGAGAAGGTTGAAAGCGTTTGCCAGGTTAAGAATGTTATGTTAGAGCATCTTTACCATAAGCCGCTTCTGAATCCGGATGAGATCATGGATAAGCTGATGGAATACAAAGAAATGGTTGCTCCATATGTAGGAGACGTATCTCTTTTCCTGTGGAACGCACTGAAAGAAGGGAAAGAGATCCTTCTTGAGGGACAGCTTGGTTCCATGAAAGATCCTGATCATGGTATCTACCCAATGGTTACATCTTCTTCTACACTGGCAGGCTATGGTGCCATCGGTGCAGGAGTTCCTCCATATGAGATCAAGAAGATCATTGCTGTAAGTAAAGCATATTCCAGTGCTGTAGGTGCTGGTGCATTTGTATCTGAGATCTTTGGTGATGAGGCTGATGAACTGAGAAAACGCGGTGGTGACGGCGGTGAGTTTGGTGCTACTACCGGACGCCCAAGACGTATGGGATGGTATGACTGTGTTGCATCCAAGTATGGCTGCCGTATCCAGGGAGCTACAGATGTGGCTTTTACAGTTCTTGATGTTCTTGGATATCTGGATGAGATTCCGGTTTGTGTAGGATATGAGATTGACGGTCAGGTAACAACTGATTTCCCAACTACCTGCAAGCTGGAAAAAGCAAAACCCGTACTGGAAAAGCTTCCGGGATGGAAATGTGATATCCGCGGAATCAAGAAATACGAAGATCTTCCGGAAAACTGCAGAAATTATATTGAGTTTATTGAGAAGCAGATCGAGTGCCCGATTACAATGGTTTCAAACGGACCGGGAAGAAATGATATTATTTATAGAAACAGGTAAAAGTTTTGAGGGACCGGCCAGTGGAGAACAGCTTGCTGGCCCCTCTTTTTATCTGTCAGGAAGGCGGAAGTATTATGAAAAATTTAAAAAAGGCAGCTGCGATTTTAGGAATAGTGGTTCTTCTGCTGGCAGCCTGTATGCCAATGTTTTTTGCAATGACAGACAGCAATCTGTTCAGGGCTTCCTGGGGAGTAGCCATTCTTGTGCCTATTCTTGGATATCTGTTTTGGATGATGTACAGGCTGCTGGATAAAAGAAAAGGGAGTGCAGAGGGTAAAATGAAAAATGTGATTTTTGATGTAGGACTGGTTCTGGTTGACTTTGACTGGCAGGGGTATCTTAAGTCTTTTGGCTTTCCAGAGGAAGAGAATAAGCTGATCGGTGAAAAGGTATTTCTCAGCCAGCAGTGGAATGAGAGAGATCGCGGCCTTTATGATGAGGAAACTTACGTAAAGGCTTTTGAAAGAGCATTACCGGAATATGCACAGGATGTAAGGAAGGTTCTGGAAGGTTCCGGTAAAACTATTAAGGTGCGGGATTATGCAGATACCTGGACAAAGTACCTGAGAAGCAAAGGGTATCGTCTGTATGTGCTTTCCAATTACTGTGATTATGCATTAAAACAAACAAGAAAGGATCTTACTTTCCTGAAAAATATGGATGGGATCATTTTTTCCTGCGAAGTGCAGCAGCTGAAACCGGAAAAGGATATTTATGAAACCCTGCTGGGCAGATACGGGCTGAAAGCAGAAGAAAGTGTATTTCTGGATGACAGGGCTGAGAATTGTGAGGCGGCCAGACAGCTTGGCATCCATGCCATCCAGTTTCATGATTTTAAGCAGGCAGTGGCCGAGCTGGAGAAGCTGGGCATAAAATAAATGCGGAAAGCAGTCCTTATCTGTACCGCATTCCGCATTTTCCAGGGGAGGATATAAGTTACAGTAACTGTTTGGTACCGGCAGAAGCCTGCCTGCTGAACAGTTACTTTTGCTTTATCATTTGTAATGACGTCATTGAAGGGGTTCAATGAACAATCATAGTATAGGCATATAGAATTGATTTTATACATGGAAAAAAACGCGTAATCTGCTAAAAGAATTGCGTAATGATTTAAAAGATGTTATAATAGATGAAATCCGGTCTGCAGATGCAGGACCTAAGGAAATGAAAAATGAATCTTATTTGAAAAGAGGAACCAAGAAATGAGCGACAAGACCATTTTAGAGCAGTGGCGTGGGATTGCCTATGATCAGCAGGCAGACCGCAATAAACTCCAGAGATTCTGGGCAAATTATTTTAACATTGAAAAAGGTATTTATGAGCAGCTTTTAGAGAATCCGGATGAGGTTGTTACCGGCACAGTAAAAGAGCTTGCTGAGAAATATGGACAGGAAGTACTTACCATGGTAGGTTTCCTGGATGGTATTAATGACAGCCTGAAGGTGAAGAATCCTATTGAGACTATGGATGAGAATACAACTGTAAGTCTGTGCTTTGACAAAGAACTTCTGTATAAGAATATGGTAGATGCAAAAGCAGACTGGCTGTATGAACTGCCTCAGTGGGATAAGATCTTTACTCCTGAGAAGAGAAAAGAACTTTATTTGGAGCAGAAGAAGTCAGGAACTGTGATCAAGCCACATAAAGTAGGCCGTAATGATCCATGTCCTTGCGGAAGCGGCAAGAAATATAAATATTGCTGTGGCAGAAATAAATAAAACGGTTTTTTGATGAACGTATTCATTTTTTCGGCAGGTATTCTTTGCCTGACCTATTATATAGTAATTATTATCCATGCAGGTATTACGGCAGATTTTGCCTGGATCTGGCCTGCAGGAACTGTTCTTTTGTGGGGATGGTGTCTGGTCAGACGACACATGGAACGATATGAACTGCAGCTTCCTGACTGGATCAGTATGGCAGGTTATGTGCTGCTGGCAGCAGGTATTTGCTTATTTACATTTCTGTTGATCTGTGTGATCCACGGGATGCAGGCAAAAGGAAAACCGGGACTTGAGTATGTAGTTGTTCTTGGGGCGCAGGTGAGAGGGCAGAAGCCATCAAAGGCATTGAAGATGCGTCTGGAAGCGGCCAGGGCTTATGCCAGGGAGAATCCTGATACTGTCCTGATCTTGTCCGGCGGGCAGGGACCTGGTGAAGATATCACAGAAGCAAAGTGTATGGCAGAGTATCTGCTAGTACATGGGATAGGAAAAGGGCAGATGATCCTCGAGGAACGGTCTGTAAGTACCAGGGAGAATCTCGTTTTTTCTGATCAGTTGACTGGATGCAGTCATGGGAATTGCGGGATCTTGTCCAATAATTTTCATATTTATCGTGCACTGTGTCTTGCAAGAAAGTTAGGATATCAGGATTTATGCGGTATCGGAGCAAAGTCGGATCTGATCATGCAGGTACATTATGTGATACGGGAGACAGCAGCCCTAATAAAAGAAAAAATATCCGGGAATATCTGAGTCAGCCCATTGACAAACAGAATTTCCGCATATATAATGAGTGCGTAATAAGGAAAAACGATGAAGAGAAGAGTAGGCTGCAGAACGATTCAGAGAGAGACATATAGGTGTGATTGTCTTATCGTAAAGTAGTTGAAGACCACCTCCGAGTGACTTTAATACAGTCCGGTGATTCCGTTATCATCAAATAAGTGGCCATTTTATACGATAGTATCAGCAGATAGTATGATCTGGCAAGCAGGGTGGAACCGCGAATGTTTATTCGTCCCTTACAGTGCATATGCATTGTAAGGGATTTTTTTGTATAATTTCATAAAAAAAGAGACGCATCCGTTGGGAACCCTCACATTAATAAGTGAAAAGGAGAAAGAACATGGTTGTCACATTAAAAGATGGATCTAAAAAAGAATATTCCGAACCAAAGTCTGTTATTGAGATTGCTTCCGACATCAGTGAAGGACTTGCCAGAGTTGCCTGTGCAGGAGAACTGGACGGAGAGGTTGTCGATCTTAGAACAGTTATTGATAAAGACTGTGAGCTCAGCATTCTTACATTTGAGGATGAAGGCGGAAAAGCTGCATTTCGTCATACAGCATCCCATATCCTGGCTCAGGCACTGAAAAGACTGTATCCGGATGTGAAGCTGGCGATCGGACCTTCTATTGCAGAGGGATTTTATTATGATATTGACAGTGAGACACCAATCCAGACAAATGATCTTGCAAAGATCGAAGCTGAGATGAAAAAGGTGGTAAAAGAAGCACTGCCTATTACACGCTTTACAAAGCCAAGAGAAGAAGCAATTGCTTATTTTGAGGAAAAAAATGAGCCTTACAAGGTAGAATTGATCCAGGATCTGCCAGAAGGTGCCGAGATCAGCTTTTATCAGCAGGGTGAGTTTGTAGATTTGTGCGCAGGTCCCCATCTGATGAGCACAAAACCTGTCAAAGCATTTAAGCTTACCAGTCTTGCTGGTGCATACTGGAGAGGCAGCGAGAAGAATAAGATGCTTACCAGGATCTATGGTACTGCTTATACCAAGAAAGCAGAGCTGGAAGAATACCTGAACCGTATGGAAGAAGCAAAGAAACGTGACCACAGAAAGCTTGGTAAAGAGCTTGGTCTGTTTATGATGAGTGATGAAGGACCTGGCTTCCCATTCTTCCTTCCAAAGGGTATGGTTCTGAAGAATACACTTCTGGATTACTGGAGAGAGATCCATCAGAAGGCTGGATATGTGGAGATTTCCACACCTATTATCTTGAACCGTCATCTGTGGGAAACATCCGGACACTGGGATCATTATAAAGAGAATATGTATACAACAGTGATCGATGAGCAGGATTACGCCATCAAACCAATGAACTGTCCTGGCGGCATCCTTGTATATCAGTCAGAACCACGTTCTTACCGGGATCTGCCACTGCGTATGGGTGAGCTTGGTCTTGTCCATCGTCATGAGAAATCCGGTCAGCTTCATGGCCTGATGCGTGTACGTTGCTTTACACAGGATGATGCCCATATCTTTATGATGCCTGAGCAGATCCGTGACGAGATCAAAGGCGTTGCAAAGCTGATCGATGAAGTATACCAGCTGTTTGGATTTAAATATCATGTAGAACTTTCCACACGGCCTGAGGATTCCATGGGAAGTGACGAAGATTGGGATATGGCGACTACAGCACTTCAGGGTGCTTTGGATGATTTGGGTCTGTCCTATTCTGTAAATGAAGGAGACGGAGCATTCTATGGTCCTAAGATTGATTTCCATCTGGAAGATTCTATTGGAAGAACATGGCAGTGTGGTACGATCCAGCTTGACTTCCAGCTGCCAATGAGATTTAACTGCGAATATATCGGAGCTGATGGAGAGAAGCATCGTCCGATCATGATCCATCGTGTTGTATTTGGTTCTATTGAGCGTTTCATCGGTATCCTGATTGAGCATTTTGCTGGTGCATTCCCTACATGGCTTTCACCAGTACAGGTAAAGGTACTTCCTATTTCTGACAAATATATGGATTATGCAGGAAAAGTACTTGATGACCTGAAGGAAAATGGTATCCGTGCAGAAATCGATACCCGTGCAGAGAAGATCGGTTACAAGATCCGTGAGGCGAGACTGCAGAAGATTCCGTACATGCTTGTTGTAGGTGCAAAGGAAGAGGAAGAAGGCAAGGTTTCTGTAAGAAGCCGTTTCCTTGGTGATGAAGGAGCTAAAGACCTGAGCGTATTTGTCTCTGATATTAAAGAGGAGATCAGAACACGAGCAAACCGTAAGGTTGAAGTGCAGGAAGAAAAGAAATAAACCAGCAAAAGAAATAAAACAGTAAAAGAAATTATGAAAGGACTGCAATCCGGGAAAAACCTGCGATACAGTCCTTTTGTAAAATGGAGGTTTATCTCAGTCGAGAAGACTCCCACCTCTTTCAGGTGGTGAGTAACAGCAAGTTCGTCTAAGTGGGAGTCCAATCTCCGACTGAGATAAACGCTCCGCGAGGATGCGCAGTGATTCTGTAAAGAATATGTCAGCTTACGCTGACCAGAATCACGCGCCAAGTCTCGCGGCTGCTCGACTTGAATCTGAACTTTATTCTGAGAAGAAAGCCGCTTTGGTCTGTTCAACTGGCATATCCTGGCCAGTCCACAGACGGAAGGCTTCTGCACCCTGATACAGAAGCATATACATGCCGTTAAAAGTATGACAGCCAGCAAGCTTTGCTTCCTGCAGAAAACGGGTTTCTCTGGGATTATAGATCACATCAGAAACGATCAGATCTTTATGGTATATGGAGGTATCTGTGATGATAGCATTCTCTGTATTTGGAGCCATACCAAGGGATGTGGCATTTAAAAGCAGGTAGCTTTTTGAAATGGCATTTTTAAGAGCCTGCTGATCCTGGTTTTCGTGAAGATAAGCATTGCAGGGCAGATTATGGTTGATGTTATCCACAAGCCTGCGGGTGCGATCCCAGAAACGGCTGGTTTTCCTGGCGAAAATGTGTATATCCTTTACTCCGTCCAGTGCTGCCTGTGCACAAATAGCAGTGGCAGCTCCACCAGCACCCATTATGGTAAGCGTCTTCCCGATAAGGTCATAGCCGGCGTCCTGTACTGCACGCATATATCCCATACCATCTGTATTATAACCGATCAGTCTGCCATTATCATTTACAACTGTATTAATGGCACCGATCAAAGAAGCAGCAGGAGATAGTTCGTCCATAAGCTCTACTGCTTTGTTTTTGTTTGGCATTGTCAGATTAAAACCGCGGATACCACAGGTTTTCAGTCCCTGTACAGCAGCAGGAAGACCCTCTTCTCCTACATCAAAGCAAAGATATACGTAATCAAGCCCTAACAGACGAAAGGCTTCATTATGCATGGATGGTGAAATACTGTGTGCAACCGGGCTTCCAAGAAGAGCAGTAAGTTTTGTATGGCCAGTGATTGGAATCATAATATACCTCCATTTACAGATCAGTGTGATCATCGTGTTGCTTTTATTTTATTTCAGTGAAAAGGAGATGTCAAGAAATGACAAAACCCATTCAGGTAAAAAACATTATACTGGGAGAGGGAATGCCCAAGATATGTGTTCCTCTCACAGAAAGTAAATCAGAGGAAATATATACACAAGCTGTGAATGCAAAGACGGCAGGAGCAGAGCTGGTGGAGTGGAGAGCAGATTTTTACTGCAATCTTTGTAATGAGGATGATTTAAGGGACACATTGGAAGAATTGATCAGGATTTTGGATGGTATTCCGTTGATATTTACTATTCGTACAAAAAAAGAAGGCGGAAACGCAGAATTATCCACAGAGGAGTATGTAAGGATCAATCTGGTCGCAGCCAGAACAAAAAAAGCTGATTTTGTGGATGTAGAAGTATTTGGAGAAGAGGAGGAGAAGAAGTCCCTGATCTTACAGCTCCAAAAAGAAGACTGCAGGGTAATTGCATCCAGTCATGATTTTGAAAAAACGGAAGAAAAAGAAGCGTTGGTTCAAAGATTTAAAAGAATGGATGAAACCGGTGCCGACATCTTAAAAATTGCTGTGATGCCAAAGAACTTTGAGGATGTTGCTGCAATTATGCAGGCAACAAAGGAAATGTGCACATGTACCAGCAAACCATTGATTTCCATGTCTATGGGAAGTATAGGCTCCATTAGCAGGATCGCAGGAGAAAATTTTGGTTCCTGCCTTACTTTTGCTACAGTAGGAGCTGCATCAGCGCCAGGGCAGTTCCCTATCCAGGAGCTTCGTGTAATGATGGAGACGCTTCATCAGGAAAACAGGCGGCAAGAAACCAAGTGATCAGAACTGACAGGAAAAATGAAGAATAAAGTAGAAGGATAAAGTAGAAGGATAAAGTAGAAGGATAAAAAGTCGAAACATATCGAAATGTCACGAGAAATTCTAAAGATCCTGGTGGTTGTTTTGACAAAATCCGCACCCCCTATCACCTTATAATGAATTCGCTCACCAAAGTGAAGGATTGACAGGTCATAGGGGGTTTTTATGTATGAAGATATACATAGATGTAGTCTTTGTAACAAATCTCTTAATGGACTATATTCTTCTGCAGGCAGTCGGCGCATATCTGTCCTGCTGCAAAAGCCAGAAGAGAACCTTTGCCGGGGCAATGATTGGTGCCCTGTTTTCCTGCCTGATTCTTTATGTACATATGGATGGGATTCTGACTGTAAGTATTTTGCTTCACGGTGGATGTGCCTGTTGCATGACCTTTTTGGCGTATGGATTAAAGCAGAAAGGAATTCTGGCAAAAGCAATTTTGTCGCTGTATCTTGCTGCGTTTCTTGCAGGAGGATTGTGGGATATGCTTATGCGGGGAAGAAAGAAAGGATTTTTGATTTTTCTTCTTTTTTCGGCGGTCACTTATTTTTGCTTTATGTTCCTGGCTTATATTTCACAGGTTGTGGATGTGAAAAAGAGGAATCTTTATCCGGTTGCCCTGTCTTATCAGGGAAAAGTACAGTCATCTTATGGATTATATGACACAGGGAATCTGCTGACAGATCCAATCAGTGGAAAACCGGTTTCTGTTGTAACACCGGAATTTCTGGCAGGTTTACTGCCTGGATCGCTGGCAGAAAAAGTAACACATTTAAAAGAGAACCCAGGGGAGATTGAAAGTACGGAACTTGCAGGGCTGCATCCTCATTTTCTGATCTGCAGGAGTGTAGGAGGAGAAAGGATGCTTCTGGCAGTGACACTGGAAGATCTGATCATTCACACTCCCAAAGAAGTGGTTCATATTGAAAGCCCGGTGTTGGTATTACCAGAGGAACCCTCTGCTTTGGGAAAAGAGTGCCAGGTGCTTTTGAATGCTAAATTGTTGTAACAGGAGGGGAATATCTATGAACAGAGCAGCAGATGTAAGTTATTATCCGTTTCAGCTTTTTTCCAGGTTCGTATTCACAAGACCCAGGGAAATTTATTATATTGGAGGCAATGATATATTGCCACCACCCCTTACGCCGGAGCAGGAAAATGATGTGTTGGAGTGTTTGGGAACAGAACGGGAAAAAGAAGCCAAGGCTCTTCTTATTGAGCATAATCTTAGGCTGGTTGTTTATATTGCAAAGAAGTTTGATAATACAGGGGTAGGGGTAGAGGATCTGATCTCTATAGGAACCATAGGGTTGATCAAGGCAATTAATACCTTTAATCCTGTGAAAAAGATCAAGCTTGCAACATATGCATCCAGGTGTATAGAAAATGAAATTCTGATGTATCTTCGCAGGAATAGTAAAATCAGAATGGAGGTTTCCATTGATGAGCCTTTGAACGTAGACTGGGACGGAAATGAGCTGTTGCTGTCAGATATTCTGGGAACAGATGAAGATGTGATATCCAGACGTCTGGAGGATGAGGTGGAGATTACATTACTGGGGAAAGCTATTGCAAAACTTTCACCAAGGGAGCAGACGATTATCAAATTACGTTTTGGAATTGGAAAGACGGATGGACGGGAGAAAACACAGAAAGAAGTGGCAGATCTTTTGGGTATTTCCCAGTCCTATATTTCCAGGCTGGAAAAACGTATTATGAAAAGGCTGAGAAAAGAAATCGTCAAGTACGAATAAAGAGGTAAGATTCAGAAGCATGGTTTTGGGAAAAGACTTATTCCGGGGATCATGCTTTTGATGTGTGAAAGAACTATGATATGTGAAATGCATAAAGTCTCTGAATATGGGGATAATATCACAAAAGAGAGGAGAAAGAACAATGAATGAAAACGCAGAATTACTGAATTATGTATACCAGAATTCGCAGATGGGCGTAGAATCCATAGACAGGATTCTGGATCTAACAGAAGATGAATCATTTCGGGAGGTATTAAAGGAGCAACAGAAAGATTATATGAGATTTCATGAAAAGGCAAGAGAAAAGCTTCATGAGAATGGATTTGATGAAAAAGGGTTAAATTCCTTTGAAAAAATGAGAACGTATTTGATGATCAACATGCAGACCTTAACAGATCAGTCGGTTTCTCATATTGCAAAAATGATGATACAGGGAAGCAGTATGGGCATTACTGAAGCTTTGCAGAAACTGCATCAGTATGAGAATGATGCAGATAAGGAAATTCGGAAATTAATGGAGGACCTGAAGGATTTTGAAGAAAAAAATATAGAACGACTGAAGAAATATCTTTAAAAATTTAATTAAAACGAAAAAATCCTAGGATAAAAAGTCTGGAATGTTTCCGGACTTTTTTGTTTACGTTGAAACTGTGATGTGATATAGTATTACTATGAATTTGATGATGTTAAAAGATAAAATAAAAGAAAGTTAAATGAAAAAGAAAGCTAAATACAGAAATTATCAGAAAAACAAAAGAAAGGAACATGTCAGATAATGGAAAGATATTATCAACCGGAGATTGAGTGCGCTTCCCTGGATCAGATTCGGGAATTACAAAGCAAACGGCTTGTGAAGCAGGTACAGAATGTGTGGGAGCACGTTCCTATGTATAGAAAGAAAATGGAAGAACAGGGAGTAGAGCCAGGAGATATCCAATCAGTAGATGATCTTCATAAGCTTCCTTTTGTTACAAAGGACGATCTAAGGGAAGTTTATCCTTATGGTTTGCTGGCCAGACCACTATCAGACTGTGTCAGGATCCAGTCAACCAGCGGAACCACCGGCAGACGGGTAGTTGCTTTTTATACACAGCATGATATTGATCTTTGGGAAGACTGTTGTGCAAGGGCTATTGTTGCAGTTGGCGGTACAAAGGAAGATGTTTGCCATGTAAGTTATGGCTATGGACTGTTTACAGGCGGTGCTGGTCTTAATGGAGGTTCACATAAAGTAGGCTGCCTTACATTACCTATGTCTTCCGGGAACACAGACCGGCAGATTCAGTTTATGACAGACCTGGGATCCACGATTCTGTGTTGTACCCCTTCTTATGCTGCTTATTTGGCAGAGTGTATTTGCGAGCGGGGCGTACGGGACCAGATCAAGCTGAAGGCGGGTATTTTTGGAGCAGAAGCCTGGACTGAGGAGATGCGCAGGGATATTGAGGACAAGCTTGGAATCAAAGCCTACGATATATATGGACTAACTGAGATTTCAGGACCTGGAGTAGCATTTGAATGTTCAGCACAGTCCGGGATGCATGTAAATGAGGATCATTTTATTCCTGAGATCATCAATCCCAAAACAGGAGAGGTTCTTCCTGACGGAGAGAAAGGGGAACTTGTCTTTACTTGTATTTCAAAAGAAGCCTTCCCTTTGATGAGATACCGTACAAGGGATATTGGTATCCTTAGCAGAGAAAAGTGTTCCTGTGGAAGAACTCATGTTAAAATGACAAAACCATTAGGCAGAAGTGATGATATGCTGATCGTAAAGGGCGTGAATGTATTCCCGTCCCAGATAGAGACTGTACTTATGAACAAAGGATACCCAGCAAACTATCAGATCATTGTTGATAGGGTAAATCATAGCGATACAATTGAAATACAGGTAGAGATGACTGCGGAAATGTTCTCTGACAGTCTGAGTGCTGTAGCTGCAAAGGAAAAAGAACTGGTAGATGCGTTAAAGGCTATGCTGGGTATTTATGCGAAAGTGAAGCTGGTAAATCCTAAAACCATTACTAGAAGTGAAGGAAAAGCAGTGCGTGTGATTGATAAACGTAATCTGTATCAGCAGTAAGCTGTGGGATTTTTTGAGCAGTTATTCGGTTATGGGCAAGCAGTGAAGCGGACCTGGAATATCCGCTTGACTCTTATTAAAAAGTGAAAGGAGCAGAAGATTTATGACAGTAAAGCAGATTTCCGTTTTTCTTGAAAATAAGCCGGGGAAGCTGGCTGAGTTTACAGATGTTTTATCTGATAATAAGATTGATATGCGTGCGTTGTCTCTGGCAGAGGCAGCAGATTTCGGAATTGCCCGTGTTATTGTAGATGATGTATACAATGCATCTACGATTTTAAAAGATGCAGGATATGTATTTTCTATGACCAAGGTAGTTGCAGCTGTGATTCCAGATGAACCAGGCGGACTTTCCCATGTGATTAAGACTTTAGGCGATTCTGGAGTGAATATTGAATACATGTATGCATTTACCACCCCGAAAAAGGGAACTGCCTGCATGATCCTTCGTGTAGAAGATGTTGCAAAAGCAATTGAAGTACTGCAAAAAGAAGGTATCCGTCAGGTTGAGCAGGAAGAATTGACGGAGTTATAAAAAGCAAGGTGATCGAAAATGCGTGTGAGGGAGGAGTAAGTATGACAACATTGGATATATTGGATCGACTGCAGAAAGATGCACTACGTGACAGAGAACTGAGAAAACATCTTCTTGCCACACGCAGTGAGAAGGATCCATTGACTGTATTTTGCTGCTTATGTAGAAGCTTTGGCTATGAGCTCTATGAGATGGATCTTATTTCTGCAGGAGAAGATTTTTATGCAGAGATGCGCCGCAGTACAAATGGCGGTGGGGAGAATTCTCCCAAGCTTGAAGGTGAAGATGATTTTTATGAATTGCTGATGGCAAGTCTTCAGGAAGCTGAAAAGGCAGCAGAGAAGTAATCATAGAAGTTATCAGATAAATTAAATTGTTGGATAAAAAGAAAAACGGATTGGCAAACAAGATTATAAATAAGATAATCAGCAGTAGGGAAAATACCTGAAAGAGATGAAAAGATCTTTTAAATGTATCCAGCACTTCAAACGCCCTGAGTTTTTCAAAGAATAAGAAATTTACGGAGCTTGAAGTGGATTTGTCCGTTTTATTCTCAACATTTTGGGGAAAAGAGTAAAAAACATTTGAAAAAATAATTTGAAGTGTTATCTGAAGAATATCAGCTGGGAGTTAATCCCCCAGCTGATATAGCCTTCGGCAGGACTGCAGGGGTGCGCAGGAGAAGTATGTCATGCAATTGCATGACGCGCACCTCGCAGCAAGAATGCCGAGGCATTCTTGAATTTGAATTTAACCGAATCAAGTGAGTTCCCTGGGTTGGTTGCGAAAAGCAATAAGAAATGGGTGGGGACTTGCTTGTATCAGGAGGAGTGTAAGCTCCTTCTGATAAACTGCGAAACAGTTATTCGGTTATGAACAAGTAGCGAAGCGGACCTGGAATATCCGATTGACTTAAAAAATTTATTTTTTTAAAAAAAGTGCTTGACGAATGCTTTTGGGTGTGGTAAAGTAAACAAGCTGTCGCAAGGAAATGTTTCTGAACAACTGAAAAATTAACAAGTTTTCAGAAAATACAAAATTAATGTTGACAAATGACTGAACTTATGATAAAGTAACCAAGTCGTTGAAACGGAATGACAGATATCATTATCTTAAACAGTTTTGAAACCACTTAAAAAGTTTTAAAATAACTTAAAAAGTTCTTGACAAACGAAAACAGATGTGATAAATTAGATAGGCTGTCGCAAGACAGATAACAATGAACATTGATAACTAAACAGTGAAACACATACGATTCTCGAAAATTCTTTAACACTACGATCACTTGACGAAGCAAAGCTGAGTTTAGTGAGAGTACGGTTCGGTTTTTTAAAACCGAACTTCATTGTTTGAGTGAATGAACTTTAAAACAGTAATGACGAGAGATAACTAAGCTAGTTGGTTGTCTTG
>NZ_JAAITU010000045.1 GCF_013304385.1 Blautia glucerasea
ACACGCGAGGATAGCTTGTAGATACTTGGCTCAGTAGAGCCATTGAGCAAGAAGCCCCCACTTCAAAATCTGAGATTTAAGTGGTGGGAGCATGTCACTAACAGAACTATCAATCCACTTTCCAAAGCCCAATATAACAAAGTTCATCACAACATCTGTCCGAACTGATAGCAGAGAAACACACATGCTATTTCTGCAAAAAAATCAAGATTCCTCTCCGATATTCTGCTGTGAGACATATGTCATATAGCGCATGTACTTCTACTGCGATTGTAACAATCAGTGCTGGCAATTCCAAACTCGTTCTGTTAAAATAATCATACAGAAGGAGGAAAAGTCTACATCCTTACAAATGACAAAAAACAAAAGAACGAGTGAATACATTTTCAGAACACCAATGAGGACTATACTGGACGAATAATAGAGGTGCCTCATGACAAATACGAAACATGAAGATGCCGTTATGAAAATGGGCTTCAATTATTTTCGTGATACAATTCTGAAAGCACTGGGGATTAATTTTCAATATGAGGAAATAGGTCCTACAGAATTGATTGAACTGACAATTCACTCTTTATACATGGATTTCACCTTTTTAACTAAAGATGGATTTTATGTACATATTGAATTTCAAACAACAGATAAAAAAGAGGTTGATCTCCGCAGATTCCATGCATATGATGCAGTTTATTCCAACCAGACCGGTAAGAAAGTTATTACATATGTCATTTATTCCGGTGGGATTACTAACGTAAAATCCGAATTGGACTGCGGATTATACACTTATCGGATACAGCCAATTTATCTAAAAGATAAAAATGCAGATGACATATTCCAAAAACTAATACAAAAACAGAGCAATAACGAAAAATTCACCGAAAATGATTACGTTGCTCTTTCTCTTTCTCCATTGATGTCTGGGAATATGAGCCGTAAAGAAATGTTCAAAACAGCAATAAATCTAACGAAACCGAGTAATGAACTTATAGCAGAAAAAACAAGAGCTATACTATATGCTCTGGCAGATAAGTTTTTGGATAAGTCAGATTTAGATGAGATCAGGGAGGTAATGCGAATGACCAGACTGGGACAGATGCTAATGGACGATGGCATGGAAATTAAAGAACTGGAAAACATCAAAAAGTTAATGAAAAACACGAACTGGACTATCGAACAAACAATGGATATGCTTGAAATTCCGGAAGAAAAAAGAGATAAGTACCGTAAAACAATAGTGCAGAACAATTAACAACATTCGACCGCCCCATTGACATTTTATACAGTTCAATGGGGCGATCTGATGTTTACATATGTGTTTTCGTATCTTTATCCTTTTAGGCGCTCACTCTTTATGCGTCCGATCTGGAATAGGAATTCCGCATCTGGCTGCTCAGCTCAAACAATACTTTATCCAAGGTATCTGCTGTCTCCCGCTTTAACATATCTGCGATCTGCTGATTTCCCTCTTTCTTAAGTTCCATCTGTCTCTTCGTATCGGTTTCTTTTGCAAGCAGACGGTCATATTTGCAGATCAATTCATGACCTTTGGCCATTACTTTTTCCTGATAACGCTCAATATGGAATACTGATTTTTTGTAGGAAGCATCTGCCATAGCTGCGATCAGACGGCTGGACCAGTAGAAATTATCTGTAGAAACCTGACCTGTGGTATTGGAAAGGTATTCCGGTGTTTCCTCAATATCTGCGTAAAATGGCACAAGTACATTAAATGCATTGGAAGCAAAAGCCACCCATTCCAATGTATTATGGGATTTCTCCATGCCCGGGCGCATCTGGATCACAGACAGAAAATCGTTCCGATTAATGCCAATAGAACGGTACGCTCCCTTCATAGAAGGATCTCCATAAGCACCGTATGGGTCATATGGTGTTCCCTGAAAATGAGAGGAAAGTACATACTTCACATCCTCTACTGTCACCTTTTTCTCAGGAACCAGACACCAGGGAATGTCATCCGATGCAGGTGTATAGTCCGCATCTGCTCCATCCCATTTATATGTATGGGGATTCAGATAACGCTCCATGATCCAGGCTCTTGGTGTATTGTATACATGGTCAGCGTCATCATGGCTGCCAAAAGCATCTCTTGGGTTCAGCACTCCGTCCCAGGACAGATCAAGATGGTTCTCATTTATAAATTCCCTCATATCAGAAGAACACATATATTCCTTCTCAGTGGAAAGAGCGTCCTCAAGATCAAACTGATCCAGGCCCAGCTGATTCGGCATAACTACATACACATCATCCGGCACACGGCGCGCGATCCAGTGATGACCACCAATAGTCTCCAGCCACCAGATCTCGTCCTGATCCTGGAATGCGATTCCGTTCATCTCATAGGTGCCATACTTCTCCAAAAGGCTTCCCAGACGTTTCACCCCTTCTCTGGCGCTGCGAATATAGGGAAGTACAATATAAACCAGGTCTTCTTCTCCCAGCCCTCCCGGGATTTCAGGTGTATCCTCACCTGCCGGCTGATAGGTCACCAACGGGTCAGCGCCAAGAACGCGAGGATTGGAGGTGATCGTTTCTGTAGCTGTCATACCTACGCCAGCTTCATTCACGCCGCTTGCAGCCCAGATCCCCACTCCTTTTACTGCGTTTGGCATAGCTGTGTATCTCATGGGATCAGATGGCAACTCTACTTCCACATGAGAAAGCTCTGATCTGTATTTCACAGGCTGATCCTCTGGATGGATCACCACAAATTTCTTTGGTGTAAAATGTCCGGAGCCTGAATCGTCATTCCTGGCGATCATAGTGGATCCGTCATAAGATGCTTTTTTCCCAACTAATATAGTCGTACAACCCATTATAATTTCTCCTTTTCCTTAAAATTGAAAGTGTATCCACATTTTTACACAAAGATAAAGAGAATATCCACATTCTTCTACAAATTTCTGAATATCTGCCTGCATGAGGCATTCTCCTTATCCTGCCAGGTGCAGTACCTGGATCAGTAAAATCCAGCCAAGTCCATAATAAGTAACAACAGCCACAAGGTCGTTCACCGTAGTGATAAGCGGTCCTGAAGCAACTGCAGGGTCAATATTGATCTTCTTAAAGAACAGCGGAATGCATGTACCTACTGCACTGGAGATCAACATTGCCAACAGCAATGCCACGCCGATACATCCGGAAACTGCATAGGAAAACAGCAGGGTTTTCCCTTTAAAGAGGTAAATATAAAGCCCGATCACAGCAAAGGACAATATACCAAGAAGACCGCCGTTACATAAACCGATCTTCATCTCTTTAAATACCAGCTCCACCTTCTGCTTGCCAGTCAGGGACTCATCCATCAGTACGCGGATGGTAACAGCCAGTGACTGGGTACCAACATTACCGGCCATGTCCAGGATCAGTGACTGAAAGGCCATAATAATAGGCAGCTGGGTAACTACATGCTCAAATACTCCAACCACAGAAGATACTACCATGCCCAGGCCCAGAAGAACGATCAGCCAGGGCATACGTTTCTTCATACTTTCCTTAAGCGGCTCCTTCAGGTCCTCCTCTGCAGTCAAGCCGGCGAACATGGCGTAATCTTCACCCATCTCATCATCTACCAGATCAATGATATTGGCAGATGTGATCACACCCAGAAGCCGGTTGTCATTATCCAGTACAGGAACGGAATCCTCGGAATAATCCTTCAGTTTTTCGATACAATCATCAATATCCTCTTCAGCATACACATATGGATAAGAAGTGACCACCAGATCCTCAAGTGCCCGATCCTGCCTGGCAATGATCAGATCCTTCAGGTCAATGGCTCCGTAAAACTTCTGCTGCTCTGTTACCACAAACAATGTAGAAATATTGTCATTCTTGGCCGCCTGCTCTACCAGGCTGCTCATTGCCTGTTTCACAGTCAGATTCTCACGGATAATGATACAGTTGGTGGTCATCTTGCTTCCGATCTCATCATCATCAAAAGAAGCGATCACTTCAATATCATGACGTACTTCATCATCCATCAAATCCAGAAGAAGACGTTTTTTCGCCTTATCGATCTTGTGCAGCACTTCCACAAGGGCATCTGTCTCCATCCTTGAAAGGATCGCAGCCCCTTTCTTCACGTCTATTTCTTTCAGGTATTCTGCTGCATTATCTGAATCTGTATACTCAAAAATATCTGACAGCATATCCATGTCCAGGATGCGATACAGCTTACATCTTTCCTGTACGGTCAACTCCGGCATAACCTCTGCCAGGTCGTTCGCATGATAATCTTCCAGCCTGCTGCACATAACAGCAGGGGATGTATTGCTTCTGATAATTTTCAGGATCTCTCCGGTATAATCCTGCGTTCTTTTTTCCATCCTCTTTCCTCCATTTCCGGCAAAGGGGTAGGGCATCCCCTTCCTTAGCCATTTTCTGCTGTAAATGGACACCAAAATAAAGCAGATCTGTCTTCCGCTTCTAAAATGTGATGTTTAAGAATACCACTGGCATTCTTGCTGCGAAATGTGTGTCATCTCACATCGGATATAATTTATCTTCAGGGATTCATAGGATAAGAAAAAAAGAATTGATAGAATTAAAACAGAACAGAAGAACAGTGCTGCTTCAAGGGTATCAAATTTTCCCATCCTATGCTACTACTTCGCCCATGAGAATCACAACTGTCCACTCTGTTCACCTGCCTTTTTTCTGAAATAAGAATGTCTGACATTATATGTAAAAAATCCACATCATTAATATCATTCCATTACACAAGACATTCTATACGCTTTTTTCAAAAAAATCAATGACAAAAACCTGTTTTTATATAGATTTTCTTGTTTTATTACATTATACTTTTACTATTGAAACTAATTACACAATAGATACAATTTTTCGGAGGTTTTTATGATAAATAGTACAGATTTTAAGCCTGTGATCCGCAAATGTACCCAAGAAGATCTGGATAAGATCATGAAGCTGCAGGAGCATATCTGCCAGACTATGGAAGATACCCGTCTTTTTGTTTCCACCAGCCGGGAAGAAAACAGGGATTATCTTATCTATCCCAATACCATCCTGGGAGTATTTGACGGAGAAAAGCTGATCGCCTATGGTTCCCTTGTTTTTTCAAATGATTCACCGGAGAATATTGGCTGGGATCTTGACTGGTCCAGAGAAAAAATATTTCACTGTCTTACACTGGACACCATCGTGGTAGATCCTGATTACAGGGGCCACGGTCTGCAACGGACCCTGATCCGCAGCTGCGTTGCCTATGCACTGGAATTAATGCCGGATGCCACTGTTCTGACTACTGTATCTCCGTTTAATAAATACAGCCTTCACAATGTACAGGCAGAGGGCTTCCAGATCCTGAAGCGCAAGGAAAAATATGGCGGTTATGACCGCTACATTCTTGGATATACCAAGGCTCCGGATAAAGAATTCCCTGCCTTTGAGCCAGGTCCGGATGCAGTGATCCTGCCCATGGAAAATATTTTACAGAATCCGGAGCTTCCCACAGGCTGTGAGTCTGTAGCGCTGACCATGGTTCTGAATTACTATGGACAGAAGCTTTCCAAAACCACCATTGCAGATGAGTATCTGATCCGCGATCCGGAGAATTTTGTAACTACCTATAAAGGAGATCCTTACCAGATTTCCGGTGATGGTATTTATGCACCAGGACTTACCCAAACAGCTGCCAGGTATCTGCAGGCAAATCACTGTCCTCAAACAGCAACAGACCTGACCGGCACTGAATTTACAAAGCTTTATCAGTACCTGGACAAGTCTGCACCTGTGATCGTATATAATTCTGTTTACCTGAAAACACCGATAGATGTAGCTTCCTATACCCTCTCCGGAAAAACCTGGCATTTTTACCATAATGAACACTGCGTGGTTCTTTGCGGATATGATCCTGCAGGGCACATGGTCCTGATCAATGATTCCCTGTCCGGCCTTGTGTGGCGCAGTGAAGAAGCGTTCGCCAGGATCTACGACCAGCTTGGCAAAATGGCTGTGCTGATCCGTTAGGGAAAGTCAGCTGCTTTACGCCTGTAACGCTTTTCAAGAATGCCTCGGCATTCTTGCTGCGAGGTGCGCGTCATGCAATTGCATGACATACTTCTCCTGCGCACCTCTGCAATCCTGCCGGAGGCTATATCAGCTGGGGGATTGACTCCCAGCTGATATAACCATTTCCTTGGTGTTTTCTACTTCATAGGAAGCAAAGCCTTTTTCCTCTGACTCGATCTCACCGGTCTGATTGTCATATGGGTCAATGGACATAAACTCTTTTTTAACAGCAAAATCCTGCTGAAAAGCATTATTTGCCACCATCCGGTAGGTCTCCAGATTTCCGAAATAGAATCTGCGCCGCTGTTCATCCCCAGAGGCGTAAGCGGAACCTCCAAAGGATGGGTCTGCATAAAGCCATCCATAAGGCTCTACGTAGAACATTGCCCAGTCATGTGGCCCTACATATGCCGGATTTGCATAAAGACCGGACTGCCACTTGGCAGGTATGCCGCAGATCCTGCAAAGCGTAATAAATAAAAGTGCCTGTACGCCGCAGTCGCCCCTAAGGTTTCTTGCACAATACTGGGGAATATCCGTGATCAGTGAATACTCTTTCATGTAAGAATATTGTACCTTTGTGGTAATGTAATCATAGATCCTTCTTGCAATTTCCAGAGGATCTTTTTCTTCCCCTGCGATCTCCCGGGCAAGGGAAGTAAGATAAGGGCTGAACCGGATATGAGGATATTGTTCCTTCAGATATTCCTCCATTCCTTCTGGCACACTGCTTTTCTTTACCTCATCAGACCACAGATCCACATATTTTGCAGTTACTGTATATTTATACTCCACAAAGAATGTACGGTTTTCCTGAAGCTGATCCTGGAAACAGATAGATCTGTACAGGGAATCCGGCTTATCAATGCTTACATTTCCCTGTGTATGATCCAGGATCTGAACATCTGAAATCTGATATGCTTCTGCCGGAATCGGAAGATGCACCTTTACCTTCATTCCAGGCTTAAACTGTTCATCCTTTAAACGGATCGTAGCACGGATGCGGAAGCTTTCCTTTGCCTCCCCCTGTTCTCGGATCTGCTGGACCTTCTGAAGCAGCAGCTTTTTATCCTCCGAAATCTTTTCATAAATCCCTGCACGTTCCCGGATATCATCATCTTTGTCCATAATATTCCGCATAAGATTGTGGATATAATGCTTTTCTCCATTGATATAGATCCATTCTGCCAGGTTTTTCGATTCCATTTTCCGGATATCTTCTTCAGAAAAATCTGGAAGCTTTTCCTTAAAAAGGCGGATCACATCTGCCTTTGTATACGGAAATTGCTTTGGCAGTTCTTCCAGAATAAATTTTTCATAGCGAAGCCTTGTTTTTAATTCTTCCCCAATTGGCTGCTCCAGCCAGTGATCTGCTGCTTCCTTTGCTTTTTCCAGATCTCCGAAATCCTTATATTTCAAAACATCCTCCGGCAGCTCCAGTGCCAGAGATTTCAATTCTTCTCCTGAAAACCTTCTCATATAAATACACTCCCACATCCTGTTATTTTCTGTGCCAGGTCTTCCCTGTAATCTTCATCCTCTTCCCGCAGACTGTTGATGGTTACATAAGGTGTTTTCACATAGCCTGTGGAATGGATGTACTTTCCATTGCCAAGGTAAAGGGCCACATGTCCCGGAAAAAAGATCAGATCTCCTGTTTTCAGATCCTCCTGTTTCACCGGAGACACTGGAAATTCTTCACGAATTGACGCATCCCTGTAGATCAGAAGCCCACTGTTCAGGTAACTCATAAAAGTAAGTCCGGAACAGTCGATTCCCTGAGAAGATTTCCCGCCCCAGCGATACTGGGTGCCCATGTATTCCAGTGCGCTTTCCTTTATCCTCTCACGGAAGGTCTCTTCTTCTACTGCAAGTCTTTGTCTCATTGCGTGAAAATAGCCTTTTCCTTCTGTATTTTTCTCTGACAGATAGCCATCATCCTCTTTTCTTTCACGAAGATTCACGGTATGGATGAAACCTTCCCGTCCTGCCCCACTTCGTACCTTACTCCAGCCTGGAACAACTTCTTTTTCCAGAAGCTCTACGATACAGCTTTTCAATAAAAGCTCCAGCGGAAGTCCCTGCACCTTTGGTGCATCCAGAAGATCTGCTTCTGAGATCCCCAGCCTGAAAAACCGATCTTTATCCTGCCGTTTTTCCAACTCTTCTTCTGTGATGGGTTTTATTTCTTCTTCTTTTACATAACCGGAATATCCATAATGGGTTTCTATCTTCAGATACTGCTTTCCAGGAAGCTTTTCTAATACCTTCACAGCCCATCCGGAGAAAATCTCATCTTCGATTCCGCTTAAGTTTTCTCCATTTTCATTTTCAGCCTCTGCCCTAAGATAAGCATGCTCTGCAGTCACAATTGCAAGATACTCTTTCATGTTTCAGATCCTTTCTATTTCAGATCTTTTCTGTTTTAGATATTTTTTTAGATTTTTTCTGTTTCAGATCCTTTCAAACTTTACCGGAACTTTGGTGATCCCGATCCCATAATCTTCACTTAATAAGATCTTTGGTCCCTGATATACCGGGCCTCCTTCATAAGGATCCACTTTACATAATGACGGGCCATCCAGGTCTGCCATAGTTACACAGGAACGTGCAGCAGCCAGATGTACTCCTGCGCTGACGGAAACCTTGCTTTCCAGCATGCATCCGATCATACATTTAATGCCGAATCGATCGGCTGCGTCACAGATCTTCACTGCCTCATGGATACCGCCTGTTTTCATCAGCTTGATGTTTACCAGGTCTGCCCCATGCTCTTCCATCACACGCACACCGTCCTCATAGGAAAATACGCTTTCATCTGCAAGGATCGGGGTCTGTACATGGGCAGTTACATACTGCATCCCTTTAAAATCATGATAGGATACCGGCTGCTCCACCAATTCGATCCCCAGACCTGCGTCCTCCATAGCTGTAATGGTAGAAACTGCTTCTTCCCTGGTCCAGCCCTGGTTGGCATCCACGCGGATCACCACGTCTTTCCCCACTGCCTTGCGGATCTCACGGATACGCTCCACATCCTTCTCACCGCCTTTTCCTACTTTGACCTTCAGGATACGGAAGCCTTCCCCAACTGCTTTTACGCTGTCCCTTACCATTTCATCTGTATCATTTACGCTGATGGTAATATCTGTTTCCAGTTCTGTTTTTACCGCAGAAGGGTCTTTTTCCCCAAGAAGCCTGAAAAGCGGCTTTTTCTGGAGCTTTGCATAAAGATCATAAAGCGCAATGTCCACAGCTGCCTTTGCAGTAGTATTTTTGGCAAGACACTTTTCCATTTTTGCCATAATAGACGGAAGGTCGTCCAGATCCATCCCTGTAATGGAAGGGGCAATATAATAACGGATGGCTGCCTCTATGGACTCTTTCGTGTCTCCGGTGATCACGGCTGTAGGCGGTGCTTCCCCGTAGCCTTCTGTCCCATCCTCTGCTGTTACCTTTACGATCAGATCATTCACACTGTTTACTGTACGGAGGGCTGTCTTAAATGGGGTAACAAGTGGAATTTCAATGTACCCGATTGCAATTTCTTTCAGTTTCATAATCTTATTTACTCCTTAAAAAAGGCTGCCGCCTCTGGTTTTCCCGAAATCATGCCGGATTCCCTAAGACGACAGCCCTTATTTTCTGTCAGCAGTATACCAGCCGCCTTTGGCTTTTTACCTGCATCATTTTATTAAAGTGCTTTGAGGTAAGTAAATACAAAGTTACCACAGCTGTATACAAGGCCTTCATAATTTGTGTCATCAAACAGATAAGTACTCATAGAATGAAGGATTACGCTTACAGGCAGATCTCTTGCCAGGATCTCATCACATTCCTTGTAGCCTTCCCACTGCTCTTCCTCTGTGGCAGCACTGGTAGCCTTTAAGAAAGCTGCGTCATACTCATCTCCCTGATAGAAGGAGTTAGAATTTGCAGTTGCATACATGGAGTCATACATATTTGACAGATCCTTGTAATCCATAAACCATCCATAATAAGCCAGGTCGTAGTCACCAGAGTTTCTTGCTGCGGAAAAGTTCTCAACCTTCTCTACTGTAATGGAATCAATACCCAGAACCTCTTTCCAGTCATTAACGATTGCTTCTGCGATCTCTTTACGGCTGTCGTTGTTTACAATGTAGGTAAGAGCCGGGAAGCCTTTCCCATCCTCATATCCTGCCTCTGCAAGAAGCTGTTTTGCTGTCTCACAGTTCTCATCATATGCTTCCACATCTTCCCATGGATCACAGTAATCTACGAAATCTGTGCCGTCAGCGTTCTCATAACCTCTGCAGGCAAGTGTTACACCAACCTCATCATTCAGACCACGGATATTCATGATCCTCTCTCTGTCGATGGTCAGAGACAAAGCTTTACGAACATTTACATCCTTCAGAACTTCATTTCCTTTGTCGCCAAGGTTAAACATTACACAGTAGTTGTTATTTCCTTCTGTGTAAACCAGTCCGTTGCCTTCCATACGAGGCTTCTCCTCATCCGGACACATATCGGAATATACATAATCACCACTCTCAAAGGAAGCAAGCGCAGAGCTTTCCTCTGTGATCAGTTCCCAGTTGATGGTGCCAACCTGGATCTGGTCTGCATCATAATAGTCATCACGAAGCTTCATAACAACTTCTGACTCATGTGCCCAGCTTTCCATTTCATAAGGTCCGTTATAAACTGCTTTATCCGGATCTGTTGCATAAGCATCTCCGTACTCTTCTACATAATCCTGTCTTGCCGGATAAGTAGACGGGAATGCAAGAACAGAAGGAAGATATGAGCACGCATGTTTCAGATGAAGTACCAGAGTTTTGTCATCGGTTGCTTCATAGCTGTCCACAATATCAGAAATCATGGTACAGTAGTCGCCGCCCTGTGCTGCCAGATTGTCAAATCCAAAAACAAAATCATTTGCTGTTACAGCCTGTCCGTCAGACCAGGTGATGTCATCTCTCAATGTAAAGGTCCATGTGAGATTATCATCGCTCTGCTCTACAGAAGCTGCCTGTCCAAGAGCAATCTCTCCGTTGGCATCCAGCTTGTAAAGACCTTCGTAAAGATGTCTTAATGCTGAGAGTCCATTCAGGAATCCACTGGTAGCTGTATTCAGCTGCATGGAATCTTCTCCACCGCCGGTAACGGAAATCTCGATCTTATCCCCATCTGCCCATACGTTCATGGGGACAGTGGTTGCTGCAAGACCTGCAATCGTAAGCGCTGAAACTAATTTTGTGAGCTTTTTCATAATTATTCCTCCTTTTGATAGGTTTTTCATATCAGCGTCAGGCTAAAGGCCTTTCCCTGACATCTTTATATATACTCCGCAAGCGGAAACATATATCAATTTTTTTTCAAAATGATCTGATATTAGGACTCCTAAGACAGAAGCTCTGATGTTATATTATTTCTTCATCTTCGGATCCAATGCATCCCTTAATCCGTCACCGAACAGGTTAAAGGAAAGGATGATCAAACTGATCAGAAGCGCAGGGAAAATAACACGGTATGGATATGTGGTGATACCATTTAATGCTTCAGAAGTAAGGGAACCAAGGCTGGCCATCGGTGCGGAAACACCAATTCCCAGGTAGCTTAAGAATGCCTCAGTAAAAATCGCCGATGGGATCTGAAGCATAACAGTAGCGATCAGCTGGCCAATACAGTTGGGAAGAAGATGCTCTTTGATCATGGTTGCTTTTCCGCATCCAAGAGCTTCCGCTGCTGTAACAAAGTCCAGTGTCTTCAGCTGAAGGATCTGGCCACGGACGATCCTGGCCATACCAACCCAGTACAAACATCCATATACAATGAATATGGCGATCAGACCGGAACCGATCTTCTGCAATCCGTGAAACATAGGTACCGTATCGATCAATGACTGCAATGGCTCACTGATCACCATTTTGATAACAACGATCAGCAGGATCTCAGGTACAGAATAAATGATATCTACGATACGCATCATCACGATATCCACCTTACCGCCAACCAGTCCGGAAATCGCTCCGTAAATACTTCCCACGATCATAACGATCACGGCTGATACAAGACCCACCACCATAGAAATCCTGGTACCGATCATACAACGTACCAGAATGTCACGGCCAAGACGATCTGTACCAAAGGGATGCTTCAGGCAGGGCCAAAGTGCTTCATCGCCTCTTACCTGCTGGTCATAGGAATATGGGGAAAGAAGGGGGCCTATAAATGCAAAGATAAACATGATCACGATCACAACAAGGGCTGCAATGGCGATCTTGTTGGACTTCAGACGGATCCAGCTGGCCTTCCAGTATCCGATCTCCTCCGTATCAAGAGATTCCTCTTTAAAATAGTTTTCATCCAGGGGAGCAAAGTCTTCCGGTGAAATTTTGTTTTGTATGCTTAAAATGTTCTTCATGACGTCTTCCTTTAATTAATCCAACTTTATTCTTGGGTCTACGATCTTGTACAGGATATCACAGATCAGGTTCATAAATACGATCAGTGCTGAGTAGAAGATGGTCACACCCATGATCATGGTGTAATCCCTGCTGCTGATGGAACTGACAAAATATCTTCCAAGCCCGGGAACACTGAATACGCTCTCTGCAACAAAACCACCGGTAAGAATGGATGCCGTAAGAGGTCCCAGGTATGTGATAACAGGAATCAGGGAATTCTTCAATGCGTGGACAAATACAACCACAAATTCAGACATTCCCTTCGCCCTCTCTGTACGAAGGTAATCCTGGTTCATAACCTCCAGGATACTGGCCCTTGTCAGACGGGTCAGATACGAAGTAGGATAAATGGCAAGTGTGACCATAGGCATGATCCATCCGCCTGGCTTATTGTAGCTCACCGGAAGCACCTTAAAGCTTACTGCCAGAAAAATCATCAGCGCAGAAGCAATTACATACCCCGGCATGGAAATACCAATGGACGAGAATACACGGATCACCGCATCCGGCCATTTATCTTTACAAAGGCCTGCGATACATCCAAGAATGATCCCGCATACAATTGCAAGGATCAACGCCCTTACACCAAGTCCCATGGATACTGCAAAGGACTGGAAAATAATATCCTTTACTGCACGGCCTTTCTGAAGAACGTAGCTGGTACCCATATCTCCCTTAAGAAGATTGGTCAGGTACTTTCCATACTGTACATACACCGGCTGATCCAGTCCGTATTTTGCAATCAGGATCGCCCTGTTCTCTTCAGAAGCCTTTTCAGACATAAACGGGTCTCCAGGCATCAGATTCATTAAAAAATAAGTAATGGTAATAATCGCGAAGATACTGACGAATGCCAGCAGCACTCGCTTAACAATATATCTTGAAGTCTGCATTTTGATTCTCCTTGTTATGCATTATGGCATGCTGCAAAATGTCCGGGTGCCACTTCCCGAAGGGGAGGCATACTCTCACGGCAGGCCTGATACGCTTTGGGGCATCTGGTCCTGAACGGACAGCCTGACGGAGGATTCAAGGGGCTTGGCACCTCTCCTTCCAGTCGTATCCTTTTCCTTGTTGCGGATAAATCCGGATCTGCGATAGGAATTGCAGACAACAGCATCTCTGTATACGGGTGGAGCGGATTACGGTAAAGTTCTGCACTGTCAGCCAATTCTACAAGATGACCAAGATACATAACTCCGATCCTGGTGCTGATATGTTTCACAACAGCCAGGTCATGTGCAATAAAAAGATATGTAAGGTTTTTGGTTTCCTGAAGTTCTTCCAGCATATTGATGATCTGCGCCTGGATAGACACATCCAAAGCAGATACCGGCTCGTCACAGATAATAAATCCCGGGTTTACTGCAAGTGCTCTCGCAATCCCGATACGCTGTCTCTGGCCACCGGAAAACTCATGTGGAAAACGGTTATAAAACTCTGCATTCAGTCCTACCAGCTTCATCAGCTCCAGCACACGCTCACGGCGTTCATTCTTGCTGCTGCAAAGTTTCTGCAGATCCATTGCCTCACCAATAATATCGGATACCGTCTTCCTCGGATCCAAAGATGCATACGGATCCTGAAATACGATCTGCATCTTTTTGCGGTATTCCTTCATATCTTTACCGATAATGGATTCATTTTCATAGATGATATCTCCGGAGGTAGGCTCTTCCAGACGGAGCACTGTCCTTCCAAGAGTGGTCTTGCCACATCCGCTTTCCCCTACGATCCCAAGGGTCTCACCCTTGCGTACAAAAAAGCTTACATCATCTACAGCCTTTAAATCTGTCTTTTTTACAAATCCGGTACGCACCGGATAATATTTCTTAAGATTTTTTACCTGAAGGAGGATCTCTCCTTTTTGAATTTCATTGTTTCCCATACTCTTGTCCATCCTATCCTTTATGCATCCTGCAATGCTTTTTTAATGGTCTGCCAGCAGGATACCACATGTGTGTCATCCAGCTCATACTGGGGCGGCTCTTCCTTGACACAGATCTGCATAGCGCAGCTGCATCTGGGTGCAAACGCACAGCCTGGCTTCACACAGCTCATATCCGGCGGATTTCCCTTGATAGGCTTCAGCTTTTCGTTTACATCACTGTCCAGCTTAGGCACAGAGGCCAGAAGCCCCTCAGTATACGGATGGCATCTCTGATAAAAGATCTGACGGCTGGTACCTTCCTCCACGATCTTCCCTGCGTACATAACAATGATCTTGTCACAGATCTCAGATACCACTCCAAGGTCATGAGTGATAAAGATGATCGCCATACCCAGTTTATCCTTCAGTTCCTTTAAAAGCTCAACGATCTGGGCCTGAATGGTAACATCCAAAGCTGTGGTAGGCTCATCTGCGATCAGAAGCTCAGGATCACAGGAAAGTGCCATAGCGATCATCACACGCTGCCGCATACCGCCTGAAAACTCATATGGATACTGCTTCAGTCTTCGCTCCGGCTGATTGATCCCTACCAGCTCCAGCAGATGGATCATCCTGAGTCTGCGGCCGTTACCGTCCAGATCTGTATGCTTTTTCAAAGATTCATTCAATTGATATTCAACAGTAAACAGCGGATCCAGGGAAGTCATAGGATCCTGGAAAATCATGGCGATCTTATTGCCCCTCAGTTCCTGCAATTCCTTCTTGGACATTTTCAGAATGTCCTTTCCATGAAAAAGGATCTCCCCTTGCTTCACTTTTCCTGTATCCGGGGTCAGCCTTAAAATACCGTGGCTGGAAACAGACTTGCCGCTTCCGGACTCGCCAACGATTCCTAACACCTCACCCTTATGTAATGTATAACTGATACCACGTACTGCCTGGATCTCTCCTGTCTTATTATAAAAGGAAATCGACAGATCCTTCATTTCCAACAGTACATCCTGTTTTTCTTCCATATTACCTCTCCCATCCACATATACAAAACAGACGCAGACTGACCCACTGGATCAGACCCCTGCGTCTGTAAGCTTCTTTCGTTCTTCTTCATTTACTTTCTTGCTATTGTAATGCCAAACACATTCCTGTGTCAAGGTTAAATTCTCATATAATGAAGTTTTAACGTATTAAATTGCCATTTTTCTATACCATTTTTCAAATGTACACTGCTTGTCACTCTGCTCACCCCATGCTATGATAAACAAAACTAATACATTGTTTCGTAAATAACTATTAGTATTGGGAAAGGAGGAAAATCATGTACAGCAGCAAAAAGACAAAATTTTTGAATATCCTGTGTGTTATACTTGCCTTATCCCCCGGTCTGATACGCCTTACCAGGCATCATTTTCCCAATGTATCAAGCAACTCCCTGATCTGTGTTCTTTACATTACTGCTGTGCTGATCTGGCTGACCCAGCTGCGGCTCCGCCTGCTGCGCAAAGAAGAACGCAGCTATCTGGTTTTTGCAGCTTTGCTGATCGTTTTCCTAATGGTTATCCGTACAACAAAATATATATTTATCCCGGAAAATACTCCTGCAGCTCGATATATCTGGTATCTTTACTATTTTCCCCAGACCTATGTGGTACTTTTTATGTTTTTTGCTGTGTTATATACCGGAAAGCCTTACGGCTGTTCCATTTCTCCCAAATGGAAGCTGCTGCACATCCCTGCACTTCTCATCGTTCTGGGTATCCTTACCAATGATCTGCACCAGCTGGCATTCCGTTTTTCCGGCAGCATTTCCCATTGGGTGGAAGATGAGC
Source organism: Blautia glucerasea (assembly GCF_013304385.1). Taxonomy (GTDB): domain Bacteria; phylum Bacillota; class Clostridia; order Lachnospirales; family Lachnospiraceae; genus Blautia_A; species Blautia_A ammoniilytica. The sequence continues at coordinate 16,224 of NZ_JAAITU010000045.1, forward strand.
CTTATTCATACGGACCTTTTTATATTGCTTCCCTGATCTGGCTGGCAGTTATGTTCGGAGCAATTCTGATTCTTTCATTTGTGCATTGTATTTCTCTGGATTGCCGTAGAAATATATGGATGCCTTGTATCCCTCTGGCTGCTGCCCTGATTTACCTGATCCTGTTTCTTAAGGATCCTTATTCTCCCCTGCAGCGGCTTTTCAAAACAACGGATATGATCACCTTCCTGTTTCCAGCCTTTATGGAGGCTTTAATACAGGCAGGACTTTTTCCATCCAATGATCAGTATTCCCTTATGTGGAAAGTTTCTGATCTAGGCGCCGGGATCATGGATATGCAGGGTAAGATCTGCTATCAGTCAGAGAAAAGCCTTCCAGTTACAGAAACACAGGTTCTTGCCGCCTTGTCCTCCCCTGTTACCCTTGCAGACAGCAATATGGTCCTGAACAGCCATCAGATCCATGGCGGCTATGGTTACTGGCTGACAGATCTTTCCCAGATCCAGCAGATCAACAAAGCTCTGGCTAACCTGGGAGATGTTATGGCGGAACAAAATTCCATTCTGGAAGGCGAGAACCGGCTGGCGGAGAAGAAAGCCTCCATTCAACAGCAAAATCAGCTGTACGACCGGATTTCCCAGGATGTTTCCCACCAGCTTTTTATGCTGCATACGATTCTGGCAGATCTTCCGGAAAATGAATATGCTTTTGAAAATAAAATGAAATATGCCTCCGTTTTAATGGTTTACATAAAGCGAAGAGCAAATCTTCTGCTCCTTATCAATCAACAGGACTGGATACCCGGAAAAGAACTTTCTCTTTCCCTTGCTGAATCTCTGGAATATGTCCGGCTATCCCACATAACAGCCTATGGCACTTATCAGGATGAGTTTTCTATTCCTGGTGTATACGCTCTTGCCATATACCAGCTTTTCCAGCAAGTTCTGGAAGCCTGCCTTCCAGATACACAGGCCCTGATGCTCCAACTGACCATTACGGAAACGATTCATTTTTATATGGAAACAAGTTGCCCGGAAAACATATTCCCTCTGCTTCCTGCCGCAAAGCAAATCCAGGCTTTAGGCGGAACTGTGAAAACAGAATCCGATCCGGATACCCTGTTCCTTACTGTGACCTTTAATGCCAGGGATTTTAAGGGAGGTGATACCACATGAGCCATTATGCACAGCTTTCATCTTCTTTTCATGCCTTTATGGGACTTTGCAGCATCCTTTTAATGACCCTTGCTGTCTGTTTTATGATAACCAGCCTGCTCCACGGATTTTCCCGAAAAAGTCAGTGGATCGGAGGTGTTTTATGCTGTCTTTGCATCCTGTTCATGCAAGGCCTTTGCGATCTGGGCCGTGACGGTTCCCAGAAGCTTTCTCCAACCTTTTTGGCACAGCTTACCGGTTCTCTGCCCTGGATCGCAGTTCCCGGACTATTGAGCATTTTAGCGTTATTTGAGGGATTATTTGGCTGCTCTTTGTACAGACAGCAGAAAAAACGCCTTAATCCAGGTACCATCAAAGAAAGCTTTGACGCCCTTCCGGACGGAGTCTGTTTTGCACGGCAAAGTGGTGTTCCTCTCCTTATCAATACACGTATGGAACAGCTTTGCAGTCAGCTTCTGGGAACAAGGCTTCAAAATACCAATTTTTTCTGGCATTCTCTGCAGGTTCAGGAGTACAATAAGAAAATCCACAACATTTCCACAGGAACAACGGTTACTCTTCAGTTTCCTGATGGTACGGTCTGGGATTTCCGCCGCAGGGAATTGTCCCTGAAAAAAGACAGTATATGGCAGTTCTCTGCCTGTAATGTGACACAACAATATCTTTTAAATCAAAAGCTGAAACAGCAGAATGACCAGTTGAATCAGGTAAATGAGCACCTGCGGCTTTTCAGTTATGAAGTAGAAAAAGTTACCCGGGAAAAAGAAAATCTGGCCGCCAGAGTAAAGCTGCATGATGAAATCGGAAGAGCGCTTCTGTCTTTCCGCATTTATCTGGAGCAGCCTGGCGACAAACGCAGCAGACAACAGCTTGTGCCTTTGTGGGAATATATTGTCTCTGCCATGGAGCAGGGCATCTCCCCTGAAAGCACTGACAGCCTGGACAAGGTTCTCACTGCTGCCCAAACTCTCGGGATCCACGTGGAAGGATGTTCTAAGCTGCCTCTTTCTCATAGCAAAGGTTCTGAACTGCTTCTTGCGGCCTTGAAAGAGTGTATAAACAATACTGCCAGGCATGCCCATGGAACCCATGTATATCTTCAAATTAGTGAAACACCTGACAGGATTTGTGCCAGCTTTACCAACGACGGAACCCCTCCTTCCGGAAAAATCGTGGAAAAGGGCGGCCTTAAAAATCTGCGGGCAGCTATTGCAAAAGCACATGGCAGTATGGAAATATCCAGCGCCCCGGCCTTTGTATTATATATAGAAATTCCAAAAGGAGAATCTTAATTGCGAAAAATAAATGTGATCATTGTAGATGACCAATATATGGCAAGACAGCTTTTTGAGCTGTACATAAAAAGCAGTGGCCGGTATCAGCTGGCCGGTACCGCCAGTTCCGGTCAGCAGGCTCTGTCCCTTGTACAGGCTGTTTCTGCAGACCTGATTCTGATGGATATCCTGATGCCTGATGGGGAAAACGGTCTGGAAACAGCAGCCAGGATCAAAGCTATCCGTCCCTGGATCCGGATCATTGCTGTTACCTCTATGGCAGAAGCCTCCTGGCTGAAACGTGCCAGGGAAATCGGAATCGAAAGCTTCTGGTACAAAGAGTCTTCTAAAGAAACGATTTTAGAGGTAATGGACTGTACCATGAACGGCGATTCTGTATATCCGGATCAGCCGCCCAAGGTAAAGCTGGGGCTCTCCAGCAATACAGAATTTACTCAGAGGGAACTGGAAGTGCTCCGCCTGATGACCAGAGGTATGTCCAATTCTTCCATTGCCGGTGAGCTGGGCATTTCCGAGAACACTGTCAAATCCCATATCCAGCACATGCTTGATAAAACCGGCTATAAAAACAGGACTGAACTGGCCATTGAAGCCCGGATCCGCGGAATCGTGGTAAGTATTCCCTGATTTATCACCGTTCTCCATTCACTGTAATCCCAGTTTTGTTTTTCCTTATCATCCTTTCAGGTGATGTTATTTTTCTCTGAAGTTATATAATTATATAGAGGAGATTCTGTCCTGTCATATGATACACAGAACAGAAAATAACATTTTTCAGGAGGTATGAATATGAAAAAGACAAACCGACAAACCACAAAGCTTCTTTCGCTGGTAATGGCCATACTGGCGGTGCTTTGCATCATCTCCGTTCCGGTTAAGGCCCAGGATTATAATCATTCATTTATCATTACCGGACCAGACACTTACCGGATTGCCTTTGGGGAAGACTACAGGGGCAAAGAATCAGTCACCACCATTCGTAACCAGACCACTATTCCCATGCGTCTGGATATCCAGCGATCCGTTGCCCGCACAAAAGTAGTCACCCCTCCAAAATTAAAACAATTTGAATGGATCGAAAATTCAGTTACTAATACTTCCTCCGGCTTTGTGATCCTAGAACCAGGGGAAACCATATCTATGACTTTTATCTTCCGTTCGGACTATTCATCCGGCTCTTCCTGTATGCTTACAGCCACCCGTTCCAATATTTCTGACATCGGCGGCAAAGCTTTTGTCCAGGCGCAGCCAATCCCTGTGGAAGGCTCCATTTCAGGTGCGTTAATGGATTATGGCCTTAATCCCGACGAAAATGCCAGATATTTTTCTCTTTCCCTGGCAACCAAGCGTTACGTAAATCTGGAACTGATCAGTAATAACAAAAACCAGGTGACCGCATGGGTTTACTCCAAGGATAATTCCACCTCCCATATGGCAAAACTGGAATCCGATGCATCCGCTGACCATTTCTCCGGTATACTGGATGCAGGAGATTATGTGCTGAAGCTTGCCTACACACGAAGACAAAGCACCCCGGCCAGAACAGAAGTCTTCACTTTGAACATTAGCGGAAGAGAATATATCCAGGCTACAGGTGTGACTCTCACTTGCTCCTCTTCCAACCCTTCCTTCGATTCCAGAATTAAGAAAAAGGCAAAGACCTTTACCATTACTGCCACCACCGTGCCCGCCAACAGCGATGACAAGCTGTCCTGTATTCTTGCAGACGGCAACATTCCTGGCAGTGATTACCTGATCAGCGGCAATGTAGAAGGACAGAATCAGGCAACATTCACCATCACTTACGGTATTGCATCCTGGGCTCATTATACTTATGGTTATACACGGCTTTCAGTAAAAACAGAGGCTGGTGTTCTTTCCAACAATGTGGACATCATCGGAAAAGCAGCTGCACCTGTGGTCAGTGATGTAACCAGCTATTATAATAAGATTCTCTTTAACAAATGTCAGATTGGAGACAGCATTTATCCTTCTGCTTCCCAGCCGGTAAAAGTTTATATGAAATCCGGAAAGAAATGGGTATTAAAAACCACAGTAAAAAATGGCAGGCCTTTCCAGATCAAGAAATTAAAGCCAAACACCAAGTACCAATTCAAGTTGAACAAAATCGCTGCGCGATGGCCTGCCAAGGCTATGGCGCAGTTTTTCTTTATACTTTAATAAAGTACAGTTTACAAGGGACTACACAGAGTAGGTATCTGACGGGAGGGGTTCCGCCCGTCAGATTTTCCATGTGATGTTCAAGCTGTCGTTTGTAGCGGCTATGGTGGTAATCATCAAATCCACCACCCGCCGCTTGTCGTCAAAGGATACATTCTCCCAAGTGTCGAGGTAGCCGGAAATCTGGCTGACCTGTTCCGGGCTGATGGCTTCCACCGTCAGCTCCGCTATCCTCGCCAGAAGTTCCTGCTTGCGTCCGTCCAGTTCTGCTATCTTCACATTCACATAGGAGAGCAGGACATTGTTTGCGCCCGTCAGACTGTCCACCAGCTTTTCAATCTCGCTGTCCACATGGGCAAGCTCCACTTGCAGTGCTGCAATTTTCGGGTTTGCCTTTGCCGCTTTCTTTCTGCCTGTCAGCGTCTTGTAGCTTGCCAGTTTCTTTACCATCTGCTGATAAACAACCGCTTCCAGTTCCGAAGTAATGATTTTCCCGCACCCCGGACAACTCTTGTTATCCAGCCGTTTCGTACAGCGAAGGTATTGCTTGCCGGAGGGATTGAAGATACTCATAAGAGCATACCCGCAGTTCCCGCACTTGATTTTTCCCGCCAGCCATGTGTGGGTGGCTTTCCGGGCAGACTGGATTTTCATGTTGTTCATCAGCTTCTTACGGCAGGTCAGCCAGATGTCGGAGGGAACAATGCCCTCATGGGGAGCCAGTACCAGCATTTGGTCTTTCAAGTCGTTCTTTTTGCTGGGCTTCACATCCCGCCCTTGATACAGATAGCAGCCGTTCATACCCGTAAAATCGGCAGCGTCATTGACCAGGACTGCCCCTTGACTTTTGAAAAACTCGTACACATCAAGGTCTGCCTGCACATAGACGGGATTGCGTAACATCTGCGCCAGCGTAGGGCGTATCAGCTCTTTGCCATGGAACAAAATCCCCTGTTCGGCAAAGTGCCGGGTAATGTCCCCGTAGGAGGTAGTGGGCTGGGCGTACATCTCAAACATCAGCCGGATATTTGCCGCTTCGTCCGGGTTTACCACCAGCTTCTTTGTGTTGATACCGTCCATCTTAATCGGCTCTGTATGGAAGCCGTAAGGGGCTTTCCCGCCCATCTTGAAGCCCCGCTGACTGCGGGAGTAGTAAGCGTCCGTCACCCGCTTCTGTATGGTTTCCCTCTCAAGTTGGGCGAACACGATACAGATATTCAGCATCGCCCGCCCCATCGGGGTGGAGGTATCAAACTTCTCCGTAGAGGACACAAACTCCACATTGTACTGTTGGAACAGCTCCATCATGTTAGCAAAGTCCAGAATGGAACGGCTGATACGGTCGAGCTTGTAAACCACGACCTTTGCAATCAAGCCCCGTTTGATGTCCCGCACCAGTTCTTGAAACTTCGGACGGTCTGTGTTCTTGCCGCTGTACCCCTTGTCTGTGTATTCCTTGCAGTTACCGCCTTTCAACTCATATTTGCAAAATTCAATCTGGCTTTCAATGGAAATGCTGTCCTTTTTGTCCACCGATTGTCTTGCATAGATTGCGTCTATTCGATTGTTCATATTGTCGCTCCTTTTCTTAAAAAAGAAACGGAGCTGCTGACAGTTTTATTATACCGCCAGCACCCCCGCAAATCAACGATGGCTTCGGAAAACCTTATGCCCCGGCTTCCTCTCTCTGCCGTTTGTCGGCATACTTGCGGAACACCTCGTAAAGCTGCTGTTCCAGCTCCCGGCGTTTTGCCGCTTCCTGCTCCGGCGTGAACACCGGAGAGAGATTTTCCAGTGTGATTTCCTTTCCCTGAAAAGTCACGACTTCGGTTTCTTTCTTGTATCTGATATGCTCCATAGTACCTCCGTATTTAGTTTTCAAAGTGCAGTGCCGCCATGCTGCGGCGTGAAATGTTTTCTGTCATCAATCACCGTTCCCTTGTGTGCCGCTGCTGCCGTTTCAGCTCTGCCAGCACTTCCGGCGGGATACGGTCTACCAGCCGCTGAATGTCGTGCAGCTCGCTTTCCAGCTTTGCCCGTTCCATCGTATCTTTCATCTTGCCCTTTTCGCTGGCTTTGGCTCTGGCTTCCAACTGTTCATTTTCTGCCAAAAGGTCGTTTATCGTGACCTTGTATTTTTTGAGCTGCCCGGAGAAGTTCTCCATCTGCGGAAACCACTTTTTCAGCAGGGAGAGGGCTTCCTCTTTCTTCTTTCCGGCATTGAACGGGATAATACCGTCCAGCGTAGCTTCAATGGCTCTTGCCTGTTTGGAGAGATTGACCGCCTGCTTGAACAGACGGGTGGGGATATGCTTCCTGCCTGTCTTGCTGGCACTTTCCCCACGCTCCAAGTCTGGATATTTCTCCACCATATAGGCGTGAAAATCGTCCTGCCATTTTGTGAGGTTGGCTCTGTTCCCAATAATCTCCTTTGCACACAGGCGGTTGTCCTCTGTCAGCGGGACAAAGACCAAATGCAGGTGGGGCGTTTTCTCGTCCATGTGTACCACCGCCGACACGATATTTTCTTTCCCTACCCGCTCGATTAAGAAATCAGCCGCCCTCTGGAAAAATTCCTGTATTTCCTTTGGGGACTTCTTCTTGAAAAACTCCGGGCTGGCGGTAATCAGCGTATCCACAAACCGGGTACTGTCCTTACGGGTACGGCAGCCAGCTTGTTCAATGCGGCTTTTAATGAAGTGGTAGTACCTGCCCTCTGGCTTAACGATATGGAAGTTGTATTTGCTCCGGCTGGTGTCAATGTCGGGATTGCTGGCGTACTGTTCCTTTTGCCGCTCATGGTGGGCTTCCAGCGGTCTTGCCGGATTGCCCTTGTGTTTTTCAAATCGCAAAATTGCGTGTTGTGCCATGAAACTCCTTTCCCCATTCCATTCCTTTCCGGGACTTTTCCACAGGAAAATCCCGCAGAAAATATCTCGGATCGGATAGGAATGGATAAGATATAAATAAAATCGTTTTAATCTCTGTATTTCTATATACCGTCCGGTTTTCGTACTTCAAGAGGATTGATTATCGTACTTGTGGAGTGCGGTTTTCAGTCCGACCGCGTTCCATAACCGGATTTCTTGAAGTCGGTGTTTGGAACCGCTTCGTAGGATTTTGGGTAAATGCGGTTGGGTTTTCCACAGCCCTGCTTCTGAATCTCTACCAATCCGGCATATTGCAGCTCCCGCAGGGTATTGACCGCTTTCTGTCGCCCACAGTGGAGCAGCTCCACCACCTCGTTGATGGGATAGTAGAGGTAAATCCGCCCGTATTCGTCCGCCCAGCCATTTTTCCGGGATAGGTCTGTTCGGCGCAGGATAAAGGCATACAGTATCTTCGCTTCGTTGGACAGGGGCGTAAATGTAGGGGCTTCAAAGAGAAAATTCGGGAGCCGGGTGAAGCTGACCGATTTCTCCGGCTGATGAATATAAATCGTGTTTGTCATAGTGTGCTTTGTGGACAGTTAGAACGGCATTTCCGGGGGCAGACGATATTTTATATGACCTGCCCCGGTTCTGCCCTCTGGAAGCCTTATAAATCAAGGCTTTTTTCCTGCCTAATTGTCCACGCTCGACCTCCTTTTCCGTTCACTTTCCGCTTTCTGCCGCCTGTGAACTCTGGCGGCGCAGTCCGGGCAGTATTTTGCCCGGTTGGATTTTGGGACGAACACGCCGCCGCAGACCTCACAGCATTTCAAGTCCTTTCCCCGGAAAATCTCTGCTTCCAGCGTACCCGCTTGTGGTAAGACAGACCAGCGGAACCACTTGCAGCAGACCGAGAAAGAAATGGCCTGGGGGCAGGTGTGGGCGTCCCCATCGTCCAGGAGCATACAGTTCCCGTCCTCATAGTTGCAGCACTCCCGGCGGATCAGGGCGTTTGCCTGTTTCCTCTGTGTCGGTGTCATGCGGTAAAGGGAACCGTCCGGCTTGCGCTCTATGGGCGGCAGTCGTTTATATGGGTTCTCTCTCATGTGTTCCCTCCATTTTTCCTTAGCCGTTCTCCCCGAAAAGGCTTCCTGCCTCGTCGTCGCAAGCTGCGTATCGTTCGTTTCACCGCAAGCGGCAAAACTCACTCGCTCCGCTGCTCCTCCTCTCCCCACAAAGCCATGCGGCTTTGCGGGGACCCCGACAATGGCGGCGTGTTTCTCCGTTGGTACGCAAATGCGGTGCTTCCCCTGCCGGGGTATTCCTTTTCGGACGGTCATTCTGTTTTCAATGTGCTGTTCATCGATGAACTATCTCAAGTCTACACTTTTTTGACCGCCTGTGCCGTATATCCGAAAGGTGGGAAATCGGTCTAAAAAACAGGCTATTTCCACGCTCTCGGAATTGTGGTAAAATAATTAAATACAGGGGGACAAACCGAAAGTGGGAGGAGAAACGCTACATGAAAACATATCAGGTAAGTTTGAACGGCAGACAATACAGTATGCTTGAAAAAATGTTATGTTCATTTAGGGCTAGCCAATTAGCAAAGAACCAATGTATAAACGGATATGAATTGTTTTCAGATATGATTGATGACATATCTTCGCCTGTAACAGATGGATGGAGTACATATGAAATTGTACTGAAAGAGTCTGTTGATAAATTGACTTTATTAAGGTCTATAACAAAAGTGGTATTCCCAGAAGATGAAGATTATTTTGTAAGGCAAATTGGGAAAAATTTTCAATGTGAAAAAGACTTTGGATTTCAGATTTCTTTGAACTTTTGAAATTCCTATTTATCGAGCAGACAAGGGGAGGGAGCGCATGGAACTATACATACAAGAACGATTGAAAGACCTGCGGGTGGAGCGTGGGCTGACGCTGGAGCAGCTTGAAGAACAGGTAAATCTCTCCAAGTCTGCGTTGGGCAGTTATGAAGCAAAGGACTTCAAGGACATCAGCCACTATGCCATTATCAAGCTGGCGAAGTTTTACGGCGTGACCGCCGATTATCTGCTGGGACTGTCCCAAACAAGAATTCACCCAAACGCCGATCTTGCAGACCTGCGTTTGAGCGATGATATGATTGAACTATTGAAAAGTGGGCGGGTGGATAATTCCCTCTTGTGTGAGCTGGCGGCACACCCGGATTTCCCCCGGCTCATGGCTGACCTTGAAATCTATGTAAACGGTATCGCTGGCAAACAGGTGCAGAGTGCAAACGCCATTGTAGACGCTGTGAGCACAACCATTATGAAGCAGCACAATCCCGGCTTGTCTGACCCGCAGTTAAGACAGCTTATCGCCGCCCATATTGATGATGACAGCTTTTGCCGCTATGTGATACAGCAGGACATAAACAAGATAGCTCTTGACCTGCGGGAAGCGCATAAGGACGATTTTTTCAGCGTCCCGGAGGACAATCCTCTGGAAGATTTTTTGCAGACCGCCGAGGAAACCGCCAGCCCAGACAGCGATCCGGAGCAAGCAGCTTTGGCGTTTATCTGTAAGCGGCTCAAATTGAATTTGAAGAAGCTGTCCGAAGAAGAAAAGAAGTGGCTGAAAAAGATTGCACAGAAGTCGGACTTGCTGAAAAATCCAACCCCACAGCGAGGGAGGAAATAAAAGAAATGTATTACGGAGGAAATACAGATGAGATTTTGGGGCAAAGACAGAAAACAGGATAACAGAAAAAATATTTGGATTGAGCATCTCAATATTGATACAGGAAATTGGTTTCAAGTGTTTTCAGCTTGCTTAGGTAAAATGATAGCAATACAGACTGCTTGTAGTGAGCAGGTGGTAAAGGGGCAGGACTGGAATGTTGATTTTTCAGAGGGCGTAATACTTTTTGGAAATCAAAAGTATCCGCTTCAATTCATCGGAAGCGAGGCAACATCAAGTAACACATGGCTGTGGGGATGGGAAAATATCAATGGATTTTCCGAGAAAATTATTCAGGTAGCCACACACGCAAAAGTAGTGGGGGAACGCTGGAATTTAGAGCCACTAACGACAGCAGAATTTACATTGGACGATACATTCAACGGGCATAACCTGTCTATCGTAACTTGCGGCTTAGTTGATAAGTATTGTTATTACAGAGGTCCACATTCTGGTGGAGCAATTTTTGTTGCATTTTCAGGTGTTCCTGATAGTGTGTTTGCCTCCATCGATGTTCAAAAATTCGTATCTATAACGACGCAATGTATTCTACAATTTCATATTGATCACAAAATTTTTGTGGAGGGATTTCTCTCGTGGAACAATACGCAATATGAATGGGACAATCAAACATTACTCGCTCATTTTCAGCAAGATTTGAAAATTGAGTTTGAACAAGTAAATAATTTTTGGCGTATTTGCGCTATGAATACCATTTTATCTGGAAAATAGCAAAGCCAGCCGAGCCAGTCAACGGTCAAGATGAACGGCACATTTTATGTGCCGCCGTTGACAGTCCTGCCCGTCTTTGCTGATGGGCAATCAAGGCGGGAAAGCCCTAAAATGGCTTCCCGCCCATTTCAATTTTTGCGGGAGTATGTCCACAAGTTCGGGACATTTTGTCCCGAAGTCCGGCATGGGACGAAGGACGGGAGTTTTCATATACGTCCTGTCTGCTGATGAATCCAACCTTGCGCTTGCGGCTCCACGCCACGCAATCACAGTCCTGTTTTTCTGCTGCTTCAAATGCCCTTGCCCTCTCCGGTGGCAACCGCATTTTCGCAGCAACGCCGACAGAGCGTATAACACACTACACTTTGCAAGCAAAGTCGTGTGCCAAGGGGCAAGCCCCTTTGGAAACCCCTGACAACAAAACAGGCTGAATATCCCGCACTTTCCCGGTGCTTGATACTCAGCCTTTATTTGTTGTCAGCAGCCCCCGTTTCGTGGTCTGCGTGTAGTTCCTTGTAAACTGACCTAAAAAGCAGTGGAAACCAAGTCCTACAAGTAGTATTGTTAAGTCACCACAACCAACAATCAAACAGGATCGACATCCCCACTGCCTATGATAAGAATACCATTGAGCTGCCTTTCTGGCAAGCAGTTTTATTATGCTAATGCTCCTCCATGTAAGCAGTGTTTATACATTTACGATTTACTTTACATGGAGGATTTTATTATGTACGAAGAAATTTTTAATCAGATTAGATCTGCTGCGAATAAACGGAATCTCAAGGATTCCACGATTCATGCATATTGTACCAGTGTTGCTCATTTTTTGAACCACACAGCCAAGGATATAGATGCATTAACAACTGACGATGTTGATACATTCCTAACTGAAAAGAAACTTTCCGGGATTTCACCAGAAACATACAATCACTACCATTCAGGAATCCGCTTCTTTTACAAAAAAGTATTGAAGATGAATTGGGATGATGATGACATACCTCGTATGAAAAGGGACAGAAAGTTACCAGCGGTGCTTACAAAAGCAGAAATATCAGCTATTCTTGATGCTACACCAAATCTGAAGCATAAAGCTATGATCGCTACTATGTATTCAGGTGGACTTCGTGTTTCAGAAGTCACACACCTTCATTATGATGATATTTCACGCAAGAACAAAACCATACACATCCGCGATGGAAAAAGCCGATCTGACCGTTATACTTTGCTTGCAGACCGGACGCTTGAAATATTGACAGAATACTGGTTTCAATGTGGCAGGCCAAGAGGGATTCTGTTCCCAAGTTCATGGACAGGGGATTATCTTACAAAAGATAGTGTCATTCAGTTTTTTCGTGAAAGCGCCGAAAGAGCAGGCATTCAAAAACACGTCTCCACACATTGTTTGCGTCATAGTTTTGCAAGTCATCTGTTTGAGTCAGGCTGCGATATAAAATATATTCAGGCTCTTTTGGGACATCGTGATCCAAAATCAACAGAGATTTATCTGCATGTAAGCAATAAAACTCTGCTTGGTATTAAAAGCCCATTTGATGAGATGGGTGGTGAATGATTATGGATAAATCATGTACGATACAGGATGTATTTGAACGGTTCTATCCTTCCTATGAAAAGAGGAGTAACCCTCCTGCTCATCACAGAAAAACGGCTTATCACATCAGAAACTGTAAAACAGGAGTTTTTGGTGTAAACATCAGTGTTTGTGAGGACTGCGGATGTATCAGTGTTCACAACAACTCCTGCAGAAGCAGATGCTGTCCCATGTGCCAGGAGTTTCCGAAAGAGAAATGGATTGATGCACAAAAAGAGAACGTATTGGATGCACCCTATTATCATGTAGTATTCACAGTTCCTGAGGAATTGAATTCCATTATTTACAGCAACCAGAAGCTGTTATATGATGCACTGTATCATGCTGCTTCAGCCACATTGAATGAATTGTCAAAAGATGCAAAGTACCTGGGAGCTGATATAGGGTATATCTGCATTCTTCATACCTGGGGCTCTGCAATGAATTATCATCCTCATATTCATACCATTGTTCTTGGAGGTGGGCTTGATGATGAAAATAAATGGAAAGAAACAGGTGGAAATTTTTTTCTCCCATATGGTGTCATCTCAAAAGTGTTCCGTGGAAAATATCTGGATGAGTTAAAAAGCCTGTGGAATGATTCTAAGCTTAAATTTCATGGTACAGCAGAGAAATATCAGAACAGCTATCGTTTTAAAGAACTTATTGATAAGTGTTATGAAAAGAACTGGGTCACTTACTGTAAAGAAACTTTCAATGGTGCACAGTCGGTTATCAATTATCTTGGAAAATATACCCACAGGATAGCAATCAGTAATCAGCGAATCACATCCATGACAGATACGACAGTTACATATGCAGTAAAAGACTATAAAAACGAAGGCTGCTGGAAAGAGAAAACAATTTCAGGAGAAGAATTCATCCGTCGATTCATGATGCATGTTCCACCCAAACGATTTGTCAGAATCCGGCACTATGGTCTGCTATCATGTAGAAACAAGAGAAAAAAGATAACTCTCTGCAGAAACCTGCTTGGATGCAAGAAATACA
>NZ_JAAITU010000046.1 GCF_013304385.1 Blautia glucerasea
AAATGTAAAACGAATAGTAAGATTAGAAGAGCTGGCTATGGAGTAAGCCATAGCTTTTTTGTGCTTTTTCTAAAAAAAAATTGAAAAAATATAAAAGAAAAACTTCCACTTAAGAAAAAATGGAAGTTTTTCAGTGCCCTTAATAATTAAGGGATTTAGGGAGTCTTCTGCTTTGTTATATTACTTTATGATAGATTTCTTTTGGGACCCTGGCTTTCACATGGATCCCATTTTCAGTATATTCTTCTGACAAAAGCTGTCCGTTCTCACGGATCAGCTGTATTTTCCCGGCTTCCTGATATGGAAATACCCGTTCTACATAAAGCAGTTCCTCTGAGATCAGTTTTCCCAGCAGTTCTTGCAGTTCCTGCAGGCCTTCTCCTGTCTTTGCAGAGGTCTTAACTGTATAATCAGCCCGAAGATCGCGAACCGTCACGTCTCCGGCTACATCCTGTTTATTGAAAACAGTGATGGTCTTCTTGCCATCTGCCCCCAATTCCCTTAAGGTATCATAAACCACATGCATCTGCAGCTCAACCTGCGGATTGGAAACATCTGCCACATGAATAATATAATCTGCATACTTTGCTTCTTCCAAAGTACTTTTGAAGGCCTCCACCAGATTGTGGGGAAGCTTACGGATAAAACCCACTGTATCTGTAAGAAGCAGCTGCTGCCCGTCTTCCAGGGTCAGTGACCTGGTGGTAGGATCCAGGGTGGCAAAAAGCTTATCCTGGGAAAGTACCTGGGATCCTGTTAATGCATTCAGAAGGGTAGACTTTCCTGCATTTGTATATCCTACAATAGCTGCAGTCTTCAGATTTCCCCGGCTTCTGCCTGTACGCAAAAGTTCCCGGTGGCGTTCCACCTGGGAAAGTTCTTCTTTCAGGGCAGTGATCCTTTTGCGGATCAGACGACGGTCTGTTTCCAGCTTTTTCTCTCCCGGGCCTCTTGTGCCAATACCGCCTCCCAGTCTGGATAAGGAAGCGCGAAGCCCCACCAGGCGGGCACTTCTGTACCGCAGCTGCGCCAGCTCTACCTGGATCTTACCTTCACTTGTGGTTGCATGCTTTGCAAAAATATCCAGGATCAGAAGCGTCCTGTCCATAACCTTGCATTCCAGTTCATGCTCCAGATTATTCATCTGTGCCGGGGACAGCTCATCATCACAGATAATGCCTGTGGCATCCACAGCCAGCATCAGAGAACGTACCTCTTCTATCTTTCCCTTTCCGATATATGTCCCCGGATGAACAGCCTCACGGCTCTGGATGATCTTACCGGTGGTAATGGCTCCTGCTGTATCTGCCAGCTCTTCCAGTTCATCCAGGGACTGCTGTGTATCCTCATCCCCTACCTGTACACCAACCAGGATCACCCGTTCTTCAATCTCATTTATATATTCCATCTATGCTCCTGTCCTTGTTTTCAGAAAAGCCACTTCCTTCTGCCCATCTGCATCATCCGGATACATACCCACATAAGTCTGCGCCTTATCAAGGGCAGATGCAAAATCCAGCTTCTTTTCATAGGCGATCACTTCATTAAACAGAAGGCTTTGCAGATCGTCTGTATCTGAAACTGTGATCCCGCTGGATATATTCGTCAGTGCAGAATCATAATTACCCTCTGCAATATCGCACAAGGCAAGGCCATTGTAGCCTTTGGCCGGACTGTATCCATCTTTAGTGTCACCATCTCCCACAGAAGCTTCCACATAATTCTGGAACATGGTCCTTGCATTGGAAATATCATTCTGTGCCAGATAAACCATTCCCAGAAGAAGATCTGCTTCCTCTTCTCCGTCGTTTGCAGCCTGGGTCAGTTCCTGTCTGGCATTGTCATAATCTTCCATGTAATAATAGATCCGGCCCTTATCGCAATGACTTTCTGAATCCTTGGTTTCCTTTTTAAGAGCAGCTTCCAGATAAGTTGTACCGTCTGCTTCCATATCCTGATCAAGATAAATACCGTAAATCCGGATCGCCCGGTCATAGGTAGGATCTGCATCAAAGGATTTCCCAAAATCAGAAGCTGCTTCCTCATAGGAGTCCAGCAGCAATGCTGCATTACCGGCAAGAAACCAGGTATCTGCATCCATATCATGATCCTTGATCAGTGTCTGGCAGTCTGCCATTGCATCTTCATAGGATCCGGCTTTTATCTCTGCTGTAGCCTTATAAGCAAGGATATCCTTTGCAAGAGCCTTTCCTGTATTCTCACATGCAAGGGCACTGACAAAATTCTGGATGGCATCCTGGTAATCTCCAAGACGCAGGCTGGCAATCCCTGCGCCCCGGTAAGAGAGGGGCAGCTTTACTTTGTTCTGCACAGAAGTAAGATATCCTTCTCTGGCATATTCATAGCTTCCCTGTGCCAGGTCTTTATCTGCCTGTTCAAAAATTTTCTGATTGTCATCCCCGCAGCCTGCAAGAAGACTGATCCCCATACAGGCTGCCAGAATCGCTGCTGTTCTTTTTATTTTCATCTTATTCTACGATCAGTCCTTCAGCTTCTATCACCTTTACAACATCGTCTACATATTTGTGGCATGTTTCATCAGACTCAGCCTCCACCATAACACGGATCAAAGGCTCTGTACCGCTTTCACGGACAAGGATACGTCCGCCATCTCCCAACTCTTTTGCTGCCTTTTCAACAGCTGCTTTCACCTTTGGGTTCTCCCTTGCAGTCTGCTTGTCAGCCACACGCACATTTCTCAGCACCTGGGGATACACCTTCATCTCCTTTGCCAGATCGCAAAGAGTGGCTTTCTTTTCCACGCATGCCTCCATCAGCATCAGAGAGGTAAGGATACCATCTCCTGTAGCTGCATATCTGCTGAAAATAATATGTCCGGACTGCTCTCCTCCAATGCTGTAATTATTTTCCAGCATATTCTCTGCAACATATTTGTCACCTACAGCAGTCTGTTCATAGCCTATGCCTTCCCGGTCAAAAGCTTTGTAAAGGCCAAGATTGGACATAACCGTGGTCACAACCTTATTTCCATTCAGCTTTCCTTCTTCTTTCAGGTATTTACCGCATACATACATGATCTTATCACCATCGATCACATTTCCTCTGTGATCCACAGCGATACAGCGGTCTGCATCCCCATCATAAGCAAATCCGATATCCAGCCCTTTGTCTACCACAAATTTCTGTAAAACCTCAATATGGGTGGAACCACAGTTTGTATTAATGTTGGTGCCATCCGGTGTATTATTGATCACATAGGTCTTTGCCTGAAGAGCATCAAAAACACTTTTTGCAATGGCGGAAGAACTGCCGTTTGCACAATCCAGACCAACCCTTACATTCTTGAAATCACGGCTTGGGATAGAGATCAGATAACCGATATAGCGGTTACGTCCGGATGCAAAATCCACAGTACGTCCAATATCTGCACCGGTTGCCAGTGGAAGCTCCTCGATCTCTCCGTCCAGATATGCCTCGATCCTGGCTTCGATCTCTGCTTCGATTTTCTGCCCATTACCGTTTAACAGCTTGATCCCATTATCATAAAAAGGGTTATGGCTGGCTGAAATCATAATACCGCAGTCAAAATCCTCTGTACGTACTGCAAATGAAACACTGGGAGTAGTAGTCACATGAAGAAGATATGCATCTGCTCCTGAAGCTGTAAGTCCGGCTACCAGCGCATACTCAAACATATAACTGCTTCGTCTGGTATCCTTGCCGATCACGATCTTTGCTTTGTGTTTCCGGCCATAATACCATCCCACGTAACGCCCAACCTTAAAAGCATTATCTACTGTCAGCTTAACATTTGCTTCTCCGCGAAAACCATCTGTTCCGAAATATTTTCCCATTGCTTAAGTCTCCTCTCAATACAGGCCGTTCGGATAAACGCCTGCTTCTGTTAGATCTTTGAATGCCTTCATAACCACTTCTTTGTCCTCCTGGTAGGTGACACCAAACCAGGTATCCCTGGATTCCAGTACATCTACCTGTACCTTACCTGCGTGAAGAAGTTCATCGATCAGCACCGGAAGAAGATATTCATTTTTTAGCTCTCCCGGCTGCATATCTCCAAGGAATTCAATAAATCCTTTATGCAGGATCTCCATAAACTCAGGAGTCAGTCCCCACATATTCATAGACACAAGGGAGGACGTATCCAGCGGGGTAACATGGCCCTCTTCCCTTGATTCTGCTCCTGTCTCTGTTTTAAAAATGTTATGTGTTTCCGTTACACCGGTAAGCCTGCCATCCTCTACATGACATACTCCTCTGGTAACGCTTCCGTTATCACTTAAGGTATTGCCCAACCTGAAGCCTGCCATACAGATATGGGTGATCCCATCCTGCGGGTGCTCTGATACCAGATAATCATGTACCTTTACGTAGGCTTCTTTTCCGTAGTAATCATCTGCATTGATCACGGCGAAGGGCTCTGTAAGCACATCCTTTGCACATAAAACCGCCTGGCCTGTCCCCCATGGCTTTGTACGTCCCTCTGGTTTTTCAAAGCCTTCCGGCAGATCGTCAAGCTCCTGGAACGCATAAGCCACTTCTGCGATCTTCTCTACTCTGGCACCGATGGTAGCCCGAAATTCTTCTTCCAGATCCCTGCGGATAATAAATACGATCTTGTTAAAGCCTGCCTCCAGTGCATCACGAATAGAGTAATCCATAATGATCTCACCTTTCGGTCCTACCGGGGCAAGCTGTTTGATCCCATTGCCAAATCTGCTGCCAACACCAGCTGCCATAATCGCCAACGCTGTTTTCTTCATAATCAACCCTCCATGTAAATAAATATATCTGTTTCCGATTTCCTCATTACCATTATAACAGAAAGCCAGCCTCTGTTCAGTTCTCTTCACTCATTTTGCTTAATTTAGCAGCCTGATCAGCCGCGATCAGACTATCAATGATCTCATCCAGATCTCCTCCAAGGATACTGTCCAGACGATGAAGCGTAAGCTTGATCCTGTGATCTGTCACCCTTCCCTGTGGAAAATTGTAGGTACGGATCTTCTCAGATCTGTCTCCTGTACCGATCTGGCTTCTTCTGGCTTCAGCCTCTGCATCATGCTGCTTTGCCAGTTCCATCTCATACAACCGGGAACGCAGCACCTTTAAAGCCTTGTCTTTATTCTTCAGCTGGGACTTTTCATCCTGACAGGAAATCACGATTCCTGTAGGGATATGGGTAAGACGTACAGCAGAGTCCGTAGTATTGACACACTGGCCGCCATTACCGGATGCACGGAATACATCAAACTTACAGTCATTCAGATCCAGATGGAAATCGATCTCTTCTGCCTCCGGCATGATCGCCACTGTACAGGTAGAGGTGTGTATCCTGCCGCCGGATTCCGTTTCAGGCACACGCTGTACCCTGTGTACGCCGCTTTCATATTTCAGTCTGGAATAAGCCCCTGCACCATTGATCATAAAGGTAACTTCCTTAAAACCACCGATCCCGTTCTCATTCAGGCTCATCATTTCGGTTTTCCACCGTCTTGATTCTGCATATTTTACATACATACGGTAGATCTCAGAAGCAAAAAGCGCCGCCTCATCTCCACCTGCTCCTGCACGGATCTCAACGATAACATTCTTATTATCATTAGGATCCTTGGGAAGCAACAGAATCTTCAGCTCATGCTCCAGTTCTTCGATCCTCTTCTTTGCCTCAGACAATTCATCTTTCAGCATTTCCCGCATATCCTCGTCCTTCTCCTCTTCCAGCATGGAAAGACTGTCCTGAACGGTTTCTTTATTTTTCTTATATTCTCTGTAAGCCTCAACGATAGGCTGCAGATCGCTCTGCTCTTTCATCAGCTTCTGGAAACGCTCCTGATTGGCTGTTACCTGTGGTTCTCCAAGCTCATTCAGGACCTCTTCAAATCGCAGAAGCAGATCATCCAATTTATCAAACATAGTGTCTCCTTACTCATATACCGTGTAAACAACAATTGCAGCTGTCCAATACATTCACAGTTACTTCCTGTCAAATAGTTACCAACAATTACCATTTTCCAAATACAACTCTGTCCAGACCGGACAGATCTTTCTTTCTCTGTACCTCAGAAAAACCGGCAGCCTCCATAAGCTCTGCCACATCCTTTCCCTGGTCACAACCTATCTCAAAAAGGAGCCAACCTCCTTTTTTCAAATATATCCTTCCCTCTGTACAGATCTTTCTGTAAAAATACAGACCGTCTTCATGACCGTCAAGGGCAAGCCTAGGATCATGAGACTTTACTTCTTCCATAAGTGTATCAATCTCTTTGGTAGGAATGTACGGTGGGTTGGAAATAAGGATGTCATACTGTCTGCCGTCCTTAAGCTCCTTTGCAGAGAACAGATCACTTTGTAAAAGCTCCGCCCGACCATCCAGCTCTAGCTGCCTTCTGTTCCTCCTTGCTACTTCAAGTGCCTCCAAAGACAGATCCACTCCTGTACCTGTGCTGTCCGGCTTTTCCAGAAGCAGACTGAATAAAATACATCCGGACCCGGTACACATATCAAGAATCTGCAGATCCTTCCGGCCTTGCATAGCTTCCAGTGCTGTCTCTACCAGCACCTCTGTATCCTGCCTGGGTACCAGCACATGCTGATCCACATAAAATTCATATCCCATGAAAAAAGCCTGATGAGTCAGATGCTGTAATGGAATATGGCTGCTTCTTTTGCGGATCAGTTCCTGATACCGGATTGCTTCCTTTGAATCTGCCATTTCATCTGAATGTGCAAAATACCAGGCTCTGTTTTTACCGGTCACGTATTCCAGAAGGAGCCAGGCATCCAGCCCGGCTTCTGTGATTCCGGATCCCTCCAGGATCTTTTTCCCATTTTTCAGTAATTCTTCAAAAGAACTCATGATTCTTTCTCTTCTGCCAAAGGTACATCCAGGCCAAACTCTTCTTTCAAATATGCTCTCCAGTCAAATACAGCTTCCACTGCCTTAATGGCAACCTCTGCCATATCTGCGGTAGGCTCCTTGGTTGTAAACTTCTGCATGGCCAGTCCCGGCTTGCTCATGATCTCTGCAAACTTGCTGTCTGTACGTCCTGCCCACTGGATGATCTCAAAGGAAACGCCTGCAACAATAGGCACCATCAGAAGACGTCCAAACAGGCGCATCCAGTAACCTGGTACCAACACAAAAATAAAGTGCAGGAAAATACTTACCAGCATAACCAGAAACAAAAAGCTGGTGCCGCACCTTCTGTGCAGTCTGGAGCTTTTCAGTACATTCTCTACTGTAAGGGGAAGCCCATGCTCCACACAGTTGATACATTTGTGTTCAGCTCCGTGATACATAAAGGTTCTCTGGATATCCTTCATCCTGGAGATCAGGAGCATATAGCCCATAAACAATGCCATCTTTACAAAAGCTTCTGCAATGGTTACAAGCACTTCCGATGCCCCTACCTTACGGATCAGGCTGGCAAGTGCATAAGGCAGAAGCATAAATGCAGCCACTGAAATCACCACAGATACCGCTACAGTTCCGTAAAGAAGCCAACGAAACTGCTTATCCTCTTTTACTTTCTTAGCTTCCAGTTCTTCTGCTGTCAGCTGCTGATTTTTCTTTGTCTCTTCCTCGTCTTCCTCATCTCCTGCAATCTCAGCTGAAAACATCAGGCACTTGGTACCTATCACCAGAGACTCCACAAAGCTGACAACTCCACGGATGATAGGTTTTTTCCAGAGCTTCCCGTTACCGAAAATGCATTTGTAATCCTCAACCTTTAATTCGATTTCTTTATCCGGCCTGCGCACAGCGATGGAATACTTGTCCTTATGACGCATCATGATGCCTTCCATAACTGCCTGGCCGCCAATGTTGGATGATCTCATTATATTATTATATTCTCCCTGTAAATGTAAAATAAGAAGATGCCGGGGCAAAAAGCCCTGACAATAATCCCTGATAACAAAGAAAGGTTGAGATTTCCCAACCTCAACCTTCTCACTGTACCTTATTCTTCTAATTATTTGTTCAGGCCATATTTCTTATTGAACTTATCAATACGTCCGCGAGCCTGAGCAGCCTTCTGCTGGCCTGTGTAGAATGGATGGCATTTAGAACAGATTTCTACGTGGATATCTTTCTTAGTAGATCCTGTAACAAATGTATTTCCACAGTTGCAGGTTACTGTTGCCTGATAATAATTCGGATGGATTCCTTCTCTCATGATTTTCACCTCTCTGTATTCGTTCTATTTCCTTCTCGACTTCCACTGGTGGGAAATCGACAAATTCACTATTAAACAGCTTTTTGATTATATCATACTGAATCTGGAAATGCAAGTTATTTATAAAATTTTCTGTTTTTTAATGGTTTGGACAAATTCTGCATTTGTTTTCGTGCGTGCAAACATATTCAGAATCTGTTCTACTGCATCCTCGGACTTCATGCCGTTTAGGCCTTTACGCATAATATATACTGCTTCCTGTTCTTCACGGCTAAGCAGCAGATCCTCACGCCTTGTACCGGACTTCTGGATATCAATGGCCGGAAACACCCGCTTCTCCTGCAGCTTCCTGTCAAGGATCAGTTCCATATTACCGGTACCTTTAAATTCCTCATAAATCACATCATCCATCTTGCTGCCAGTATCTACAAGTGCCGTAGCAAGAATGGTCAGGCTGCCGCCTTCCCGCATGTTACGGGCAGCACCAAAGAACCGCTTCGGCATATGAAGTGCCGCAGGATCAAGACCGCCGGAAAGCGTCCTGCCGCTTGGCGGAATGATCAGATTGTAGGCACGGGCAAGTCTTGTAATAGAATCCAAAAGGATGGTTACATCTTTCTTATGTTCTACCAAACGTCTGGCACGCTCGATCACCATCTCGGATACCCTCTTATGATGCTCCGGAAGCTCATCAAAAGTAGAATAGATCACTTCCACGTTAGGTCCGTAGATAGCCTCCCGGATATCCGTTACCTCCTCTGGTCTCTCATCAATAAGAAGAATGATCAAATGCATGTCTTTATTATTTCTCAAAATGGACTTGGCTACGTCCTTCAGAAGTGTAGTTTTACCGGCTTTTGGAGGCGATACGATCATACCTCTCTGGCCCTTGCCGATGGGACTGATCAGATCTACGATCCTCATGGCAACTGTGCCGCCTGGCCGTTCCAGGATGAGACGCTGATTAGGGAATATAGGCGTCATATCCTCAAAATTATATCTTTTGGGTCCTTCACTTGGATGTAATCCATTGAGGGATGTTACATAAAGAAGTGCGCTGAATTTTTCTCCCTGGGTCTTGATCCTTATGTTCCCCTGGATAATATCGCCTGTCTTCAGATTAAATCGGCGGATCTGGGATGGGGACACATAAATGTCATTATCTCCAGGCAGATAATTCTCACAGCGGATAAATCCATATCCATCCGGAAGGACTTCCAGGATCCCGTTAGCCTTCTCACCACTGTCCAGCTGAGCAGCTTCCCCTTTTCCCTCTGACTTTATTTCTGGTCTGCTCTCACTTCTGACCTCTTGCTTCATCTCCGGTCTGCTCTCACTTCTGACCTCTTGTTTTGTCTCCGGTCTGCTTTCACTTCTGACCTCTGGCTTTGTCTCTGGTCTGCTCTCACTTCTGACCTCTGGCTTTGTCTCCGGTCTGCTCTCACTTCTGACCTCTGGCTTTGTCTCCGGTCTGCTCTCCTTCTTTACTTCTTCTCTTCCCTTGGGTGTATTTTCATTTTGAAGCGAGCTTTCTTTCTCATCTTCCTCTAACATCCGCTGGACCAGTTCCGGCTTCCGAAGTGCAGATACCCCTTTCAGGCCTCTTGCTTTTGCCAGTTCTTTTAGAGTTGCCAGCGACAACGATTCATATTTTTCTCTCATTACAATTCTTTACCTCTCAATAAAAAAATGGGGATGCGTCGTCAGAAGTGACATGGAATTTCTGATTAGGATATTCTACCACATTTTGCAATGTCTGTCCACCACTGTATTTGCAGGCTGCTACTTACTGTATTTTGGGGTAACTGTTTACTGGTAATATCACAGTAACAATTATACATTGAGTAGGTTTCTCTTTTCAATAAGATCTTATCGACATTTTTCGTTGAACGACAGGCTTTTTATTAATGAAAAAGTCGTAACTGTAAGGATACTGAGCAGTTACGAAAAGTCCTTATTTCTTGCGGACTGCAGCCGATTTCGTATATCGTCCGGCTACGATCCCATAAGGCTCTTTTACGTAAGCCCTTACATAATAAGCATAGCTTTTTCCTTTTTTCACTGTATTGTCAAAGTACACAGAGCGCTTTCCGGAAGAAACTTTCCCGATTCGTTTCCATTTCCCTTTGCCTTCCCTGCGGTAAAGGAAATAACCGTCACACTTTGTCTGAGCCTTCCACCGGATCCGAAGTCCATATCTGGTATTTGTCACAGAAGAAACCTTCTGACGGGCAGCTGCAGACTTATATTTTCCAGAAGATTTATAACCGCTGGTCACATTCTTTCCATTGATCTTTCGATATGCACGAACAGCATATTCATAAACCGTTGTGGCTGAAATTTTTTTATCCTTATAGGAAAGTACAGAAGATCCTTTTAAAGTAGCGATCCGTTTCCATTTTCCTTTGGACACTTTCCGATACACTACATAGCCCTGAGCCCCATAGCTTTTTGTCCAGTTTACATTATTATACATGCTGCCGGATACTTTTACAGAAACCATTGGTACTGCCAGTGCTGCCTTTGCAGACTTTTCCCCGGAAAAGCTGCTGTACAGCTTCCCACTGCTTACACTCGTATAGGCTCGTACCTTATAGGTGTAGGTAACTCCATACTGTGCACTTCCATCTTTGTAGCTGGTGGTTCCATAGGATGTATTACCCAGCTTCTGGTAGGAGCCGCCTTTTGCTTTCCGATAAATCTCATAGCCGGAAACACCACTTACTGCTGACCAGGAAAGATTGATCTGCTTATAGGAAGCAGAAGCAGCTGTAAGGGATCCAGGTGCAGATATTGTTACAGGACCGGATAGCGTGCGTGTATGAGCTTTAATTCTCAGACACATGCCATCTTCATACAGATCAGACCATCCGTCTTTACTGTTGTAGGCAAAGCTTTGTTCTATAGTAAGACCAGGCTGGAATCTTACCCAGCTGTAATTGCCTTCTGTTTCGCATAAGAAATCAATACTGCTGCTTCCAAGATTGGTGACCACAACAGAATACATGGAACCCTGGGTCAGTGTGACCTCTGGAACCTTCACTGTAGAAATCCCTGCATAGGTCTGATAGAATTGGACCGGTGTGCTGTATGCAGGAATACCACTGGTAGGATCCACCGGATTGGTCAGATTGGTATATACCTGTATACCAAAAAGCCCTGCATCACTGTGGGTGGCAAGCACCACCTCCCCCAGAACTTCTCCGTTTCCATTTCCTGCGGTTGCAGTAAATACATTGGCAGCCATGGTGGCTCCGGAAGATGCGGTCTGCTTTTTCAAAGACAGGCTGCTTAAGGCACTGGACCCGTCATAAAAATAATTATTGGAATAAGCCGGTGCAGCCGTTGCCCCTTCTGCCACAATATTATAATTGGATTTATTGTCGTAAGAGATATAAAAATATCCCCCGTCTCCCCATTCACTTCCCCAGCTGTTCTTGGCGATCCAGGCACCGTTCCTTGTCACCTTGGAAGCAGCAGGGAAATTATTTTTATCGAAGGAATCATCCCATCCAACCAGTGTTACTGCATGATTGGCACCGGATCCCTCATAGGGATAACCATACGTATAGTTTATGGCATCATAATAGGATCCATCCAGCCAAAGGGACATTCCTACTGCCCCATACTGATAGATCAGTTCCTTGATCTTTCCTACATCATATCCGGAAAATACTGCATCCGTCAGATATGCAGATGTCTGGTATGCCAGTGAAGTGGACGGCTTGATATCATACTGTTCCGTATGCGTTGCATCTGTAGGGTAAGGAGCCTGGGATTCCAGACCCATTCCTGACCATGTAGACAGAAAAAGGGAAGCAAGGACTTGATTTCCTCCCTCCCGGTAGCTTCCGGAAACAATATTTTTATCGTTCGCTGTATTTCCCAGCGGATCATTCAGTCTGTTTGCAAAAAAATAGGCAAGATGTTCTTCTGACAGATCATAAAGCCCCTGTCCTTTCATAAGAAGAGACGTCTCTATACCTGCAGCAGTGGTAAATGCCCAGCACATACCGTAAGGCTTCTGGTTCTTCACCGGGGATGTATATGCCCCTCTGGTATCATACCGTGAAGGCAAACTGCTTCCATAAGAACGGCTTCTACCCGAAATCCCGGAAGATATAGAAACCGGATCCTCCACTACCAGAATAGGAGAAAGCCCCTCCATTGGTGCCTTCTGGGCTGCGATCTCTTCTTCGGTAAGAACCTGGCTGTCCTCTTCTGTCACTTCCCCAGAGGAAAAAGGATCCTCAGACTGCTCATTTACCGACTGAAATGCTCCGGCTTCATCATCCGTTTCTTCTGATTCATCCTCAAAAACATCTTGAACCTGGGTTGCATCTTCTTCTGCAGGCACATCCTGAACCTGCTCTTCCTCCTCTGAAAAATCCTGCGCTTCCACGCCTGTATACAACGAATCTTCTGATTCTGAAAAAAGCTCCTCACCTGACACATGGGCACTTCCCAGAAGCAAAACTCCGGAAAGTGTCAGGCAAAGAAGCTGTTTCCAAATATTCTTTTTTCTCATTTAACCTCCTTTACGCAAGATAGTCCTTAAGAAACCGGATCAACTGCTCCATCTCTTCTCTGGTGCCAATACTGATCCTAAGATAATTGTCTATCCTTGGTTTTGCGAAATATCTTACATAAATATGCTTTGCCCGCAGTGCTTCAAAAATCTGTTTAGCAGGACAGGTTTTATGAGCGGCAAAAATAAAGTTGGCTTTTGAATCCTGGAATGTAAATCCAAGTGCTTTTAATTCTTTTTGCGTCCATTCCCTTGTATCCATGATCTTCTGACAGGTGTCTTCAAAATAATCACGATCCCCAATAGCTGCTACACCTGCTGCCAGAGAAGTACGGTTCATGGTATAGGAATTAAAAGAATATTTTACATCGTTCAAATATTTGATCAGCACCGAATTGCCGCATGCAAAGCCAATACGCATACCCGCCATAGATCTGGACTTGGAAAAGGTCTGCACAACCAGAAGGTTGTCATATTTGCTGATCAGAGGCAGTGCGGAATGTGCTCCAAAATCAATATACGCTTCATCTACGATCACAACAGATCCTGGATTGGCCTTCAGGATCTCTTCTATATCCTGAAGCGGAAGCTCTACACCGGTAGGCGCATTGGGATTAGGGAAAATGATCCCGCCATTTTCTTTGAAATAATCTTCTTTCTTAATATGAAAGCTGTCATCCAAAGCAGGTCTTTCATATGGGATCCTGAAAAGCTCTGCCCACACATCATAAAAGGAATATGTAATATCTGGGAAAAGGACAGGTTTTTCTCCGTTAAAAAAGGTAAGAAAGCTCATGGCCAGCACATCATCTGAGCCAACGCCTACAAAAACCTGATCTTCGTTCAATCCGTAATAATCTGCGATGGCTTTTACCAAAGCCCCTGCACTTGGATCCGGATACAGCCTCAGATCCCCTGCATTCATCTCTTTAAGCACCTGCTGTACCTTTGGTGCAGGAGGATACGGATTTTCGTTTGTATTTAATTTGATCATATCCGGCTGATTGGGCTGCTCCCCAGGTGTATATGGCACAACCTTCCGGATGTTTCTTTCCCAGTTTGTCATCTGTCAACTTCCTTTCTTTATGCATGCCTGTTTATAACTGCTATTATTGGGTATTGTACCCATTAATCAGTTCTTTGTCAAACCGGGAACATAGGTTTTTGAAGGCAGGTAACTTCCAAAATCGGCTTTATCCTTTGATGGCGCCACTCATCAGTCCGTTTTCAATTTTCTCCTGGAAGAAGATATAAGCAATGATCACTGGTATAGTGGTCAGACAGATTCCTGCCATGCTTGCACTGTAATCCGTACTGTACTCTCCAAAAAAAGCCAGAAGTCCCATTGAAATGGTTCCTTTATTCTTATCAGATACAAAGATCAGTGGGAATAACAAGTTATTCCATACTTGAATAAAATTAAAAATGGAAACACTGATGATACCAGGCATAGATAACGGAATAATCATTCCAAAAAACACCTGTCCAATACCTGCCCCATCAATCACCATAGCCTCTTCCAATTCTGTTGGAATACTGTTCATAAATCCGGTAAGAATCAGTATGGTCATAGGAAAACAAAAAGCCGAATATAAAAGAATCAGAACAGGATAATTATTCATTATTCCCAGCTTTCCAAAGATATAAGAAAGCGGAATCAACACAGCCTGGATTGGGATCATCATCCCTGCGATAAACAACAGATACCACTTAGATTTTCCTTTGAACGTAAATTTTGCAAGAATATAGGAAGCCATAGCCCCAAACAGACCGGACACCAGCAGTGTACCTGCTGCCAAAATCAGCGTATTCAGAAAGTATCTGCCGATATTTCCGATATTCCATGCAGTTGCATAATTTTCAATTCGCAGTTTCTTGGGAAGGGAGGTAAAGGAAGAGAAGATCTCCAGATTTCCCTTAAAAGAACAGAAAATTGAAAATACCATAGGATATACATTCACCAGAGCAACCAGCACAAATAAGATAAATCCTGCATAAAATCCTACAGAACGCTTTTTTTCTCTTTTCATGAACAAGTCCCTCCTTTAGTATTCAATGCTTTCCCGTCTGTTCATCAGCTTCAGACTGGCAATGGATACAAATGCGCTTAACACAAAGATAACAGTTGCAATTGCACTTCCTGTTCCGTAATGTCCATACCGATAAGCCTCATTATACATTAGAAGTGCGGGTACAATAGTAGAATTTCCGGTTCCGCCGGTAGGTGTCAAAATATATACTGTATCAAAGATTTTCAGTACACCGGTAATGACCATGATAGTTGACATCTTCAGTGGTTCCCACAGCATAGGGATATACAGATACCGGATCTTTTTCCATCCGGTTGCCCCATCCAGACTTCCTGCTTCAAGCACGGAATCCGGAATCGAAGTGAGCCCTGCCAGACATATGATCATATAATATCCCACACTGGTCCAGGTACTTACAATAATCAGACAAATCAAAGATGTTTTAGGATCTACCAACCACTGATGTACCAGACTATCCAGCCCAAGCTTGATCAGAAAGCTGTTCAAAATACCTTTTTCTGTTGGAAAATAAATAAAGTTCCACAAAAGTGCTACTGCTGTGACAGACAGGATCATTGGAATAAAAAATGCTGCCTTAAAAAATCTCTGCCACTTTTTAAAGTGATGGATCAGAAGACCCAGTCCAAAGCCGATCGGTACCTGAAGTACTACACTGATCATCATATAAATCAGTACATTTTTCAAAGACTGCAGAAAAACGCCATTGGAAAACAATTTTTTGTAATTGTTCAGTCCTACAAATTTCAGTGGGATTGCCTGGATTCCCGGCCAGTCATTAAAAGAAAAATAAATGGACATGATCACAGGAATTACTTCAAAACAAAGATAGATCAGTACTGCAGGAAGCAGAAAAATGAAAATGATTTTTTTATTTTTTCTTATTTTTTCCACAAAATTCTCTCCCTTCATCTGTTTTTGGGTAAAAAGAAGAGAGGCCGCAGCCCCTCCTCTTTCTTTTTGTTATTGCGGACGGTTTGCATCAATGTCTGCCTGAATTGTTGCTGCTGTATCTTCTGCTGTATCAGAAAGCATCATATTCAGGATTCCATTTCTGGATGTATCCACTAATGTAGAGCATGTATCATAATCAAAATATTCACCTACAGAATCGGAAATTGTGCCTGTATACTCTACCATATCCTTAAAGATCTGAGGTGCATCTTCCGGCGCATCAATATCTTTATACGGAGCCACGCGCATAGCTGCATCCATACGTTCCTGGATTGCATCCTTTGTAGTCATGTATTTTACCAGCTTCAAAGTTGCTTCTTTTTCTTCGTCACTCATAGTACCTGAAATCATCCAGCCAGAAGTATAAACTACATGAGTATCTTTAAATTCTTCTTTGTCTGTAAAATATGGGAATGGGAAGAAGGAAATATCATCCAGAATCTCAGACTCAGAGTTCAGCATTTCCGGAATGATAGGGCTGCTGTGAGAGATCATTGCCACTTCTCCGGTAAGGAACTGATTCATCTGTGTATTGTAATCCATTCCTTCAAATCCCTCTGCAAAAGCACCTTTCTCTTTCAGATCTTTTGTGATCTGCAGGCATTCTACAACATCCTCATCTGTCCATTTCTTTTCACCTGTACCAAGCTTTATAATGCCCTCTCTACCGATACGTTTTGCAAGGATGTTATTGAAAATGTGTCCCATAACCCATGTATTTTTTCCGCCTACACCAAATGGAGTAATTCCTGCTGCTACTAGCTTGTCGATAGCATCATAAAGATCATCCATAGTCTGTGGAGTTTCGGTAATGCCTGCTTTTTCAAAAAGAGCTTTGTTATAGAAAATAGCATCTACATTCAATTCATTGGGCAAAGCATAGATTCCATCTGCTCCATATGCACTCAGATCATAAGTCTCCAAAGCTCCATCCAGGAAAGAGTCCTTCCATTCCTGATCTGCATCCAGGGAATCTGTAAGATCCAGAAGAACACCATTCTGTGCCCACTCTGTCAGACCTGCAATTGCCGGATAATAGAAAATGCTTGGTGTCTCGCCGGTAGATAAAGCAACCTTCAGTTTGTTATTGTACGCAGCTTCCTCATAGATAGAATCGTTCTGAACCTCAATGTCCGGGTTCTCTTCCATAAAGCGGGCAATCTGATCTTCATATACCTTTGCTATTGGTGTATCTCCGCTGTCACGGCTCATAAATACAACCTTGGTCTTGTCTCCGTCTGCCAGTGCAGGAACTGCACTCCCCAGTGTCATTGCTGCTGCCAGTGCTACGCTTAACATTGCTTTTCCTTTTCTCATGTTGTAAAATCCTCCTTTTTTATTACATTATTTTTTATAGCTTATTGCTGCCATAAAGTGTCCGTTTACTTTATCAATCTCAAAAAATACTTGGTTTTCTTTCTGAATAAATGGAATCTCTTTCTGATCAGGTACGGAATAAATCTTTTCCACCTTACCCGCAGTTTCCACTTCCATCTTTAGGTTCTCCAGTGGGATCACATCTTCCACGATTTCCAGATTCTTACATTTTTTAACAGGTACATAATGAAGAACATGTAAAATATCACGGTTCTCTTTTTCCTGACGAAGCAGATTTACCTGTGTAGTAAATGGTCCATTGTGAGAAACCATCGGCTTTGGAAGAAGCCTTTTCAGTTCATTTGCTATCAGCTTTTTATACCAGGCAGGTGCCCAATTCTGATAGGTAGTAAATACCGGATGGATAAAATATGCCGTCTGTTTTGTTTCCACGATTCCCGGATATTCCTCTTTCCGTCCGGATGGTGAATGAAGATGTGAGCAAAAATGTTCATATGTCCGGTTAAAAACCGGTGGGATCACCTTCTGTACAAATTCTGTCTCTCCGGATACCTCTACCAAAGTTCCCTTGTCATACATAACATGCTCTGCATCTGCAAGTCCTGCAGCCAAATGCTCCTTTGGCCAAATAAAATCCGGACTGTATGGAGCTTCTCCTTTATATGTAACCATCAGCTGGTGAAGGCCAAATTCCTTCCTGTCTGTGCGAAGTCCTGAATGATAAGAAGCAAGTATTTTACCGCCTTTTTCCAGATATGCAGTCAATTTTTCTTCCAGCTTTTCATCCACAGGAATCACATCTGGCAGGATCAGAAGCCTGTATTTATCAAAATCAAGGGTGCTGTCAATAAAATCAAACTGATATCCCAATTCTGTAAGAATCCTTGCTGTTCCTTCAGAAGCTCCTACAATCTGTCCGGCTACACCAGTTGCATAAAATTCCTCTGCTGTAAATACACCGATTTCAGAAAGCGGAACTGCATCCTTGCACCAGGGCTCTTTTGCCTCTACAGAAGCATAAACCCGTCCAATCTGCCGGTACATATCTTTGTTTAATTTTCCCCAGTAATCCATCTGATCTCCGATGGTACATTTACACCCCTGAGCCAGCATGGAAAAAACCTCATACTCCATAGCCGCTTCATTGCGGAATGCGTGGAAATCGCCCCATTCAGTATGGAATCGGCTGGTAAGTCCCAAACATTCCTTTCCAAAATTTCTCATATATTTTGCAGATACAGGGAAATCCATATATCCCCATTCCACACCTGGCAGTGACTCAAAAGAGAAATAAGAATAGTCATCAATTACCGGTTTATCCAAATATCCTACATGACCTTTGTTATAGCATACGTGGAAAGAAGCGTTGTAAGATTTTGCAAATGCAGTCAAATCACGTACCATATCGTAATAAGTCCATCTTGCAAATTCCTGACGATCTTCTTTTACTGCAGGATTTAGCCCCTGTTCTCTCATCAGCTTCTGGCATGTAGGACAGCAACATTCATTCATAAACGCTGCATCATACCAAACACCATCTCCTGGAATCGTTTCCAACACTTCTCCGAACTGCTCTTTCAGAAAGTCCCGGTAAGGTGTATTCACACAAAGATTTTTATAAAAGCCTGCTTCAAAATATCCTTTTCCCTTGTAATCCTGAAGTGCTCCATTTTCGTCAATACAAATCCATTCCGGATGCTCATCAGCCACTCTTTTATTCCATCGGATCGTTGTGTACAGATTTACCTGAATTCCTCGCTTCCGGCAAGCCTGTGCCTGTTCACGAAGAAGATCCTTATGTACCAGTCCCGGATGAATCATTTCCGGAAATTTTTTGGAATTGTAATAGAGATTTCCATGATGTCCACATGAAAATAAGGTAATAGAATTCACATGAGCGTCTTCCAGTGTCTGCGCAAATTCTTCTGCGTCAAATTCCCCACATACTCCCTGGATCTTCTCGCTTGTATGAAAATCCAGATGAATCTGTCGAAATGGGATTTCTTTTTCCTTCATAAGATGCCCCTCCTCATTTCTTATGTTCTGTCTCATATATTTGTTTCTCTCAACTTCTGAACATATCTTATCATCTGGATTTTTCAATGTGAATGTAGATTTTTTAGACAAATGGGAAATTATTTGGATTCCTCAAAATATTTTGAGGGTGTTATCCCATACTGATTTTTAAAGCTCTTACTAAAATAATAAACGTCTCCATATCCAACTTCCTCAGAAATCTGAAGAAGAGTTTTGTCTGGGTACTTCCGAATCATTTTTCTTGCCTCTTCCAACCGAACGGAAGTAATATATTTGCTTAATGAACAGCCTTGTTCCTTTTTAAAAATATTGCTGAGATAGCTGGCATTTACTCCAATGGCATCTGCTACCAAATTCAGACTCATATCAAATCTGGAAAAATTTTGATCAATAAATGCCTTTGCATCGGATACCTTTTTCCTGGTAGCCGGCATCTTCTGCCCTTCCAGAAGGCTTCTTCCCCTTTCCAGGATCATCTCCAGGATTTCCCGAATCTCTTCTGTACTTCCATAGTCCTGAAGCTTGGCTAATGCCCGCTGGTCAACCTCTACCTGGGTTCCCACATCAATCCCCTCTTCTGCCAGATATAAAGAAAAATGTACCAAGATATCCATTGCCACATAATAGGCTGCCTGCTGGATCACATTCTCCTTTTTCATTCTGTCAAAGCATGCGCTTACACAATCCATATATTTCTGGTATGCCCGTTTCTTTAAAAGATTGTTAATATCCTCTGATTCATAAGAAACAGTGCCCAGGAATGTTGTCATATCCATTGGTTCAAAAATATGAATCCTTTTTTGCTGTTTTCCCTTTCTTCCGGCAGAATAAGCTTCCTGATAAGCCTCCTTTAATTCTGTAAAAGCAGTCCTGGGCTGGCTTGCGCCTCCCCAGAATGCATCTCCCTGATTCATCTCCTCCTGCAGGTAAGCGCTCAGAAGCTGAAGCTGATATCCCATCTGATTCTCTCCATACAGCAAAAATACCTCATCCTGCTGATTGATCTCCAGGCATTCATATTCTGGAAAATAGTCTTGCATCATATCTCCGATTTCTTCCAGCTGTTTCTCTTTCCCCTCTTTATCTTTGAAGCGTAAAAGGAGAACCACATAGCATACTGGCGCCCTGATTCCAAGTACCTGTCGGATGTTTTCCTCTTTTTCCATGCCGCCAATGCCTGACAGTCTTTCCAGCAGGTATTGTTCTCTTTGTTTTTGATTGATTTCCTCCTTCATTTTCTGAAAAGAGCTTTTCTGACTGTGTATTTTTTCCAGCTTCTCTTTACATTTGATCAGTTCCTCTGTCAGTTCCTCAGGGTTTACCGGCTTTAGCACAAAGCTTACAGCTCCCAGGGACAATGCCTGCTTTGCATATTCAAATTCTCCGTAAGCAGTCAGAATGATCACCTGCGTATCGGGAAGCACCTGTTTTACCCTTTCTGATACCTGAATCCCATTGATGTAGGGAATATTAATATCCATGATCAAAATATCCGGCTTCTCTTCCAATATTTTTTCAAGAGCCTCTTCTCCATCCTCGGCCTCCCCTGCTATCTCCAGTCCCAGCTGCTCCCAGTTCACTGTCTTTTTCACCAGCTGTCTCTGTAAAAATTCATCATCTACAATAAAAACTTTCATTTCTCATTCCTCCCTGTCGGAATACAAATGGTCGTGCAGGTTCCCTCTCCTTCATGACTTTCTATATGAAGCCCATATTCTTTTCCAAAATAAAGCTGAATCCTTTGCTGAATATTATACAGACCATAAGAATACCGTTTTCCACCACTGTTTCCAAGAAGAAGCTTGTCTATTTTATCTTCCTGAATCCCAGCACCATTATCCGATACCTGAAGATATACCAGACTGCCTTCCTTCCATCCCCGAATCCTGATCATTCCTTTTTTTCGCATGGCCTTTACTCCATGGTAAATGGAATTTTCCACCAGTGGCTGCAGCGTCAGCTTAACGATCCATTCCCTGTAGATTTCAGGATCAATTTGGATCTCATAATCAATTTTATCACCGTAACGTACTTTCTGAATCTGAATATAATTTTCAATATTGGTGATCTCCTGCTCCACAGGAATCAGGGTTTTACCATCACTTAAAGAAGTGCGGTAAAACATCCCAATAGCATGGATCATGGTAAACGCCTCATCCGGGCAGTTCATTTTGATCAGGGATGACACGCTGCTTAATGTGTTATAAAGAAAATGTGGATTGATCTGTGCCTGCAGCGCAGCAAGTTCTGACTTACGTTTTTCCTTTTGTTCTTTGTAAACCTGCTCCACCAGCCTCTGAATCTGCTCTGTCATTTTATTAAATTCCTCTGACAGCATTCCAATCTCATCCTGATACCATACAGGTGCATGAACCGACAAATCTCCTTTTCCAAACCTTTCCATTGTCTGGGAAAGCTTTGTCAACGGCTTTGTCACGCTATGAGCCAAACGGAAACTTACATATCCACCGATCAGTACCGCACAAAACCCCACTACATACAAAATACGGACGATATTTTTCCCCTGTTTGGTTAGTTCATCCACAGGAGTGATCCCTATCATAATCCAGTCCAGCTTTGGAATCATATCTGTTGTCACAAGACATCTTTGCCCATCCACCAGAAACACTTTCCCACCTTGCGGTTCTGTCAGTGCCCACTGAAAGTATGACTCTTTTTCGATCATTTTTTTGCTGTCTTCATTATTCTCGATCTTTACATTTCCTTTCTGATCTGTGATCAGATAACTTCCTGTTTCTCCATATTTTACATGAGTAAAATTACTGATCAGCAGCGGAGAACGGTATTCCACCATAATATAGCCTTTAATCTTTCCTGTAGCATAATCCCGAAAATAACGAAGATAAGCAATGCCCGTTTCCTGATATCCTGGTACATTCAGTTCATACAGATCCAGCCATCCCTTTTTTCCCTGTTTTTCTTTAATTATATCAAAAAACTGACGGTATACAGATGCCTTTGACCGGATCCTGTTGGAATTGACCATATCTCCCTGCTCATCAAATGCGGAAATGCTGCTGTATTGACCTTCCGGGTATAGTGCATCCAGATAATCCAATCTTTGCTCCACCTGTAGCTTCTGGCGAAGTCTTTTGGCTTCATCTGTTCCATTTTCCAGAAACCACTCCTGTATTGATTTATCAGTGAGCAGAACCTTGCTGATTTTTTCCCCATCCTCCAATATCTTCTGGCTATTTTCTGACGCAACATCAAATTTCTGCCTGTAGCCCTCTCCAGTAATCTCCAACACAGATTTTTCAAAGAAAAGCTGTACCACCACAGTCAACACAAAGATAGAGATTACAATGATCACAATGCTGGTAAGCGAAAACTTTTTCGCAAGCGACAGACCATGGTATTTATCTTTGATTTTCTTCAGCATATCCTCTATCCCCTCATTTCTTTTGTATTCGACTTTTCTGGTATCATCATATACACAAAAAGTTAGTTTCTTCAACTGTTTTTTTCCAGCTGATATAAAAAGTCAGCCTGCTTTCACAGGCTGACCACATACTGCTAAATATTCTATTGTTTATAGGTGGCTTCCTTCCCTGAGGACGCACCCGTCAATGGCCCGGATTCCATTAATTACTTCTTCATAAGTATTATACATTTCCTTCCAGTCATCTGAAGCATCTTCCGAATACTGGCTGATGGTTGCGGTCAGATCGTACTGCTTCCCATCCAGGGCTTGGATCCGTCCAAGATAGCCCTGCCATACACTGTCAAGAGGCTGATCTGTGCCGTCATAAGCACGCACCTCCAGTGTGAGGACCGGTACCGCCTCACAATAGTATATAAGCTTATAACCGTCATTTTCTGTTTCTTCTGTCTCATAATGGCAAAGATATTTCCATCTTTCCGGGGTAAGTACCTGAAAAAGTTCTGTACTGGCCATATCTATCCGTTCTGCATATATCAGATCTGCTGTTTTGATCAGTTCCACATTTGCCTTTTTAATATTATCGTCATAATCCTTAGGCTCTGTCAGAATAAATAAGCCAAAGGAATAGTCATCTGTCAAGCATACCAGAGCATCAATTTCCCGGTCCTCATCATTGATGGAGCCCTTGTATTGATAGCGCATTGCAGGATAGGATGCTATCGTCATGGCTTCTTCATAAGCAATAGATCCATTGCCCGGGTAATATTCTGCCATGAAATCCTCTGGTGTGGAAAAGGTATTTTCAGGTTCATTTTTTACTTTTAAAAGAACCGCCATGCTTTTATTTTCATTAACAGAACGAATCTCTGAATAACCTAATTTACCATCTGGCATAGATTCCATGATCGTATCTTGCAGTTTGAAATCTGCCAGCATGTAAAGCTCTCCTGTTTTTTCTGCTTCCTGATCCTCTGAATCACCGGCTGACGTCTCCGAAGCTGTGTCTGCCCCATGATCTCCTGAGGCCTTCCCTGAGATTTCACAAAGCTGTCCATTATCATCAATATAATACTGGTCTGTGGATCCGATATAGTAATCATCATCCCCCTGTTCAAACCACACACCACCCTTTCCGTCATAGTGATAATGGGGCTCAAAATAGCCTTCCTCTTCTGTCCATCCTGCATTATTGGCTTCCATCCATTCTCCGCTGTCAGGATCCTGTCCGTAATTCCCTTCCCCGATATATTCGTCTTCTGTACCATTGCGATACCAGAAATCTCCGTTCTCATCCTGCCAGATATACTGTCCTTCATCTGTAGGCGCGTCCGATGCATAGACAGCTACAGGCGCCAGAATAAATGTTGCCGCACATATTGCGAATATTTTCTTTCTTTTGAGCATAATTTTCTCCTCCCCGTATACAGAAAAAACTCATCATATATTAAGCATACGGTGAGTCTTACTGAAAAGCAATTAACTATTGGTTAATTACATGTTTAGCTGATCCAAAAGCTTTTTCCTTTTAATCCGGGTATCCCCTTCAATATGAAGTTTGGAATAAATCTGATTAATATATTGCTTGATGGTTCCCTCAGATAAAAACATCTGAACCGCAATCTCCTTATTAGTTAACCGTTCTGACATCAGCTCTACGATCCTCAGCTCCTGCTGTGTGAGAATACCAAATTGTGCAGGATAGGCTGCCTCTTTACAAAGCATTTCCCTTTGCCGTTCAAAGCCTTCTCCAAGCCCTATAATCCGCTTGATAAACTGCATTTCCTTTGCCGGGGCTGCTTCTGCAAATGTCATCGTTTCTTTATATGATCCGCTTTCCTGCCGCTTCTCTGCAAGCAGCAGTCTTTCTCTCAGCAACTCCGATATATAGGGATAATTCTCTGCAAAAGGCATCAGAAGCTGATCCGGAATCGCTTCCTTAAAGGCCTGTGAAATACACCTTCCGGCTTTTTCACGCTTTCCAAGCTGCTCATAGGCTGCTGCTGTCTGAATCTCAATATATAACGCTACAAGTCCATAATGAAAATTCCGGCACATTTCCAAAAGGCTATCACTTTTCCCGATCACCTTAATATATTCTCCCTTGGCCAGATAAACCTGATTCTCAATCATCTCCATCATAGGCCTGCCTGGTGCCAGAAAGTTCACCTGATAAAGCATATGCTCACGAAAAAGAGAGGGAATCCGATCATTAACACCTGCTAACGCATAATAATATCCACATGCACTGTCAAAAAGATTCAGCCATGCTGTATTATGCCTTTTAAGAATCTCTTCCCGTCTTTGCTCTATGGTCTGCCTGACTGAAAAGCCTGCCAAAAGAGCCAGCCTTAATGCAAGAAAATCGCAGCACAGTCTTATATTTTCCTGATTGTTTCCTTCGATATGCGAATAAACCTGCTCCAGTTCTATCTGTGCATCCACCATATGTCCCTGCATATATTTTGCTTCTGCAGCCATCAGCATTTCCGCACCCTGCCCATGTCCATTGGTAATCTTGTAGTAATGAGGCATGCACTCATTCATTTCCTTCAACTCCTGATCCAGGCTGCCTGCGTCCCTGTGAAACATCATAAGGACAGACGGAGAACCAAACGTCCATCCACCATTACTTTGAATACTAATGGCAGGACGTGACATCTGGGCGCTTGCGCTGCGATGCAGCTGGCTCATTTTGGAAATATCATTGTACATCAGAAAGCTT
This sequence comes from Blautia glucerasea, assembly GCF_013304385.1. GTDB lineage: Bacteria > Bacillota > Clostridia > Lachnospirales > Lachnospiraceae > Blautia_A > Blautia_A ammoniilytica. The sequence goes on from NZ_JAAITU010000046.1 coordinate 25,214, forward strand.
AAGATAAGATCGCATTCCCCTAACAGATTTCCACGTTCTTCTCTGGTCATTTCTGTATGCTCTTCCACCGACTGAAGCAGTATTTCCTTTAATTTCATCATTTGAGGAATCTTTTTCCAGTTAAACATACTTCGCATCAGAACCAGAACAGCAAAGGGGTGTTCTTTTAAAATCTCCTCAGGGCATTCTACAAGCAGTTCTTCCACATTCTCTGGCTTCAATGATGCCAACAAAATCCCTGCATCCTTTTGTATCACTTGAAGCATTGCATGAAAATTACCGCTCTCCTTATAGGAAGACAGGGCATGGATGTACAGCCCTTTATCTTCATACCAGGCTCCATAGCGATTCAGGTACAGAGTCTGCTTTTCCTTCTCAAATGATGAAAACAGCTGCTCTGCGCACTCCTTCATCATATGATGAAAGCGGAAAATACCACGGTCTGCAAAATAGCTGACAAAGGCATTTTTTTCTGTCATAGAGGAAAGAATATCTTCTGCATTCTCCATGTCTGTAACTGTCCTTGCCATCTCTGCGGTAAATTCATCTGCCAGTCCCATCACTGCCAGAAAATTCTGCTGCTCCTCAGTTAAAGGCCGGATCATGGTAGATACAAGCATTTTATAAATATCTGCCTTTTTATCTGGAAAAGTACCGTATTCCTCTAAATAGCAAAAATTCAGATAAACAGCTGAAAACCATCCCTCGCTGGATCTAAACAGCTTATCCAGCTGCTGTTCACTTAGTTCCATCCCGCATTTTTGTGCATAAACCATTAGTTCCTTCTCGTTCAGACGCAAATGGCGCAAGCTGATCTGATTTAGATTTCGTCCAAGCCGGATAACTATTCTGTCAGAAAAAATCTGCTCACGGCTGGATATGATCAAATGTACATTTTCCGGAAGCCTGCTACCAAGTTCTCCAAGATAATCCGCAGCCTTCCTGTTTGCCAGCAAATGAAAATCATCAATAAAAATATAACTGTCCGTTTCTCCTTTTAAGGTACGACAGAGCAGCTCTGATAAAAATGCTGCTGACGCTTCATCTGTAGGGCATTCGCAGTCATCCAGCATATCATAGCCGGCATAGGAAAAAGCGCTTTGCACACTCTTCCAGAAAACAGGCAGGCTGTCAGAATAGGTGCTGATCCTAATTACATCTGTGTTTTTCTTTTTTTCCATTCTTGCCAGATACCAGCTTACGGCTGTTGTCTTCCCATATCCCATAGGCGCTGTTACAGTAGTCATCACACATTGTGAGATAAGGACCAGACTGTTCTTTAAATAATCTGATATGTATATATTCCTAAAATCTTTCTTCAACCTTTTTAGTCCTTTTGTATTTCTTTTTTTCTATTATACAGGTCTTTCCTCTCTTTAAGCAAGCCTTCTCTGGTCATACCGGAATATTTATAAAACAAGGCGCCTGCCCTGGTTATTTCCAGAGGAAGCGCCTCGTTGATTTTTTTAGTTTTTAATTATTCTTCTACAACCTCAAGTACATCCATTGGACATGCTTTTGCACAGATACCGCAGGCAATACACTTGGATGCCGGATTGCCTTCTGTCTTTACAATCAGGCCAAACGGACATGCTTCTGCACATTTGCCGCAGCCAGTACATTTCTTCTTGTTGATCATATATACGCCTTTTGCGTTCTGTGTGATCGCTCCTTCTGGACATGCCTCTGCACATTTTCCACATTGTGGACATGCTACTGGACGAACAGTCTTTTTTTCTGTAATCTGAAGACATGCTTTGTCTGGATCAAATTCCTTATAAAATGCCTCTGAACAGGCACGTACACATTCCAGACATGCCATACAGGTACTGCCCTTTTTAACTTTCAGTTTCTTCATGATGTAATCCTCCGTGTTTTTTTCTATTATTTTAACATTAATGTAAAAATTTCTCAATAAAAACATATCTGCTGATAACAGTGACCGTACAATGAAATCCACCACAGATTCCAGTTATTCAACTTCCTTGTATTCCTTCCTCTGACAGAAATGCTCGGATCTCTTCCGGCGTCAGCAGCGCATAAATACTTTTGTGAAAGGTTGCTGCTACTTCCAGTTCACCATAATACCCGGTACGTACATCGCAGTTTCCATGAAGCGCCTTATCCAGGGTTTTTTTCAGATCATTTCCCTGGGGACTGTCCATAAAATGTTTCAGCATCCGACAGCAGGTGTGGGTATTTTCGTAATAGCGTCGGTATGCAGGATGAAATTCCCGCATCCATCCACTGGATGAAACACAGAAAAGTGCTACCGGATGAATAACCGGCTGGTACAGAAGATTCCATTTTTCCTGCTGCAATGGATCTGACGCAAATGCAAGAAGGGAGTGCTTCAATTCTTCTACAAAATCCGGATACTCTGCTTCTGTCAGGGAAATGATTTTCTGGTTACGGAAATATTGATTAATGTTGGTTGCATCAATTTGCTCAGGCGAAAGAGATTGCAGATACCGTGACATGGTTTTCAGATCCGTTTCCGCATGTTCCAGAGTATGATTAGTGATCTTCTGCCAAAGAAACTGCTGATATTCTGTCACAGGTGTGTCAAGATAAGTCATCCAAAGATACTGGGCCAGCAGCTGTGCATCTCTGGTTTTCATCTGATACCTGGCAGAATCATCTGGGTGAAAATGGGTTTCCTCAAGCATATCTGTCAATTGATCCAGAGACTGACAAACAGGCAGCTGACTGGTCAGACGATCCATCTCACTGATCGCCTTCTGGATAGACATCAGCTGCTTCTGTAAAACATTCAACTGCTTATGCAAGTAAAACGGCGTTGTGCGAGGCTGCTTCAATATAGAGCGGATATCTGCCAGCGGAAGATCTGCTTCTCTCAATTTACGGATGAGAAAAAGCTTCTGTATATCTTTTTCTGAAAAATCATGATATCCGTTTGTGGGATTGACACGGGGAGTGATCATATTCTGATCAATATAATAATAAATGGTCCGCCGTGATAAACCTGTTTTTTGAATCACTTCCTGTATTCTCATCCTGATCTCCTCAAAAGTGTTCACCTGGTGTACGCTTTTTTTATTTATTATACCTTGTACACCAAAGGAAATCTATAAAATTTGTAAAATTCACCAGAAATCAATTTCGTCAAAGGGAATTGAGATGAAACTTTTTGTGAATAATTTAACATTGACTGTCCACCAACTGCACCCACTATAATAAAATCAAGAAAAATCTTAGATGAGGTGATAAATTATGTTAAAAAATAAAGTCGCAATTGTCACAGGTGGAACTCGTGGAATTGGCTACGCTGTGGTAGAAAAATTTTTACAAAATGGAGCAACTGTTGTATTATTCGGCTCCCGGCAGGAAACAGTAACAAAAGCGATTGCTTCCTTAAAAGAGAAAAATGAGAACTGGGAAGTTTCCGGTGCATGGCCAACCCTGACGGATGCAGATGCCATGACAGCTGAAATATCCAAAATCAAAGATAAATATGGCAGAATTGACATTCTGGTAAACAATGCTGGCATTTCTGACAGTGTATCTATTGATAAATATACTGCTGAGCATTTTTCCAAAATCATGAATCTGAATGTAAATGCTGTAATGAACGGGATCCTTCCGGTGGTAGAGATCATGAAACAGCAGGGCGGCGGCTGTATTTTGAATACCAGCTCCATGGTAAGTATCTGTGGACAGCCCAGCGGGGTTGCCTACCCAACCAGCAAATATGCAGTGAATGGTCTTACCTGGTCTCTTGCCAGGGAATTGGGGCCTTTCCATATCCGTGTGAATGCTGTAGCTCCTGGAATCACCAGAACCGATATGGTAGCCGCACTCCCAAAAGAAATGATCCAGCCGCTGATCAACCGGATTCCTTTGCGCAGAATGGGTGAAGCTGAAGATGTCGCTAATGCATTTCTGTTCCTGGCAAGTGATATGGCCAGCTACGTCACAGGAGAAATCCTGTCAGTTGACGGTGCAATGCGCTCCTGAGGAAGACTCTGCGTAACGCAGAGTGCTCCCGAGGATGTCAAATTCCTATATTTTCTTTTATTTCTCCTACAATTGTTAAAAGTCCTGCAACCTCGCCATAGTGGCTTCTGTGCTGTCCTGATACAATTGCATCTGCTCTTTTATATACAATGAATTGATAGTAGCGAACCTCACATGTCTAAAGTCACGTGCTTCCAGACGCTTTAGGCGTCAGACTGAATATCGGCGGATAC
>NZ_JAAITU010000047.1 GCF_013304385.1 Blautia glucerasea
TATCCAGCTGCTTGCAGGTCTCCTGCGCTGTCTGTGACGGAAGCTGTCTGTACCACAGGTCTCCTTTATGTGCTTTTTTCTGATAATACCAGTCCGGATACTTTCCCAGTCCCAGTTCTTTGTAATAATGACGTTCGTAGTTGCAGACATTCCAGAGTTTGGAAGCCGCATAACACATATGCCCTATGATATTGGAATATTCCGACCGGATTTTTACAGATGTTTTCTGTGACAGCAGCATTCCTCTTCCCCCTTTGAACAGCTATACAGATAGAGATTTACACTCCACCTTGATTTAATACGCTTTGCTCTGGTGTTCAATATAGCAGCGGATATTTTCCTCAGATACAGATCCGATTGTTTCCACATAATAGGAATGGTTCCACAGCTCTCCATTCCATAGCTGGTTTTTTATTTCTGGAAAACGTTCGAATAATTTTCTTCCGGTGATCCCCTTCAGATACTTGACGATCGCTGTTATGGACAGTTTTGGTGGAGCTGATACAAAAAGTGGACATGATCACCTTCACCACATTCAAACAAATGAACGGTAACGCCCTTGTCCTCGGCAATCTGCTGCACCAGTTCCTGAAGGTATTCCTCAATTTCCGGGTTTAATATCTTTCGCCGGTATTTCACCGACCACACCATATGGTAGTTGATATTACACACACAAGTTCTGTAATGTATTAGTTTTTCTTTCATACATATAGTATATCATATTGAATTGTAACACGCAATAATTATTCGAACGTATTTTCGCTCTTATTATATGCTGGTTACGGCATTAATATCAAAGGATGAGGAGTATTATTCTATTTGCATTGTGCAGATATGCACACTCTCGCGCTTTCATCTACTACAATATATTTATGGTTAATATCCCTTACAGCCAGTAAGGAATTATCCATCTTGTTGCTTAAGCTGTTAAAATGTATGGAGCAATCGGTATATCGTCTTATTCATCTTGGACTTCGCGTCCGTTGCCGAGACTGATAACCAGCTCCTCATTTGCAGCGTTCGTTTTATGCAGGTTGAACTGCCTTCGGTACGTTCGTGTCACACCACAGTAGATGGAATAGGCAATGAGTAAAACTGGTCTTTATCCATTGCATAATCTGATTTTAAGGAGTGACAAATTTATGAATATGAATGCAGTAGGTATTGATGTTTCCAAAGGAAAAAGCATGGTTGCTATCCTTCGTCCTTATGGTGAGATCATTTCAAAACCATTTGAAGTCAAACACACAGTCAGTGGGATTCGCTCTCTCATTGAACAGATCCAATCCATTGATGGCGAATCTCGTATTGTCATGGAACACACCGGTCGTTATTACGAACCTCTTGTCCGTGAACTTTCGAAAGCTGACCTTTTTGTATCTGCCATAAATCCCAAACTCATCAAAGATTTTGGAGACAACTCTCTCCGCAAAGTAAAGTCCGATAAAGCGGATGCAGTAAAAATTGCACGCTATACTCTTGACAGTTGAACGGAACTCAGACAGTATAGTCTCATGGATGAAATTCGTAATCAACTGAAAACCATGAACCGCCAGTTTGATTTTTACATGAAACACAAAACCGCTATGAAAAATAATCTAATCAGCATCCTTGACCAAACTTATCCGGGAGCTAACACTTATTTTGACAGCCCTGCCCGTGAGGATGGAAGTCAAAAATGGGTTGACTTTTCAGCCACCTACTGGCATGTGGATTGTGTTCGTAAACTCTCTCTAAACGCCTTTATCGACCACTATCAAAAGTGGTGTAAACGCAGGAAGTACAACTTCAGCCGTTCAAAAGCTGTTGAAATCTATGAAGCATCTAAGGAGCTTGTTTCTATACTTCCAAAAGACGATCTGACAAAGTTAATCGTCAAACAGGCTGTAGAACAATTAAATACGGCTTCACAGACTGTGGAACAGCTTCGTACCATGATGAATGAGGCTGCTTCTAAACTGCCGGAATACCCTGTTGTCATGGCTATGAAAGGTGTAGGTAAATCGCTTGGTCCACAGCTTATGGCAGAGATTGGTGATGTCTCCCGATTTACCCACAAAGGAGCCATTACAGCCTTTGCAGGCGTTGATCCCGGCGTAAATGAATCCGGTTCATATGAGCAGAAAAGCGTTCCTGCTTCCAAGCGCGGTTCCAGTACTCTTCGTAAGACTCTGTTTCAAGTCATGGATGTTCTCATCAAAACAAAGCCACAGGATGATCCTGTCTACTTGTTTATGGATAAGAAACGAGCACAAGGAAAGCCTTATTACGTCTACATGACAGCCGGTGCGAATAAGTTTCTTCGCATCTACTATGGTCGAGTGAAAGAATATCTGTCTTCACTCCCAGAATAAATATCTCGTCAATACCTTTATTTTAGACCAGCGAATATCGGTGGTCTTATTTTAATGTTCAAAATCTTGCAAAAATTTTTGCCTGAAATCATCAATTTGCTATTGACTTTTTATTTGCAGGCTCGGTAATTGAATTGACGAGGATTCCCGCTTTTTGTCCTAAACTACAAAAAGGCACTCCACCCGGAAGTCTCCCCTGATGCAAGTGCCTTTTTTATCTTTTATATCAACTTAAGACGTTTTTTCCAAATCCCAGACAAATAGTTTAATTGCCGTACTTCTCCTTCTAAAGTAGGTGACATACCATTACTATTAATTTTCCGTGTCATCAAATCAATACTAAGTCCCATTTCCTGCAACGCGTATTTAGCATTTCGAGGATAATTTTTCATTTCTATGTAAGAACACATAGTTAGTACGGCAGAAAGTTCCTCCACTGTGTTTTTTTGATCCTGATAATGCCTTAACATCCATTCATACAAAGCCGGGTGAAAATTTGCCATAACTCCGCTATACCCTGATGCTCCATATCTCACACTCTCTAATAAAGTTGCTGTATTGGCATTAAATAATTTCATTCTGGAATTTTTCATAATATCCAGTCTTCTTTTGATTCGTTCTATATCGCAACAAGTATCCTTTATAAAGTAAAACTTTTCAGAAGCCACACACCAGGAGATGATTTCATCAGACAAAACCCTTTTATACGGATACGGGCATTCATAAATTCCCAATGGAACGTCATACTCCAATGACTCAGTCAACTTTTTCAATCTTTCCAAAAGCAACTTATCGTCTTCATCTTCCTTTGCCAACAAAGACGAAATAAATATAATCGCATCTACACCCGTTTTGGCAATCGCATTTAACTCTTTCACCTGCTCTTCGATTGAATATGAAACATGTCCAGAAGCTATTACCGGCACATTTGCCTTTTTCTTAACAAATGTTGCAATATTAATTCTTTCATCTAAACTCAACTGAAACATTTCACTGGACTGGCACACTGCAAAAATCCCAGCAACGCCTTCATTTTCATACCACTTAATTAAACGCTCCAAACCTGTGTAATCCACATTTCCATCAGCGTCAAATGTAGTCAGCATTACCGGCCAGACTCCATTAGGAAATTCTGTTTTATTGTTCATATCCATCTCCTTATACTAAGCGATTTACGGGTTCTTTTCCTTCTAATATATCCAACAAAGCTTTTGCTGTTATAATAGAGGTTCTATCATAATTTTCATATGTTTCAGCTGATGTATGCGGTGTTGCAATATATTGATCATATTGAAACGCTGGAAGGTCTGGTTTAATTGGCTCATATTCAAACACATCCGTTGCCCACAATGAAATAATTCCTGAATTTAATGCCGCCAATGCGGCCTCTTCATCTATAATAGTTCCTCTTGCAGTATTTATCAGAATTACTCCTGGTTTTACTTTTCTTAACGTATCTTCATTCAATAAATGCCTGTTTTCATTCGATGCTGGTACATGAATAGATAGAATGTCACTTTTGCTTAATAATTCTTCAAATGAACAAAATTCAACATGTAACTTTTTTGCAGTTTCTTTATCTGGAAATTTATCATATGCAAGAATCCTAGTATGAAATCCCTGAAGTTTTTCTGCTACACTTTTTGCAATTGCACCAAATCCCAATAATCCAATAGTTTGATTACAAAGTTCATGATTCATAACTCGCGTCCAACTACCTGTACGTATTTCTTTATTTAACAAAGGAATACTCCTGGTTGCCGACAAAATAAGCCCTACCGTTTGCTCAGCTACCGCATTTGTATTAATTCCCGGACAATTACAAACCTTAATTCCATATTTTTTGGCATCTGATAAATTAATATTATCTACGCCAACCCCGAATCTAGCCATCCCTTTCAAGTGAGGTGCAAGTTCAAAAATATGTTCATTCCATTCATCCACACCTACCACTACGCCATCTATATCTCCTACCACACGAGATAATTCGTTAAAAGTCATTGGCCGTCCATATGGATTTTCTACAATTTCACAATTAGCATTTTGCAATATTTTTTTTCCACTCTGACAATACTTATCATAATTGGTTGCCGTTACTAATATTTTTTTCTTTTTCTCGCTCATTTTTTATTCTCCATGGCCAATCTGTATTTTGCGTAGCATATTTTCCACCGGTAATCTCTACGTCGAATCCAGACATATATCCTGCTGCATCTGATGATAAAAATACAATCGGTTTTGCCAAATCCTCAGCTTCTCCCAATCTTTTCATTGAGATATTGCTTATTAACTTATCCTTGTTTTCTGCTATATTCTTTTTACTTATCTCTGTATTAATCATTCCTGGCACAATGCCTATTACCCGAATATTGTAAGGAGCCAGTTCTGAAGCAAATGATTTTGTCAGGCTTGATACCCCAGCTTTCGTGGCTGCATAAATAGGGCCACCAGCAATCGGGATTTTAGAGGCATAGCTTGATATATTGATTATTACACCAGACTCTTTTTCCATCATATATCGTGCACATATTCTTGTACAATTCCACACAGCTTCCAAATTTGTTTCGACAATATTATCCCATTCTTCTTTAGTAAATTCCCAAAAAGGTTTATCCAATGCAACACCTGCATTATTCACCCATATGTCAATTTTTCCAAATTTATGTATAATATTCTCCGCAAATCTTTGGACTGCCTTGCAGTCTCTAATATTCAGAGCTTCTCCATATACCTGATATCCAAGATTACTCATTTCAGTATAAAATTTTTCTATTTTTTCGTTTCTCCTGCCGCAAACAGCCACAATTGCTCCCTCTTTTAAAAATTCTATAGATGTGGCTCGTCCAATTCCAGCTGCTCCGCCGGTTATTACAACAACCTTTCCTTTTAAATTGAGTTCCATATTCACCCTCCAATCATAATACATTACCCACCTAAATATGCTTTTTTAATATCTGGACTATTCAATAATTCCGGACTTGCACCATGAGTCACAATGTGCCCAACTTCTAATACATAGGTACGTTTTGAAATAGACATAGCCATAAATGCATTCTGTTCAGCTATTACAATAGGTGTCTTTCTGGACTCGTTGATTTTAATAATTGCCCGGAACATCTCATCGACAATTACAGGTGCCAGCCCCAACGATGGCTCGTCAAACATAAGCAATTTGGGATCACTCATCATGCCTCTTCCAATTGCCAGCATTTGCTGTTCTCCTCCACTCATTGTTCCTGCTGCCTGCTTAGAACGCTCCTTTAATCTAGGAAACAAATCATATACTTCTGCTATATGATCATCCATTTCACCTTTTGTATATTTTTTGCTAAAAGCTCCCATTTCCAAATTTTCATATACTGTCATTTGAGGAAAAACTTCACGACCTTCTGGCACATATACAATTCCATCATAAACAGTTTTATGTGCATGTTGATTACTGATTTCTTTTCCATTGTATTCAATATTTCCACTCTGCACTTTATTAATTCCCACAATAGTTTTCATTAAAGTAGTTTTTCCAGCGCCATTAGCTCCAATTAACGACACAATTTCATTGTCGCCAACTTCAAATGAAACATTAAATAATGCTTCTACTTTACCGTAATATACATTTATATTATTAACTTGAAGCATTACAATACCTCCTTCTTTACGGCCATAATAGGTTTATATTTATCACCCAGATAAGCTTTAATAACCTCATCATTATTTTGAATATCGTAAGGGCTTCCCTCTGCGATTTTGGCTCCAAAATTTAATACTGTAATGTCTGTACAAATGTTCATAACAACATCCATATTGTGTTCTATCAAGAAAATATCAATTCCAGTATCAAAAGTTTTTAATATAATATCCACAAATGCCTTTCGTTCTGTTGGATTCAATCCAGCGGCAGGCTCATCCAAAATCAAGAGTTCCGGTTTCATCATTAATGCCCGTCCAAATTCTGTCATTTTCTGTTTTCCATATGGCAGATTTTTAACATTTGTATCCCTTAAATCTTTTAACCCAATATATTCCAGAACTTCCTCGGCTCTTTCTAGCAACTGTGCTTCTTCTTGTTTTGCTTTAACCGGATTTATTAAAAAATTTAAAATCCCCATTTTAGTCATTTGATGTCCACCTACCATCAAATTTTCAAGCACTGAAAGAGATGTAAACAATTTTAAGTTCTGAAATGTCCTGCTTATTCCCAGTCTGGCAATCTGATATGGCTGCATATGAGTGGTACAGGTTCCTTTATAGTAAATCTCACCTTCCGTTGGAGGGAACGCTCCGGTAATCTGATTTACTGTTGTCGTTTTGCCAGAACCATTAGGTCCAATTAAAGCATGTATGGTTCTTTTTTTCATAAGAAGAGACAAATCATTTACTGCCACCAATCCTGAAAATCGTTTCGTAATATGATCTACTTTTAATATTGTCTCATTATTCATCTTTATTCCTCCCCTTTAAAGGATTTTTCAGTCCGCCCAAATCTTTTCAATAACTTATTGCCTGTAAATAACGAAACAATTCCATTTGGTAAAAAGATTGCAAACAACAATGCAATAGTACTAAATACCAGCCAATAATAATTTTCCATAAATCTCAGAACTTCTGGCAATATGGTAATCACAATTGCGCCAAGTACGCTTCCTCCTACAGTACCAATTCCACCAATCATCATCATTGCCAAATAATTTGCTGACAAATCCTGAGTAAATGTTGTTGGGTTAATGTAGCCCATCATATGAGCATACATAGCACCACCAAAGCATCCTAAAACTGTAGCCAGTGTAAATGCCAGAATTTTCATCTTTGCAATATCCACTCCACTGGCATCTACAGCTTCTACATTATCTTTTATCGCTTTAAAAACGCGTCCCCATTTTGAATGAATAATACGATACGAAGCAATAGTTACTAAAATTGCAATAACTAAATAAAAATAATAGATTTTAAACGAAGTATCCAGTTTATTTCCAAATAAGTTAATCCAAGGAATATTTTGTACTCCCATGGTACCGCCGGTAAGGTCTACCCAGTTCGTCAGTACTAAACGGGTAATTTCGCTAAATCCAATAGTTGTAAGAGAAAGATATACTCCTTTTAATCGTAAACTTGGATATCCTAAGCCTTTTCCAACAATCAGTCCCATAAGTATTGCAACAATAAATCCTACGATAATTGGAAAGTTAAACTTTGTACTGCAAAGTGCAGCAGAATATGCACCCATCGCCATTATACCAGCAGTTCCCATATTCATTTGACCTGTTAATCCTGTTATAAAATTCAATCCTGTTACCACCACAATATTAACCAGTGTCTGGCATAACACGATATGATGGTATGTATTTTTATCTACAATCGGAACAACAACTAATATTACAAGAAGCAATAGTATTCCTGCACCTTTTAATGATTTTCTCATTTTGCTTTCCCCTCCCTATTTTTTATGTCCTAACAATCCTGAAGGCTTGATCAGAAGGATTGCAATTAATAACACAAACGCTATACAATCTTTATATAAAGTAGGAATTACCAAAGTACTAAGATTTTCAAGAATTCCAATTGCAATTCCTCCAACAATTGCACCAGGCAGATAACCAAATCCACCAACTACACCAGCTGCAAAACCTTTTAAACCGATCATATTGGCAATTGTAAGATCTACTGTAAAAAGAGGAATAACCATAATTCCGATAGCTGCACAAATCACCGCACTCAGTGCAATAGTAAAATTAATATTTTTCGCTACATTAATTCCCATTAAAGTAGCTGCCGTTTTATTCTGCTGAACACATCTCATTGCCTTTCCTGTTTTAGTTTTATTAAAAAAAATCTGTAATAAAACTACAATAATTGCAGATACAATAATAACAGTTATATTAGCCTTTGTTATCACAACATTTCCAATTCTTACAACGCCTTTTAAAAATCCTGGTACTGTAAAAGGTGTAGCACCCCATATCAATCTGGTTATTTCTGTTAAAATTCTTCCTAAGAAAACAGTTCCAATAACAGCAAATAACGGAGAGGCCATATTCCTCAGAGGATTAAAAATACCTGTTGCAACCAAAACGCCAAAAATAAACATAGTTGCCAAAGTAGCAATAATACCGATTGCAGGGCTTACCCCCATATTCAAGAGAAACTGTGCGGCAAAAATGTATGCTCCAAACATAATAAATTTATCATGACTAAAGTTTAATAATCCTGTAGAATTAAAAATCAATGTATATTCAATAGCTACCAATGCATAGATAAATCCCAACGCAAGTCCACTTACAATTAATTGTAGTATAATCTGCCCTGTCATACTTTCACTCCTTTTATTTAATTTTTAAAAAGGATGCCAGATTAAATTACACTATAATCTCGCATCCTCTCCTATTTTCATTACTTATGTTATTATTCTACGGTCACATAATCAATCATTGTAGGAACTTTGTCTTTGATTTCAGCAACAACACAACCATGTACCATGTCGCCACTCTCATCACAAGTGTACAGTCCCTCTGGAAGCTTCAATTCTGAAGTTTTAGTAAGAGCTTCCCTTATTGCCTCTGGATCTGTAGAACCAGCTCTTTCAATAGCATCTGCCAAAACATAAGTAGCACTATAATATGAAGAAGCATAAAGTTCAGGGTTGTAACCATATTTATCATTAAAATTATCCACAAACCCCTTTACAACTTCATCATCATTTGTGGAAACAAAATCAGTCACAGCATACCAGCCTTCAACATATTCTGGTTCAAGTAAATTCAATACCTGATCCATTACAATTCCTGCTGAAGCAATCACTGGTACATCCATTCCTAATTCATATAACTGTCTGGCTGTCAGAACTACTTCCGCATCATCGGTCCATGAAATAATACAATCTACATTTTCACTCATCAACTGCATAATTTGACCAGTTAAATCTTTATCCCCTGCATTATGTCCCACTGCGACATAGTCAATTCCAGCTTCTTCCAGTGCTTCAATGACTACATCTCTGCCTCCGGTACCAAAGTCATTGTTATTATAAGAAATACCAATTTTTTTAGCTTCCAGTGTTTCAACTGCATATTTTGCTGCAACCTGTCCATTTATTGTATCAGAAGGACGAATTCTAAAGAAGTAAGGATTGTCCATCTCTGCAAGCTTCGGACTAGAACCACCTGTCAAGAAAGGAATCTGAGCATTTTTATACAATTCACTAGTTGCTGCTGCGTTTCCAGATGTGTGAGGTCCAATCACAGCGCACACATCTTCATTTAAAATCTTTGTAACCACGTTTACGGCTGTTGTCTGAGTATTTTGATCATCTTCTACTGTATAAACCAGTTTTTTCCCCAGTACTCCGCCATTTGCATTAATCTCTTCCAGTGCAAGATCCACTCCTTCTTTTGTTCTCTGACCTGCAAGTGGAAAATTGCCTGTAATGGCACAGCTTAATCCAATTTTAATTTCACCATCTAATTCATCAGCATATACGCCTGTTGCCATTGCTCCGCTAAGCATCATTGTTAAAGATAAGATTACAGCAACTATCCGTTTCTTCTTCATATAGAAACTCCTTTCTTTCGAAGTATATTTTAATAGTATTATTTATTCTCAAAATTTAATTCCGATAGACTTCATCACATCTACAAGTACTTCCTTTTCCTGTTCTGTGATAGGTGCAAGAGGACTTCTTGCCGGACCAATCTTTATTCCTGTTACCATCTCAATAGCCGGACGCATGATCGAATTTGGTAGAATTCGGCCATTCTGACCGCAAGATTTACAAAAACGATATAACGGAACAAACATTTCCTTCGCCTTGTCATTTTCACCTCTTGCAAACGCATCCATAATTTCCCTTATTTCGTGACCAAAAATATGTGCTCCTCCACTGACAATTCCCATTGCTCCCTGCACAATAGTTGGAAGCAACATGATATCATCACCGTTAAAGATTACAAATTCCGGATTAATATCTTCGGTTGCTAAGAAGAAATCTGTAACCTGAGTTGGATTAATACCAGCCTCATCTTTAATTCCAATAATGTTAGGAATCTTCGACAGTTCTCTAACTGTTGGAGCATCCACATTAACTCCAACAAAAATAGGAATGTTATAGAGTAAAATGTTAATTTTAACACTCTCTGCAACTTTCTTATAATGATTATAAATTCCCTCCTGCGTCGGTTTATTATAGAAAGGTGCAACTACCATACATAAATCAATACCTAATTCTTCAGCCTTCTGTGTCAATGCAATAGTTTCTTTTGTTGATGCACAGCCAGTACCAGCAATAACTGGTTTTCTTCCTGCAGAGATTTTTAATGCAGTTTCCATTAATTTTACTCGTTCATCAAAAGTTAATAAAGATGCTTCTCCTGTAGTTCCAGTAACGATCAGTGAGTCGCAAAGATCATTCTTAATCAAATATTCAATAATTTCGCCATATGCCTCGTAGTTAACTTCCTCGTTTTCAAAATAAGGAGTTACTAAAGGACATAAAATTCTACCATACTTTTCTGTAAATTCTGCTCTTTTCATTTTACCTTCTCCTTTTCACATTCAAATTAATATACAACCCCACATACACCTTTGTGCGTTCCATCTGGTTGTCTGACGTCATGACTTCATGATATATGCTTTGGTTGCTATTGTCAATATATTCTTTTATTCAAATTAATTTTTGTGCATTCCGCACATATACATATTGCCAGTTTTATGATTTTTTACGTTTTTCGATTATTTAATGGTTTTGTGTTGACATGTTGTCTGATGTCATGCAATAATATTTTCATATCACTACAAATAATAAAACCAGTAAGGAGAGCATCTATGAATTGTCTATTTCAATTTCTAATAATTTGTCTGTACTGCTTTTTAGGTGATTTGTTACATTTATTACTTCCTTTTCCCATTCCAGGAAGTATTTATGGAATGATTTTATTACTACTATCACTTATTTTGGGACTTGTGAGACTTGAAAAAATAAATACAATAGCAGGCTTTCTTTCAAAAATCATGCCAGTATTTTTTGTAATGCCATGTGTAAGTATATTAACCATAGATCTGTCTACCCTTACACTTTTACCACATATCCTTTTTATCACATTAACCAGTACAGTTCTTGTTATGGGTACTACTGGAATCGTGGCAGAAAAAATAATAAGAAGAAAAAACAACGAGAAATAAAAAAGGAGCTAAAGGATATGAATCTATTACTCTCAGGTTCTAATTATTGGGGTGTAGTTGCAACATTGTTTTCTTACTGGATTGCACTTAAAATCAGTCAAAAATGGAAACACACTTTATGCAATCCCCTTTTAATCTCTTCATGTATTATGATTTTTTTATTATTCTTTTTTAAAGTAGATTACAGGACATATGAAAGCAGCAATAAATATCTAAACTATTTATTAACGCCTGCAACGGTTTGTCTTGCCATACCAATGTACAACCAATTAACTATTCTCAAAAAGCATCTGGCAGCTATATTTATTAGTATTCTCTCCGGATGTCTCACTTGTAGCTGCTATATATTTATACTTTGCAAATTATTTCGATTACCCGAAACACTATTTGCTGCACTTATTCCGAAATCTGTTACAACAGCAATTGCCCTAGGCATATCAGCTGAACTGAATGGAAATACATCCATTACTGCAGTTATGGTGGTGATCACTGGTTTATTTGGTGCAATTATCGCTCAGGGCTTACTGAAGTTCCTACGAATTTTCAATCCTATTGCGCAAGGATTAGCTATAGGAAACAGTTCTCACGTTGTTGGTACATCAAAGGCACTGGAGATGGGCGAATTACAGGGTGCTATAAGTAGTCTTTCTATTGCAGTTGCAGGAATATTGACTGTGGTACTTTCGCCTTGCATTATGCGATTATACTAATACAGTGATTGCAGCACAATATACGAGTCCTCAACTATTTAATTTACGATAACGCTTTAGATTTTTATATAACAATACTCAGGAGGTAATCTTATGAACACAAAACTTGACGTAGCATTTAAATTTGGTGCCGGACGGTATATTCAATTACCGGATGCATTGAAAATGGCTGGCGAAGAAATATCCCGTTTCGGCCGCAAAGCTTTTATTATTGGCGGACCTACTGCCATTAGCATTGTTCAAGAAGTTTTAACTGCTTCGTTAACCCAATCACATGTTTCTTACGAAATTAAAGTCTATCCGGGTTATACTACACATGAGGCAGTCAATACCTTTGCCCAATACTGCTCTGACAACCAATTTGATGTGGTAGTTGGTGCCGGTGGTGGAAAAATTATGGATCTTGCAAAATGTATTGCTCATGTTGCTAATTTACCAGTAGTAAATATTCCCACTCAAGCCGCAACATGCGCTGCTTATACTCCTATGAGTGTCATGTACACAGACGAAGGGGCAGCTTATGGAACTGTTGGCGGTAATTTTTATCATGATTACGAGGTATCTGCAATTATTGTAGATGAAAATATTATGATTTATCAGCCCCCTCGTTATGCTGCATCTGGCATTTTAGACGCTATGGCTAAATTTATAGAAGTACAGCATGGGCACTCAGAAATGCACTATAATGATTTCAATATAGAATTATACACCGCATACACACTGGCAAAATATACTTATGAAATTTTAGACCGCACATGTTTAAAGGTTTATGATGATATAAAAAATCACCAGCTTACAAAAGAAGTTCACGATTTCTTATTTATTAATTTTGCCATTACAAGCATGATCAGTGGGATATCTAAAGCATTTGGACAGACTGCACTCGCCCATGAAATGTACTATTGTGCACGTATGTATTTCACAAAAGAATCTCTTGCATACCTGCATGGCGAAATAGTTGGAACTTCCCTGATTCTCCAGCTTGCATACAATCATACTCCGGAAAAAATACCGGCATTTAAAGATTTTATGGAAAAAATGGGAATGCCAGTTACACTTTCTGAACTTGGAATTCCAGAAACTAAAGACAATATTAAGAAGATATATGATTATTTACTAACAACACCTTTTATTGTTGATACTCCTGAAAACAGACAAACATTAATGGATTCGATTAAAGCAATTTGTAAATAATTTGCTAAGGCTTTCCATGCCGATACGGTGTGGAAAGTTTTAACAATTTATATTTCTTTATTTATCAACCAATTTTACTATATATAAGCAAGAGGCTGTCGGATGTTTTTCCGCAGCCTCTTCTATTTACTTTCTATTTTCTTTTTCAACATATTCCATATCTTTCAACGAACTCTCCAAATGATTGCTCACACGTTCCAGCGCCAGTTCCTCGTTTCCATTTTCAAACGCCTCTATAATTTTACGATGCGATGTATGAGCACGCTCAATATTTTCTTCTAGCATAAAAACCTGGTTTCGATAATCAGTCAAACATTCTGCAATATTTCTCTCAATCTTTATAAGTAAATCATTTCCTGTCATTTCTGTAATCATATGATGAAATTCCTCATCATACAGAGTCATTCTCATTGCTCTTCTCTTTCCTATCTCAGTATCAATATCTTGCATGGCTTTTTGACACAATTCCTTTAATTGATTAATTTTCTGTTCATTCATTTTTTGCATGGCTACTTTCACAGCCATAGATTCTATTGCACACCTTACCTGCATATAGTCAGCAATATGCTGACCATTAGAACGAAACCATTCTGCCACTTCAGCTTCTCGTGCATCTTCTTGAAGCCTGACAAAATAAACGCCCTTTCCTCTTTTTACTTCGATGATTCCCAATGCCTGCATCATACGATATGCTTCCCTAACAGTGGATCGCCCTGCCTCTAACATTTCACAGACTTCCTTCTCTGTTGGCATTTTATCTCCTTTTTTTAAATTGTTTTCAGTAATATATTCTTCCAGCCGTTCAATTACTTGCTCTACTACAGATATTCTTTCAATAGGTTTCATGTGCTTCTCCTTCACTATTTTTTATGTGTACAGATTTTCCCACATCATGTTGTCTGATATCTTATATTTTATCAGATTTTTTCTATTTCTTCAATACTTATATAATCGAGTTTTCCATAAAATTAGCATATTCTCAATGTATTATTGCCAAATGCCTTTCATTTTTTCCCCTCTGTCACACATGTTTTAGGCACATGTTTTAGATTTGATTTTTCTGTAGCATAAAACTCAAAGATATGGTAAGATAAATCTATGAATCTGCATAAACTGAAATAAAACACAGATTCTATCACTCAATCATGAGATATGGCAGACCGGACTATAACCGACGTTCTCTGCCAATACATCACTCAATGTATAATAAAATGGAGGTAGCTATGAAAAAAATGAGAAAATTAGCAGCATTGGCTTCTGCTGCAATCCTTGGCATTTCCGCAGTACCATACAATGTGCTTGCTGCAGATTCCTATGCCGAAGCCGAAAAATCAGCACTGGATAACGCCCTGGAAACTTTCCGTGCGATTTATGGCAAGAGCCTGGAAACAAGCAAAAAAGCTTATGAAGGACAGGGTGTGGATTTCTCCCTGAAGTTAGAAGATGGGGCGAAGTCACTTCTCAGTACATTTTTACCTGTAGACCTTTCCTGGCTGGATTCCATCGGCATTAATGGCGATGTTACTCTTGAAGCATCCAGGTTAGGAGAAGACCTTACCTTAAAAGTAAACGACAAAGATATCTGCTCTGCACAGTTGTATATGGATATGTCCACAATGGACATATATATGAGCATTCCGGAACTTATTGATGGTTATATCAAAGTCAATGCCAACAGTGCTGCCCAGGAAGAAGCAGAAGCAGCTGAAGACGCAGCAGACGACCTGGGTATTTCTGTAACAGACGATCTTCCGGTAGATACAGAGAACCTTACCGAATACATGGATGCTATGATGAAATTCCAGGAGTCCATGCCTGAAGCTGACACAATTTCCAATATGATTGATAAATATCTGTCTATTGCTGTAGATCACGCAGCAGAAGCAGAAAGCGGAAGTGAGACCCTTTCTGTTGATACTGTCAGCGTAGACTGCACTACCATGGAAGGTACTATTTCCGGAGAGAATCTTATTCCTGCTTTAACAGATATAGTAGAAGCACTGAAGGATGATGAAGATTTCAAATCCCTTTTTGAATCTGCAGCTATTCTTGCACCAGATGCAGACTATACATATGACGATTTCCAGAGCAGTCTGGATGAAGTTTTGGATGCTCTTCAGTCTGAGGATATGTCAACAGAGGATATCACCCAGAGCCTTACTTCCAAGATCTGGATTGACAGTGATGATAATGTAGTGGGACATGAGCTTTCCTATGCTGATGAAGAGGGCTCACATCCATTTTTCCTGTATCAGACCCCAACAGATGGAGACAATGTTGGATACCGTTTACATGCAGGTTTAGACGACAGCAGTATCGACATCGTAGGAAGCGGTCAGGTAACAGATGGTACCTTGAATGGTTACTATGAGCTTTCTGTTGACTCTCAGCCGATCCTTGGCGTTACTGTTTCAGACTATGATACAGAATCCCTGAAAACCGAAGGTCTTGTTCATGGTTCTTATGACCTTTCCATTTTCCAGGGCGACATGGATGATTCTACTTATGAAACTGTCAGCGCTTTCGGTATCAAACTGACTTTAGACGGTATGAACTTTGCACTGGATCTTTCCATGAGCGGCACTCCTCTGGCAACCCTGTCTGCCCAGGTTCATGATGCAGATCCTGTGACCTTTGTAGATCCTTCTGAGATGGATCCTATCTATGATGTAGACAATGATGAGGACGGTGATGCATTTGCTTCCTCTATGAGCCTTGATACCATTTTGCAGAACCTGACAGATGCAGGTATGCCAGCTGATTTCTTTGACACTCTGGTAAATGGCTCTTCTGATACCACAGATGCAGATACTGACACTATGGATGATACTTTTGAAGATGACACCGTAGCAGACGATGCAGAAGTAGACGATACAGCAGAATAATTCTACACAACACAATCCACCCAAGAAAGGCGCCTCACAGTCGTGAGACGCCTTTCTTATGATTTTCACCTATCCAAAATGCCAGCTGGCACAACACATAGTTCGGACATTCACTTTAACTGCCTTTTGCGTTAAGCTTCTACTCCGTCCAGATATCGGAATCCACAGCAGCCCGCTCCACCGGAATGCCCTTCAGATACCGCTCCATGAAACGATTATATCCTTCTATACCTTCCGGGTCCGGAGCAAGGGTGGTGCCCATATTCCCTGCAAATACCTTCTGGTCCAGGAAGTCCTCCAGTGTTTCACGCTCTTTCTTATGGATCAGGTAAGATGCCAGAACTGCAATTCCCCAGGCTCCTCCCTCTCCTGCTGTATCCATAACAGAAACCGGTGCTCCTACAGCATCTGCCAGGATCTGCTGGCCTACGCCCTTGGTCTTGAACAGCCCGCCATGACCCAAAAGACGACTCACCTTCACATCCTCCTTCTTGAAGAGGATATCCAGCCCTACACGCATAGCTCCCAGGCAGGTGTAAAGATTGGTGCGCATAAAATTCGCCAGGGTAAAATGGCTCTCCGGAGATCTTACAAACAAAGGCCGTCCTTCTTCAAATCCGGTCATATGTTCACCGGAATAGTAACAGTAAGACAGAAGTCCACCGCCGTCTTTGTCTCCCTCCAGAGCCTTTCTGTATAAGGTGCCATAAAGCTGGTTCATATCTACTTCCATCCCCATAGCCTGGGCAAACTCTTTGAAAATGCCCACCCATGCATTCAGGTCTGTGGTGCAGTTATTAGAATGTGCCATAGCCACCGGATGACCGGATGGTGTAGCAACCATATCAATCTCCTTATAAGGGGCAGATAATTCCTTCTCCAGTACAATAGATGCAAATACAGAAGTACCTGCTGAAACATTCCCTGTACGCATAGCAACGCTGTTAGTGGCAACCATGCCAGTGCCTGCATCCCCTTCCGGCGGACACATAGGAATCCCGGCCTGTAATCTGCCGCTCACATCCAAAAGTCTTGCACCCTCTTCTGTCAGACAGCCAGCTTCCTGTCCTGCCACCAGACATCTGGGCATAATATCCCGAAGCTTCCAGCCAAATCCATATGGCTGGACCAGCTGATCAAACTGCTGGATCATGGTCTCATTATAATCCTTTGTCTCACAGTCTACCGGGAACATACCTGCCACATCCCCGATCCCAAGCACTCTTTGCCCGGTAAGCTTCCAGTGCACGTAAGCCTCAAGAGTAGTAATATAATCAATATCCTTTACATGAGGCTCGCCTTTCAGAATGGCCTGGTATAAATGAGCAATGCTCCATCTCTGGGGAACGTTATAATGAAAAAGCTCTGAAAGCTTCTCGCTGGCTTCCCCGGTAATATTATTGCGCCAGGTACGGAAAGGAACCAGCAGATTCCCCTCTTTATCAAAAGGCATATAACCATGCATCATGGCACTGATACCTATAGCACCTGTTCTGGTAAGCTCTGTCTCTGCACCATACTTCTCTTTAATGTCCATAAGAAGGCTCTGATAGCACCCCTGAAGCCCGCTCCATACATCCTCAAGACTGTAGGTCCATACTCCATGTTCATAACGATTCTCCCATTCATGTCCTCCGGATGCTATCGGCTCATTCTGTTCATTGATCAGCACAGCCTTGATCCTGGTAGACCCAAGCTCAATCCCAAGAGCAGTCCTGCCCTCCAGGATTGCCTGCCTGTTCTCTGCAATACTCATTATAAAATCCTCCCTTTTCCCTTTCTTAATCTGTCTGCATACCTCTTATTTGGAAATACCTATCATCTCCGCCGAAATAAAAAAGATATCACATACACCCCTAATGCTATCATAACAAGAGACGGCATAATACGCCCGATCATTCGAATCAGCACACTTAAAATCCCCATAAAGATCACAAGAGAGATCAGCTTCTCATACCAGGGCTTATCCTGAAAACTGTGAACCTGTCTCTTGTCTTCGCTATAGCTATCCCCGGAAAAGCCAGAATCTTCTGTAGAATACTCCTCATAGGATATATTGCCATTATCCGTATCTGTATCCAGAAGAGTCCTGGCGATCAGCCTGGGATCTCCAAGTTCGTTCAGTACATCCTGCTCTGATCTGCCCTTCATCACCTGGGATTGTATATAATCCTCATAATACCTTAAATGTGCAGCAATCTTCCCTTCATGCATCTGCCCGGTCAGCTGACTCTGTAAAATGTCTAAAAATCCTCTTCGATCCATGCTGTATCCAACCTCTCGTTCTGTATCGTAATTGGGGCATTTCCTAACATCATGGCTTCATTTTATCATAAAGGACAGGGATATCCTATATACTTTTTCTAAAATTTCTATAATCTTTTCATCATTCGATTTCTATTACTTCACGCCGGTAATCTGAAAAGGACTCTGTTCCATCAGCAGTTATCATAAATCCATCTTCTATACGCAATCCTATTTCATTTTTGTCATCACCAAGATAAATGCATGTACAAAATGTCATATTTTCTTCCAAAAGATAATCAGAGTTCGATTCAATCCATGGATACTCGCCTTCCATTAACCCAGTACCATGACACGGACCGTAAAGAATACAGGACTCATATCCAAGATTCTTTAATGTATCGAAATGTACTTTGCTAACTTCTGATGCATTCACTCCTGCTTTTGCAGTTTGAAGGATAGCTTTCTGGGCCGCAAGTGCAGCTTCTATCATCTTCTTCTGTCCGTCAGTTGCTTTACCCATAACAATGGCTCTGCCCATAGTAGATGCATATCCTTCATATCTGGCACCAACCTGTACTTGAATCATATCTCCTGGCTCAATCACTTTATTTCTACAGCGGCTGATTGCCTGGTTAGAATTTTTACCAGTTAAAATCCAGAAAGGATATGCTTCTCCTTCGCCACCCTCCTGATAAATAACTGACATAGCAACTCCTTTTAGCTGATTTTCAGTCATCCCTACATGAACATTTTCTACCACTGCTTTCATTGCAGCCTGGGTAATACGATAAGCTTCACGAAGACATGCTATTTCTGCCGGGGATTTATCTGCACGCAGTTTAGCAACTAACATATCTGCCTTCACCAGTTCCGGATTTCCAATTTCGTGAAGACTTTCAAGTAAAGCTTCATAAATCACATGCGTGATCAAGCATCCTCCTACAACACCTATTCTGTTTACTTTCTTTTCCTTGCTAACTTCTTTTATCACAGATGCAAAAGTTTCCAATTTTGCTCCTGGATACTCTGGTTCAGATGACTCTCGAAATACCAGTACTCTTCTGATTTTCTCGATTCTGGAAACATGGCTGGCAAAAGTTTCACTTTCAGGGCCAATAATTAAAACCGGATCTCCTTCTAAAGGAATCAATACTCCTGCGGATTCAAATGATGGCCAGTAATCGCTATAATAACGTACATACTGAGGCTCTGCTTCATTTCCATATGCAAACAATACATCAATTCCTTCTTTTTCCATTTCTTTCTGAGTTCTAAGTATTCTCTCCTTAAATTCCTTATCTTCAATTCTGATTTTCATATGATTATCCCTCCCATTCTTCACAACATTTGGCAATAAATGGAGAAAGCGATTCTGCTTCACCATCAGTTATAACAAATCCCTCTTCAATTCGATTTGATCCTCCCGGTAAGCCGAACAAACTAATATCTGTATTCACAGTCATTCCAACTTGAAAAGTTTCTTCTGTTTCTGCGTCTGGATATGGAGACTCTGCTTCCGCACATCCAATTCCATGAAGAGGTGGGTATACATCATATTTTGAAAGCCCTTCTTCCTGGAACACACTCTTAACCGCCTGTACAAACATTTTCATAGGAATTCCTGCTTTAAGGTAAGGTTTACCTTTTTTTAAAGCTCGTACCAGTACATCAATAACATACTTAGTATCCTGATTGTAATTTCCTACTGCAAAAGGCATTTCACAGGTTGCAACATATCCCTCGTACTGCACTGCAAGGGCACACATAATCATATCCCCATCTTCGATCACTTTACTGCTTGGACGACCTACAATTCTATGAGTCCGCTCACCACTTCCATAAATTTGAAAAATAATATGCTCGGCACCTTCTGCCCTTGCTGCTGCTTCTGCGATTCCTGCAGCTTCCAATTCAGTTTTTCCAATAAGTTCTGATTGCATCATGGTTTTGAACCCTATGTCAGCAATTCTTGCAGCTTCCCGTAAACATGCCACTTCCTCAGCACTTTTTTCCCGACGCAATTCATACAAAACCGCATTACAATCTACTATTTCTGCCCGAAAACCATCTCTGATTTTCTCATAAAGGTCTACGGACATTGCATCCAATCCTACGATTCCTAATTTTTCTAGTTTTCCATTCAAGCGCAGTTCTTCTGCTAATGCAGAAAAGCTAGTATAATGAGCCAACGGATAATCAATCTCATCCGGAACTGTCACACATAAGAAATCCGGTGAAAGTCGAATATCAGGCCATATACTCATTTCTTCTGCCACCTTCTGGCCTTCAGGTGCACATATAACTATCGGTTCCCCATTTCTGCCCAGCAGCATGGCACCGCGTTCAAAAATCGGCCAGTAATTTGATACATATCGTAAATTCTCTTTTCGATACTCATCTCCATAAATCAAAATAGCATCAATATCATTTTTCTCCAGATAAATCCGTATCTTTGAAATTCGCCTTTCAAATTCTTGTTTTGTTATTTTAGGTTTCATTTTTCCCTCCTATTAAAATGGACTGTCTGAAAATAACAGACAGTCCAGAGTTTTATGTTTCCTACGTCAAAATGTATCAGAAATCAAAATCATCCACGTTTTCTGTCGTAATATCTAACAATTCTGTCATAATGATCTGATCATCTTTTACTTCTACTACTCCTACTTCTGGTATATCCATACCATCTGTTATTTCTTCTCCATCCAGCAGTGCTTTTGCTGTATAAACTGCCAAATAGCCAAGTTTTCCGGGATGCCAGATATTTGCCTCTTGCATGGAACCATCTTCCAGATATGATTTAGCAGCAGATGCTTCCACTACACCTGTAACGATTATCTCGCCATTTTTCCCTGCTTCTCCAACTGCCTGAGCTGCAGCTGGTGGTGCCGGTGTAGTCACCCCAAGCACACCTTTCAAATCCGGATATGCCGTCATTAAGTTCTGGGTAATAGCATAGGCTTTTGACTGATCATCATCACATGGTTCATAAGCAACTCGTGTCATATCCGGATAATTTTCTTCCTGATATTCTGTCGCATATTTTGCCCATGCTGAGCAGTTTTGTGCTGTCAAAACGCTTGTAATGATAGCATATTCTCCTTCTTCCCCCATATATTCAGCAAAACGCTGCATCAGATGTTCGCCAAGTACTTTTTCAGAACAGCAGTTTACATATGCCTCTCTGAGGGACGTATCTGTAACATCTGAATCCCAAGTAATGACCTTAATTCCTTCTTCTTTTGCCTGCTTTAATACAGGTTCAATTGCACTTGCATCCAACGGAGAAATCGCAATACAATCTACCCCTTTTGTAATCATATCCTGTACAATGTTAGCCTGCGCTGCCGCATCGCCAGTGGTCGGGCCTGTATAGATAACTTCACACCCAAGATCTTCTCCTGCTTTAGTTCCCCAAACATTTGAAGTTTCAAAATAAGGGATACCCACCTGCTGAGGAATCAATGCAATTGTATATTGCTCTGCTCCATATGTGGTTACTCCCATCCCAATTATCATTGTTGCTCCTACTCCTAAAAGTGCCAGTTTTTTCATCATAATTACCCTTCTCCTTTTTTCTTTGTCTATATTGAAAAGCGTCACACTTTTCTGCTCTTAACTTTATATTTCTGCATTTCTATCACACGGTTAAATACCACTACCAAAACAAGGATGCTTCCAGTAGCGAGCTGTTGCCAGAATGACGAAATACCCACAAGATTCATAATATTACCAATCATGGCAAAGATCAGAATTCCTACAATCGTACCTGCAATTCCTCCACTTCCTCCATTGATACTGGTTCCTCCCAATACTACTGCTGAAATACATGTCATCAAAAATGCCGATCCCATATCCGCTCTTGCTGTAGCCACACGTGAAACTTGTATATTACCAGCGATACAACACATTACCGAGCACACAATATATGTAAAAAACAACACTCTTGTCGTTCTGATGCCAGAAAAAAGAGAGGCTTTCATATTATTTCCCATGGCATAAATGTGCTGTCCAGTCATCGTTCTCCGTAACATAATGATCAAAAATGCAGCCAAAATAAATAATAGAATCATCTGAAGCGGCATTTCCAGAACTTTATCCTGTCCCAAGAAATAAAAGCTTTCAGGTATACCGGAAATAGAATTTCCCTGACTAAGTACTAATGCAACACCTAAAAAGAACATTTGTGTTCCAAGGGTTGCTATCATTGGTGGAATGCGGATGATTGCCACTAGTATACTGTTAATAATTCCACACAATACAGCCACTCCAACACTAACAAGTAAAGAAATTCCAACCCCCATTCCCTTAGTAAGACATAATCCTGAACAAACTGCACATAATCCCATTGTCGTTCCTGCTGATAAATCCATTCCTCCAGTGAGAATTACCAGTGTCAGACCCATGGCCATAATTCCCATCTCAGACATTTGCTGAAATAAAGACAAGATATTTCTCAAAGACAGAAAATTCTCATTGGAAAAAGTACCGATCAGAAAGATAAGAAGGAATGCTCCTGCCAGCACAATTTCATGTAATGTAAATTTATTTTTTAACTTTTCCTTCATTTCATGCCTCCTAATCAACATCTATCGTTTGTTTTTGAGAATCTGCATAATTTCTTCTAATCACATCAAATGTAACCGTTACAATTATGATCAGACCATACACCAATTTCTGCCAATATGTAGGAATATGCGCAACTACAAGTCCATTCTCTATCACACCCATCATTACAACGCCAATCACTGTACCAACAATCGTTCCAGATCCTCCTAAAATATTGGTTCCGCCAATGACTGCCGCTGCAATGGCATTCATCTCCCAGCCATTTGATCCAGATGGCTGACAATTTCCCAGGATAGCATCTAAAACAAACCCTGCAAATCCACATAAAAGGCCAGCATAAAAATAGGTTAAAAAAATGGTTTTCTTAATATCAACTCCTACATAACGTGCTGCATTTTCATTTCCTCCTACTGCATATACTGATCTTCCAAAATAAGTATGCTTTAAAATCCATGCTGTCAAAACAAAAATAACTATTGCATAAATAATAGGAAGAGGAATGTTAAAATACGTTTTTCCAAGCGATGTAAACCACTTCGGAATGTTCATAATCCATCGTCCATTGGTATATACCAGAATAATACCTCGATAGATGCTGGCAGTACCAAGTGTAATAATAATCGGCGGTATTGAAAAACAGGCAATTAAAAGTCCATTAATTGCACCTGTTACAGCACCAAGCAGCAGTGCTAAAATCAATACAGTAGCAGGATTTGCTAAAGGACTGCTCTGAGAAAAAATAGCCAGCCATGTTGCACTGAACATCATTTGAGATGCTACTGAAACATCAATGCCTGCAGTAATTAGAACCAGCGTCATACCAGTCGCCATAATGCCTACCGGTACACTATTTACCAGAACATTCTTTATATTTGTATATGAGAGAAAGCTCGGAGAATATAAACTCAACCCAAAACAAAGCAGTACCAAGATTAAAAATACCCCGGTTTCTCGTTTTTCCAATATTTTCTTCATTTAATTTCCCCCTAAAATGGCTTTTTCCATCATCAAATCCTGATTTCCTGTTGCTGTATTATCTTCATGCACAATCCGTCCATGACGCATTACCAATACCCTGTCGCTGAGAGCAAAAACTTCCTGCCACTCAGAAGAAACCATAATGATTGCCATTCCTTCTTTTGCTAATTCTTTCAATAATTTATGAATCTCTGTTTTAGACGCAATATCTACTCCATGAGTGGGTTCATCAATAATCAGAATATCCGGTTTTGAAACCAACCATTTGGCAACTGCAATCTTCTGCTGATTTCCACCGCTGAAATTCTGTGCTAATTTGTCAATCTGTGAAGGACGTATACTGAGCTTCTTCACATACTCCTCTGCCACCCGATCAACCTCGTGTCTGTTAATAAATCGTAACGGAGACAGGATCCTCTTTAAAACAGGCAAGGTAACATTATCTTTCATTGACATTGCAAGAATCAGACCTTCTTCATGTCGATCTTCCGGAATAAAAGCAATCTTATTCTCAATGGCTTGCGAAACATTTTTTATATCAATCTTCTTGTCATGTAAATAGATTTCTCCGGAATCGGGCGGATTTAATCCGAAAAGGGCTTTAACAGTCTCGCTCCTGCCTGCTCCTACTAATCCAGTTAATGCAAGAATCTCACCTCTATGCAAAGTAAAGGAAATATCTTTAAAATTTCCACGCTTAGATAAATTCTTTACTTCCAAAATCTTTTCTCCAGCATAGGATTCACCATTCAGTGCCGCATAAGCAACGGATCGTCCCACCATCATCTGAACTAAACGATTTTCATCAAGTTCATGAATTTCTTTACATCCTACATACTCACCATCTTTTAGCACTGTCACTCGGTCAGACACTTCAAATACCTCATCCAACTTATGACTAATAAACAATATTGCAATATTTTGTTTCTTCAGCTTTTCAATAATGGAATAGAGCATCTTTACTTCACTGAATGATAATGTAGATGTTGGTTCATCCATAATCAGTAGTCGAGATTTAAAAGAAATTGCTCTTGCAATTGCAACCAGCTGTTGTTTTGCCATACTAAGATTACTAAGTTGCTCTTGTACATCCATGGCAATACCCAATACTTCTATCGCCTCTTCAGCAATCCTGGTACATTCCTTCCAATCAACTTTTCCATTTTTGGAACGCCCCAAGTAAATATTTTCCGCTACGGAAAGATTTGGAAATAAACTTAAATCCTGATGAATTGCATTGATTCCGTGTTTAATACTGTCACTTACTCCAGAAAAACTTACTTCCTTTCCATCGATCAAAATCTTAGATCCTGTATCTGGTTTCTGCACTCCTGACAGAATTTTGATCAAAGTAGATTTCCCAGCTCCATTTTCTCCCATCAGTGCATGTACTTCGCCTTCACGCACATCTAATCTAACATTATTAAGTGCTTTAACACCTGGAAATGTCATGCTTATATTTTCCATTTGCAGAAATACTTTTCCCGCCATGTCATGTTCCCCCTTCTATATACTCGAGTAACCTTTGATTTAATTCTAATATACTCGTGTATATTTGTCAATAACTTTTTATGTGTTTAAATATTTATTGTTGAAAATCCACAAAAAGCAGGACTTTACTTTGTATATACCCCCCCCTATAAAAATATCTTTCTATTCGATCAATTGAGTATTCCTGTCGAACCAATTTCCGGTTCAGCCCACATAATATGTGGAAGCACCATGCTCTTTGCATTTTTATTATGGATCAGGCAAGACAACTGCTTATAAGCCATACGTGCAATTTCCTTCTCTGGCCAAGACGCAATCAGCATATGATTTTTTTCAAGATTAGATCCTGCAAAATCATCAAACCCAGCCAAAGGAACATCAAAATGCAGTTCCTGCAATGCCTGCTTAACGCCATATACCACATAATTTGTGCTTAATATAACGCCATCAAAAAATACGCCTTGCTCTCTTACAAGACGAAGAATACACTCGTAAGCCTGTTTTTCATTGTATATATGATAACAGATCTGTCTTTCTTCAAATCCACATCCGGCTGCTTCTAATGCATGTTGAAAGCCACGGACACGATAACATATTGTGTAATCTTGGTCCGATGTTGCAATAAATAACGGTTTTTTTACTCCTCTTTTAATCATACACTCCGTCATTGTACGAACTGCTTCTTCATTATCTGAGATGATATAATTAATATCTTTGCCTTCTACCTTACGGTCAAAACAAACAACATTTAATCCTTCCACATCTTTTAAAGATTCCGTATAAGATATTGGTGAAATAATGATGCCATCTACCATCTTACTTCGAAGCATTACCAGAATATTATTTTCTTTTTCCAGTTTCTCTTCTGCAATGCATATAATCAAATTATAACCATCCTCAGCCGCTGCCCTTTCAATTTCTTTTACAATATTGATATAATAAGGATTAGCAAAGTCTGGAACTACCACTGCAATTGTCTTCGTCATACCCGTTTTTAAAGATTGTGCAATAGTATTTGATACATATCCCATTTCATCTGCTGTTTTCAATACTAAATCTATTGTTTCCTTTTTGTATGATTTATTTTTTAATTTTCCATTTAATATGTTGGACACTGTACATCTGGAAATATTTAATCTTTCTGCTATATCTTTCATTGTCACCATACAATAGTCACCTCCCTGCCAACAATATACTCGAGTATATTGTTGGCGTCAAGTATTATTTTTGATTTTTTACCAAAAAAATATCATCTGTATCCTTTTTTTATGAATTTTGCACAAATTTAACTGTTATTTTTCTATCAATTAACATTGATAAATACTTGACAATCTCATCTACTTATGCTAAAGTGATTTCATCAGTTGAAAAGCTTCTGAATACTGACGGATTCGTGGAATTGACCACAGGGATTTCAGAAGTTGGACACAGCCGACCGTCTGGGCAGTATTTGATCTCATCAGATACTGCCCTTTTTTAACAGGATGATGGCATTGTACCCATCCTGTGGTCCGGCAGCAATGTTCCCGGAGAGTAAAGGCAGAATATTCCCGGAAGGCTATCAATATTTATTCAGAATCAGGAGGAGAAATTTATGGGATTCAAAACTGACATTGAGATCGCACAGGAATGCGAAATGAAGCCGATCACTGAGATCGCAGAAAAAGCAGGAATTGATGACAAATACCTGGAGCAGTACGGAAAGTACAAAGCAAAAATCGATTACA
>NZ_JAAITU010000048.1 GCF_013304385.1 Blautia glucerasea
ACACGCGAGGATAGCTTGTAGATACTTGGCTCAGTAGAGCCATTGAGCAAGAAGCCCCCACTTCAAAATCTGAGATTTAAGTGGTGGGAGCATGTCACTTTTACATGCTTAGACGTATGTGAAATACATATAGGAGATAATGTGATGATCGGTCCTAACGTTACATTGGCAACTCCTATGCATCCATTATTACCTGAAGAACGTAATATCAGGAAAAGAGAAGATGGAAGTTTTTATAATCTTGAATATGCGAAGCCAATAACTATAAAAGATAATTGCTGGCTGGCATCCAATGTGGTTGTTTGTGGTGGCGTTAGTATAGGAGAGGGCTGTGTAATAGGCGCAGGAAGTGTTGTGACAAGAGATATTCCTCCCTATAGTCTGGCAGCTGGAAATCCATGCCGGGTTATTCGCAAAATAACTGAAAAAGACCATATGTAAAAAGAAAAAATCTTTCTCTGGAAAGATACTTTCATAAAGAGATCGCCAGAGTGCAGTCTGTATGGTATGTGCAGCAATGGATGGAAAGTCTATTTATGAAGAATCAACTGGAGTCTGAATTCGGAGGAAACAGATGCCTATAGCAGCCAGTGTAATCCGAGCAATCTGATTTCTATAGCCGTAATCCTTTAATATCTTTAATACGTGATAAGATTGTATTGCAGCTGCAGCTGATAACGCCGGGCAGTGTATCAATAACATTGAGCAGGAAGCGTTCCATCTCATCACTTGATGAAGCGACAGCATGTACATGCAGCTTGTCTCTTCCGGTGACACGGTAAATCTGTGTGACTGTATCATTTTTATATAATATATCTGTTACCTGCGGCAGATGGCCTGGCTTTGTTTCAATTTCAAAATAGCATGATACAGCACCATTGATTTTTTGAGGGTTTATTATTGTTGTATATTCTTCAATCACGCCTTTTTTCTCCAGAGCCTGAATTCGGGCCTTTACTGCTACTCTGGAAATGCCAGTTTTTTCACCGATATCAGAGTAAGAGATACGTGCATTTTCTATAAGCAGCTGGATAATCTTCTGATCCAGTGCATCTAAACCGTCCAGGTACATAAGTGTTCCTCCTGTAAAATAATATAGCGTTTCTAAAATATCATATCATTCATATTACTAAAAGTAAACAGTGACTTGACTAAATTGTTGTAACTGCATATAATTATTACGTAACGTAATTTAAAACTTACATTCTGAATATGTAATTTGATTTAGATGAAGAGAAGAACACGTGAAATTATGAAACCTGTGGAGGAATATGATAATGTCAAAAGATGAGTATTTAATCACAGATGCGCCTCTTAAAGCACTGACGGTTTTTGCAATGCCGATGATTCTCGGTAGCTTTTTTCAGCAAATATATAATATGGCTGACTCTATTATCGTCGGTCAGTTTGTGGGCTCCTCCGCTCTTGCAGCTGTGGGTGCTTGTTCAGCGTTGACAAATGTTTTCATTTGTGTGGCACTGGGTGCCGGTGTGGGTGCCGGTGTGCTGGTGAGCCGTTATTTCGGTGCCAGAGAGTATGGAAAAATGAAAACTATTGTATCAACGTCCTTACTTAGCTTTTTAATTCTGAGTATCGTTCTTGGTGTTTTTGGTTTTTGCTTTTCTCACTGGATGATGAGTGCGTTACAAACCCCTGTCGATATAATGGATGATGCAGTGCTGTATTTGCGGGTCTATTTTGTAGGTTTTCTATTTTTGTTTATGTACAACATCCTTTCAACGATGTTTACTTCCATAGGCGAATCAAAAATTCCACTGGGACTCCTAATATTCTCGTCACTCTTAAACATCTTTATGGATCTTTGGATGGTGGCCGGTCTTGGTCTGGGTGTGTTTGGTGCGGCGCTTGCAACCTTGATTGCGCAAGGCATTTCTGCCGTGTTTTCGCTTCTGATTTTTTTACATCGGATGAGGCGATATAAAAGTCACTTTGACTGGTTTGACCGGCAGGAGTTACATTCCATGTTTCAAATTGCTGTACCTTCGGTTCTTCAGCAGTCTACAGTGTCTATTGGTATGATGATCGTGCAGGCAGTTGTAAATCCTTTCGGAACGCAGGCACTTGCTGGGTATGCGGCAACGATGCGGGTAGAGAATGTTTTTTCACTGATTTTTGTTTCCATCGGAAATGCAGTTTCGCCATATGTTTCCCAGAACCTGGGCGCAAACAAACCCCAGCGTATCAAAAAAGGTTACCAAGCTGCATTGGTGCTGGATGTGTGCTTTGCAGCCATTGCTTTTATTGTCATTGAAACGCTGCACACGCAAATTTCCTCGTTGTTTCTTGGTAAAGACGGAACAGTCCTAGCCTATCAGGTATCCGAGGATTATATGAGATGGCTTGGCTATTTCTTCATCTTTATGGGAATCAAAATGGCAACTGATGGAGTTCTTCGGGGTCTGGGAATTATGCGGCCGTTCCTCATTGCAAACATGGTGAACCTGGCGATTCGTCTGTCTGTTGCGTTGATTTTTGCACCGCGTTTTGGCATTGCATTTGTCTGGCTTGCTGTACCAGCTGGCTGGCTTGCCAATTTTTTAATATCCTATGTGGCTCTCAGGAAATCATGGCCAACTGATAAAGAGGTGCCATCTCAATAACTTAAAGCAATTTACAAGGAAAAATTAATACCATGAATGATAAATGTGTGGTATTGAATGCAAAGAAAATGAATTTTGATGGAAAGCTGGATTTTTCATTTTATCTTCTGATGTTACAGTATATGATGATATTGAATCTGAGTTCTGCAATGCAGGTACAGATGAAGATGTTGGCATGTGGAAACCATCCGCGTTTATTATAAATACTTCAAGAGGCACACCTGTAGATCATAACAGCAATCATACAAAAAATGCAAATGCGAGAATGTTTTTATGATTTGCGGACTTTATCCGGAGGGAAAAACATGAGTGATACAAGAGAAATAACGGCTGCGATGGGGCAGAAGGCAGGAGCTGTTGATGAATCTATATTGTCAGACGAAGAAAAGCAGCGGGTGGATGCATTTGCCAAAAAGATTGATATTTTGAATATTAAAATGGTCAATTCTTATGGCACTGCAGCACAGAAGGGCATTTCGGCTTTTTCTTCGTCAATGATGGGAATTGTAAAGACAAAAGAATTCGGTGAAGTGGGTGACTGCTTACGTGAACTTCAAGTGGCAATTAACAGTACGGCTGTACCACAGAAAAAAGGATTACTTGGTCTTTTTAGGAAGGGAAAACAGAAAGCGGCATATGTGATCGCAAATTATGAAAATGCTGAGACGATTATTAAAAAGATTGAAAAAGATCTGAAGAGACATCAGCAAGCTTTGACAAAAGATATTTATGTGTTTGAGCAGATGTATGATCTGAATTTGGAATGCTATAAAGAACTGACAATGTATATTCTTGCAGGGAAGAAAGCCCTTGAAATTGCAAGAAATACAAAACTGGCTGAACTTAGAAACAAAGCAGAATTAACACAGGATCAGTTGGATATTCAGCTTTGTAAAGACTACGAGGACGCATGTCAACGTTTTGAAAAGAGAGTTTTTGATCTGGAAACAACCAGACTTATATCTATTCAGATGGCACCACAGATCAGAATACTTCAGAATGCTGATCAGCAAGTAGTAGCCAGGCTTCGTTCTGACATTATTAATACCATTCCGCTTTGGAGAAATCAGATGATACTGGCATTGGGCATTGAACATACAGCAAAAGCTCTTAATGCTGCATTGGCATCAGAAAGAGCTAATGTTGATGTAGAGACTCTTCGCAAGGTAAATGCTGATATCATTACTTCCATTCATGAAGTGGTTAAGATTCATGAAGAAGGGGCAAAACACCGTGCAGAAGCACAAGCAGAGTTTGCTAAGATTGAAGATGACCTGAATAGATAAGGAAATACTTCTCTGTATGGCGCTGGTATCAATTCCGCATAGCGTTTAAGAGTTTGAACTGTTTCAGATGTACAACCGGATAAACCAACAATAACTGTCAGAATGAATATTCCTAAATATCGTTTCATAAGGCTCCTCCTGCTTGCTGTATAATTATTTTATCTGATGTCTTTCTATATAATTAAGTCACAAGCAGGAGAAAACGTTACAAAAAATTTAATCATAGTTTTTGTTTGGAGATTTCATTATAAGGTGGTGACCTGGGTGATCATTTCGCTGAAAGAAGGATGGGGACGGATCACAGAAGCCATTTCTTCCAGAGTGAGCTTTTGGGCAATGGCAACAGCAAATTCACTGATCATATCAGTGGCTCTGGCGCAAAGAAGCTGTGCACCGATGATCACATGAGTTTCTTCCAGATAGACCACCTTCATAAACCCGCGTTCCTGCAGGGATAATACGGATTTTCCATTGGCAGAGCTTAAAATTTTATGACTTTTGGCGGCAAGTCCCTGTTCTTTTGCCTGATCCAGTGTAAGACCTATGGAAGCAATTTCCGGAGTAGCATAGATACAGGAGGGAACAAGATCAAGGACAGGGATACTTATATGTGAGACAGCACTGCTGGATGTATCATTTGATAATGCTGCTGCAATCTGATGGACAGCATGAACTCCTTGTGCAGTGGCAGCATGTGCCAGCTGCAGTTTTCCATTTACATCGCCGATGGCATAAATACCGGGAAGGCTGGTCTGAAAATGTTCGTCTGTCAGGATACGGCCACGTTCCATGGAAGGAGCAAGACCATCAGCGAACAGCCCATCTGTATAAGGCTTTCGGCCGGTAGCAATCAAAACCGCCTGTGCAGTGCAAGTGCAGACCGTATCTTTTTCCGTGTAAGTGCATAAGAGGCCCTCATCCGTAGATTCCAGAGACTGTACTTTGGCTCCGGTATGGATATCTGCACCTTTTTTCTTTAGGGATTGCTTCAGACTCTGCCCCAGCTCCTTGTCCATGTTGGCAATCAAAGAAGGAAGTGCTTCCAGGATCGTGACTTTGGTTCCAAGTGCCTGCCAGATTCCGGCAAATTCTACACCGATCACACCGCCACCAATGATCAGCAGAGAAGAAAATGGTTTCTGATTCCAGGAGAGCAGTTCATCACTGGTCATTACACCAGGCAGATCATGTCCGGGAATCGGTGGAATAGAGGGAACACTGCCGGATGCTAACAGAATCTGCCGTGTCTCAATGATAACAGGATCAGCTCCATCGGATGTGATCTGTACCTGCTTGATCCCTTCAGTGCCAGATGCATCAGTGCCGGTATGGATTACTGTTCCCAGACCTTGATATATAGTAACTTTTGCAGCTTTTAAAAGAGCAGCAATTCCTTTTTGCAAAGTTGTGATCGTTGTCTGCTTATGCTGCTGAATCTTGATAAGATCGGCCTGGACATGCTCTGCAGAGACACCAAAACGTTCTGCATTACAGATTTCCTTATAGAGTTCTGAAGAATGGAGCAGTGTTTTGGTAGGGATACATCCCCGGTTCAGGCAGGTTCCTCCCAGAGAATCCTTTTCGATCAGAGCAGTGCGAAGCCCAAGCTTTGCTGCTTCCAGAGCTGCTTCATATCCGCCTGGGCCGGCACCGATGACAGTCAGGTCATAGATGGTTGTTGTCATTTCTGCCATGGATAAATTCTCTCCTTTTCATTAGATTTGTTCTTGTACCATCCGACTTAAGTCAGAACGGACATTTTCAGGAACCATATGTTGTTCCAGAGATCGGTCTAATGCTTTGCAAAGTACATCAGTACGATAAAGGAGACCCCGAAATTCCGTACCGATATCAGAAAACCAGTCTGTCTCCATGGAATCAGAAGAAAGCAGTGCTTCGGTGATCATTCCTTCGTTTACATGAAGATCAAGATTAACCTCACCCCATGAAAAACGTTGTTCCAGCCGATTAGTGAATGGAATCTTTGGTCCGTATTTCCAGCGATCCGAGGAGAAACGTTCTCTGCCTTTGCAAATGGCAGTCTGCTCCAGCCGATCTGCACACAAAGATACAGCAGGTAATCCATATACTTTGGAAAATGCGGTACACATAGCCTGTTTCATGGTGTCCACAGTGATGTGAGGACAAAGGGAAGACAGATTTACTACTCTGGAGCGGACGGAGCTTACACCTTTTGACTGCAATTTTGCTTTGGAAGGATTCAAAAAACGGGACATGGAAGCTGTATCTACATTCAGCAGCAGTGTCCCATGATGGTAATAACATCCCTTGGAGTCAAAAAATGCATTTCCGGAAAACTTCTGTCCGTTGATGGCCACATCATTTCGACCGGTCTTCTCAGCAGTCAGTCCAAAGGAAGCAACTGCTTCTATGATCACCTGAAGCTGACGGTCTACATCTGCATCTTCTTTGCGCATACAGAAAGTAAAATTCAGATTTCCCAGATCATGGTAGACGGCTCCCCCACCGGAGAGGCGGCGGACCAGATGGCCGCCGTCTGCTTCCAGTTCTGATACACGGCACTCCTTCCAGCAATTCTGATTTCGCCCGATCACAACCGTATGTGCATTTTGCCATAAGTATAAAATGCATTCTCCCGGTTCTGCGTGAAAGGTCAGATATTCTTCCACTGCAAGATTTGTATAAGGATCGGTAGTCATGCTTTCGTATGTGGTCAGAGTCTGTATCATCGTGGATTCCTCCTGCTAGAGATTAGTTCGATATTATTCGGGATTATAATTCAAGAATGCCTCGGCATTCTTGCTGCGAGGTGCGCGTCATGCAATTGCATGACATACTTCTACTGCGCACCTCTGCAATCCTGCCGGAGGCTATATCAGCTGGGGGATTGACTCCCACCACTGATACTAGCTTGTTTCTCACCCTATAGAGGTGGGAGTCATCTCCCAGCTGATATAACGTACCACAGGTTTTCGTGCGGCACCGACTTCGTCCAACCTGCGGACAGGTGTTTCAAATGGATATTCATGCATTTTTTCCGGATGGGCCTGGGACTCTGCTAGTACATCCAGGAAGATCTGTACTGCTTCATCCAATGTTTCACGGCTTTCTGTCTCAGTAGGCTCGATCATCAACGCTTCATGGACGATCAGCGGGAAGTACATAGTGGGCGGATGGATACCGTGATCCAGCAATGCCTTGGCAATATCAAGGGCTGAAACATTCCGCTCATGCTTTTCCTGTTCTAATGTCATGACAAACTCATGCATGCAGGTGTGATCGTATGCCATCCTGTAGTGGCCGGTCAGCTTGTGCATCATATAGTTGGCATTCAGCACTGCAGTAGTGGCTGCTTCCGGAATACCTTCACGGCCAAGAGTCAGGATATAGCAGAAAGCACGGACCACAACCAGGAAATTGGAAGAGAAGCTGCGTACATTTCCAATGGCATGGGCAGCAGTCTTGGCTGTGAAAGTACCGTCTGTCTGTTTGTTAATGCGAAGTCCAGGAAGGAATGGCGTCAGAAAATCTTTGCAGGCAACTGGTCCGCTGCCAGGCCCGCCTCCACCGTGAGGGGTGGAAAATGTTTTATGCAGATTCAGATGCATTACATCAAAGCCCATGTCGCCAGGACGGGTAATGCCCATAACTGCATTTAAGTTTGCTCCATCGTAATAGCATAATCCGCCGGCATCATGAACGATCCGGGTGATCTCTGCAATATTTGGATCAAACAGACCAACTGTATTTGGATTCGTGAGCATCAGGCCGGCAGTGTCATCACCTACAGCGGCTTTTAATGCTTCCAAATCTACACACCCATGCTCATCGGACGGGATATTGATCACATCGAAGTCAGCCATAGCTGCACTGGCAGGATTGGTGCCATGGGCAGAATCCGGAACAATGATCTTTGTACGTTTGCTGTCACCACGGCTTTCATGCCATGCTTTGATCAGAAGGAGACCGGTAAATTCACCGTGAGCACCTGCTGCAGGCTGAAGAGTACATGCCTGCATTCCGGTGATCTCACATAATGCTTCTTCAATGGAAGAGAGTACTTCCAGACATCCCTGCACATCCTTGGTATCCTGCAAAGGATGAATGTTGGTAAATCCAGGGAGAAGAGAGGCAGCATCGTTGATCTTCGGATTGTACTTCATGGTACAGGAGCCAAGAGGATAAAAACCATCATTAACTCCATGTGTCTGTTTTGCCAGATCCGTATAGTGACGGCTGAGTTCTGTCTCAGATACCTCCGGGAGATGCAGTGCTTTTTTACGCATTGGTACTTTGATAGTTACTTCAGGGGTTGTGCAGGGCGGGATCAGGTCGCAGCCTCTTCCGGGTGCCCCCATTTCAAATATAAGTTTCATGCAAGCACCTCCTTTATCACAGCAATAAGACTATCGATCTCAGATTTTGTATTCATTTCAGTGGTGCACCAGAGCATTTCAGACTGTCCGGTCACAAGTCCTGATAAATATCCGTGTGCAGCCAGCTTTTCAGAGAGAACAGCTGCATCACAGGGACAGGTGGTTACAAATTCATGAAAAAATTCACCGGTATATTTCCTGGTAAATCCCAGGGCAGTCAATTCATCCAGCAGATAGCGGGCATTGGCCATACAGGAAGCAGCTACTTTTTCAAGTCCGGCACTACCCATAGCCGACAGATAGACTGCGGCGGTCATAGCACAAAGTGCTTCGTTGGAACAGATATTGGAGCTTGCTTTCTCTCGGCGGATGTGCTGCTCACGTGCCTGAAGAGTAAGGACATAAGCCCGTTTGCCATCCACATCGGTGGTCTGACCTACGATCCGGCCAGGAAGCTTTCTCATCATGTCTTTGGTAGAAGCCATGAATCCAAGATAAGGTCCACCAAATCCTATAGGAAGTCCCAATGGCTGGCCTTCACCTACCGCTACATCGGCATCAAATTCTCCCGGAGTTTCAAGAAGACCAAGGGCAATGGGGTTGCAGCTGGCGATCAGTTTGGCACCGGAATTGTGTACAGCATTCGCAATGGCAGCTCCATCTTCGATCAATCCATGATAGTTTGGGGTCTGAATGATCAGACAGGCGATGGAGGAAGTATCCATAGCGTTCCAGCTTTCCAAATCTGTAAGACCATCTTTCTCAGGAAGGATCACAAGGGGGGCTCCAGAACCAAAGCAGTAGGTACGGATCACAGATAAGGTTTTGGGATCCACGGAAGCACTGACACAGACAGTTCCTCGTTTTCGGTCACGACACATGGCGGCAGCCTCTGCGGCAGCGGTTGCACCGTCATAAACAGATGCATTGGAAACATCCATTCCTGTTAGTTCACAGATCATGGTCTGATATTCAAAAATCGACTGCAGCAATCCCTGGCTGATCTCTGCCTGATAAGGGGTATATGCAGTGACAAATTCTTCTTTTGAAGTGACTTGTTTCACGATGGCCGGAATATAGTGCTGATAGGATCCGGCGCCTCGGAAAATATGAGAAAAACGTGTGTTTTTCTCTGAGATTTCCTCCATTTTCCTGGCTACTTCCATTTCAGACAGGCCGACCGGTAAAGACAGTCCGTCTTTTAAACGAAGAGACTCAGGAATATCCGCATACAGTTCATCGAAAGAATGCATCCCGATGGAGTGCAGCATATCCAGTCGTTCTTCTCTGGTGCTAGGTATGTAAGAACCCATGACAGTTACCTCCTGTAGATAAATTCCGGCAGATCAGCCGTTACTTTCTGACTGACAGTGAGCTTCATACTCAGCAGCATTGATCAGCTCTTCTTCATCAGTGATATCTTTTACCTTGATGAGCCATGCATCATAAGGTGCTTCGTTGATCAGTTCCGGGTGATCCAGAAGCTCTTCATTGATTTCGCAGACAGTTCCGGATACCGGGGAGAAAATATCGGATACAGCTTTGACAGACTCTACATCACCTAAAGCTTCTCCGGCAGTAACGGTATCATCGATCTCCGGCAGATTGACAAATACCAGATCACCAAGCTCGCTCTGTGCAAAGTCAGTAAGACCGATCAAGGTGATATCGCCTTCTTTTTTTACCCATTCATGTGATTTGGAATAACGTAATGTTTCTGGACAGTTCATAATAGAAATCCTCCGTAATTTTATTATTATATGAAATTTATTTTTTTGTTTTTGAATAGAATGGAAGAGAGACAACTTCCATCTCAACTTTTCTGCCGCGTACATCGGCGGTAAGCTTGGTTCCCACAGCTGCGTATGCCTTGTCTACCAGCGCCATGGCAATAGGATATCCAAGATAGGGGGCATGGGTGCCGGAAGTGGTCATGCCAACCTTTATATCACCGGAGAAGACAGGCATGTGTTCTCTGACAATGCCGCGGCCGGTAATTTTCAGTCCTATGCGTGTTCGTGCAGGCTCGCTTGCCTCCAGGGCTTCTTTGCCGATAAACTCTTCTTTGGAAAACTTTACACAGAAGCCAAGGCCGCTTTCCAGAGGAGTGATGGTCTCATTCATTTCATGTCCATATAAAGGCATTCCGGCTTCCAGACGCAGTGTGTCCCGGGCTCCAAGTCCGCAGCAGATCAGACCTTCTTCTTTTCCTGTTTCCAGCAGAAGCTCCCACATGGCTGCAGCATTCTCAGCATCAAGATAAAGCTCGTATCCTGCGGAACCGGTATAACCGGTCTTGGAGACTATGCAGTGCATACCGCCGATGGTACGGTCAAAGCAGGCACTATAGTATTTTACCGGAAATTCGTCTTCTGGAAGAAGCTTTGCCAGGATCTCATGGGCTTTTGGACCTTGTACAGCGATCTGGGCAACAGAGTGGGAAATGTCTGTGAATGTGGCTCCTTCAACATCCTGCTCATGAGCTTTCATCCATGTAAAGTCCTTATCTTTGTTGGCAGCGTTCACTACGATAAAATAACGCTCATCCCGGACCTTATAAACGATCAGATCATCTACGCAGCAGCCGTTTTCATAGCACATGAGACTGTATCTTGCCTGGCCGTCGTACATATTTGTGAAATCGTTGGTCAGCAGATGATTCAGCAGCTTTAGTGCCCCGGGACCTTCGCAAAGAATTTCTCCCATATGGGATACATCGAAGAGACCACAGGATTCCCGAACTGCCATATGCTCTGCGATCACACCAGTCTGGTACTGGACAGGAAGAAGATATCCGGCAAAGGGAACGATCTTGCCTCCGTGTGCCTGATGGGTGGCATAGAGCGGTGTTGTTTTTTCCATAGGTGATTCCTCCTTATCTCACATCAGAATGACAAACAAAAAAGCACAGAACAAATAGATACTTGTTCTGCGCTCTGTCATCTTAACCTGAAAGATTACCCGAAACTTGTGATCGGTTGCTTCTTCGGTGCAACTTTGCTGTTGCTTTCCAGAGGTTCGTCGGAAACTGGTCCGTTTGCCTGAGAGTTCTTCAGCCCCTTCGGCGCACATTTCTGTGTCTCTCCCAGTTTCGTCATCCGATGTCTTTAATTACCCTCATGCTAACATAAAATGCCGAGAACGTCAATGAAAAGCATACATATTTTTAGAAAAAACAACCAAAAACACTGAAACTAAATCAATGTATACTGGACAAATTTAACAATGCAACACTGCGAATGAAGAAAGAACCTTGACAGGTATGCAAATTTTTTGCCCACGCCTGATGGAGCTGAAAGCG
Source organism: Blautia glucerasea (assembly GCF_013304385.1). Classification (GTDB taxonomy): domain Bacteria; phylum Bacillota; class Clostridia; order Lachnospirales; family Lachnospiraceae; genus Blautia_A; species Blautia_A ammoniilytica. The sequence goes on from NZ_JAAITU010000048.1 coordinate 11,567, forward strand.
CAGGAAACAGAAATACGATTGGCAATTTTTACAGTTTATTTATTTAAAAATAGAAATAGTGCAATTTTTGCAGGATATTATACAAGAAATACATGACAATATATCGTATTATTGATAAGATGATTACAGTGTCAAAAGGGCTGATCCCACCTGTGCTTGCACAAGGGTGGGAGAATGATTTTGGAGATAGTATGTGAGGAGAAAAATATGGCAGTTGAAAGAAAAACACTAACGCAATTATCTATACCGATATGCTTGGAAACTTTGTTATATATGCTTTCTGGTATGGTGGATACACTTATGTTAGCGTCTGTCAGTGATCAGGCGGTGGGAGCAGTGGGAACAGCAAATACATATATAGGCGTTTTTATCATTATGTTTGGAGTAATATCATCGGGTATGATAGCTGTTATGTCACAAAATATTGGAGCAGGACGACCTGGGATCGCATATCAGGCCAGACAGCTTGGACTGATATTTAATGCAGTGATAGGTATCCTGATGTCTATTGTTCTTGCTGCTTTTTCTGGCAATATACTTAGAATCGTAAGTATTGCCCCGGCTTTGCTTGAGCCGGCGGAAACATACCTTAAAATTGTTGGAGGTGCATGTTTTTTAAATGCGCTTATTCCTATTTTTGCCAGCTATTTGAGAGTGTTTGGATATACAAAGCATTCATTAATAGGAACTATTGTTGGAAATGTTCTTAATTTAATACTGAACTCGGTATTCTTGTTTATATTTAACTGGGGAGTTATGGGAGTTGCTGTTGCCACAGTTATTTCAAGGGTTGTCAATCTTATTATTGTAGCGATTATGGGAGCTGTACTTATAAAAGCAAAGCAGAATCCTCAGCGTATTGCCTCACGAAGGATACTTGCGCAGATTGTTAAGATAGGTTTTCCTTCTGCTTTTGAAACAGCACTTTATAATGTGGCACTGACATTCATCGTGCGTTTTATGAATCAGATGGATGCCAATGGAATGAATGTTACAGCTCGTTCATATACTCTGCAGATTTCAAACTTTTCGTATTGTGTAGGTGCTGCACTTGCACAGGCGAATGCGATTATGACCGGCTGGAGAATTGGAGCAAAGGAGTTTGAAGACTGTGACAGAGGTACGAGAAAAGCTGTGTTCTATGGTCTTGTAACAGCCGCCTGCTTTTCTACCACATTTGCACTGTCCGGACATTTTATAGTGCATTTATTTACAAATGATACACAAATGATAAATCTTGTGGTAAAGTTGTTAATAGTAGACATATTCCTTGAATTTGGAAGAGTGACAAATCTTGTATACGGACAGGCGTTAAAAATCAGCGGAGATGCACTTTTTCCTGTTATAATGGGGGCAATCTTTATGTATCTGTTTGCTGTTGGCGGGACATACTTTCTCGGAATACATATGGGACTTCTGGCGGTAGGATCCTATATTGCCATGGCAGCAGATGAATGCGCCAGAGCCGTTGGAATGGTACTTAGATGGAAGAGTGGAAAATGGAAAAGTAAGAGTCTTGTATAACCTTAGGAGAGATTATGTACTTTGAATTAAAGGAAAACAAACCACATGGTACAAAGGACGATCCATTTAGTATATATCATATGAGGAATGGGGGCAGGTCATTTCAGGTACCGGTGCATTGGCATGATGAATTTGAAATTGTATATGTAAAAAGTGGCCTTCTGACTGTAAGTATATCAGGTGAGAACTATATAGGAAAACCTGGGGATGCCTTTGTAGTGTCACCGGGCAATCTGCATTTTATGGGTTCACAGGCTGGTGCTGTGGATTATTTTACTTTTCTTTTTCCGTTAAAATATATATCCTTTCGTACAGATGACATGTTAGATGAGCGATTGCTTGAGCCATTAAACAGCGGTCATCTGATGATAACTCCAAGAGTGAAAGATACGGTAAAAGAACTATGCCAGCAGTTAATTGAGATATATGTGACAGAAAATGATGAAAGCCAGTCAATAATAACTGCTCAGATCAAAACGAAAATAGTTCTTTTACAAATTATCCTTGAAATGTGGAAACAGGGATTTATAGTTGAAAATGATACCAGCGGCAGAAATACTATAGAAAAAGAGATGGTTTCGTATATACAGCAGAATTTTACAGGGAAGATATTGTTAAGGGAATTTGGGGCGCAGTTTCATCTTTCGGAAAAATATATATCCCGGTATTTTAAGGAACATTTTCACATTACCCTTTCACAATATGTGACATATTTACGATTAGAGCATGCAAAACAGCTGCTGCAAGACACGGATATTTCTGTTACAGAGGCAGCAATGCAGAGTGGTTATCAGAATGTAAGCTATTTTATCAGAAGTTTCAAAAAAGCATACGGAGTGTCGCCGTTAAAATATAGAAAAAATTAATGAGGGCAGTCACTGGGATAAGCTTGCTGTATATGTGAAGGAGACAAAAATGACGATCAGAAAAGCAGAAGAAAAAGACATTCCAAGAATTATTGAATTGTTAGGACAGGTGTTACAAATTCATGCCGATATAAGGCCTGATATTTTCATTCCAGGCACAACAAAATATACGGCAGACGAATTGAAAGCGCTTTTGAAAAACAAAGAGAATCCAATCTATGTTGCAGTGAACAAGGCAGATGTTTGTGTAGGTTATGCATTTTGCCAACTACGGGAACAGCCATTTTCAAACAATATGGTGCCGTTTAAGTCTCTTTTTATTGATGATCTATGTGTTGATCAACAGGAGCGAGGTCAGCATATCGGAGAAAGTCTGTTTAACTATGTAAAAAACGAAGCGAAGCGGCTGGGCTGCTATGAAGTGACATTAAATGTATGGGCAGGAAATACTTCAGCAGAAAAATTTTATGAAAAAATGGGAATGAAAACAAAAGAAAGACAGATGGAATATATTTTACCCGATTGATGTACGATACGAAAATAGTTGGAGCATTACTTACAATCCTTAATGGATTCATATGATAGATTTGGGATGTGTTGATAACCTGACTGCCAAGTAGTTTACTATGGCAATCAGGTTATTATTTTTATAACGCTTAATTCTGAATTTCTGCAAGTGTTTTTTTGAACTGACCTGCAAATAGAACAGATGTAAAGGTTACTGCGATCAGATCAGCAATAGGCTCGGCCATATATACGCCTGCAGTTGGATTGGATACAACATGAGGCATGATATAGATAAGCGGAAGCAATAGTACAAATTTGCGGACAACGGCAACAATGATAGAGCAGACTGCTTTGCCAAGTGAGGTAAATGTCATCTGGCACGCAATCTGGATACCAAACAGGAGCATAGAACCCAGATAGATTTTTAACATTGGTGCAGTAAAATCAATAAGACTTGCATCAGCAGTAAAAATACTTACAAATAATCTTGGGGCGAGCTGTACGGATGCCCAGAGTAAGGCAGCATATGCGGAACAGGTAATCAACAGTAAACGGAAAGTTTTCTTTACCCTGTCTGCATTTTTAGCTCCGTAATTGTAACTGGAAATAGGCTGTGCTCCTTGTGCGATTCCTTGAAGGGGAAGCATAGCAAATTGCATAACGCTGGTTAAAATCGTCATTGCGCCCACTGCAATATCGCCTCCATAATGGAGCAGGGACGAATTAAAACAAACGGTTACAACACTTTCACTTGCCTGCATAATGAAAGGAGCAAGTCCAAGTGCAACACAAGGGATAATGACTTTTGGCGTAAGGCGCATGTATTTTTTTCTAAGATGTAGCTGTGTCTTTTTACCACAAAGAAACAAGATGATCCAAAGCGTGGAAATCGCCTGTGATATTACAGTTGCCAGGGCTGCACCTTTTACCCCCATGTGAAAGGCAAAGATAAATACAGGATCTAAAACAATATTGCAAATAGCACCGATCAGAACGGAAACCATAGAAATAGTTGTAAATCCCTGAGCAGTAATAAAGGCGTTCATACCAAGAGTCAGCTGAACAAACAGTGTACCGAAGGCATAGATACGCATGTAATTGGATGCATAGCTGATGGTATTTTCACTGGCACCAAAGGCCAGCAATATATCTTTGCCCCATAACAGTAAAGAGGCAGTCAGAATAATTGAAACGATAATCTGGAGAAAGAAGCAGCTGCCTAATATTTTCTCCGCTGATTGGTTGTCCTGTTTTCCCATGTAAATAGATGCTCTTGGTGCACCGCCGGAGCTGACCAGGGCAGCAAAAGCAGATACGATCATAATGATTGGCATACAGACGCCTACACCGGTAAGGGCCAGACTGCCATCACCAGGGATGTGCCCGATATAGATTCGGTCTACGATGTTATAAAGCATATTGATAAGCTGGGCAATTACTGTGGGGATAGACAGTTTGAGAAGAAGCTTTCCAATAGGTTCTGTACCTAGAAAATTTTTATTATTTTGCATGGGCAATATCTCCTTTTTGTGTTTTGTGTTATTCATTTAGAAGTATTCTTTTAACATTATTCATTGAGCATCTGGCGAGTATTCGCGGCCATAGATTCGGTGATTTCCTTGAAAATATTCATATATTTTTGGGGGATATCCAGGGTAAGCTTCTGGTTAAAATCTTGCTGCATTTCCAGGCCGGCCTTGAGAATTGGCTGGGCTTTTTCTGTGCAGGAGAGCAGAACTTTGCGCCTGTCTCCGGCTACAGTTCCCCGTTGCAGATAACCGGCAGTTACCAGTTTCTCAACATGGACAGATACTAAGTTCTTTTTTATGTTCCGAAATTCACTTATTTGCTGAGCTGTACATAAATCCGGATTATTATTCAGAAACATCAAAATATCAAAAGATACCTGTGGAATATCAAATTCGTGAAGAATAGGTTCGCACATTTTATTGTAAGCGTTTAATGCATCGTGAAAAAAAGTTATGAATGCTGAGGAACGCATATATGCTGCACCTCCTTACTGCATATAGTATTTATTTGAACTGTATTAAATAATACGATGCGTAGGTAAGAAAGTCAAGGCAAAAGTCCTGTGGATATTCTTCCTGTGATCCGGAATATGTGTGATGCACTGAAAGACAACGGTGTGATTTATACATCTTTCAAGTACGGTGAGTTTGAGGGGAAGTTGCAGAAGTGGCTTATGGAACTCTGATGACTTTCAGGCTGATTGATGATATAATCGATAATCATAGCGAGGTGCTATTACCTACAATCAAGTGGAACTCTGGGGGATCTTGCTAAAGATTCCCCTATATTTTTGAAATGTTTTTTAAAAGTAATTTCTTATGAATAGTATCAGAAGATAACAGACGAACAGCATTTACGAAGCAGATAGGAGCTGACATGGAACCGCGATATTCAATCTTATATTTCAAAGAAGAACTACTCCTGTATCATGATAAAATCAGGACATATTTACTGAATGGAATAAAGGTATTCTGGTTTGGCGAAACCCATGATTGTGAAGCTTTGCGAAAAGAGTTTCCTGGATTTGTAAAAGGATTATTTTTGCAGACCTATGATATTAGCAGTTTTGAAGGCTGGGCATCAATACCAGCATCTAAAGTGGTTGATGGTATTGGCTTGGATACTGACTACAAAGCTTTGTTTGAATGGTTTGAGAATAACATATATGCATTTAATACAGCACAGTACCGGGTTGAACATTGTGATAAAGCATCTAACATCGTGGTAAAGGCTTCTGCAGGAACAGGAAAAACCACAGTTATGATCGACAGGATCCTGTATTTAATGCATATGGTTCCTGATCTGAATATGTCTGAGATATATATGATCACCTTTACCAACGAAGCAACCAATCAGATGAATGATAAGCTACAGGAGAAGCTATTAAGCAAGTATTCCCTGACAAAGAATAAAAAGTATTTGTCATGGCTGGAACAGCAGTCACAGATGCATATCAGCACCATTGACAGCCTTGCATATGATCTTTTCAGGCGATTTGGCACAGGAGTAGGATTTGGCCGTGATTTACAGATTCAACCCATGGAAAAAGAACGAAAAGATTTGATCAAGGATCTTCTTTCTGATTGCCTTAACGAACAAAAATCAATTGATGCACAGATTGGCATGACATATTCGGAGGCGTGTCGGCTGATAGACAGCTACTGGCGGGAACTGACCAGAAAAGGATATACGATCGATCAGATCCTGGAAAAGGATTGGGGTAATGCGGATCAAAACCAGGTAGTCGCAAATTTCCAGAAGATCTTATGTGTTGTATTAAAGCAATTCGAGGAAAAATACAGGCAGTTAAAACTGGATGCCAATGCTATTTCCATTAATGACTTGTTTTTTGATTTTGGCCATTATTTATTAGATAAGCGGCTGGATTGTAATGGCTTGGATATGAGATATCTTTTTGTTGATGAGTTTCAGGATACAGATGCAACCCAGATACGCACCTTTGCAAATCTTGCGAGGACAATTGGTACAAGATTATTTGTGGTTGGGGATGTTAAACAGAGTATTTATGCATTTAAAGGCGCTACGGATCAGGCTTTTGATATTCTTGAGTGGGAGATGAAGGGAACGCTTCGTTATTACAGCCTGAGAAATAACTATAGAACATGCTCTAACATAATGAAGATCATGGAGAAGTATTTCTTTGCATGGTCACAGGAAGGCTTGCTGCGATATGAAGAATCTGTACGTCCTTTTAAGAAGGACATCGGAGAAGTGCATATGGAGATGGTCTATAAAAAAAGTGAAATACCTTCGCAAACCATGAATGTTATTAATCAGGCACTTCAGGATCTTGAACTGGATGTCAGGTCAGGCAAAAAGAAGATTTCTGAACAGACAAAAGTGGCAGTTATTGTGAGAGGTAACAGAAAAGCAGCAGAGATTGCCAATCTTTGTCGGGCAAACGGAAAGAGTGTTGTATTAAATTCGGACAAACCGTTTTTTCTGTCGCAAGCAGTTCGGGATTTTTATGCAATGATCAGCTCCTACATTTTCGTGGATCAGCCTGTATATACATATAATTATCTAATGACGCCATATGCTGATTATGATAGTATGATTTCCGTTACAGAGATGGAGCAGCTTAAAGGGAATCAGAAGGCTTTGAATGAATATCTTCAGAATTACACTGTTCATACAAACTGGCATAAGTATCAAAAGGAATTTCGCATCAGACCGGTACTTTCTGTGATCAGGGATATTGTAGAAAATGAGAATGTGATCGAAAACTATATCGCACTTGATAAAGTCCGTATGTATGGTGGGGATTGGACGGAGGCCAGGAAAAACAGACAGGCTCTTATTGATGCCAAAAGCTATCAGATGAATCTTGATAAGCTTATGGAGATGATACAGCAGAGAATGGATGGGGAATTTGCTACATTATATGACCTTTATACATATTTGACCTTAATGATCTCTTCTAACCGGGAAGAAATGGAACCGGATATAGAAATGGCTGATGATTATACCAGTGTTTATATTATGACAGTCCATAAGTCAAAGGGACTGGAATATGATACGGTTATAATGCCGGCTATGAATGGAAGCTTAATTCCCCATGAACAAACTACCATTTTAATGAATGAAGAAAAAGCTGCATGGTATTACAAAAGAAACTTTTCGGAGCATATGAATAGTGTTTGGTACGATGAGCTGCGTAAAGATGCAGTACGAAAAGGTATGGCAGAAGAAACGAGAATGCTTTATGTAGCTATGACCAGGGCTGTAAATAAATTAATTCTTTTGGTCAATGACTGGGACTCTTATGAAAGCTGGTCTTCACTGATCAGAAAGGTAGGATTGATCGATGAGTAACAGGGTCTATACATATGTGAAAATAACAGAATTGAAAAAAGCATTCTTCTTTTCCCAGATTGCAGCACTGCCTCAGCTGACGATGTCTTTGGAAATGGCCAGGAGCATGGCTTTTGATATGCGTATTTTTCAACGCAACATAATGGGATTCTCCGGCTTTTTACAAAGACTATTTCCAGGCTGGAATACCAGTGGACAAAGATTTGCTTATATTACGGTGCTGAACCATTTTCTCAGGGATAAGATCCGTTCTGCAAAAGACAAATCTGAGAGAGACTGGTTATTTGGATGCAAAAAGAATCTTTATTTTGCAATAAATAACATGATTCGTTTAGAGGAAGCAAGGGTTCGTCCGGAAGATATCCAGGATCTATCCAGGGATATCCGTCTGTTTGTAGAGATGTGGAAGAAGCTTGAGAATGCAGATGATTCGATCCATAATTTCAGGAACAGATTAGTAGAATTGCAGGATGCAGACGTCTTTTCAGATGCTGTAAATAAAATATTTAAGTTTCATGGGAGAAAACAGATCGTATGGCATGGTTTTCAGTTTCTCACGCCTATACAGCAGTATGTGTTTGACTGCTTTGGGCATGCAGGATATGATATCTACGCATTGATTCAGGATGAAGAACAATATCCGTATGCAAATCAGATCTGGGAGTATTTGTATGATCATAAGAACGGCTTTCCTGAAAAGAAAATGTGGATCAGACAGGATGCTGATATAAAGATAAATCCGTTGGGTGAGATTTTTGAAACAGGTGAAAAGACCAGTGCGTCCAATATAAACATTATTAAATATAATAATACAGTTGAATTTATAGAAGACATTCCGCGTATCAAAGAAGCAGGGTATTATATTTATTGTACAGATGATAGGGCTGCGAATAATATGCTGAAGGATTATTATCCTGAACAGTATGAAACAAGAAATCTGTTGTCATATCCAATTGGCCAGTTTGTATATGCATTGCATCGTATGTGGGATGAAGACCTTCAAGGCATTGTATTAAGCCAGAATGGACTGCGAAAGTGTTTTGCTTCAGGATGGCTTTCTTCTAATGGTAAAAGCAGCGTGAATTTTACAGAAGATTTAGAGAGGCTGTTGCCATATTTTGAAGGGTGTTATACAGTGGACGAATGGAAGGCTCGTCTGGAAACTTTTACAGATGCCTGTCATAACGCAGTGGATGTTTTTACAGTTCAGGCAGATGATCCGGAGGACAAAAGAAAACAAGAGGATTTAGGCAATCCACTTCGCTATTTTAGTGCATTTTCCATAAATGAAAGCCACATTGCAGAAGTGATGGATATTATTGATCAGCTGATAAGGATGGCTAAGGCTTTATTTGGAGGAAATGAGCCGGTTTCTATACATGAACATATGAATAAACTGGATGGTATGCTTTATATGCACAAAGGTATGCCGAAGGAACTATACCTGGAAGAACGTGAAAAGGTAAAACAAATATTTGAAGCATTGGAAAGTGAGAAGGTCAGGGATTTTCTGTGCTACCCGGGAGATCTGGCAGCAGCACTGCTGTCTTTCATGGGCGGCAGGACAGATGATGAAGAACAGAGCCATGCAGGACTTCAGACGCTTGTGTTTAATATTTTTCAGGTTGAAGCGGCACCGATTGCTGCAAAAGAGAAAGTGCATATATGCCTGGCAGACATTTCCAGACTGCCCGGTGCAGCCGGAAAGTATGGTTGGCCGCTGGATGAGGACGTACTTTTAACAATTGCTGAGTGTAATAAGAATACTTATCTTAACAATTGGATTAAAAATAACAGGTTGACCCCATTGTCAAATCGATATTACTTATACACTGCACTTAAAAATAAAGATGTGGAAATTTCCTGGATACAAAAACAGGGCGAAAAGCTATATTCGCCGTCGCCATACATTACATTAATTGATAAATTGAGTGATGCACAAATTCGGGGAACAGATGCACGTTCACTGGAGCTGCCATATGTAACCGGTATTTATCCGCATAAGCATCTGGATTGTTCCTTTGATATTCGAAATAATGAAAAAATGTATGAGCATGATGCGAAATTGGTTTACTCGCTATGTCCGATGCGTTTTGTATATGAATACGTGCTTGGAGACAGTTCCGCTTATAGAAGTGAATATCAGCAGAACAGGGCGATTGTCCGGCTGATTCAGATATTCAATAAGCTGCTGAAGGGAAAGTATACCATCGAGCAGATTGCCGGGCAGGTTTTTGAAATATTTCCAAACATCAGGAAAGCAGAAAAACGTCAGATGAGGGATGATGCTGCAAGGTGGCCGGTTATGGAACCGGATGATGCTTACACTGCATATAAGGATAAAAATTATACAAACTACCGTTTGAATCTTACATTTCTGGATGAAAGAATTTATGAACAGGCCAGGAAAAATGCGGCTATGCTAATGAGTCAGGAGGGACGCAGGGGAATTTTTTATGACCGTGGTCAGCAGACTGGATCAAGAAACTGTGAATTTTGCCCGCATTCTGTTTATTGTATGAGTGCATTATATGGTATAGATTATAAGGGTGAACAGGGATGATAGAAAAACAATTTTGGATCAATGTAAAAGAGGCATGGATCGTATCTGCACAGACTAAAATTACCAATGTTCATGCCGATTCCGAAGGAACAAAAGATTTCTCTGTGCCAGACGATTCTGAGGATATGGAAGTGTCATTTGATGACATTGATTTTGACAGATCTGTAGAGTCTGTCATCAGTGGCGGTGACTTTGTTATGAAAGATAGACAGGATCATGTGGCAGCAAAAGAACAAATAGTGGCACCATCCAGACCAGCGCTTGATACTGCAGCTTTTGAACAGAAGATGGGACAGCGGACATTACAGGGGTATACAGAAGCTGCCAGGCTTTTACTGCACTGTGAGCTGCCGGAGGAAATAAATGGATTATATGAGGAACTGATTTTAAGACTGCCAGTTCTGCAGGATGCAGTTACAAAGTTTGAAGGAGTGTATCAGACAGATTTGGATCAGTTTTATGATTATTATATTCCGGAAACATTACAGCTGACGTCTGCATATCTGGAGTACCTGGACGCAGGCATCGGAAAAGACATTGTGAATGAGACCGAGAAAGAGATTCTTGATGCTTTAAAACAGCTTCTTATTGCAGTAAACGATAAAGTAGATGAGATCTATAAATTTGCATCAATCGAAATCAAAGCAAAAGCAAAGGCACTTGAAAGCCTGATGAGTCAGGATGGATATGTGGATTCTAAGTTCAAACTTTGAAAAAATGCATTTTCGTTTTAGTGTGTGGATTACACCGCAAAAGATCCTTGCAAAAAGATATGGAACACGATAAAAACAGAAATGGTTCCTATTTTTGCATTGACTTTTATTTCAAATTGTATATAATAATAAATAGGAATCATTCCTGAAAAGTAACGTGATCATAAATATTATAAGGGAGGAACTGACAATGAAATACATTTGTGATGTTTGTGGATGGGAATATGATGAGGAGAAAGGTTATCCGGAAGGCGGTATTGCACCGGGAACCAAGTGGGAAGATGTTCCGGACGATTTTGAATGTCCATTATGTTCTGTTGGAAAAGATCAGTTTTCAGCAGAAGAATAACTCTTGAGTCACGAAGAAGTAATTAATGATACCCCGTTGGAAGACCAGCGGGGTATTTTTAGCAAGGAACAGACAGTATATACGCTGCCTGTGTCTTATTATAGAAAGGTAGGAATGATACGTGGCAGAGTTTACAAAAAGGGCGTTAGAAGAATCACTTAAGAGGATGCTTATGAAAAAACCGGTTAATAAGATCACGATCAATGATATTACCGAAGACTGTGGCGTTAATCGTGCAACCTTCTATTATCATTTCAAAGATATTTATGATCTGGTGGAATGGTCCTGTGAAGAAGATTCAAAAAGAGCAGCGGATGGAAACACAACGTATGATACATGGGAACAAGGCTTCTTGAATATTTTTTATGCAATTGAAGAAAATAAGCCTTTTATATTAAATGTATATCATTATGTAAGCCAGGAGCAAATCACACAATATTTATATAGGGTTGTTTATCGACTGATCAAGGATGTAGTTGAAGAATGCGCAGAAGGCATGAGTGTTCGGGAAGAAGATAAGAAATTCATTGCAGATTTTTATAAATTTGCTTTTGTAGGAATAATTCTGGACTGGATACGGAATGATATGAAGACATCACCGGAACAATTGGTTGCACGAATCAGTGCACTTATTGAAGGGGATGTGGTACGTATGTTGGAGAAGTGCCGTATAGATTGAGATTCCAACAAGTTGCTGTTTTTGTTGAAAAAAACGACAATGCAGCTTTACTGTTAAAGAATTCGATGGCACGGTTGTTTTGTTGATTGCAGGAGAATGACCACTAACATATAATCAGGGCATAACTAACAAACATAGAGTCGTCAAAGCTTTAGGAGGTATGATTATGTATTATTCAAGTGGTAATTACGAGGCATTTGCTCGTCCGAAAAAACCGGAAGGTGTGGATCACAAGTCTGCTTATATTATTGGCACAGGCCTTGCAGCACTTTCAGCCGCATGCTATCTTGTTCGTGATGGACAGATGAAAGGGGAGCATATTCATATTTTTGAAAAGGATCCTATTCCAGGGGGAGCGTGTGATGGATTTGAATATCCAGGCGTGGGATATGTGATGCGTGGCGGACGAGAAATGGACAACCATTTTGAAGTTATGTGGGATCTTTTCCGGTCCATCCCATCGATCGAAACAGAGGGAGTCAGTGTTTTGGATGAGTATTACTGGCTGAACAAGGAGGATCCTAATTATTCACTTTGCCGTGCCACTGTAAACTGTGGAGAAGATGCACATACAGACAAGAAATTTGCAGTTTCTGACAAAGCCCAAATGGAGATTATGAAGCTGTTCTTTACCCCGGATGAAGATTTATATGATAAGCGTATTGATGAATTCTTCGATGATGAAGTATTTGATTCAAACTTCTGGCTCTATTGGAGAACGATGTTTGCTTTTGAAAACTGGCACAGTGCCCTGGAAATGAAACGTTATATCAAGCGTTATATTCATCATATCGGAGGACTTCCGGATTTTACAGCGCTTCGTTTTACAAAATACAATCAGTATGAGAGTATGATTCTTCCGATGGTGAAATATCTGGAAAAAGCCGGTGTGGCATTCCATTATAATACCAGAGTGGTGAATGTTGAATTTCATGTTGAACCCGATAGAAAACAGGCTACACGGATTGAAATTGTAACAGAAGGTGAAACTCGCTATGTTGATCTGACAGAAGATGATCTTGTGTTTATCACCAACGGCGGATGTGTGGAGAATTCTGCAATGGGATCCCAAAATACGCCGGCACCATATGACCCGGAAATCAAGCCGGGCGGTGGATGGGATATGTGGAGGCGTATTGCAGCCCAGAGTCCGGACTTTGGAAACCCGGATAAATTCTGCTATGACAGTGAACTGTGTAACTGGATGAGTGCTACTGTGGAAACGCTTGATCAGCGTATTATTCCGTACATTAAGAATATCTGTAAAAGAGATCCTTTCACCGGAAAAGTGGTAACCGGAGGCATTGTAACAGTTAAAGATTCCAGCTGGCTCCTGAGCTGGACCATCAATCGTCAGCCACAGTTTAGAACTCAGTCGAAAGACCATTGCATTGTATGGGTATATGCACTCTTTAATGACAGACCTGGTGATTATATTAAAAAACCGATGCGAGACTGTACAGGAAAAGAAATCTGTATGGAATGGCTGTATCATATCGGTGTGCCGGAAAATCAGATTGAAGAACTTGCAGAGAACAGTGCCAATACAGTTCCGGTTATGATGCCTTATATTGACGCATTCTTCATGCCCAGAAATGATACAGATCGTCCGAAGGTAGTTCCTGACGGGGCAGTGAATTTTGCCTTTATCGGTCAGTTTGCGGAAACAGCCAGAGATACTATTTTTACCACAGAATATTCTATGAGAACCGGCATGGAAGCAGTGTATACACTTTTAGACGTGGATCGCGGTGTGCCGGAAGTCTGGGGCAGTACCTACGATGTGAGAGATCTGTTAAATGCTACCGTAAAGCTTCGTGATGGAGAAGCTTTGACGCAGATGAAGCTGGGATTGAAAGAAAAAATAGCGATTAAAAAGGCCTTAGGGTTTATCGAAAACACAGATGTTGAAAAACTTTTGAAAGAATATGGCATTATTTAACCGAATCAAGCAAAATTCAAGTAAGATTCCCGCATCAATTGGGGAAAACAATAAGCAGTGTGAGGAAACTTGCTATTGGATGTGCTTGTGAAGAAAGACAGGTGAAAATTCCTTGAAAATCAAGGAGTTTGAGCCTGTCTTTTTTATTTTATAAAAACATATGGCGAATAATATGATGCGAGGTGAGAAGATAGTGGATTGACAACATAGCATATATCGGATACTATTAAATAACGCAATGCGTTATTTTGGCGGGAGAGTTTTATCATGAGTAGGGGAAAAGAAGTAAAAGAATTAAGAGAAAAAATGGGAATGAACAGACGTGAATTTAGTGATTACTATGGTATTCCGTATCGTACTGTTCAAGATTGGGAAGCAGAGAAAAGAGAACTTCCGGATTATTTACTGCGATTGTTGAAATACAGAGCGGAAATAGAGCGTCGAATCAAAAGTGGAGATAATTAAAAGGTATCCTCTGTATATTTTTTTACAATAAGCATAACGCAATGCGTTATAATGCGTAAATGTTTAGGAGGTTAACTTGGAGAGAAAAGTAAATGTTATCGAAGATTTGAACGGAAAGAAAACAGTATTTATTCACGATATTCTGTTCAAGGGAAAAAGAGCAGTTAATTGGGATGAAGTTGAAAAGTATTTACGCCAGTATGTAGGAGAATTCTATCAGATAGAAGATTGCAATAAGATGATTTATATTGGATCGGATCTTCCTGATGAGTATACGCACTCAAATTATACTCGGATTTTGAAAGGAGCAAATGCGAAAGCAAAAGCGAATGCCGCACAGGGATTACCGGAATTGCTTAAAATAGCAACGAACGAGGTTTATGAAGATAATCGTAAGGAGAAGCATAGTAAAGATGCTAAATATGGTTGGTATTCATATGATTCAAGATTTGCTCTTCCGGTATTTGGTGATGATGGAGAAATAAAGAGATACAACGTCTTTAACATAAATATAGCAAGAATTCTCCTTCCTCTGCAGGTGGGAGATGAATTGC
>NZ_JAAITU010000049.1 GCF_013304385.1 Blautia glucerasea
AAATCGACTGACCTTTCTTTTTTACCCAACAATATCTTTAATTAAGGGAAACGGGCGTTTGCCTTCCGGATGTATCTGTTTATAAAGAACTTTGTTCAATTCTTGGTATTAGCCTCAATGAATTTCTGGCTGGAGAAGATATAGCCCAAGAGAACATGATTCAGAAGTCAGAAACAAATATTATTGAAGTAATCAGAGACAATATAAATAAACAGAAATGTCTGAAAATTATGAAATGTATATTACTAGTTATATCTATTTGTGTTGCATCAATAATCGGATTTACAATATACCATTTTAAAAAACCACAGAATTTTATTTCGCCACTTGCAGAGGATAGTATAGAAATGCAGACGGCAGAATTACTTGCTGGACCGGATGGAGCATTCGTATACAAGTTTATCACAGCGGATAAATATAAAAAACTTAGATTACATATTTATCGATACGAATCAGGGAAATTGAGTGATCAGGACAAAGTAGAAATGGGATTTGAAGATATTCGTTCGCCAAAAAGTGGTGAAATCGTAATGGTGCCTGATTTTGACAATTATGCAATTAAACTAATTATTTCAGGAGATGGTAGTAAGCTGTCAACTGAAATTCCTATTTTAGAAAATGTAGAGGATCGAGAGTACTATGGTAGATCAGCAACTGAAATAAAAAATGTCGTAGACATTAGATACAATGAGCAGCAGCCACTAATTGCTTTTGTTTATGATAACGATGAAATGAGTGTTCCAACTTTAGACGATTTTATAAATAACCAAACAGATTATCTTTCAAAAAATGATTATGTGTATTATGTGGCATTTGAGTTTTGTAAGTAATAGACATATACATACGGAGAAGTAATGACAATAATGGCTCTGACCAGGGGGATATGGAGCAATGATTATTTTGCGATGGATGAATCAATTAAAAAGCACAAAGAGAAAAATGACCTGTTTTGTTTTCTTGTTTGCTAGGAAAGAAGGATAGAGGATACATTATTTTCCGGTGAATCGAAAAATATAGAGTACAAAGTTACCTTGCCAGATAAAAGTGAAAAGTACATGAAAACAATCGTAGCTTTTGCCAATACACAGGGTGGCAGGCTGATTGTAGGAGTAGATGATAAAACACACCAGATTGGGTGAAAACAACGTCAATCCCAAAGTTATTCAGTATGTGATGGGGCGCTGGATGTCCAGTGGATATACGTTTAGCGCCGACCGTAGCGGAGCGAAGGCCATTCAGATGCACAGATCACAATGAATGTTTATAATCACATTACAGAAATGTCTCATGTGGAGAACGAGATGTCTAAAATGAACCTGCCAGAAACCGTACCTGCTGTGGTATAAAACAGAAGCCGTTGTCGTAAAATGTGGTAAGAAAATCAGACGAATATATTTTTCCAAGATTTTGTCGTAAAAATGTGGTCAAATCAAGAAACCTCCGTGCGAAAGAGAATGTTACGCCATGCACAGCTCGGGAAAGAATTCCCTCGCTGTAGGGCTGTCGCCCTATACATTTCCATGAAAAAGCCCTCTTTACCAAGCAAGCTTGGACGAGGGCTTTTCACGTAAATGTGCAT
Organism: Blautia glucerasea; assembly: GCF_013304385.1. Lineage (GTDB taxonomy): Bacteria > Bacillota > Clostridia > Lachnospirales > Lachnospiraceae > Blautia_A > Blautia_A ammoniilytica. The sequence goes on from NZ_JAAITU010000049.1 coordinate 1,580, forward strand.
GGCTCGTAGAGTTCACACAATCTTCACAAAATAATTAGCACTCACCTCTTGACAGTGCTAATAACATGTGTTATATTACATATAGAACAAAGGAAGAGGATAAAAAGAGAACAAAGAAATAGGTTCTATGAGATCCCAACAGATACCCGAGTTCCAAAGAAACAGGTAAAAAACATAAATGTATAATAAAAAGGAGAGATGACTTATGTTAATGCCTAGCGTTTTTGGAGAAAACTTATTTGATGATTTCTTTAATGAATTTCCATTCTATTATGATGATAAAGCACTGAAAGATACAGAGAAGAAGCTGTATGGCAGGAAAGCTAATCACGTAATGAAGACAGATATCAGGGAATTGTCTAATGGCTATGAATTGATGGTAGATCTGCCCGGATTTACAAAGGATGAGATCAAGGCTTCTCTGGAGAATGGATATCTGACCATCAGTGCTGAGAAAGGTCTTGATAAGGATGAACAGGAGAAGGAAACCGGACGTTACATCCGTAAGGAACGTTATGCCGGAGCCTGCAGCAGAAGCTTCTATGTGGGTGAGGATGTAGACCAGGAGGATGTAAAAGCTGAATTTAAACATGGCATCCTGAAATTGTTCGTTCCGAAGAAGGAAGCAAAACCGGAAGTAGAAGAAAAGAAACATATCGCCATTGAAGGCTGATATTTTTAATATGGGGTGTGCACCATTGGGTGCATGCCCTTTTTTTGTGCAAAAAATAACTGCCAGACCTCGAAAGAATCCGGCAGTTGGTGTAAAATTAAGTTATGCTACTAACTAAATTATTACAAAAAGATTATACGAAAAATTCAGACGGATATCAACTTAAACTTCCGCTAAATCTTGAAACAATCATTCCGGATAATGATTCTGTTCGATTACTAAGTCAGTTTGTGGAGGCTATGGATTTGACTGACCTATATTCTACTTATGAAAGAATAAATTCTGTATCGCCCAGAACACTTCTGAAGATTGTGCTCTATTCTTACATGAACGGGGATTACTCCTCTCGTTCCATGGAACTAAATTGTAAAAGAGACATCAATTTCATGTTCCTTCTGGAGGGTCAGCCCGCTCCGGATCATGCAACATTTGCACGTTTTTGAAGTATTCATTTTGCTCCCTGTTCCAAGCGGATACTGGCAGAAATGTCCAATACACTGTTTGAACTTGGTGAAGTCTCCGGGGAGACTGTTTTTATTGATGGTACAAAAATTGAAGCCAGCGCAAACAAATATACTTTTGTCTGGAAGAAAGCAGTAACTAAAAATCAGGAAAAACTCCTCGTAAAACTTGCTGATTTTGTTGCCGAATGTGAACAGCTTTATGACATAAAGATTGTTTATGGCAATACCATAAAAATGAAGTATGTGAAGAAACTCCGTAAAAAACTTTATGCTTTGAAAGAAAGTGAAAATGTAGTTTTTGTCCATGGTATAGGAAAAAGAAAAACGCCGCTTCAAAAAAGCATCGAAACACTTGAGGGATATTTATCCAGATTCAAGGAATATAATCAAAAAATTCATATCTGTGGAAAACGGAACAGTTATTCAAAAACAGACCATGATGCTATATTTATGCGAATGAAAGAAGATGCCATGGGAAATGGGCAGTTAAAACCGGCATACAATCTTCAACATGGTGTAGACTCTGAGTATATCACGTGGCTTACGATCGGACCACAGCCTACTGATACGACAACTCTGATACCATTTTTAAAAGATGCAGAAGCGCATCTTAAATTCAAATATACAAATATCACTGCGGATGCCGGGTATGAAAGCGAGGAAAACTATCTGTTTCTTGAAGGCAATGGACAGCTTTCTTATATAAAACCCACTAACTATGAAATTTCGAAAACACGTAAATACAGGAACAACATAGGAAAGATTGAAAACATGGAGTATGATGAAAAGGCAGATGTTTACACCTGCCGAAATAATCAAAAACTGACAGTAGATCATATCAGTCATTCCAAAAGCAAAACCGGATATGTGAGTGAAAAAACGATTTACAAATGTGAGAACTGCGAAAGCTGCTCTTACAAAAAAGAATGTATCAAAGGCAACAACTGTAAAACACCTTTGGAAGAACGAACAAAAACACTTCAGGTTGCGAAAACATTCCTGAAATACAGGCGGGAAGATCTGGAACGGATCCTTTCAGAAGAAGGAATTCTTTTTCGAACAAACCGAAGTATCCAGGCAGAAGGTTCGTTTGGGGATCTGAAACAGGATATGCAATTCAGAAGATACTTAAGCAAAGGGACAGTAAATGTTCTGGCAGAAAGTACATTACTGGCAATGGCAAGAAATATAAACAAACTGCATAACAAAATCCAAACAGGTAAGACAGGGACACACTTATTTCCGATGAAAAGTGCCTGAGTTTTAACTTTTTAAAAACACATTTTCCAAGTTTCAAAGATGTCTTATTAAAGTACGTCATTTTTAGAAAATATCAGAAGAAATCTAATAAATAATCCCAAAAACGGCATAAATGAAGCTGCCGCTTCACGAAATTTTATTCGTTAAAGCGACAGCCCCATCAAATTTTATTTTAATCTGTCTATTGCTTTCTAATGATAAGGTGTTTACAATACTCATAAAGGGCTCCTTTGTTGGTACTTATTTTGATTAGACACCTTAATTGTACCAAGTCGCTAGCGCGACGGCTAGCCCTAAGTATATAAAACTACTTTTTTTTAATAAAAATAGCAGTTTTTGTTTTTATGTTGTATTGTTAAGTTACCACACTCAAACAACCACATAACAACCAAAACTGCTATGCGTATTTTATCATGTTTTTTTAACTTAACAATTACATAACTTATTTTTTATCCAGATCACCACCTGTTTTTTGTGATGTTACTTTATCTTTCACTTATTTCAGGAGGTTATTTCATGGATTATTTAAAATGCTACAAAAAAATGATTTCTCTTCGTGGTCTTACCGACCATACAATGAAATCTTACCGGACTTATATTTCTACTTATCTCGATTATATCGAGATTACCCTTCACAAAACGCCTTCACAGGTCTCTTACAACGATCAGCGGCGGTTTCTTGAGGTCCTTCAAAGGGAACGGAATCTTTCTGATCGTACGATCAATGTTGCCATTTTCCAACTGCGTTTTTTCACTCTTTACGTTCTTCATAAGCCTTGGGATGATACACAGCTTCCTATGCGGAAGTTTGATGCCTATCTGCCATTTGTTCCTACAAAAGAAGAAACTAAAATCTTCATCTCCACCATGACCGATCTCAAACCGAAAGCTATGGTTGCTCTCATGTATTCTTCCGGTCTTCGCATTGGTGAAGTCTGCAATCTTCGTTATGAAGACATTCAACGGAAAAATATGCGCATTCACATCACTCATGGTAAAAACCACTCTGACCGTTATGCCATCCTTTCCAAACAGGCTCTTGACATTCTTACCGAGTACTGGTTTGCCTGTGGAAGACCTGCCGGCTACCTTTTTCCAAAACAGAGAGATTCTTCAAAACCCATTGACACCTTTTATCTCTCCAGACATATCGCAAAACACGAGGCTGAGCTTGGATGGTCAAAACGCTTTACCTGTCATTCTTTCCGGCATGCTTTTGGAACGCACCTCTACGAAAATGGTGTTGACCTTATGACCATAAAAACCCTGCTTGGTCATAAATCTCTGGAATCCACAACCATCTATGTCCATCTGGCTGTCAGCAGCAAACATACTGCAACCAGCCCATTTGATACTTTAATGGATGGTGATTATCATGAATGATTTAAAAATCCAGCAGGTCTGGAACTATTCCTATGCAGACTTTTCGGAACACCATCCGGAGTCTCCTGAACAGTTCAAAACTTCTCATGCCATACTGAACTGCAAAACTGGCATTTTAGGCGCAACGATCAGTCAGTGTACCGATTGTGGTCACATTGAATACCATAACAATTCCTGCCGTAACCGGAACTGTCCGAACTGTCAGGCTGTCAAAAAAGAACTCTGGGTGGATAAACGCAGAGCCGAAGTCATTGACTCGCCTTATTTTCATGTGGTCTTTACACTTCCACACGAATTAAATCCGCTTCTCTATCACAATCAGAAGCTTTTATACGGTCTTCTTCACAGATGCTCCGCCGAGACACTTTTGGAATTGTCTGCCGACAAAAAATATCTCGGAGCAACACCCGGGATTATTCAGGTTCTTCATACCTGGAACCAGACACTTGATTATCATGTACATATGCACTGCATCGTATCCGGCGGCGGCATTACGCCGGATGGGAAGATCCGTAAATCAAAAGGAAAATTTTTTATCCCGGTGTTTGTGTAACGGGATAAATTTAAGGGAAAACTCCTATACCATTTGAATGTCCTGTACCAGTCAGGTGTTCTGAACATACCCATTTCTTTCTACAAGCAGGAAACATCCTTTTGCTGGAATACCTTTAAAGAGTCTCTCTATCGGAGAGACTGGTGCCCTTATATCAAAGAAACATTCAATGGGTTTGGTAATGCAATCGAATATCTTGGACGCTATACCCACAAGGTTGCTATCTCTAACAGCCGAATCATCTCTGTCACGGATACACACACAACATTCACTGCCCGTGGCAGAAAACCAGGTGACCCTCGTCGTACGGTTACCCTCAGTAATGAGGAGTTTATCAGGCGCTTCCTTATGCATGTGCTTCCAACCGGTTTCCAGAAAGTCCGTTATTACGGTTTTCTTAACAATCGCATGAAATCCAAAAATCTGAAGCTTATTTTTAAACTCCAGGGATACCAGAAGTTTAAGCAGCGGTATGCTGGTATCGGAATGAGGGAGCTGTTTAAGCAAATCTGGAAAAAAGACATTTGCTGCTGTCCACAGTGCGGACATTCCGCCATGAGGTTACTCGGAAGAACACATGGTGCATTTGGATAACAGCCCTTTGACCATACTGTTTTTTAAGCCTGCACCGTTGGAGGCTTGTTTTGCATACACATTTTTCAATATAGGACAGCAACAAGGGCTTCCATTCTCTGATTTTGCAGAGATTCTACATTTTTGAGACCCAGTAGAATAAATGCAATCCCCATATACTCCGTGGCTACACGTCCGCGAATTGGTACAATTGGAAAGAATCACATTCAGAGCAGATTTCCTCAGTGAAGAAATCTGCTCTTCTTAACTGCTCTGAATCTGATACTTTCCTAATAAATTTTACCACAAATGGATGCTCTTTTTTTATTCACTTGATAGATGAAAAACAGATGAAAAACAGTATTCAGTTAAAATACAGTAACCATGTGGCTTTCAGCCACTTCCACGACACAACCGTGAATAATTCAGGATAAAATTTCCCGTTTCATTTGATACGTATTTGATGTAAAATTAACCACAGGGAATCCTCCTTCTTTTTGTTTAGTACGATTTTTTTGTGGTGAATTAATTTTACATCAAAAAGGAATAGGATTCCTTATATTTTGGGCATTTTTTGAAAATTGTGTATATTCAATACAATAAAGTTGTGGTCTTGTGGATAAGACTGCGGAAACTCAAGCAGTTGCCAGCTTGAAAATAGTAAATAAATGTACTATAATAGAGTGCATAAATCAAATATTTTAGAACCCAATATAACTTCTCGGAATCTCAATGAATGAGATTCCAACCGAAAATTGACAACTGAATATCGTGCAGGAAAAGAAATTTACGAGAAATGGACATAAATATTGGACATAGCGGGTACTATGCCTTGAAAAATTTTATGGAGTCGTTTAAGATAACATTATTAAGAGGCCAATCTTAATAATGAATCTTGAAATGCCTCGACTGACGGCATTTCCCAGGCATCAAGATGTTGTAGCATCATGATGCCATAGAGGCGGCAGTACCACATCTTCGTAGAGCGGTGCCTGCCGTCTTCTAATTTATAGTCTTCTTTCTCACGTTTGTTAGAACGTTCCACGGAAGTCCTTCCGTCATATTCTTTTTTCCATGTTTTACTGTTTCTTGGCGGTATGTTAAATAATCTTGGATTATCTGCAGTAAAAATGTGTACGGTTCTTCCGTATTTCGCAGGTGAACAGGGATGCTCACAGAAGCAGCCACGTGTCCGATTTGATTTTGGACAACGGTATTTCGCCCGGTGCTTAGCAGCCTCATATCCGTCTTTATGCATACGTAAGCCCATCTTACAGATCGGGACGCCGTCCTCATCAATGGTGAAATCGTCCTTATAAGTGAAATGTCCGGTATGTCCGAGATTAAGGTCGATAAAGGGAGTGATATTTTTCTGTCTGCAGTATTCATAGACAGCATAAGCGTCATGGGCGGAATCCAGAAGGAGTTTTTCAATACGGAACTCCGGAAGGTATGCTTTCATGGAGAAAAAAGAATGCAGAAAAGAAAGCATATCATGCCGGGAAGCACGCTCTAAAAGAGGGAATACGGGAAGGTCACTATGGGAATCGGAGGCCACATACATGTAGAGGTGGTAACCGAAGAAATAACATTTCCGATGGGAGTCCCATCCCCAGTTACAATCCGGCTGGGAATAATGACGTTTGCAATTACAGGCGGAACAGCCATTTTCCCTGCAATCACAGATCCGTTTTTTTCGCTGCTGGGCGGCAGTGCGGACAGGGGTCCCGTCACCGGCAAGAGCCAGATGCTCCGTGTCAATAAGTCCCTTCGAGCAGGAAACGGACAGGAACTGCTGGTGATAAAGCCGGAAGATGAGAAAGAATGGATTTTCTGGTTTGAGCTGCCAGCGTTCCAGCAAAGGAAGAAGTCGGGATGCCGTACTGGAAGAATCACAGGGAGTTTTATCGCCTTTCTTTTTCCCTTTTGGCGGTTTCATTTTAGGGAAACGGTCTTTTGGTGAAAGGTTGTCTCCGTCATTCTGCCAGATGCGGGAAAAGAAATCATAAAAAGTCCCGACACCAGGGGTATCCCCGAAAGGGAATCCATTGAGGATAGCATAAAGAGGAGTTTCCCTGAGCATGCGACACCAAACCGTGATGGAAGTCACTTTGAGTTTTAAAGCAAGCAGATAAGAACGCAGCATACAGGAAGGAAGTCTTGGTTCCGGACCAAAGATAGAATAACAATGCTGCATGATGGAATCCGTCATAGAGAGATCAAGGTACCAAAACTGCACGATATAATCCCAGGTACTCTTAGAGAGAGCAAACGGGTCAGGATAAAATTTAAGGAAATCAGATACGAAAGTATCCTGATAGGCGGAATGTCCGCCGATATTAACAGGTAACATAAAAATCGCCTCCGGTCGATTGAAATAAAATATAATCAATCGGCTTCGCCACAAATTTTTGGTGATTTGTCAAGCGTTTTTGCAAAAAAGTGGGTGATTTTTTGAGACAGGGGTCTGGAAGCCTTGTAAAATCAGGGCTGAAGATTCCGAGAACAATTAAAAAAGGAGGATAATTCATGAAAAAGAAGGCATTAAGTGTGATCCTTTCGGTTGCAATGTTGGCTGCACCTTCTGTACCTGTGAGCGCTTCGGCAGAAGAAATCGGATTTACAGATGGAACTGCAATAGAAGAGACAGTCGCACCAGAAGAAGTTGATTTGTCCGGTGAAGAGGCAGACATGCCGAAGGAGGTACCTTCATCAGAGGACGAAGTTTCTTCCATCGGAGAAGCCGGTGTACAGGATGTAGAAGATGTGGAGAACGTAATAGAAGCGGAAGGTGAACAAACAGATTGGACGAATGAGAAAGCTGAGAATGGATCAGATGAAGAAATATTTTCTTCAGAAATCTCGGAAGAAAATGAAATAGATCTGCAATTATCAACTATAGCATCAGGGGAATGTGGAGAAAATGTAAAATGGAAATTGGATACAGACGGTACATTAACAATAAGTGGAACAGGAGCAATGAAAGATTATGGAGTTCCTACGGGTTCTATTTCAATGACCAGTGCTGGACCAACACCCTGGCTGCAGACATATAACAATTTAATAAGAAAAATCGTGGTTGAAGAAGGAGTGACAAGAATAGGAAACGGTGCCTTTGTATGTGCAGGGATAACAATAAGTAATTATAACTCAACAGGTTCTGTACAATCAGTATCATTACCTTCGACATTGAAAGAAATTGGGGATAGCGCTTTTTGGAATACAGGATGTGATAGTTTAATTGTCCCCCAAAATATTACGGAGGCAGCGTGCGCTTTTAAAATGGCAAGATTTGAAAATGTTACTGTGAATACTGTGCATGTGTATAAGGAAATGTTTTATAATTCACTGGTTGATAATGTAATTTTATCAAACAATGTAAAAGAAATTGAGAATAATGCATTTGAAAATAGCTTTATCAAATCAATAAAATTATCTTCTAATCTAAATAAAATAGGCGAAGAATCTTTTTCTGGAGGGAAATTAGTTACAGTAGAAATACCAGGAAATGTAAAAATAATTGAAAGACAAGCATTTGCTGGCTGTACATCATTAGAGCGTGTACAATTCTCAAATGGAATAGAAACGATTGGCTATGAAGCATTTGACGGCTGTGCAAATTTGCGACAGGTAGAGATTCCTAAATCAGTTACGAAAATAGAAGGCGAGACTTTCGCAAGATGCACTAATCTGCAATCGGCTATTATAAACGCAAATGTGGAAAGTATGGGAAGCTGCAGTTTTCTTGGCTGTACAGAATTACAGACCGTTAAATTACCAGATACACTAACGAATATAGGGAATGGTATGTTTGAAGGTTGCACTAAATTGAAAAAATTACAATTTCCATCCAACTTAAAAAAAATATATTCGTCAGCGTTTGGTGAATGTGAATCATTAACCGAAATTACAATACCAGCCGCTGTAGAGTATATTGCAACAGGAATGGGAGGAAAACTAAATATATTTAATGCATTTATAGATTGCAGTAATTTGTTGAAGATAAATGTAGATGCCGGGAACAAGGTATACAGCTCTTATGAAGGATGCCTGTATAACAAGGACTTAACAGAATTGATTTATTGTCCAATGGGAAAAGGGGAAATAGTTGTAGCAGATACAGTTGCAAAAGTGACAAATAACGTATTTTATAATCGTTATAACAATAACAGTAAATGGAAAGATATATATTTTACTGGTGATGCGCCGACAGAGATAGGCGAACATTTGTTTATGGATGTTACCGCAACCGTATTTGTGGAAAAAGATAATGCTACGTGGTTCGGCAAAACTGATAAAAACTATAGTGGTCAGATTACGTGGAAAGAATGGCAGCCATTGATTGATAAATGTGAGGTTAAGTTATCTCAGGAAGAATACACTTTTAATGGGCAAGAACAAAAACCGTCCATAATAGTAACAGGCGGAGATATTGTTTTAAATGAAAACCAAGATTATATATTATCTTATAACAATAATATTAATGCCGGAAGTGCGATGGTAACAATTGCAGGAAAGGGAAAATATGGAGGAAGAAAAACTGTTAATTTTACCATTCGTAAAGCAGAACAAGAATTAACAGTAAATGTTAGCAAGACAAGTTTGCAAATCGGTGAAATAATTCCAATTACGGCATCAGCCATGGGTGAAATTTCATATTTATCCAACAGCGACGATGTAGTAAGTGTAGATGGTAATGGCTACATAACAGGAAAAAAGGCCGGAACGGCTGTCATAAATATAATTGCAGCAGAAAATACAAATTATAAGAGCATAAAGAAAGAATTGCTTATTACAGTAAAAAATGAATGTAAGGACAATATGCATAAATGGGGCAATTCTGTAATTATTCAAATGCCTGCCTGCACGACAAACGGAGTAGAAATCTACACCTGTACAGCCTGCCAGAAGACAAAAACAGAAATCATCCCTGCAGCAGGTCATAAGTATGGGGCTTATACTGTAACGAAAGAGCCTACCATCTTTGCCGCCGGAACAGAGAGCAGGGAATGTGCAGCATGCCATAACAGGGAAGAACGGGAAATCCCCAAATTGACTGCACAGGTGAAACTGGTATCCAAAACACTGCCCATGCAGGTGAAGAAATCTGTTTCAGGACAAAAGCTTATTGCAGATAAAGACGCATCCGACAGAATTGCATCTTTGACAACATCCAATGGAAAAGTTGTGGCAGTGAATAATAAAATCTTTAAGATCACTGCGAAAAAAGCCGGTAAAGCGGTGATCACAGTTACAATGAAAAGCGGTGCTGTTTCCAAGATTACTGTAAACGTAAAAAAGGGGAAGGTTGCAACCACCAAGATCACCGGTGTAAAAAAGAAGCTTACCATCAAGAAGGGAAAGAAGCTTACCCTGAAGCCGGTTCTTTCTCCAATCACCAGCACAGATAAACTGACCTATTCCAGCACAGATGAAGAAACAGCAACTGTTTCTTCTAAAGGCGTGATAAAAGCACTGAAGAAAGGAAAAGCAAAGATCAAAGTAAAAGCTGGCAAGAAAACCGTAACATGTGTGGTGACAGTTAAATAAAAACAGAGTACATAAATTAGAACAAAGTGCATAAATCAAATATCATTAGACGAGGGAGGAAATCTCATGAAAAAGAAGGCATTAAGTGTGATCCTTTCGGTTGCAATGCTGTCTACACCTGTGAGCGCTTCGGCTGAAGAAATGAGGTTTACAGATGGAACTGCAATGGAAGAGACAGTGGCACCAGAAAAAGTTGGTTTGTCCGGTGAAGAGGCAGATTTGCCGAAGGAGGTACCTTCATCAGAGGATGAAGGTTCTTCCATCGAAGAAGCCGGTGTACAGGATGTGGAGGATGAACCATCAGACCAAAGTGAGGAAGCACCGGGTATTATTGAAGAAGTATCAGACTCCAGTGAGGAAGCATCATTATTTGAAGACAATTATGATGACGAAGATGATGACGACGATTCTGAAAATGGTACATATACCCTCTTTGTAAATCCAGAAAGTCAGGAAAATTCCGGAGTATGTGGAGCAAATGCCGTCTGGAAAATCGAGAATGGAGTAATGACGATCAGCGGTTCGGGGGCACTGTATAATAAATATGCTTATGACGAAACAAAAGAATGGACAGATGTAGAAAAGGTGGTAATTGAAGAAGGCATTACGTCCATTCCAGATTATATGTTCCAAGGTTGTATTAAACTGCAATCCATCCAGATTGCAGAATCCGTTGAAAAGATTGGCGGTGGCGCCTTTTCTTCCTGCGAAAATCTGCAGAATATATTGATTCCTAAAAATGTAAAAACAATAGGAGAATATGTTTTTGGGTATACTTATAAGCTTGGTGATATCGAGGTAGATCAAGATAATCAGTACTATAGTGCAGTAGATGGGATTCTTTATAATAAAGATCAGACAGATTTGATCTTTGTTCCGGACAGTAAGACAGAATGTAATATTTCTGCGAAAGTTGTTTCCTTTGCAGGAGTAAACCTGGAGACATATCCGTATCATGCAATGTCATGCCGTGATATTTTTGGAAGTGGAAATTCTGCATTGCAAAGCATTACAGTGGCACCAGATAATCCAGTGCTTACATCAGAGGATGGTGTTTTATATACCAAGGATAAAAGCAGGCTTCTTGTTTGCCCACCGAAAAAGAAATATCTGTCAGTTGCAGCTGAGACAAAAAAAATCGAATGGGCTGCTGCCCATGATTGCAAAGAGCTTGTTTCTGTAACCTTGCCGGATGGTCTTGAAGAGATCTGCATAGATGGATTTTCTGGCTGTACCAGCCTGAGGGAGATTACAATTCCCCGAAATGTCGATATGGGAATTTGTTGCTTCTCAGAAAAAGACGTTACTCTTTTGAAGGTTTATGCAAACTCAAATGCGGAAGCATATGCCAAGGCTATGGGCTTCAGGTATGAAATAATAGGAAGTCACATCCATAATTGGGGTACTGGTGTTGTTACGAAGGCTGCTACCTGTACGGAGAATGGCATCAGAACATATACCTGTGCTGCAGATGGTGAAACAAGAACAGAAATCATCCCTGCAACGGGACACAAGTATGGGGCTTATACTGTAACGAAGGAGCCTACCATCTTTGCCGCCGGAACAGAGAGCAGGGAATGTGCAGTATGCCATAACAGGGAAGAACGGGAAATCCCCAAATTGACTGCACAGGTGAAACTGGTATCCAAAACACTGCCCATGCAGGTGAAGAAATCTGTTTCAGGACAAAAGCTTATTGCAGATAAAGACGCGTCCGACAGAATTGCATCTTTGACAACATCCAATGGAAAAGTTGTGGCAGTGAATAATAAAATCTTTAAGATCACTGCGAAAAAAGCCGGTAAAGCGGTGATCACAGTTACAATGAAAAGCGGTGCTGCTTCCAAGATTACTGTAAACGTAAAAAAGGGGAAGGTTGCAACCATCAAGATCACCGGTGTAAAAAAGAAGCTTACCATCAAAAAGGGAAAGAAGCTTACCCTGAAGCCGGTTCTTTCTCCGATCACCAGTACAGATAAACTGACCTATTCCAGCACAGATGAAGAAACAGCAACTGTTTCTTCTAAAGGCGTGATAAAAGCACTGAAGAAAGGAAAAGCAAAGATCAAAGTAAAAGCTGGCAAGAAAACCGTAACATGTGTGGTGACAGTTAAATAAAAACAGAGTACATAAATTAGAACAAAGTGCATAAATCAAATATCATTAGACGAGGGAGGAAATCTCATGAAAAAGAAGGCATTAAGTGTGATCCTTTCGGTTGCAATACTGTCTACACCTGTGAGTGCTTCGGCAGAAGAAGTCGATTTTATAGATGGAACTGCAATGGAAGAGACGGTTGCTCCAGAAGAAGCAGGTTTGTCCGGTGAAGAGACATTTTCATCAGCGGAAGAAGTTCCTTCAATCGAAGAATCTGATGTGCAGGATGTAGAGAATGAACCATCAGACCAAAGTGAGGAAGCACCGGATATTATCGAAGAAGTATCAGATTCCAGCGAGGAAGTATCATTATTTGAAGACAATTATGATGAAGTTCAAGTCAATGATATTGATTTGTTTGATGGAGATGGCAAAATTGACGATAGACAGGTAACTCTCTTTCATTGGCCTGAAAAAACATTATATGTATACGAAAAAGTAAAATCCGTGGATGATTTTGATCTTACTGGATTGAGTATAAAGGTAACTACTGGTGATTCTGAGGAGGTGATTTCTTTCACCAGAAATGGAGAAAAAAAGCAGGATTCCAAAGGAAATTATTACGAATGCGAAATATCAGCGGAAAGTGGTGAGGATACAGAAGAAATTGTTTCGGGAATATATGATTGTAGAATATGGCATGATAAAGGCGATTCCAGGCATGCGAACGTTGTTAATTTACGTGTGCTTCCGGCAGTCAACACTGCAACTGATGCAGCCCGTCAGGAAAACGGCGTATATACCGCAACGGCAGGTGAAATGGACGTTGTAAAGCTGGTCCCGGAAGAAAGTGGAGAGTTTACAATTACTGACATGGTAAAGCATTATGGCACAGAAGAGGAAGACGTGGGTTCGGTTTATGTCGTTGATGGTCAGTCTATGGAGTTTATGAGCTTTTCTACTTTTGTCCTGGAGAAAGGAAAAGTATATTATTTATATCCATGGGATTATCCTGGGGATGATAGAAATAGGCATTCTTTGTTTATTAATCCGGTAAGCCAGGGAAATTCCGGAGTGTGCGGGGCAAATGTCTCCTGGAAAATTGAGAATGGAGTACTGACGCTTAGTGGTTTTGGACCTACGTATGGATACTGGTATAATGATCGAAAACCATGGTCGGAAGGAGCATATGAGGCGGAAAAGGTCGTGATTGAAGAAGGCATTACGTCTATCGGCAGCTGTATGTTTTTAGACTTTACAAAACTGAAATCCGTTCAGATTGCAGAATCTGTTGAAATGATTGATGATAGTGCATTTGGATGGTGTGAAAATCTGCAGAACATTTTTATCCCTAAAAATGTAAAAAAAATAGGTTCTGCTTTTGTGGCAACTACGAATAAGTTTGATCATATTGAGGTAGATAAAGATAACCCATATTACAGCTCGGTAGATGGGATTCTTTACAACAAGGATCAGACGGATCTGGTCTTTGTTCCGGGAGGTAAGATAGAATGCAACATTTCATCGAAGGTAGTCTCTATAGCAGGAATAGGTATTGCAGGGTTGGATCTGAAGCCGGATTTTTTTGCTTTCAGGGATTGCCGTTTCGCTTTGATTCATACGAATTCTGCATTGCAAAATATTACAGTTGCACCAGATAATACGGTGTTGGCATCGGTGAATGGTGCTTTATATACAAAAGATAAAAGTATGTTGCTTACATGCCCACCGAAAAAACAGAGTCTGGTGGTTGCGGAAGAGACAAAAGTAATTGGTTGTGATGCTGTAAGCGGTTGCAAAGATCTTGTGTCAGTGACCCTGCCAGATGGGCTTGAAGAGATACACACATGTGGATTTTCTGACTGTACCAATCTGAGGGAGATTGAAATACCTGAAAATGCAAAGCTGGAAGATGGCAGTTTTACCGAAAAAGATACTACCCTATTGAGAGTACATCCGAATTCAGATGGAGAACGATATGCACGGGAAAATGGGTTCAGATATGAAATCATTCACACCCACAACTGGGGTGCTGGTGTTGTTACGAAGGCTGCTACCTGTACGGAGAATGGCATCAGAACATATACCTGTGCTGCAGATGGTGAAACAAGAACAGAAATCATCCCTGCAACGGGACACAAGTATGGGGCTTATACTGTAACGAAGGAGCCTACCATCTTTGCCGCCGGAACAGAGAGCAGGGAATGTGCAGTATGCCATAACAGGGAAGAACAGGAAATCCCCAAATTGACTGCACAGGTGAAACTGGTATCCAAAACACTGCCCATGCAGGTGAAGAAATCTGTTTCAGGGAAAAAGCTTATTGCAGATAAAAAACCGTCCGACAGAATTGCATCTTTGGCAACATCCAATGGAAAAGTTGTGGCAGTGAATAATAAAACCTTTAAGATCACTGCGAAAAAAGCCGGTAAAGCGGTGATCACAGTTACAATGAAAAGCGGCGCTGCTTCCAAGATTACTGTAAACGTAAAAAAGGGGAAGGTTGTAGCTACCAAGATCACCGGTGTAAAAAAGAAGCTTAACATCAAAAAGGGAAAGAAGCTTACCCTAATGCCGGTTCTTTCTCCAATCACCAGTACAGATAAACTGACCTATTCCAGCTCAGATGAAGAAATAGCAACTGTTTCTTCTAAAGGTGTGATAAAGGCAATCAAAAAAGGAAAAGTGAAGGTTAAAGTGAAAGCTGGAAAGAAAACCGTAACATGTGTGGTGACGGTTAAATAAAAACAGAGTATATTAATCGAATATCATTAGGGAGGGAAACACATGAAAAAGAAGGTATTAAGTGTGATCCTTTCGGTTGCAATGTTGGCTGCACATTCGGTGTCTGTGAGTATTTTGGCAGAAGAAGTCGGGTTTACAGATGGAGTTGCAACGGAAGAGACGACCGCACCGGAAGAATCTGGTGTACAGGATGTAGAGGATGTAGGGAACGAAGCATCAGATCAAAGCGAGGAAACGCCGGATATCATCGAAGAAGTATCAGACTCCGGTGAGGAAGCATTATTATTTGAAGACAGCTATGACGAAGCCCAAGATGACGATAGACAGGTAGAGTTATTAGATGGACCTGAAAAAGACACATATTTTTATGAAGAAGTAGAATCCGTGGATGATTTTGATCTTACCGGACTGAGAATAAGGATAACGACTAACGGTTCTGAAGAATTTCTTTCTTTCTCCCAAAATGGAGAAAGAAAGCAGGATTCCAAAGGGAATTATTATGAGTGTAAAATATCAGCGGAAGGCACTGATGATACAGCGGAAATTATTCCTGGAGAATACATCGTCAGCATAAAATATGGAAATGATTCTTCAGAAACTTATTTATGTGTACTGCAGGCTGTCAGCAACGCAATAAATGCCATTCGTCAGGAAAACGGCATATATACTGCAACAGTAGAAGAAACAGGAGTTGTAAAGTTGATTCCAGAAGAAAGTGGGGAGTTTACAATCGTTGACATGGTAAAGCCTTTTTATCCTTATGGTACAGAAGAGAAAGGCGAAGGGTGGGCTCGGATCGTTGACGGTCAGTCTATGGAGTTTATGGAATCTTCAACTCTGAATCTAGAGAAGGGAAAAGTATATTATTTATATCCATGGAATTATATGGATTATTGGGAGAATAGAAATGTGCATTCCGTGTTTATAAATCCAGTGAACCAGGAAAATTCTGGAGTGTGTGGGGAAAATGCATTTTGGAAAATCGAAAATGGAGTAATGACGATCAGTGGTTCTGGTCCCACGTACGGATCCTGGGGTAGCGCTCAACCTTGGATAACAGATGCAGAAGAGATAGTTATTGAAGAAGGCATTACATCAATTGGCAGTTTTATGTTTTCAGGCTTCAAAAAACTGAAATCCGTTCAGATTGCAGAATCTGTTGAAAAGATTGGTAGTGGCGCATTTTATTGGTGTGAAAATCTGCAGAATATTTTCATACCAAAAAATGTTAAGAAATTGGGTGATATTTTTACTGACGAAGGGGATGCTTTTTCAGGAACTACTAATAAGTTCGATCATATTGAAGTAGATAAAGATAATCCGTATTATAGTGCAGTGGATGGGATTCTTTATAATAAGGATCAGACAGGCCTGATCTTTGTTCCAGGAGGTAAAACAGAATACAACATTTCGGCTAAGGTGGTCTCCTTGTTCGGAGTAAATTTTGCAGATATGAATCTGGATTCAGCTTCATTTTGGTTCCATCCTCATCCTTTGGTGAATTCAGTATTGCAAAATATTATGGTGGCACCAGATAATCCTGTGTTTACATCGGTGAATGGTGTTTTATATACAAAAGATAAAAGCATGCTGCTTATTTGTCCACCGAAAAAGAAGAATCTGGTGGTTGCTGAAGAAACAAAAGTGATCGGTATTGATGCATTTAGCGGTTGCGAAGAACTTGTGTCAGTGTCCTTGCCGGATGGCCTTGAAAAGATATGCATGGATGGATTTTCTGATTGTACCAATCTGAAAGAGATTGAAATACCTGAAAATACAAAGCTGGAATATGATAGTATCACAAAAAAAGATATTACCCTGCTTAAGGTGCATGCAAATTCAGATGGAGAACGATATGCACGGGAAAATGGATTCAGATATGAAATCATTCACACCCACAACTGGGATGCTGGTGTTGTTACGAAGGTTGCCACCTGTACGGAGGCTGGCATCAGAACATATACCTGTTCTGCAGGGGGTGAAACAAGAACAGAAATCATTCCTGCAGCTGGTCACAAGTATGGGGCTTATACTGTAACGAAGGAACCTACCATCTTTGCCGCCGGAATAGAGAGCAGGGAATGTGCAGTATGCCATAACAGGGAAGAACGGGAACTTCCCAAGCCGACTGCTCAGGTGAAACTGGTATCCAAAACACTGCCCATGCAGGTGAAGAAATCTGTTTCTGGGCAAAAGCTTATCGCAGATAAGGATCCATCCGATAGTATTGCATCTTTGACAACATCCAATGGAAAAGTTGTAGCAGTGAATAATAAAACCTTTAAGATCACTGCGAAAAAAGCCGGTAAAGCGGTGATCACAGTCACAATGAAAAGCGGCGCCACTTCCAGGATTACTGTAAACGTAAAAAAGGTTAAGGTTGCAGCTACCAAGATCACCGGTGTAAAAAAGAAGATTACCATCAAAAAGGGAAAGAAGCTTACCCTGAAGCCGGTTCTTTCTCCGATCACCAGTACTGTTAAACTGGCATATTCCAGCTCCGATGAAGAAATAGCAACTGTTTCTTCTAAAGGCGTGATAAAGGCAATCAAAAAAGGAAAAGTGAAGGTTAAAGTGAAAGCTGGAAAGAAAACCGTAACATGTGTGGTAACAGTTAAATAAAAATATCCTGGGAAAAGCATAAAAATATCCTGACAAGTGCAAGGCCATTTAGGCATTGTTACTTGCTCAGGATATTTTACAATTCTTTGGTGTTATGGCGAGAAACATCTGTTATTTGTGGTACTGATTTCCTGGAAGTGGGCGTTTTGTATTGGTAAAGCCCAGAATATAGTCGGCAGATACCTGATAATATTGACATAACGCAATCAAAACACGAATTGGCATCTCGTTAGCTCCTCGTTCGTAGCGGGCATACATAGTCTGAGAAGTTCCCAGATATTCTGCAATCTGTGTCTGCGTTTTGTCAGCGTCCTCGCGCAAATCACGAATACGTTGTTGATAGTTCAAGTGAATCCTCCTGAAAACATATGACATGTTTTCTTTTCTCTTTGGTATATAATAGTGAAATTTAATAGAACTTATATTTGCAAAATTCTAGCATAGAAAAAACATGCCATATCAGAAATAATAAAGATTTGTACTAAAATGAACAAAAAATAAGATGAAAAATATACAGAATACACAACTGATAAGGTGGAGCGGGAAAAAATTGTATTGTATTGGAGCAGTGCTAGATCATTATGGAAATGCTATCAACACAGTGAAATGAAGAGCAGGATTATTAGAAATAAGCGAACAGAATTAAACAGATTGTGATACGAAACATAGATGCGCATGCTATGAGAAAGAAGAATTGTAATGAAATTGGAAGCCCAAATGGTGCTAAATAGGTGTAGATACAGCTACATATATTTTTCAATCAGTAAAATGTTTTCTTTGATGATTTGGTACAGCTCATCAACCAATGGTATGATGCCGGGATCAAAACATAGATTTTTAATATCTCTATGAATGACATATTTCTTAGATCCTTGAAAAGTTAATATTTTACTGAATTATAGATGATATTTGGTATTATCCATCAAATATCATGGCATTACTTATCCTAAATATCTAAGTTAGTGCAGGATTCGAAGCATAATTACCTAAGCCCTTTCTGAAATTAAAGAGCTTTCTAAAATTTAGTGCTGCAATTTTTTCTCCGAAGAAGAACTTCCCTCTCTGCCTTCCTCTTGGAAGATGATTAATGTGAAAGTTATTTCTTAAATTGGCGGGAACTGTTTCAACGCCATTCCTTAATTTTGCATAATTGCTAAATTCATCACTTTGCATATATCTCTGAGATTTTGCTCTGTTAGATGCATTTTTCGATGTTATAAATGTAGCAACTTTTTTGTATATCTTAGGTCGGCACTGGTCTTGATACGGACAATTTACACAGTGATTTCTATCAAATGAAACTTGACATTGTCTGGTTGCTTTTGCGTATGACTGACTAATTGGTTCATGTCCGGCAGCACATGTAATTAACCTCGTACCATCATTATTAAACACAAAATCTGCAAGAACATCCGGTGCTTCTTTTCCTGTAAGTGCTGTAGTAACAAGTTTAACATTCTTTTCTTTTGCTAAAGAAATGTTATCCTGTCCATCATATCCACCATCTGTTATGAGTACGATTTGTTCATCGGATTTATCCATAGCGATTAGAGTTTCCTGTAAAAACTGGCTGTCAGTATGAATGTTTGGGTAATCAAAGTTTTTGAGGGGATGTCTTTTTGAGGGTTTAGATTGAGGGGCAAACTTGAGGGGCAAGTTTGAGGGGCTGGTTTGAGGGTTTGGTTTGAGGGGCTGGCTCTTGTCTGCCTATGTAGAAATAAAAAATAGGATTAATCAGTTCTTATCGCTGATCAATCCTATTTTATTTTTTTCCTTCTTTTTGTATGATTGTTCTTGCGGAAATTTCAAAACAGAAAGGAGGATACATGAATAGTATCACAAATTTACTCGATCTTGAAGATACAGATATCGAGATCACCGATATTCAAATTCAAGGTCAAACCAAAACACTTACTCTTTCAACTCCACCTGTACCACACTTTTGCCCTTCTTGCGGGTTTCGTATGTATTCACGTGGCATTAAAAAGAGAACTATTAATCATCCAATTCTTCAAGATAATTACTCACTTGTTCTTATCTTGAAGCAGCGTCAATGGCGATGTACAAATCCTGAATGCCTATACGACACAAGCGAATCATTTAAGTTTGTAAACCGGCAACGACGAACAACAAATGCTACAGATATGCTTATCGTAGATGCTTACAGGAATCTCTTAGAAACTTCTGTTTCTATAGCAAAAAAATTTCATGTTTCTGATTCTCATGCACATGATGTCTTCAATCGATATGTTAAATTAAACAGGCTAACTCTCACAGATGCCATTTTGGTGTGCTACCTGTCAATAGGACAATAAAAAATAATAAATTTTTGTATCGTCAGCCGATTTATGGCTGGCGATATTTTTAGGCTGCTTTTATATATTGATCATGATATTCCATTGGTGTCATCACATTTAACTTTCTTTGCAATCGTTGGTTATTGTAATAATGGATATAATCGGTTATAGCTGCAATTAAGGTAGTTCTATCATTGAAATGTTGGCAGTAATACATCTCTCGTTTTAGAATCCCCCAAAACCCTTCCATCGGTCCATTATCAATACAATGGGCAACTCTGGACATACTTTGTTTCATATGATGTTTCTTTAACCGGGTGCAGAATTGTGCACTTGTATATTGAAATCCACGATCAGAATTATACCGAATTCAGGATAATTCGGACTATGCCGAAGAAAAAACTATGCCGAAGTTTTTCACTTTTGCCTGATATTACTTCGATTAAGAATAGTTTTTCGGCATAGTATTATATAATTGAAGCATCATTTTTAAGGAGGTGCTTCAAGATGGATATTAATACTGTCTGCACATTGCTCATCGAAGCTTTGAAAAATGCTGGATATAACGAATCCACCATTTTCAACTACCAGGGTGCTGTCAGAAGATTTAAGGCATTCTGTAAAGAACACGGAGTCACTGAATACAGCTATGAAATCGGCAAGCTTTATGCTGACGCTGTAATCAGTCCCAAAATCGGGAAATTCAGTAAAGAGCGTTATCATCTTCAAGGCCGCTTCTTCCGTTTGATTGAATCTTATGTTAATACTGGGCAGTTTGATTTTTCTGTTACCACAAGAGCAAGAGTACAACCATCCGGGGAGTATTACGGCAAGGTATACTCGGACTACTGTTACTATTTAAGGGAGAGATATGATAACGAGAACACACGGCATTTTTATGAGTATGGCATGTACTCATTCCTTTCTTTTCTGGAACGAGGGTATGATGTTTGTCCATTGGAATCATTGACAACCTCTATAATCCTCGACTATGTTAAGTGTTCAAAGCCTGAGCGGCAGCGTGGAATCCTTTGCGAACTCAGGAACATTTGCCGATACCTTGATCGTAACGATCTGTTGATGGCATTGTCAGGCATTCATGCCCCCAGACATCATCGTATCATTCCTGTACTTGAAACAGAGGAACAGGAACGCATCAAATCCGTTACAGAAGATAATGAAACCCCTCTGCGCGATTCAGCCATGATCCTTCTTGGGTTAACTACTGGTATCAGGGCATGCGACATCATCAAGTTGCGTTTGACGGATATAGATTGGCGGAACGATACAATCTCTTGGAAACAAAGTAAAACCGGAAATCTTGTCTGTGTCCCTTTAACTCCGGCAGTAGGCAATGCGATTGCCAGATATCTGACCAGACAACGACCTGATGCCCCAAACGACTACCTGTTTGTAAGACTTATCGCTCCTTTTGACCCGCTTTCATGCCATTCCTCATGCTACATGATGGTAAAGCGTATTCTTGAAAAGGCACATGTATCTAAAGATGAACGCATACTGGGAATGCATATGCTCCGGCATAACGCCGCATCGACAATGGTCAGGAATGAAGTTCCTGTTGAAACGATTGCTGCCATACTTGGACATTCAGACCCCGATACCACCAGTATCTATATCACTACTGACGAAATAAGGCTGAAGGAGTGTGTCCTTCCTTTTGGTGACATATCGAAGGAGGTGCATTCATGAACGCCTTTATTAGCAAACTTGGTCCGGCTATGTCCGAGTTCCTTGATTATAAACGCGCATTGGGTATCAAGTATGCAGCGGCTGCCACATATCTTAGTGAATTAGATCGGTACAATGCCGCCCATGGTGACCATCACACTCTGGTTAAGGAAGTTGTAGACGGCTGGGCTCTGGAACATGCACAAAAATCAACCACTGCCGATAGAAGTTGGGTATCCCCGATACGTGAATTCGGCCGATATCTTGTGATTTCTGGAGATAGCGATGCGTATGTGTTGGATAATTCATTCATCATTCAGCGATATCATCCGGATGTCTACCTGATGACAGAGACTGAAATACAACGCTTTTTTAATGAATGCGATCAGTATGTCCTCCGACACAAGGCTCCAGGCAGGGCATATGTTTTTCCGGCGCTATACCGTTTCATGTATTGCTGCGGCGTCAGGTCAGTGGAAGCAAGGCAGTTGAAATGCCAGGATGTTCATCTGGACAAAGAATACGTCGATATCCTGTGGGGCAAGGCCCATCGTGACAGGCGACTGTTTTTATCAGAAGAACTGACTCAGTATCTTATAGATTATAACGCTGCCATAAGAAAGATATTTCCAGAAAGAGAATACTTCTTCCCTGGCGGGCACGGAGGAATTTGTTCCAGTACTGCTTTATCTGTTAACTTCAAAAACATCTGGTTGGCAGCCGGTTTAAAAAGAGACGGAAAAGTAAAACCCCGGGCTTATGATTTGCGACATCACTTTGCCTGTGCAAACATCATGCGTTGGTCATCAGAAGGAAAGGATATCCACGCAATGCTTCCATATCTGATGAGATATATGGGGCATTCTTCATTGGATAGTACTTATTATTACATACACCTAATTCCTGATTTCTTTCCTCAATACCGTTGCATGACTGCCTCCACAGAAGAACTGATTCCGGAGGTGGATGCCGATGAAGTATAAAAGGAATAAAGATAAAGATTTCTGGCAGATGGCACGAGCCTACCTTCATGATTTTATGCCTGCGGTGCGAAACCAGTCGGATAAATCTGTTGCAGCTTACAAGCAATCCCTGAACTCCTATCTTTCATTTTTAGAAAACACGAAAGGCTCAAGGAAGACCAGGTGACATTTGAAGCATTCAGCCGTAGCAATGTTAAAGACTTTGTTGAATGGCTTCATGAAAAAAAGTACGCATCCAAAACAATCAACCTGAAGCTGACTGCAATCCGCTCTTTTCTGAAATACTGTGCAGATGAAGACTTTGAACTCCGCGGTATCTACAATGAAATTTGTTCAGTCAGGAAGGTCAAAGAAGAAAAGAAGCCGATGGAATACCTGCAGTCGGCTGCAACAAAAGCAATACTGGCAGCATACGATACCAGGACGGCAAAGCACCGCCGTAACAGGATGATCCTGATTCTTCTCTACGATACAGGAGCAAGGGTACAGGAGCTTTCAGATCTGTCTGTATCGTCTCTCCATCTAGATATGCCCAACCCCTATGTCACACTGACAGGAAAAGGACGCAAAACCAGAAACGTACCCGTTATGAAGAAAACAGTGCTTCACCTAAGAAAGTATCTTGAAGAATTCCATCCTGATTTAACTGAGGCACCGCTATTCTATAGTCATCTTGATGGAGTCCCTCACCAGCTTTCGACTGACAGCATCAGTCTGATACTCAAAACAGCTG
The DNA here is from genome assembly GCF_013304385.1 of Blautia glucerasea. Lineage (GTDB taxonomy): Bacteria > Bacillota > Clostridia > Lachnospirales > Lachnospiraceae > Blautia_A > Blautia_A ammoniilytica. The sequence continues at coordinate 25,202 of NZ_JAAITU010000049.1, forward strand.
CGAAGAAGGCTCGAGACACATGTCCGGAGATACCAGAAAACGTTCATTGCCATTTGATCCGTAAGACAAAAGCGATGGATCTGTATCGTAACGGAGTGCCGCTTCCTTTTATCACGCAGCTGCTTGGTCATGAGAGTATGTCAACGACATCCGGTTTTTATGCATTTGCAACGCTTGAAATGATGAGTGAAGCAATGAATAAAGCCGCTCCGGCATTTGATGAAAGCGAGAAAATCTGGAAAAAGTCAGACATAAAAAAGCTTCTCTACTCCTTGGATTAACCTGGAATACTATGCCGAAGATTATTTCAAAGTTGAAGAAAACTCAGGCAATAATTTAAAACTTCGGCATAATTTTTTATTCGGCATAGTCAGAATGGAAGAGCGGATGTGCATCAGGTTCCAAGCAAACTGCTTCATCAAAAGTATTCATAACTAATGGATTATCATTATGGTCACTTATTTTAAAAGTTACAATTCTTCGATCGTATAAATCTAAAATAGCACTCAAATATATCTTGTGCACTTCATTTCCACTGTAATATTTAAACTCGGATACATCGGTGAGCCATTTCTCATTCGGTTTATCCGCATGAAAATCTCGATGTAAATAGTTTTTGGCAATGTGATCGGGATTTCGTTCTCCTCTGGTACAGCTTTTGGGTTTCCATTTAATATTTGACTTTATATCATATTTTCTACAGATGCGGAGAACTCGTTTATCATTCACATGAATTCCTTTGTGTCCATCTAATTCATCTCGGATTCTACGATATCCCATATCCGGATGTTCTTTATGTATCTTTTGAATTTCAATAGATAACGTTTCGTTCTGCAATTCATTATTGTTTTTCGGATGTTTTAGCCAGTGATAGTATGCAGAGCGTGTAATATTAAGATACTTACAAAGTTTATCTACAGGATATCC
>NZ_JAAITU010000004.1 GCF_013304385.1 Blautia glucerasea
TGAGCAAGAAGCCCCCACTTCAAAATTAGAGATTTAAGTGGTGGGAGTATGTCACATTGCCAATCATGCTCAATTTCATCTGCAACTTGCTTGTTTTTTAGGATGAAGATACTTCTCTACACAAAAATACATCATCAGCTTGCTTCTTCTTATACTTGAGGATGTTTTCTGTTGTCAAAACGCATCTTCATTCGCTGAATTTTCGACCTTGCAGATACATCATCGATCAATGCCATAACATCCGGTAGTTATATAGCTTGAAAAATCAGCTTTTCAGGATTGATAAATGGTTTCCGTGTTCTCTTTTTCACGGTCTGATTCTAAAATCCGCTTAATGTCCTCAAGGCTTTCAGCAAAATAAATCCCTTCCTGCCGTTCTCTGGAAGAAAGCCCATTTTCAATCATATGGTCCAGAAGCATTTTTAAACCATTATAATAACCGTCCAGATTATAGAGAATGCATGGGGCGTTCAGATGTTTTAAAGATACCTTTGACATGACTTCGGAGATTTCTTCCAGTGTTCCTGTTCCTCCGGGGAACGCAATAAAGGCGTCTCCCAGCTGGATCATTTTAGTCTTACGCTCTGTCATATCTTTAGTCACGATCAGTTTGGTCAATCCATCGTGCTGGATCTCGCTGTCAATAAAGAACTGTGGTTCAACACCTGTTACTTCACCGCCTGCATTCAACACACTGTCGGCAATTGCACCCATCAACCCGGATTTGGAACCGCCGTAGACCAGCGCATTTCCGCTGGTGCCGATCCATTGTCCTAATTCCTGGACTGCGCTTTGCAGCCGTGGGTTATTTCCTTTATTTGCACCAAGATAGACAGTAATATTCATCTGAGATTTCCTCCAATACGATTTGCGATTTCCGTTAATATGATTTGCGATTTTCATCAATACTATCTGCGATTGTCGCCAATGCTATTTTGAATGGTTTGAGGACAAATGCTCTGGTAATATAAAAAATCATGCTTATATGGATTGTTCCGTACTTTGCACTTGCCACTGTAATCATATTATGCAAAGAAGCTGAGGCATTGTCAATGGTTCACAGATTTTGAGGTATTGCAGAAATATTGCACAAATGAAATGAATATTAAGTATAGTTCTAACTATATAAACAATACATGAAAATCAAGCATTATACAATAAAAGTGCTTATTGTGTATAAAAATGATTTTATAATGAATATAAATACAGAAACAGAGCGATAAAGTACATAAAATGATTGAAAATCGGATGAGATTTAGATATAATAAATATACATGCAGAGAGTAGCAGTAATATTTCTCGGAGGATGGAAATATATATACTGATGCATCTGAAACCAGGAACCAGGAACCAGGAACCAGGGAACCTGGCAACTGAAAACCGGAAAAAGGAAACTGAAAAGGAATAGGAAGAAAAAGAAAGAGGTGAAAGTATGAAGAGAAAACGACTTCAAAAAATGATTGCTTTGGCGGTTTGTACAGCTGTGATAACGACCATGGGTGGTTTTTCTGTGGCTGCAGAGGAAGTCTGCGAAGTGGCTGCGGATGAAGAGACCGTCACAGATGTGCCGGCAGAGCCTGAGACAGAAGACATCTTCCAAGAGGTTGGCGAGGATGAAGAACAGCTGTTTCAGCAGATCCAGGAGGGGAATGAAGAGACCGATGTTCTGTTTGGCGATGGAACTGTTATAGAGGAATTCTCTTCCGGAGAAGCGACAACGGATCTTCAGTATGGAAGTCTGAGCAAGGTATATCTGGATCCTGCCAGCGGTTCAGATACCAACAGCGGAGAAGCCAGTAATCTGGCAGTTAAGACGATGGATCAGGCTTTATCCCTGATTGAGGAGAATGGAACAATTTATCTGAAAAGCAGTCTTACGCTGAATGACAAAAAGGATCATCGTTGGTCGAAAGTAACGATTCGTCCGGCAGATGCTTTGGCAAATGATGCGTCTAAACCAATGATACAGGTCAAAATGGGTACCAACCTGGCACTTGATGAAGTGCATATCAACAATATCAAAGAATCCGGGGATTCCTGGATTGGCAAGACTCTGCTGGAAAAAACAGGTGAAGGTGTACTGACCATAGGTACAGGCACTACGCTGGTATGTGACGCGAAGGTCAAGCATGCGATTTACACAAATAAAGAATCTGGTGCGTATGATACGTATGCTACTTTGAGGATAAACGGTGGATCGATCCAGGGAGCCGACAGGACGAATTATGATGAACAGACCGCATTGGTTACAGTATGGTATGGGACAGCGGAGATGAGCGGCGGATCGATTACCGGGAATACAGCAGATTACGGTGGCGGCATTTATTTATATAAGGCTCGTTTTTTCATGAGTGGCGGACAGATCTCCGATAACAAAGCAAAGTATGGCGGAGGCCTCTATGGGGAAAACGGCTCCACCGTGACGCTTTCCGGCGGCCGTATTGCGGATAATCAAGCCGGTGACGGCGGTGGTGTTTTTCTATGGGCGTCAGACCTTAAGATGAATCGTACAGAACCGGATGGACAGCCCTGCGTGATCGAAAATAATACTGCAACTGCAGATACTCTTAATTATTGTTATGGCCAGGGTGGCGGTGTTTATTTAGGCGATGGGAGAGCCCTGCTGGGCAAGGGTACCATACAGGGAAATAAGGCTGAACCACAAATTGAATATGATGAAGATGGAGAAGTGATGAGTTCTGCCGGCGGCATGGGCGGCGGTGTTTATGCCTTTAATGACAGCATTGAGCTGACTGCCGCACGGATTTGCAATAACCAGACATATACAGGCGGTGGCATTTTTACGCAGAGTACAGAAGTGATAGATGCATTGAAGATGACTGGCGGCGAGATCACAGGGAATGCGGCAGCCCGTATGGGAGCAGGCATCTGCGCCAGTCTGTGGTATCCGAATGATTATTATGATGGCAGCGGACAGGTGATCCCTCATCTGAATATGGATCTGGAGATCAGTGGCGGCAAGATCAGCGGCAATATGTCAGGAGAAGGCGAAAATGCGGATGAAAATGCAATTACCCTGGATCTGGTCTGCTATTCTGAATTTGATGAGAATGTGAAATTCCCAACCCTGCATCTTAGCGGTTCACCGGAGATCAAAGGATATGTGATGCTGATGGATTATTCTGATCCAGTATGCAGTCCCAGGGTAGTGGTTGATGATGCCTTTACACCAGTTAATCCTGTAGAGATGAAAGGCGGTTATTGTGAGCCTGGTGTGGTGGCAGTGAAATGGAAGGATGGATTAACACCGGATGCATCCCTTTTTACCGTTGACAAAGGATTTGGCTCCGAATTAAAGCTGGACGGGCAGACCTTGACATGGGTAGAAAGAGTAAAGGTTACTTTCTACTGGATAGAAAAACAGGGTGACAGGTATTATCAAAGAAATAAAAATCTATATATCGTACCAGGAAATAAAGTGGATCCGTCAGAAATCCCAGCTCAGACAGAGCTTCCAGGATATACGTTCAAAGGATGGGTAGATGTTGACGATCATGACTGGACGCCGGATATGGAGATCACCGAAAGGATCAGGCTGTACGAAAATTGGTCGTTGAATGCTCCGTCTGTAACATTAACAGCAGACAGGGAGAACAGCTGCTTTACCTTACCTGTAACACTGACTGCCCGGGCATCTCATGAAATAAGCACAGCAAAATTAACTTATCAGTGGTACAAGGATGGTACTTTACTTGATGGGCTGACAGAGGCAGAGTGTAAGGTATCAGAGCCAGGCGAGTACAAAGTAGTGGTTACAGTCACGAGCGGCACTTTTACTGCAACGAAGGATGCGGTGCTCACTATTTCCCAAAAGGACCACGAATATACATGGAAATTTGATGATAAGGCACATTGGCAGATCTGCAATCTGGATGGTGAGACGACAGAGTCCAAAGGCCATACCTTCGGTGAATGGAAGGTTGTAAAGGAAGCTGCTGTATCAGTTACGGGAGAAAAGGAACGCACATGTACGGTTTGCGGATATAAGGAAACAGAGGTGATCGCAGCACTTCCGGCTCCAACACCTACGCCTGCAGTGGCACCTCCAACACCGACTCCTGTACCGGCACAGGCTCCGGTTCATCTCTCCAGTCTTACAAGTAAGAAGACATCTATAACTATAAAATGGAATAAGATCAAGGGCGCTTCCGGATATAAGATTTACGGAAGCAAATGCGGCAAAGATTACAAACTTCTGAAAACAGTAAAAGGAAGCACCACCAAATGGACTCACAAAGGCCTTAAGGCAAATACCTATTACAAGTATTATGTGGCTGCATACAAGACGGTAAATGGCAAACAGACCATTCTTTCCAAAACACCGGCTATGCATATTCCAACAACCGGTGGCAAGTTCAGCAAAGTAACGGCTGTTAATGTTAAGAAAGAAAGCATTACCCTGAAAAAGGGCAGGAAGGCATCCGTTAAGGCCAGTGTAGTGAATTCAGATGGAAAAATCGTAAAACATGTGGCTGTACTGCGTTATATGAGCAGTAATAAGAAAGTGGCAACAGTGAACAGTAAGGGAGTGATCACTGCCCAGGGAAAAGGCAAGTGTACGATTTACTGTTATGCCCAGAATGGACTTCGCAAGAGTGTGAAGGTAACTGTAAAGTAGGCTCAGCAGAGGCACCTGGCAGAGAACTTCGGTTTTCCGCCAGGTGTTTTTGGTTGATGAAAGCTTTACAATACCAAAAGGGATAAGGAAAAAACTATAAGTAATAACAGGTAAAATGAATTATACAAACCATTTTTCCTTTGCTATCATTATATCAGCTTATAAATAATATAAAATTGATAGGAATAAGAGGGATTAAAATGGCGAGAGAAATAGAAACAAAGTGCCTTCACTTAGAAGAAGAGGAAGGCTGTTGTAACAATTATGGATCCATCAGCTATCCGATTTACCAGACAGCAACCTATGCACATGAAGGAGTGGGCAGAAGTACAGGTTTTGATTACAGCAGATTACAGAATCCAACAAGAGAGCATCTGGAAAAGGTGGTGGCATCCCTGGAGAACGGCATTGATGCACTGGCCTTATCTTCAGGAATGGCAGCAATCTCCCTGTTGATGGAGATTTTTAAGCCAGGGGATCACCTGATTGCAGATGCAGATCTGTATGGGGGAAGCATCCGGCTTTTTGACCATGTATCTTCCAAGAACGGAATTTCTTTTTCAAGGGTGGACTGTCATAAGGTGAATGTGGAAGATTATATTCAGGAAAACACAAAAGCCATCTATATTGAAACACCTACCAATCCCATGATGAATGTAACAGACATTCAGGAACTTTCTAAGATTGCCAGAAAGCATGATTTGCTGCTTATTGTAGACAATACCTTCTTATCTCCTTATTTCCAGAATCCGCTGGATCTTGGGGCAGACATCGTGGTACACAGCGGCACCAAATATCTGGGCGGACATAACGATACACTTGCCGGATTTCTGATAACAAACAGGGAAGACATTAGTGAGAAATTTCGTTTTCTGATCAAAACAACCGGCGCTGGGCTGGCTCCACTGGACAGCTGGCTGCTCCTTCGGGGTATCAAGACATTGGGTGTGCGTATGGATCGTGCCCAGGAAAATGCCATTGCCATTGCACATTGGCTGAAAAAACAGAAAGCAGTGACCAAAGTGATCTATCCGGGACTTCCTGAGCACCCTGGATATGAGCTTATGAAAAAGCAGGCCAGAGGCTTTGGCACAATGCTTACTTTCCAGCTGGAAAGTAAAGAATTTGCTCTTGCAATTCTGGAAAATGTCCGTATGATTAAATTTGCAGAAAGTCTTGGAGGAGTGGAAACACTGATCACTTATCCAACTACACAGACCCATGCAGATGTTCCAAAAGAGATCAGGGAAAAGAACGGGATCACAGAAGCGACCCTGCGTTTATCCGTTGGTATTGAAAATATCAAAGACCTGATCGCTGAACTGGAAAAAGTATTCAAAGAGACAGAAGGAGAACTTTATGCCAGAGAGAAATCTTGATTTTGACAGGATCATTAACAGAAAAAACACCAATTGTCTAAAATATGACTTTGCAGAAAAAAGGGGTATGCCGGCAGATGTGCTGCCGCTGTGGGTGGCAGATATGGATTTTGAAACATCTTCCTATATAGAGGATGCACTTGTAGAACGTGCAAAAGAGGGAATCTTTGGATACAGTGAAGTGAAAACACCTTATTTTGAAGCAGTACATAACTGGATCCGGGAACGTCATGGATGGGATACCAGGGAAGAGTGGCTTGTAAAGACGCCAGGCGTGGTGTTTGCTCTTGCCATGGCTGTAAAAGCTTATACAGAGCCAGGGGACAGTGTACTGATCCAGTCTCCGGTTTATTATCCGTTTTCTGAAGTGATCACGGATAATAACAGAAAGGTAGTCAGCAATGATCTGCACCTTGGAGAAGATAACCGCTATCATATGGATTTTCAGGATTTTGAGAAAAAGATCGCAGATGAAAGGATAAAGCTTTTCTTTTTGTGTAATCCCCATAACCCGGTAGGCAGGGTATGGACGAAAGACGAACTGATCCGTGTGGGAGATCTTTGTGTGAAATACGGAGTGACGGTAGTCAGCGATGAGATCCACCAGGACTTTGTGTTCAAGGGAAAACATCAGGTTTTTGCAGGGCTGAAAAAGAAATATGAGGATATTACGGTTACTTGTACAGCGCCAAGCAAAACCTTTAATCTGGCAAGTATGCTTATTTCCAATATTTTTATTCCCAATCCAGGTTTGCGCCGCAGGTTTCGGAAGCAGATGGACGCAGCTGGCATGAGCCAGCTGGGTATCCTTGGGCTGGTGGCCTGTGAAACTGCATACACAAAGGGCAGTCAGTGGTATGAAGCCATGCATGCATATGTGAAAGAAAATATTGAATTTACCAGAAAATATGTGGAAGAAAAGCTGCCAGGCGTGAAGATGACAGACCATGAAGGAACCTATCTGGTATGGCTGGACTTCAGGGAAACAGGACTATCTGTGGAGGAATTGGAGCATCGGATCATCTACAAAGCCGGTCTGTGGCTGGACAGCGGGACGATCTTCGGCGATCTGGGGCGTGGATTTCAGAGAGTGAATGTAGCCTGTCCCAGGGCGACTCTGACAGAGGCACTGGAACGGATCCGCCGGGCCTTCATAGATTAAGAAGGTTTTGGGTTATTCACTGTATTAAAAGAAATGTTAGATATTTACCCAAAATTTACAAATGTACACAGTGAATCTTTGTATAAATAGGTTGAAATGCATGAAAATACTTGAAATAGCTGGGATAAAATGGTATTCTTACACTAAATGCAGGAGGATCATTTTGTAGACATATGAAAGAAATGTGGATCATATAATAATTGTATGTCCGCAGATTTGTATGCAAGATGATACCTATGCAGAATTCTTTTCTAGGAGGGAAAGCAATGAAGAAAGATCTTAAAACTCTTAACAGATCACTGGCAATTGCCATTGCAGCAGCAATGACTATGACATCTGTTCCAAGCACACTTTTTGCTGCTGATTTTACAGACAGCGATGTGGCAGTAGAAGCAGTTGAGCCAGAAGAGACAGAGGCACCGGTGGATGTAGAGGAAGAGCCGGCAGTAGAAGAAGCAACAGAGTTCAGCAGCGATGCGGCAGAAACAGAGGATGTTTTCTCTGATCATGTATCCGAGGAGGCAACCGTAGATACTGCAGATGTACAGGTTGGTACTCCTGGCACACCTGCTAAGGTAACCGGTCTTTATATTGACACAGATAAGGATTATGTGTCTTCTCCGGTGCTTCGCTGGAATACAGTAGAGGGTGCATACAAATATGAATTTGCTGTAACAGATGCAGCCGGGAATGAGTATGGATATGTTTCCACGGACAGCAAGACTGGCAAATATGTGTTTAGATATGCTTCTAAGGATTGGGCCAGTGCAATGCCATCATATGACGTGACTAATCTGGCAGGACAGTATGCATATAAGATTGCAGCAGATGGCTCTGATTACGAGAGTATATATGCAGATGCAGAGAAGAAGGTACTTCTTAAATCTCTTTCAGCTGGACAGACTTATAATATCCGTGTACGTGCAGTGAACCGTTATCAGGATCCTGCAACTCCAAATGCAGAGGCTGTAGAGACTGTTGGTGAGTGGTCTGATCCGGTAGTTTACGCAGTTCCTGCAACATATGCTCCTGTACAGCTTACCAATTTAAGATATGCATCTGAGGATGATGATAATCTGTATTTTGCATATGATGGTGCTGTTACAGCAGGATCTGTTCATGGACAGTACACATCCGATCCAGATTATGCAAATCTGTATGAATGGGAATGGGAGGATGCATATGCAGATGCATCCAAGACTACATTGGCTATTTCCAAGAGTGATCTTGAAAGCGGAAAGACCTATTATCTCCGTGTGATCAACCGTGTAAATGGTAATTCCCTCACAGATGCACAGGGCAAGGACGTTTGGTCTAATGTAATTGCATTCACCTATACTGCAAAACAGGCAGATCCACTTAAAACAATTACAGGCCTGACCATGTACAACGAAGGACGAGATTCCTACAGTTTCCGTTTTGATCCGGTGCTTGAAGAAGATGATAAATGGGAACTTCAGTGGTCCAAGGATCCAAACTTTGTAACGGATGTACAGAGCAGCGCTAAGGGTACTTATGTATCAAAATATTCTATGGAAACAGGTGCGACATATTATGTAAGAGCCATTACTTATAAGTATGGCGCAAAGGGTATAGAGTATGGTACACCGTCCAATATCGTTACGATTGTCAAAGCAAAAGAGCCTACCGCATCCAATCTGGTTCTTGCTGAAAAGACAGAAGACGGATATGTTTTCAAATATACTGGAAATATTAAGCTTCCAAACAGCGGTATCCAGTTGTGGATCTCCAAGGATCCTGGATTTTCAAATAATCCTTCACTGACCAAGCTGAGAACAAATTCCGATGGCGAGGAACAGTTTACTCTCTATAACAGTTATTTTGAGCCAGGCTATACTTACTATGTATGTATCAGACCATACAGTGAAGACAGCAGCCTTGAAGATTCCAATAAGGCAGATGAGACATGGTATGGAGCATTTTCCAATACTGTAACCGTATCTCCAAAGGTTTCTGATGTAAACGTAACTGCAGAGGTTGCTTCTACAAGCATTACTCTTACTGCAACTGCAGAGGATCCTTCTTACGCAACAGGATATCAGTTCCAGAAGAAGGTTGGCAAGAAATACCAGAATCTTGGAAAGACTACAAATGGTATTTACACAGATAAGAAGCTGAAACCTAATACTGCTTATACTTACCGTGTACGTGCTTACTATGTAAGCGAGAAGACAGGCAAGACTTCTTATGGTGCATGGAAGACGTATACAACTCTTACCTGGGGCGGCAATCTGAATGTGAGAGCAGTTGCAAAAGGTAAGACATCTGTAAAGCTTACCTGGAATAAGCTGAAAGGCGCACAGGGATACGAGGTATTCCGTACTGTAACAGATTCCTATGGAAAGAGCTACAGCGCAGACCAGGGAAGAACCAATACCTATGAAAAGTGGACACTTGTAAAAGACATCAAGAAAGCATCCGCAAAGACCTACACTGTGAAACGTCTTGCTGCAGGACAGGATTACAGATTTAAAGTACGTGCATACAAAGTTGTAAATGGAAAGAAATACTATATTGAAGACGAAGATAGCTGTACATTAGATTTTGCATTATGGATTGTTTCCAGCAAGCAGAATGCAAATGGTACATTAAAACTTACCTGGAATCCGGTTTATGCTGGTAATGGCTATCTGATTGAGAAGAAAAACCGGGATACAGGCGTATGGGAAGCATATAAGACTATTACAAGGGCAGCAACTTCTTCTTTTACCTTCCCGGCAGCAAATGGACAGACAGATACTTACAGGATCCGTGCATATAAGAACGGTAACCCGAAGACCTACACTGAGGACTACAGCTTTGAGGTAGATCCATATCTGGCAGCACCTACAGGCGTAAAGGCGACTGTAAATAAAGCAGACGGAAGCATTACTGTTAAATGGAATCCGGTAGCAGGCGCTGATTACTATGAAGTATACAGAACTACAAGAGCTGCATCCACATATAACAAGGATACCAAGACATATTCATATTCATATGGATATGCCAATAGGCTGGACAATTGGGTTGTTGATGCTAATTCCAAATATGGTTATAAGGTTTCTGATGAGGATCTGACAGCTACCACCACCACTGACAGAAAAGTATCATATGTGAATGGCAACGGCATTGAGCAGACATGGTATGAAGGACCGAAGGCAGGCGTTAAGTACTACTATTATGTAGTTGCTGTTAAGAATGGTACTGCTTATGCGGTTAAAGACAGCGGTAAGACTATCGAAAGCGGAAACAGTGCAGCTGCAGCAGCAACTGTAACAAATGTAACAGTTGCAAAGACAAAGATCACTTCCGGCAAAGCAACAAAGGGCAAAGTTACCCTGAAATGGAAGAAAGTTGCAGGAGCAGCTGGATATGAAGTATACCGTTCCACAAAGAAGGGCAGCGGATATACCAAGCTGGCTACTATCACAAAAGGCTCTACTGTGAAGCTTACAGACAAGACTGTAAAGGCTGGAAAGAAATACTACTACAAAGTACGTGCGTATAAGGCAAACGAGGCTGGTGTAGATGTATATGCAGCTTATTCAGCAGCAAAAGCAGTAAAAGCAAAATAATAGATGCACAAGGCAGAAGCGATCTGCCAGGGCATTCACAGATGTATCAGAAATGATGAAGAACCGTCGCAGGTATGTGCCTGCGGCGGTTTTTTGAAGAGGAGAAAGCAAGATGAAGATGATCACAGATCTGCATATCCATTCCAGGTATTCTATGGCAACCAGTAAAGACGGAAATCCGGAAAATCTGGATCTTTGGGCAAGAAAAAAGGGGATCAGTCTTATTGGAACAGGAGATTTTACCCATCCTGCATGGAGAGGGGAACTTTTGGAAAAACTGATTCCTGCAGAGGATGGATTGTACCGTTTGAAAGAGGAGTATGTGGCTTTGGAGGCCAAAAAGTATCCGGGAGAAGCACCCAGGTTTGTGATCACCGGGGAGATCAGTTCTGTTTATAAAAAGTATGGGAAGTCAAGAAGAGTTCATAATGTACTTATACTTCCAGGGCTGGAAGCTGCAGATCAGCTGTCAAGCAGACTTGAAAAGATCGGAAATATCCATTCAGACGGAAGACCTATCCTGGGCCTTGACAGCCATGATCTTCTTGAGCTTATGCTGGATACCTGTCCGGAGGGAATGCTGGTACCTGCACATATATGGACACCGCATTATTCAGTATTTGGCGCATTTACCAGATTTCAAAGTATGGAAGAATGTTTTGGCGATCTGACATCTTATGTGCATGCTGTGGAAACGGGGTTATCTTCAGATCCGGCTATGAATTGGCAGTTATCCTCACTGGATGCTTATCAGCTGATTTCCAATTCGGATGCTCATTCTCCGGGAAAGCTGGGGCGGGAGGCAAATCTTCTGGATATAGACAGATCCTATAAGGGGCTGTATCAGGCAATCCAGAAGGGGCAGGGGCTTGACGGAACGTTGGAATTTTTTCCTGAAGAAGGAAAGTACCATTACGATGGACACCGAAAATGTGGGATCTGCTTAAGCCCTGAGGAAACAGAGCAATACCATGGGCTTTGCCCGGTTTGTGGGAAAAAGCTGACGATTGGCGTAGAACACAGGCTACAGGAACTGGCGGATAGGAAAAAAGGCTTTGTACCAAAGAATGCCAGACACTTTGAGAAGCTGGTGCCTTTGCCGGAAGTGATCAGTCAGGTTATGGGATTTTCACCAACAAGTAAAAGGGTTCAGGCAAAATACCAGGAACTGTTGAAAAGTCTGGGATCAGAATTTGACATTTTACGGCAGGTTCCGCTGGAAGACCTTAAAAAAACAGGCGGCGAATTGCTTAGTGAAAGTATTGGATGTATCCGAAGGGGAAATGTGATCTGTCATCCTGGGTATGATGGAGCGTATGGGACTATAGAATTCGGAAACTGAGCAGAAATAAGGAATACGTAACTGTAAAGCTATGTCTTAAAACCAGGAGGAAATAAGGGGAAATGGCGGTAAAAATTGGTATTATCTCAGATACTCATGGCCTGTTGCGGCAGGAAGTTGTGGAGAATCTGAAAGACTGCAGGTATATTCTGCATGCAGGAGATGTGACAGATCCTGGAATTTTGGATCAACTGCGGGTAATGGGGGATTTGTATGCAGTTCAGGGAAATAATGATAGAAGCTGGCAGCGTCCGCTTGCCCAAAGTCTGTGGTTTGAGATTGAAGGTGTCCGCTTTTTTATGGTGCACAATAAAAAAGATGTGGCCTGGGATCTGAAAGACCGACAGGTGGTTATTTTTGGACACAGCCATAAATATTTCCAGGAAATAATTGATGGCCGGTTGTGGCTGAATCCGGGAAGCTGCGGCCATTCCCGTTTTGGAGGAGATGTGACCATGGCTGTAATGATTGTAGAAAATGGAAGCTATCAGGTGGAAAAAATCGTGATTCCCACAGTTGCAATTTAAAAGGGACGGAGTATAATAAAAAAACGCAGAAAGTTGTGGCAGATATAAGGAGGGTTGATGTGGATAAAAAGGAATCCAATGTGGATAAAAAGAAATCTGATGTGAATAAAAAGAAAGCCGATGTGAAATTTATTGTTGGAATGGTGATCCTGGTGGCTGTGATGGCAGTTATGTGCGGATCTTTCTGGAAGGTGGTATCTATGCAGGCCGCCAAAGATAAGGAAGATGAGGCCAGACAGGAGCAGGAGGCAATCCGGGCGATCTGTGTAGAGGCAGGAGATGGACTGAAGGAGCAGGTATTTGTGGACATGACTACAAAGACTGTATTCAAGGCAGATATTCCATCTGAGGGGATCTATAACCGTAATGGAAAACTGGTCCAGGGAGATGTACTGGAAAATGGAGATATGGTAAAGATTTATGGAGATTCGGTGATGACCAGATCTATACCCGCTCAGTATCCAGGAGTTACAAAAATGCAGAGGATGGGACGGGCAACTCTGGAGGAAGCCCAGCCATATCAGCAGATCGTGGATGATCTTATGGCATCAACAAAGGTTGTAACAGAATAAGCTGTTGTGAATTTCTGAATATTACAAAATTATATTATATACGAAAGAAAGTGTGCACAGAATGAAGTTTTTAAGACAATTTGGAATTATCTTACTGTTATCAGCTCTTGGGGAGGGGCTTCATGCCTTGCTTCCCTTGCCTGTACCTGCCAGTGTATATGGACTGGTACTGATGCTGGCTGCGCTGATGACTGGTATTATAAAAGTAGGGCAGGTAGAGGAAACGGCGGATTTTCTTATTGAGATCATGCCGGTGATGTTTGTACCGGCAGGTGTAGGATTATTGAATGCCTGGGGGGTGTTGCAGCCAATCTGGGTGCCGGTTGTTATGATCACAGTGATCACTACAGTGATCGTGATGGTAGTAACCGGAAGAGTAACACAGACTGTAATTGAAAAAGACAGAAAGGGACATGACAGCAAATGACGAATTTTATAGAGAACTCCGTGTTTTTAGGTGCAGTGTTAAGCCTTGTGGCATATGAAGCAGGCATGCTTCTGAAGAGAAAATTCAAACTTGCCATATTTAATCCTCTGCTGATCGCGATTCTGTGTGTGATGGGTGTGCTTTCCCTGCTTGGTGTTGATTATGATACCTACAATGAGGGAGGCAAATATATCAGTTATCTTCTGACCCCGGCAACGGTGTGTCTGGCAGTGCCGTTATACCGTCAGATGAATCTTCTGAAGAAGAATATCAAGGCTGTGGTTCTTGGGATTGTTTCAGGTGTACTGGCAAGCCTTGTAAGTGTACTTGCTTTGGCATGGTTATTCGGGCTTTCTCATGAGGAGTATGTTACGCTTCTTCCAAAGTCCATTACAACAGCGATTGGAATGGGTGTATCTGAGGAACTGGGGGGCATTGTAACCATTACAGTAGCAGTGATCATTATTACAGGTGTTCTGGGCAACATGATCGCAGAAGCTGTGTGCCGGATCGCCAGGATCAATGAGCCTATCGCCAAAGGGCTGGCTCTTGGTACTTCTGCTCATGCCATTGGTACTGCAAAGGCGATGGAGATGGGAGAAGTGGAAGGCGCTATGAGCAGTCTGGCCATTGCAGTGGCAGGGCTTCTTACAGTGGTGGGAGCTTCTGTTTTTGTTCAGTTTTTATGATGATACCGATCTATGGCTGTCAGGACTACGGTTCTG
Source organism: Blautia glucerasea (assembly GCF_013304385.1). Taxonomy (GTDB): domain Bacteria; phylum Bacillota; class Clostridia; order Lachnospirales; family Lachnospiraceae; genus Blautia_A; species Blautia_A ammoniilytica. The sequence goes on from NZ_JAAITU010000004.1 coordinate 14,349, forward strand.
GCAGCTTTTTCGTATCTTTTTTGTGGCAGGCATTACAGTTGATATGATGTTGTGGGTAAAAGCCTAAGGCAATGATACCTATGGACTGTTTCGTGCTATGCACTCCAACAATCCTACCCTGGTATCGTGATACATAAAAACGAACAAATATTCGAACATAAAATTGTAGAATATTGACAAAATAAACAAATGTTCGAAAAAGAAGAATTTATGCCGTTTTATTGTACTGAATATGTGATATACTCTCAATAAATAGAAAATATGTTCTGAAAATATGTTCGAAAATTAAGCGAAATAAGGGGAGAGAGTATATGTGGGGATCAGAGAAAAGTACAGGCAGACGGGAGATGGCATTTGCACAGGGGACAGTTTCCGGTATGACCAGGAAGTCCGGTGCACACAGAAAGGGGGAGAAGCTTTCCAGGAATATGGCTATGTTTCTCGGTATTATTTTGACTGCGGAGATTATGATCGCAGGGGCCATGGTATTTAATTTTGATTTTAAGGGCGCAGATGTTATTGCCCTGATATTTGCATTTATGGTATTATATTCTGGAGTTGTGGCAATGCTCACAGATAAGTAGGAGATGTGTAGATGCCGAAGTCATTTCATCAAAAGATCAAAATATTATATTTAATGCAGGCATTTTTAGAACGTACAGACAAAGAGCATCCGATGACAATGAAGGATCTGCAGGCATATCTGGCCAATGCAGGGATCAGTGCAGAGCGCAAGACCGTTTATGACGATATAGAGAATCTGCGGGTGTTTGGCTTGGATATAGTGAATCGAAGGGAGAAACCTTCCGGTTTTTATCTGGCACACAGAGAATTTGAACTGGCAGAGCTTAAGCTTTTGGTAGATGCGGTGCAGTCCTCCAAGTTTATTACTTCAGGGAAGTCCAGACAGCTGATCAGAAAGCTGGAAGGTCTGGCCAGTGTACACCAGGCAAGGGAACTGCAGAGACAGGTCTGGGTAGAGAACAGGGTTAAGTCCATGAATGAAAGTATCTATCATAATATTGATCAGATCCATCAGGCGATATCCAGTGACCGTCAGATCTGTTTTCAGTATTGTGAGTGGACATTATCCAAGCAATTAAGCCTGAAGCGTAATGGGGAAAGATACAGGATCAGTCCCTGGAAGATGATCTGGAAGGATGAGAATTATTATCTGATCGGACTTGATGAGAAGAGCGGGATCGTGAAGCATTATCGGGTTGATAAGATGCTGAAGATATCGCTGGAGGCAGAAGCGCGCAACGGTAGAGAATTTTTTGAAAGCTTTGATGAGGCCAGATTTGCAGCAGGTACATTCGGTATGTTTGGTGGCCGGGAAGAGGCAGTGGGGCTGAAGTTTGAGAATCGTCTGGTAGGGGTGGTGATTGACCATTTCGGGCAGTCCACGATGATCATTGGTAAAGATGAGAATCATTTTTCCATAAAGGTTCGTGTGAATGTAAGCGGGCAGTTTTTTGGCTGGCTGGCAGGTCTTGGGGCAGGTGTGGAGATCATATCCCCTGAGAATGTACGTTGTGAGTACAGAGACTATCTGAAGAAGGCACTGGCTCATTATGAAGGATAACAGGATGACAGTAAAATCGCGATTATTAGAAATTTTAGAACAGCATAAAGGGGAAGTTTTGTCTGGTGAACATCTGGCTCAAGAACTGAACTGTACAAGGGCAGCGATTTGGAAAGGCGTTAAGTCCCTGCGGGAAGAAGGACACAGGATCCAGGCTGGACCTAATAAGGGATATATGTTAGAAGCAGACAGCAACCGGCTGTCTGTAGAGGGGCTGAAGCTTTATCTGGATCATCCAGATGTGATGGTACGATTGTACGACAGCGTCCCATCCACTAATCAGGCAGCCAAGCTGGCAGCAGTCAGTGGAGATGCTGGTCATGGTTCGCTGGTAGCTGCCCTGGAGCAGACAGAGGGCAGAGGCAGACGAGGCAGGAGTTTTTGCTCACCCAGGGAAGCTGGGTTATATTTCAGTGTTGTACTTCATCCGGGTGAGTCTCTGCAGGAGAGCCTTTTGATCACTACTGCGGCAGCAGTTGCTGTTTACAAGGCTGTTCTTGAAGTATGCGGCATATCTCTTGGAATTAAATGGGTCAATGATCTGTTCAAAGACGGAAAAAAGGTTTGCGGTATACTTACAGAGGCAATGACAGATTTTGAAAGTGGGAATATTGAGTCTGCTATTGTGGGGATTGGTCTGAATCTGTTTCCCGGAGAAGAAATTCCAGAGGAACTGGAAAATATTGCCGGAGCGTTGTATGATACAGAGGAAGAGGCTGGCAGAGCAGACAGGAACAGGCTGATGGCACAGATCGTAAATCATCTGCTGAAGGAAACCGAGGAGCTATCCCTTTCGCAGGTGTATATACAGCAGAATTTTATTTTGGGAAGGGAAATACAGATTCAGGATTCTGGAAATCTTCGGAAAGCTACTGCGATGGCCATATGCCCGGATGGCAGACTTCTAGTGAAGGAGGCTGACGGGAGTGAGAGCAAGCTGTCTTACGGAGAAGTATCAGTAGTCCTGCCGGAAGGATAGATAGCCAGACAAAAGTGGAGGATACAGTAGATGACAGAGACACAGAGACTATATTATGAAGACGTATATATCAGGGAATTTCAGGCACAGGTGTTGGCGTGTCAGGCTGCAGGGAAAGGATATGCGATTCTGCTTGACAGAAGTGCTTTTTACCCAGAGGGAGGCGGACAGCCCAGTGATCAGGGAGTTCTTGATTCAGTGAAGGTGACAGAAGTCCATGAGAAGGATGGAGAACTGCTTCACTATACAGATGCACCATTGGAACCAGGAACGCAGGTCACAGGAAGGATCAACTGGCAGCGCAGATTTGATCTGATGCAGCAGCATTCCGGAGAGCATATGGTTAGCGGTCTGGTACATCAGGCATATGGATATGACAATGTAGGCTTTCATATGGGCAGTGATGTGATTACTGTAGATTTTAACGGTATACTTACAGAGGCTCAGATTCGTGAGATAGAACAGCAGGTAAATCAAAAAATCTGGGAGAATGCTGCAGTTGAGATTTTCTATCCGGACAAAGATGCACTGGAAACACTGGATTACAGAAGCAAGAAGGAGCTTAACGGACAGGTAAGGATCGTGCGCTTCCCTGGTGTGGATACTTGTGCATGCTGTGGCACACATGTGGCATATACCGGAGAGATTGGCATGGTGAAGCTGCTTTCTGTAGAGAAGTTTCGGGAAGGAGTGCGTATGGAGATGATCTGCGGCCACCGTGTACTGGATTATCTGAATAAGGTGGATGACCAGAATCATCAGATTTCCATGCGTTTGTCTGCCAAATGTGACCGGACTGCGCAGGCAGTAGAACGGCTGCAGGAAGAGAATTTTTCTCTGAAAGGCCGTGTGCAGTCTCTGGAAGAGGGGATGTTTGCTGCAGAGGCAAATAAATGGGCAGGTAAAGGCAATGTACTTCTGTTCCAGCAGAATATGGAGGCTGATAGTCTGAGAAAGCTGACAGATGCAGTGATGCAGACCTGTGGAGGCCGATGTGCAGTCTTTTCATCCAATGCAGATGGCAGCTGTAAATATGCTATGGGTGAAAAGGCCGGGGATCTGCGCCAGTTGACAAAGGATATGAATAATGCCCTGAATGGCAGAGGCGGCGGCAAGCCATTCTTTGTACAAGGCTCTGTCCAGGCAGGAGAGGATCAGATCCGTGAGTTTTTCAGGGAACTGTAAGGAGAGGACAGATGTTTGGAGAATGTCATGCACATCTGATTATGGATGGCCTGAATTACCGCAGGGCAGTGGATCTGCATGCGGATGGGGTAAAGGATAAAGTTATACAGAGCCGATTTCGGCTGTATCAGGAACTGGGGATTCTGTTTGTCCGTGATGGTGGAGATGCAGGGATGGTATCCAAAAGGGCGAAGGAATTGTCAGGAGAATACGGGATTGATTATAGGACACCGGTATTTGCTATTCATAGGAATGGCCACTATGGTGGGATTGTGGGCTGCGGATTTGATACATTAAGAGAATATCATCAGAAGGTGATGGATGCCAAGGCTCTGGGAGCGGACTTTATTAAGATTATGACTACCGGGATTCTGGATTTTAACGATCATGGGAAGATTACCTGCCAGCCGCTGGATAAAGAAGAAGTAAAAGAAATGGTTCATATCGCCCATGAAGAGGGATTTGCAGTGATGAGTCATACAAATGGAGATTACGGAGTTCAAGCAGCCATTGAGGCCGGGGCAGACAGTGTGGAGCATGGGAATTATATAAGTGAAGAAACGATTTCCATGCTGGCAGATAGCAATACTGTGTGGGTGCCTACTCTTGTTACTGTGCGCAATCTTATGGGCAGCGGCAGATATGACAGCCAGATCCTTGCCAGGATTGCAGCACAGGGAGAAGAGAACCTGCGCCTGGCCTATCGGGCAGGCGTGAAAGTGGCACTGGGAAGTGATGGCGGTGCTTATATGGTTCCGCATGGATGGGGACTTATGGACGAATACCATGCATTTCTGGATATCCTTGGAACTTTGGCGAAGGTAGCGGAGATAGATGACTGGCTTACAAAGGGAGAGAAAGAGATCCGTGAGAGATTTAAAAGGGACGCCTGATATCAGGCGTCCTGGATTTTTATAGAAGTATAAATGTTGGATTCTCTGGAAAGAGCAGGGTCAAAGGTAATGTTGATGCCAGCACCTAAAGCGAGGCCGGATGTGGAAGTGTTTTGAGCATTTTCAGTCAGGCAGGTGACTACCGCACCGTCTCCGGTCTGGATGGTAACAGTATTGGCAGTTGTACCAAGGATTGTGCCGGATACTGTAAAGTTCATCTGATGCTGGCTCATGTTATCCGGGTTGTCTCCGGATACAGAACTGACTGAGATCCCTTCCAGGGATTCGCCAGAGAAATCTTCCCCTGTGTAATAAACAGAAACCCCTGAGCCAGGAGCGATTCCACCTGGGAAATAACAGGGCAGCTGGGACAGATCCAGATCTACGCTGGTACTGGAGGTATTTGGTAATACCTGAAGTACATTATTGGAAATACTCTGGATCACACCACGGAACTGTTTGGAAACAGTGGATGGATCCGGTTCTGTCTGATCATCAGATGGTTCTGGGGTAGGGGTGGGATCCGGAAGCTGGATAGGATCTATGTCAGAGATACTGACTACTTTTACATGGCTGGCATCAAGTACATTGGAAGCATCATCCCCGGATTTTCCGAATTTTCCCTTGAAATGTACATATACCCAGTTACCGGCAGCAATGCCATTCTGGTAATATTGCTGGGTACCTGTGATAGGATACGTAGCTGTCTTTCCGTTCTTGGCTTTTATGGTAATGGTATTAGGGGTAAGGCTGACGATGGCACAGTGCGCAGTCCGATCTTTCAGTTCTTCTGTTTTGTGGAATTCATCTACTACCTTTAAGGCTTTTACTGTACTGGTATCGCTGCCTGTATCAGAAAGCTGTCCCTCATAGATCACGCTGATCTCATCGCCGGAAATCATACCGTCAGAGCATTCCAGAGTGGCCTGAGATACATCAAAGGTATAAGTCTGTTCTTCTGTTTTTAATGTCAGCTGACTGCCTGTAAAATCCTGAAGCATTCCAGTGACTTCGTCCATATAAATCCGAGGTTTGTCAGAAACATTTTCAGAATCTGTATCAGGATCCTGATGATAGATATATTTTTCAACCAAATCTCCGGCAGTGCAGCCTGCAGCAGTAACAGTACAACATATGCAAAGACAGAGACAAATTAATTTTTTCATGGAAACCCTCCAATGAAGCAGTGGACCATTGCTGTGAACATGAAATCCTTATAAAAAATAATAAATCCGTTAATATTATAACAAAAACATATTGAAATTTCCAGATATTGTGATATAATCCGATTAAATAAATAATAGCGAAGTAGGAATTTATGCGTTAAGTGTTCATTGGCTGGGGAGTCGCCGTGAAACGAAAAGCATGCGAAAGGCTGCTTACGATATATTTTCCGCACCCGTTGCTACATATGAGAACATCTCATAATGTGGAGGGATTATTATTTATGGTAACTACTCTATTATCAAAAACATTATGGAGGTGTTTTTATTATGCAGAAAAAGCAAACATGGAACGTAAAAACATTGGTATTTATGGCACTTCTTGTTGCCATGCATCTGGTACTTACCAGAGTTCTGGTAATTGACCTGGGAGCATATCGCATTTCAGTAGGAAGTGTATGTACGATTCTGGCAGGATTATGGCTTGGACCAGTAGCAGGCGGTGTATGTGGATTTGCTTCCGATATTATCGGATGTTTTATGAAAGGATATGCTGTGAACCCATTTATTACTGTTGCTGCAATTCTCTGGGGCGTGCTTCCAGCGCTGGTAAGACCTCTTATTGCAAACAAAAAGAAAACCGGTAAGACTGTAGGAATCTGTGTGTCCATTGTTGTGACTGCGATTCTCAGTTCTCTTGTACTTACAACTGCCGGATTGGTAATCATGTTAGGATATAACTTCTATGCGATCATGCCGGGAAGACTGATCCAGTTTGCAATTATGATACCGATTTACTGTGTACTTACCTGCCTGTTGTATTTCAGCCCGCTGACAGCTATGGTTGCAGGCGATGTGGCTCAAGCAGTAATGAAAAAGAAAACCGTTTAATAATACAGCTACACAAATGCCGAAATTATTCGGCTGCTGAACTATAACGATTCCCCAAAATAAGATGCCGATACAGGATCCTTTCCACAGTATAAACTGTTGGATCGATCAAGTATCGGCTTTTTGTATGCGCTAAAACGACTTTGTTTATTTGGATGTGACTGGCTGGACACGGAACCAATAAGTATATATATATTGAAAACCAAGGGATGTATACAATGCTCTGGCAGGATCATTATCTTTTACAACCTGAAGATAAGCATTCTTGGCTCCACGTTGCTGTCCTTCGGCAAGAAGACCGGTACAGATCTGTCTGGCATACCCCCTATGGCGAAATTCTTCTTTCACATGAATGGCGTAGATGCCAATGTAATCCCGGTCCAGAATGCCAAGTCCGGTAGCGATGATCTTTCCGTTGTCCCAGATGGAGGCACAGATCGTATCCTTTACAATAGAGTGATACATGGAAGGAACAACTGCACGGTGGATAGGATTTGCAGTTCCTTTCAAGTCAAAAAGACTTTCAATCCAGACATCTGGAATATCGTCTGTAAAATTTACTTGGCTATAAGGATAACTTAAGTCTGCTGTGGAAGAAAGGTCTGTTACCATAACGTCTGTGGTATGCTGAATCTCATATCCGCGATTTTCAAGAACATAATCAAAATCAGGGGAAACCAGGGGACTGATCTTAAAAATCGCCGGGCTGCCAAGACGGCTGTACTCATTTTCACAGAAAGAGACTTTTTCCCTCCAGGATAACGTAGAAGTGCCGAATTGTTCCACACTGTTGGTTCGGTGTGTATAAAAATAGGAAAAACGGAGGATCCATCCGTCATAAAGTTCCATTTTGTGGGAAGGCCATGCATTTAAAGACATGTCTTCGATTTTTTTTATGCTAGTGTTCATAAATATATCATCATTCCAATCTTTTTTTTAATCCCTGTGTATTTGCGCTGCTGTGTCATACAGCGTATCACATAATTTTGATGCAATCAGGTGATGACCGGTACAGGTCAGATGTATGCCGTCTGTAGTGAGCTGGTCAATACCGTATCGCAGGGCCGCCTGGCTCAGTTCATCCTGCAGGAGAATGTAAGTAAGCCGTCGTGTGTGCGCTATTTCCTGGATCATGGAAGACATTTGACGGACATAGGGAATCCACAGACGGTAATGGGCAGGCCATGGAAAAACAAATGGCTCCATAAGAATGATCTGCCGGTGGGGTGAATACAGCTGCTCTAACAGCTGGTCATAATCTCTGGAAAAACGATTCATCATCTGTTCCTGCAAGGCGGATGTACGGCAGGTGTTCATCATTAGACCAATGTCATTAATCCCAATCAGAATGGTAATAATCTCTGGCTTCAGCGCTAGGTAAGAATTCGTATTCTGCAGCAGCCGGGAAAGGGTAAATCCGTCAATGCCTTTGTTAATGATCTGAAGATCAGGGGAAAATGGGGATAACTGATCCCATAATTGTTTTACATAACCGTTTCCCAGGGGCGGAGTCTGTAAAATCCGTCCGCAATCTGTGATACTGTCTCCAAGACAAAGTAAAGTAGTCATTATATGTCACTTTCTGTCAATGATGTAAAATAACATCTGCAACTGTGAATGGGTTGAACAGTCGGGAAGATGCACTAGTGGTACAATAAGCGGAAACTCTTATAAGTCGCAGGCACTGCTTTTATTATAACCGTTAATAAAGATAGTGGAAAGAGCAAATTTAAAGTATATGAAGGAATTAAAAATATGCCAATTAAAAATATGTGAAAGAATTTGAAGTATATGACGAAATGAAAAATATGTGAAATGGTTCCTGCAGTTTATTGTTTTTTTAGAATAAATACATAAAAATATACTGGACAAATCCAGGATACTGTTCTATACTCTTTTCATCAGCAGGGGCGAATCTTAGATCTGCTGATCCACCGGATATCTTCCGGTATCGAGAACCGTCAGTTCAGACGGTAATTTTCCTATTTTACTTAAGAACTTTATATGATCATGTACACCCGATAAGAAATCTGAATCACTCATGAGAAACGAGGTGATATTCATGTTTTTCTATACCGGGATTCCGGTAATGATGGCAGCTGCCGCTGTAGTGATGGATCTGCGTACCGCCAGGGTCGATAATGGTTGGATCCTTTTCTGCATGGCAGCAGGCCTGGCAATGCGGATCCTGGCAAATGGAATCATAGGTGTATTTTGGTATTTTACTGGCGCCCTGATTCCTGTCGTCCTGCTTGGGTGGCTTTTTGTATTCCGTATGCTGGGACCTGGAGATATTAAACTGCTGTCTGTGATCGGAGGAATTATTGGGGCAGGGGAAATCGTGAAATGTATTCTTGGAGCCATGTTCATTGGCGCTGCCATTTCAGCTGCACTGCTTATATCTAACGGCAATATCTGCCAGCGATTCCTGTATCTTTGGAGTTATATCTGCCAGACGGCCAGAACCGGAAAAAGGAAGCCCTATTACCAAAAGGGGATGTTACCTTTGGAAAATTTTCATTTTACAGTACCGGTATTTTTAAGTGTACTGCTGTATGCAGGAGGTGTGTATTGAAAAAGAATGTTTTTGCAGTGTGTGACCTTGAGGTGGATTATGCTCTGAATTTTATGGAATATCTGAATCAGAAGAGAAATATTCCTTTTGAGATCCAGGCATTTACTACAGTGGATAGTCTGACTGCTTATGGGGAAAAAGTACATATTGAGTTGCTGTTGATTTCCGGGAAGGCAATGTGCCAGAGAGTCCGGGAATTGGATATTGGAAAGATCATAATTCTGTCGGAAGGTGTACATCCACCAGAATTAGATCAATATCCAAGTGTGTACAAGTACCAGTCTTCAGCCAATGTGATCAGGGAAGTGATGGCATGTTATGGAGAAGAAAAGGCAGTTGAGCCCACTGTTTATCCTGTATTGAAGAAATGTACACAGGTTCTGGGGGTATATTCTCCACTGGGTCGCTGCCTGAAAACATCCTTTGCACTTACACTTGGGCAGGTGCTGGCCAGAGAAAAGGCGGTTCTTTACCTGAACCTGGAGGAGTATTCAGGTTTTGGAAGGTTAATGGGAAAGGAGTATGACCATAATCTTAGTGATCTTTTATATTATGTGCGGCAGGGCAGTCAGAATCTGATCCACCGGATGAATGGGATGATACAGACAGTGAATAATCTGGATTATATTCCACCGGTACAGACACCGGCAGATATCCGTGGGACAGCCTGGGAGGACTGGGAGCAGCTGATACGGGAAATCGTCAGGGACAGCTCCTATGAGATCCTGATCCTGGATATAGGATCGGGCGTAGATGGTACGTTCCAGATGCTGGATCTATGCAACCAGATTTATATGCCGGTGCTGGCAGACAGCATATCTGTATGTAAGCTGGAAGAATTTGAAAATCTTCTGAAGGTCTGGGATTTTTCACAGGTGCTGTCAAAGATTATAAAGGTAAAACCGCCTTTTCATATGGGAAACAGTTCCATGGAAACTTATGCAGAAGGGCTTTTATGGAGCGAACTTGGGGATTATGTAAGAAAAATAGTAAAGAAGAATGAGAATGAGCGATGACAAATTTGGCAGATTACGGCAGATGCTCATGGAGAAGCTGGACATGGGTCGGGAATTGTCAGATGAAGAAATCCTGGAAGCAATTGATGGACTGATCCTGACTAACCTGCGAGATTCATTTACTACTTTGAAGGAAAAGGTGGAATTGCGCCAGGAACTATTTTACTCTGTGCGCAAGCTGGATGTTCTTCAGGAACTGATCGAGGATGAGACAGTTACTGAGATTATGGTCAATGGACCGGATTCTGTATTTGTGGAACGAGCCGGACGTTTGACCAAATGGGATAAATCTTTCACATCAAAGGAGAAGTTGGAGGATGTGATCCAGCAGATCGTAGGAAAATGCAACCGTGTGGTAAATGAGTCCATGCCTATTGTGGATGCACGGTTGGAAAATGGCTCCAGAGTAAATGCTGTGATTCAGCCGGTGGCTTTAGATGGACCTATTCTGACGATTCGACGTTTTCCTGACAAACCGGTGACAATGGAAAAGCTGATTGCATTGGGTAGTCTGACCAAGGAATGTGCGGATTTTTTAAACGCACTTGTAAGAGCCAGATATTCTATCATTATTGGCGGTGGTACAGGAAGTGGAAAAACCACATTTCTGGGGGCATTGTCGGAATACATTCCGGCAGATGAAAGAATCATCACCATAGAGGACAGTGCAGAATTAAGGCTTCAGGGAATTGACAATCTGGTACGTCTGGAGGCGAAGATGGCAAATATTAACGGAGCCGGGGCAGTGACCATCCGGGATCTGATCAAGACGGCTTTGAGGATGCGTCCTGACAGGATTATTGTTGGAGAGGTGAGAGGCGGTGAAGCGGTGGATATGCTGCAGGCGCTTAATACAGGACATGAGGGAAGTTTTTGTACTGCTCATGCCAACAGCAGCAGGGATATGCTTTCAAGATTGGAAATGATGGTTCTGATGGGAGTGGAACTTCCGCTGGACGCTATTCGCAGACAGATCACAGCAGGAGTAGATATTGTGATCCATCTGGGGAGACTGCGGGATAAGTCCAGAAAAGTTTTGGAAATTTCGGAAATCTGTGGATACAGGGACGGAGAGATTCAAATGCAGCCTCTGTATCAGTGGCAGGAGGAAAAGGGACTTGTGTCTACAGCAACTCTTCTGCACAGGGAGAAGCTGGAAAGGGCAGGGATATGTTTATGAAAAAGAAAAACAGGCAGAATGATATGGAAAATACCCGGAAACATGTGCGGGGGACAAATAGCCCAAGCTATGGAAAAGATAATTCTGTCAGGGAGTGGGAAAAAAGCAGGGATTATGAGAATTATCGGTTCAGTACAAAGGAACTGGCATTGTATCTGATGCAAGGCAGTTTTTTGGCTCTGGGAATTAATTATCTGTTTTATAAAAGTATATGGGCAGCAGTTGTATTTTTGCCTATCCCAGTCGTTTACATTTGCTGGCAGCGAAAAAGGCTGGCAAAGGAGCGAAGAAAGACTTTGAATTTTCAGTTTAAGGATGCTCTTAATTCCATGAGCGTGGCAGTGCAGGCCGGTTATTCTGTGGAAAATGCGGTGTCGGCCTGTGTGCGGGATCTGCGGCAGCTGTATGATGGGAATGCGGATATCCTACGGGAATTTCAGTATATTGATCATCAGCAGCATGTAAGCGTTCCAGTGGAAGAACTGTTCCTTGATCTGGGGCAGAGAAGTAATGTGGAGGATATAGAAAATTTTGCTGAAGTATTTTATGTGGCAAAAAGAACAGGCGGAGATATGAATCAGGTGATTCAGAAGGTGGCTAGGATGTTGGGAGATAAGATTGATGTAAAAAAAGAAATCGAAGCTACCCTTGCGGCCAAGAAGTCGGAACAGCTGATCATGAGCCTGATGCCGGCTGGGATCATTCTTTATCTGAGGCTTACATCTCCTGGCTTTTTGGATGTACTGTATGGAAATCCATTCGGGATTTGTGCAATGACTGTATGTTTGGGGATTTATACAGGTGCTTATTGGATGGGAAGGCGCATTGTTGATATAGAGGTTTGAAAAGCAGGAGGAAAGATGTGGATACATATAGTTATTTTTGGAATCCTGCTGGTGGTTTTTATTGGCAGCAAAGCAGGATGGTTTTCTTCCAAAAAAGAAGAAAAAGACAGAAGCCTTTCTTTGTTTCTGGCAGTAGCATTGGCTGGAAACCTGCTTGGAATGGCTCTGACTGTGCAAAATGGAGACAGTCAGGTCTATGTGGAAGGAACAGGACTGAAAAAAGAGGAGGATCAGACCTATGAGGAGAAGTTCATGGTATCCGTGGATGGAAAAAAAGCAGGCAGTATGTATGTACAGATTCCAGAGAAAGAATTGGAGGAAGAACAGGAGAAGACCCAGGATCAGAATATAACTTCTGAACAGCAGCAGAAAAAGGAACTGGAGGAAGCAATTGCAAACTACAATCTGGAAAAGAATGATCCAGACTATTATTATCTGCCGGAAAAGTGGAAGGGGAAACATCTGGAATGGGAAAAACCAGGAAGTAATATGGGTAATCTTCTTGCTTTTCTATTTCTTATTACAGGGACGGTGCTGTTTCTTATAAAACGAAGGGAAGGACAGGCTGTTCTAGTGAAACGACAGGAAGAACTTCTAATGGATTATCCAGGACTGATTATGAAATTTACTTTGCTCGTACAGGCTGGAATGACTGTGCGCAAGATTTTTCAGAAAATGGCATTCGATTATCAGCGAAAACAGGGAAAACGAAAAAGAACTGCGTATGAAGAAATCCTGATCCTGTGTCATGAGATGGATAGTGGAGTCTCGGAGATGGAAGCATACAGAAGATTCGGAGAACGATGCGGGCAGGTGAAGTATAAGACCTTTGCCACAATGCTGATTCAGAATCTGCAAAAAGGGAGCAGGCAGCTTGCAGATATGTTGGAAAAGGAATCCATGGAGGCTTGGGATGAACGGAAAAGGAAGGCGCGGGTACTGGGGGAGGCTGCAGCGACTAAGCTTCTGGTGCCTATGATCCTGATGCTTCTGGTAGTAATGGCAGTGATCATGATACCGGCCTGCCTGGCCTTTTATGGGAACTAGAAAGGAGGTGAAAGGATGAAAGGGTTACGACAGCTGATAAAGGAATTTGCAATGGAAGAAGATGCAGTAGGCGTTGTGGAGATTATTCTGATTCTGGTGGTTCTCATCAGTCTGGTTATTATCTTTAAGGAACAGCTTACAAGTCTTGTTAAGAAAATTCTTTCCAAAATCACAAAACAAAGCAACTCGATCTGACAAAAAAAGAAGGTCACGGCTATGACCGGAAAGGAGGGGCTGTCTATGGCTGGGAGAAACAGGAAAAAATCCCAGGGGAGTATTACTGTTTTTATGGCACTGATCCTGAGCCTTGTGGTTTCACTGATCTGTACGGGGATTGAATCTGTACGTATGGCAGCAGCCAGAACGCAGATCCTGGCAGGCATGGATATTGGTTTATATTCTCTGTTTGCACAGTATGATCAGGCACTTTTAAAGGAATATGATCTGTTTGCACTGGATGTTTCAAATGGGACAGAAGCTTTGGATCTTGCCTTTCTCTGTGACGAACTGGAAAAATATATGAAACCTGTACTGAAACAGAATAGTCAGAAACTGAAGCTGCAGCAGTGCGGACTTACCGGATACCGGCTTCTGACAGATCAGAAAGGGGAAGTTTTTTTTCAGCAGATTACAGAATATATGAAAGAAACTTTGGGCAGCCATGGTATACAGCTCCTTCTTGACAAAATGCAGGAAAGAAATGAGAAAACCCGGAAAGCTGAAGAGGAAGGAAATAAAGCGGAAAATGGAGGCACACTGGAATCATATGACCATGAAATGAGCAGTGCTGCCAGAGAAAGCGAGGAAGAACAGAAAAAACAGGAAGCAAATTCGGAATTTTCGGAAGAACTGGGGGATGGAAGTCAGAAGGAGGATAACACAGGAACGCAGGTGGTCCAGGCTGATAATCCTATCCCTTCCATACGAAGAATCCGCTGGATGGGGATCTTGGATCTGCTTTTGCCGCCGGGACAGCAGGTATCGGATAAGGAAGTGTCAAAAAGAAAACTGGTATCTGGACGGGAAATCCAAAGCGGAATGCCTATGAGAGAAAATTTGAAAGAGGATACTTCTACAACATCACAGATCTTGTATCAACAGTATTTGATGGAAAAACTGGGAAATTACAGTGATCCTGGAAAAGGCGGCTTAAGCTATCAGATAGAGTATGTGCTTTATGGAAGGGACAGCGACAGGGAAAATTTGAAAGCTGTAGCCAGAAAGCTTCTTTTGATCAGAGAAGGAGTAAATGCAGCATGTCTGGCAGCAGATCCGGTCAGACAGGGACAGGCATCAGCCCTTGCTGCTTCTATTGCCTCCGGCTTTCTGATACCGCCTGCTGCACCTGTGATTGAGGCGGCACTGATCCTTTGTTGGGCATTTGGGGAAAGCGTGCTGGATGTGCGGGAGCTTTTGGCAGGTGGGAAGGTACCTCTTATAAAAAGTGGCGAAAACTGGCAGCTATCACTGGAAAATCTGCCACATCTTCTTGACGTGGCGGAAACGGAAAGAAAGGAAAGCCCGGGAGGAATGAATTATGAGGATTATCTGCAGATTTTACTATTGTCTATGAACCGGGAAAATAAAAAAATGCGGGGAATGGATATGGTGGAGCTGGTAATGAGGACAAGTGCCGGCTGGGAATCTTTCCGCTTGGATGGATGCGTAACCGCACTGGAAGCATCTGCGGATGTGAAGGCCAATACCAAAAAGGTGTTTTCCGTTGCAAGGGAATATAGTTATTAGAAAGGAGGCACAGGGATGCTTTTTCAGGAACCTGCGGTGCATTGCACAGAATTGTGGAAGAAGCCGGGCGAAAGCTGCGGCATGGAAAAAATTGAAGAGATAGAGTCGAGAAATAACAAAGCAGAAAGGAAAAGCTTTTGGAAATACCGGGCAGATTTGTTTCCCCCGAAAAGCAAAGTCTGTCGTCCTGAAAAAGTGTCCCTGTGCCGTCCTTTCAGAAGGCTGAAAAAAGCAAGTTTGACTGTGGAATGTGCGTTGGTACTGCCACTGTTTCTGGCAGCAGTAACTGTCATGATCTCTTTTATGGACATTTACAAGGTACAGACCCAGCATCTGGTCTCCTTGTGCCAGAAGGCAAAAGAAATAGGAATGTATACTTATGCCATGGGTGAAAACGGTACCAGTGAACTGATATTGCCGGACATATATTCCTTTCAACCAATTGGGGGTATCCTTCCCCTGCCGGCAGTGTGGACCTGTACAACTGTAAAAGTTCACACCTGGACAGGTATGGAACATCGGACAGGAATTGGAGATGGATCTGAAAGTGAATCCGGAAAAATGGTTTATATGACAGAAAACGGTCAGGTTTATCATAAAAAAATGAGCTGCAGCTATTTGGACCTGTCCATTACTCAGGTAGCAGGAAGCTCGGTGTCATCCAGGCGAAATGCTTATGGGGAAAAATACTATCCATGTGAAAGCTGCAGTAAAGGCAAGAAAGCAGCCGGACGGGTTTACATAACGGGAAAAGGCAATCGGTACCATAATCTGGAGACCTGTAGTGGATTGAAGAGAGCGGTACGACTTGTGAAGGAATCTGAAATTAAAGGTATTCATGCCTGCAGCAGATGTGGCTGAAAGGATAGATGTAAAATGCTTAAAACAGCAGGGGTAATACTGTTCCTTGGATGGAACAGCTGGAAGGATATACGTAAAAAAGAGATTTCCCTGATAATAACCGGCATCTTTGCTTTTCTTGGAATTATGACAGCCTTCTATAATCGAAACGTGACAGCACAGTATTTTATTCCGCCTCTTGTGGGAGGAGGTTTCCTGGGAATCAGTGCAGTGTCAGGAAATCAGATCGGAGCAGGAGATGGCCTTCTGTTGATTGCCCTGGGTACAGTGCTGGAAACGGAAGAATACCTGAGAACTATATGTCTGGCATTGATTGGCTGTGGTCTGTGGGCAGTGATTTTATTGGGAATCCTGAGAAAAAAGAAAACAACGGAACTGCCATTTGTACCTTTTGTCCTGTTGGGATATGTGGGAGGGCTTTTACTGTGAAGAAGATCAAAAAGGGAAGTATGACAATTGAAGCAGCGTGTTTGATGTTTCTGGTTTTACTGGTGATCATGAGCTGTGTGTATCTTTTTTTCTTTGTCCATAACCGGGCATGGCTTACTGCGGCGGCTTATGAAGCAGCCATAGACGGAAGCATGGAAGGAATAAAGAAAAATGGAAAGCCTGTGGAAGTGGCCAGGAAAAAATGTGAAGAGCTGGGAAATACAGGTTTTTTTACAGCGGAAAATCTGAACGGACAGGTTAGTGGACAAAAGAATATCCAGGTAGTCTATGATCTGGATACGGATAAAGGTTTTGGAGGATTTGACTGGCATATTCGGGCAGAAGGCAAGACTGCTGTTATAAAGCCTGTGTCATGGATACGGAAAGCAAAAGCCGTATCGGAGATGGTGAAAGGAGCCACGGATGGATGATGAAAGCAGAATATAAAAGAGATATGAATCATAATTATCTGATTCTTTATCAGGAGGAGCCGGTGGACACTGCCTCCTATCAGGTGAGAATGCTGGTTGGGAATGTGATTCCATCTGTGCTGAAGTGCCGGATGCAGGGAGTGGACGGACAATTGATGGTTTATTATGATATTACATCCAGGCAGCCGCTGGCGTCTTTGTTTGAGGATAAGAAACTGAATCATGAAGACCTGCGGCTGGTTTTTGGAGGTTTTATCCAGGTAATGGAGGAAATGTCAGAATATCTTCTGAATCCGGGAAGACTGGTGCTGCAGCCGGAATACATGTATGTGGATCTGGAAAAAAGAGAATTATTCTTCTGCTATTTGCCTGGGTATGAAAAAGATATAAGGATTCAGTTTCAGTGTCTTACGGAGTATATTCTTCCCAGATTGGATCATGAGGATTCACAGGCAGTAATGCTTGGATATGGTATTTATCGCAGGGCACTGGAGGATAGTTTTCACCTGGAGCATATCAAAGAAGAATTGTTCCGTAAACGCAGTGATGAAGACGTCGTTATAAAGCAGGAAGTAAAGGACAGTGGGGTATGGAAAGAAGATCCGAAAAGTGCAAAGATTCCGGAGGGGAAAGATCTGTGGATGGAAGATGGATCTGCAGGAATGCAGGCGGAAACTCCGTTAGCACAAAGCAGGACAAATAAAAGGAATCAAAATAGGAAAAGTGTGGAAAACAGAAAAAAAGACACAGAAAAACGGGAAATACCATGGAAAGAAATAGGGGGCTGCATGACAGGGGCTGGCGTAGGCCTTCTTATCCTGGCTGCCAGAATCTGGGGATATCTGCCGCAGATTCCGTTTTGGCTGCTTCTTAGCGTGATGGTGAGCTTTATGGGGATCGGAACATTAGCCGCCGTACTTTTGGAGCGAAAAGAAACCAGAAATGCTGAAATTGTATATAACCAAAGATCAATACCTATGCAGAAATCAGAAGACAGTTTTTCACAGGTTGGCAGTGTGGGAGCTAAAGAAGATAATGAATTACTTGGAGAAACTGTGGTTTTGTCTTCCGGAAATGTATATGGCCCGTCTACTTTGGTGAGTAAAGAGCCAGGGGAACTGGCAACCATCTACCTGAATGAGGATCTGACAGTAATCGGGAAACTGGAAAATGCTGCAGATGCAGTGATCAATCTTCCTACTGTCAGCAGAATGCATGCCAAGATCAGAAAAAGAGAAGGGGAGTATTATCTGACAGACCTGAATTCCAGAAATGGGACGGCTGTAAATGGGCAGATGCTGAAACCAGAGGAGGATTATCTTTTGCAGGATCAGGACGAGGTGGATTTTGCACAGGCAAGATATATTTTTATTAAAATCGGATAAAAAGCAAAGAGCTATTTGACGCGGCAGAGAAACATAGCTATAATTGCAACTATCTAGTACAGTGGATGCGGAATGGTTACATATAATTCATATCAAAGGAGGATCACCATGCCGGTTTTTGATTTTAATAATACGTCTGAACAGACAGAAATGGTTCAAAGTGAGTGTACGTATACGGTTTTTTATTCAGATGAGACAGAGGCTACACCTGAAATGCCCATGCTGGTTTTAGATAATAAAGAGAGGCAATGGAAGCATCATTCCTGTGGATATTTTACAAATCCGGGGAAAAGGACTTCTTTTGAATTTAAAGAAGATGAGGGTGTTTTCTGCACAGATATTCTGAAAATAGATGCAAGATTTGTAAGCCTTTTAAAATGGCTGGGAGAAAATCATATTAATGTAAGGCTTTCCGGAGAGAATCAGGAAGATGGATATGCAGTTTACAGGATTCGTGAGATCGCGTTTGGAGGCGGAACAAAGCTGTCGGCAGAGGATGGTTTTCTTCAATTTATGATCGGAAGACTCCTGGCCAGCAACGCACCTGCACAGGAACAGGAAGATGAGGATGCAGTTGAAGATGGCGATGAGATGAAGCTCACCAGTATTCAGAGTATTACAGATTTTATGAACTGTGCAGGGAAAACACTGCCTGATAATATACGGTTGTGGGCAAGGAGAAATTTGGCAGTGGCACGTTCCCATGAAGTATCACAGGAAGAACGCAGGCATGCACAACGCGCATTGTCTATTATGATGAATATTCAGTGGAAGAGTAATTATTTTGCTCCCATTGATCCTGATGAGGCAAGAAAGATCCTGGATGAAGAATTGTATGGTATGGAAAGGGTAAAGCAGAGAATTATTGAGACGATCATACAGATCAACCGGACTCATACACTTCCCGCATATGGACTTTTACTGGTAGGGCCTGCAGGAACCGGCAAATCCCAGATCGCATATGCAGTAGCACGTATTTTGAAGCTTCCCTGGACAACTCTGGATATGAGTTCCATTAATGATCCGGAGCAGCTGACAGGAAGTTCACGTATTTATGCAAATGCGAAGCCGGGGATTATTATGGAGGCCTTTTCGGCGGCAGGAGAATCAAATCTTGTATTTATTATCAATGAACTGGATAAGGCTTCTGCCGGGAAAGGAAATGGCAATCCTGCAGATGTGCTTTTAACTTTGCTGGACAATCTGGGCTTTACGGATAATTATATGGAGTGTATGGTTCCTACGGTGGGCGTATATCCTATTGCAACTGCAAATGATAAAGATCAGATCAGTGCACCGCTGATGTCCCGCTTTGCAGTGATCGAGCTTCCTGATTATACTCCGGAAGAAAAGAAAGTGATCTTTTCACGGTTTGCGCTTCCAAAAGTATTGAAGCGTATGGGATTGAAAGAACAGGAATGTGTGATCAGTGAGGCCGGATTAGAGGCAGTTGTTGAGAAGTATGCAGATACAACCGGTATCCGTGATCTTGAGCAGGCTGCAGAGCATATTGCGGCGAATGCACTGTATCAGATCGAAGTAGACCATGTAAAGTCAGTAATCTTTGACAGGGATATGGTAAGAGAGCTTCTTTCTTGAGAGATAATATTGTAGCGATACAATTTTACTGACTGATAATTTTTTTGCATTTTATGTGCGAATTTAGAGAACTTTTTGTATCCGCAGGTTTGAAGATATGCTATAATGCTTAAGTAGGGAAATTAGATGAAAGATGAATTGAAAAAAATGCCTGTAACAGCGTGCCTGATATTGGTGAATCTGATCGTATTTTTGATCACAGATTTTACAGGCGGTACAGAGAACACAGTTCATATGATCGCCTGTGGAGCCGGTTATGGTCCATTAATAACAGGTGCAGGGGAATGGTATAGGGTGTTTACCTCTATGTTCCTTCATTTTGGAATTTCACATCTGGCTAATAATATGCTGGTTTTGTTTGTCCTTGGACAGCGCCTGGAGCCTGCAGTTGGAGGAGTAAGGTATCTGCTTATTTATCTCCTGTCTGGCTTTGGAGGGAATGTGATTTCTTTGGGATTGGAAATGCAAAGCAGTAATTATGCAGTTTCTGCAGGGGCTTCAGGAGCTGTATTCGGAGTGATGGGAGCCATGATTTATGTAATTCTGCGTAATAAGGGAAGGGTGGCTGATCTTTCCATTAAAAAGATGATGATCATGGCGGCCTTTTCTCTATATTTCGGCTTTACAAGTACAGGGGTGGACAATGCTGCTCATGTGGGCGGTTTGATTTGTGGCTTCTTGGCAGCTTTGCTGTTATATCATCCAGGGAAAGGGACAGTAAGGATGATACGGAAGACCGAGCCCTGATCAGGAGAACTTTCGAGATCGATCCTGCCTCCGTGAGCTTCTACAATTTCTTTTGTAACAGCAAGTCCAAGCCCGCTGCCTGTGGACTTGAAGGTGATGAAGGGTGAAAAAATATCTTTTTGTACTTCAGGAGGGATACCACATCCGTTGTCCATGACAGAAATACAGACAGCTTGTGCACTGGCATGGACACGGAAGGTAATCTTGCCTCCAGAGGAAGGAACTGCTTCCTGTGCATTACGCAAAAGATTCAGAATCGCCTGTCTGAGCTTGATTCGGTCAACTGGAAGTATGGGAAGGTTGTCAGGGCAATCCGCTGCAAAGTTAATGCCAAGATAATCGAAAGTAGGTTTTACCGAGGAAATAATGGAAGACAGATAAGAACTCAGGTCTGTAAGTTCCAGTTTGATATGCCCGGCATTGCTGTAGCAGGACAGATCATTCAGAAGCTCTCTTATATATTCCATATTTTCCATAATCTCTTCCCATTCCTGATAATCTGCAAGTTCCGGATGAGTGGATACCATCAGAAGCAGTTCGCTGTTGATCAGAGAAATGGGATTTCGTATTTCGTGAGAAAATTTTGACAGTGTAAGCCGAAAATGGTTTTTTAACTGTTCGGTAGTGGTATTTGTCATATTATCACCTCAATTGGAAGTGTATCATGGTAATACTCTGACAGCAAGCAATATCGTAGTAAAAATATCGAGATAATCCGACATTTACGAATGATTCCTGACAAAGATACTGATTTGTTTCTCATTATCTACAGAGTTGGGGTCACGGCATAGCTAATGTATGCATAGAGAGGCTATATAGTCTGGAATGCATTTCATTATACATAAAGAAAATAACAGGAGGAATGAAAGATGGAAACGTGTATTTTTTGTAAGATCGCAAATGGCGAGATACCGGCTGCAACATTGTATGAGGATGAGGATTTTCGTGTGATCCTGGACCTGGGACCTGCAAGTAAAGGACATTCTCTGATCATTCCCAAGAGTCATGTGGCTAATATTTATGAGATACCGGATGAACTTGCTGCAAAAGCAATGCTCCTGGCAAAAAAAATGGCAGGTAAACTGACAGACGCTCTTGACTGTGACGGATTTAATATTGTACAGAATAATGGAGAAGCTGCAGGTCAGACTGTTTTTCATTTCCACATGCATTTGATTCCAAGATATAAAGATGATCATGCGGGAGTAACATGGACGCCTGGAACTTTGACTGATGAAGTAAAAGAAGAAATACTGGCAAAAATCAGAGGTTGATAGAGCACATCTATGGGATGGCTGATCAGAACAGGACAAGTATATGAATAATGCGGAATTCCAGGAATTTTACGAAAAATACTATGAATTCTCAACAAGGATAGCAAATAAGATTGTAAAGAGTCATGTTGTTGCGGAAGATATCAGCCAGGAAACATTTTTTAATTTATACAAGATCAAAGATGCTCTGGATTGCAGCAGTGAACTTAGGCTGCAAGGATTGGTCGCCAAAGCTGCTGTAAATAAAGCAAGAGATTATCTGAGGAAAAATTACACAAAACGGGAAATCTTTCAGATGGACCAGATTGGACAGGAGAAATACCTGGAATCTGTGGAGGATCAATTCCTTGATGTGGAGAAAAAGAAGTACATGTTCAAGGCACTTGAAAACCTCAGAAAGAAAAATAAAAAGAATTATGAGATTTATGTTGCAATAAAAATCCTGGATATTCCTCCTGAAAGGGTTGCCTTGGTATACAAGATGTCAAAAAATAATGTAAACAACCGTATTTACAGGACAAAACAATGGTTGATGGAAGAATATACCAGGATTTATGATAGTTTCGGCTGATCAGGCAATACAGCTTTCGATGATGGAAACGATCTGGTTGATAGAATCTAACTGCTTGCTGCTTTGCATAGCTTCAATGTAGGAATTGCGGTTCTCATATAATTTACGGATGGAATCCATTAACACAGATTCTGTGATTTCCTCTTCTTCAAGAACCATACTATAGCCCTGACGCTCAAATGAACGGGCATTCAGAATCTGGTCACCACGGCTTGCATTGGCAGACAGAGGGATCAGAAGGTTTGGCTTGGCCAGTGCGTTAAGTTCGCAGATGGCATTTGCACCGGCTCTGGAGATTACGATATCGGCTAAAGCAAACAGATCGGGAAGTTCTTCTTTTATATATTCATATTGTACATATCCTGCGGTGTGTTCAAGAGAACTGTCGGTTTTGCCTTTGCCGCAAAGATGGATCACCTGAAATTCTTTCAAAAGCTCAGGAAGGATCTTGCGTACATTCTCATTTACTGAGGCAGCACCAAGACTGCCGCCAATGACCAGAAGAACCGGTTTGTCAGAGGAAAAACCGCAGAAGTTACGGGCAGCTTCTTTATCACCGTGAAGGAGTTCCTGACGGATAGGAGTTCCTGTAAGGACTGCTTTATCTGCTGGAAGTGTGGAAACAGTTTCCGGAAAATTGCAGCAGATTTTGGTTGCTGAAGAAAGACACAATTTATTTGCCAGCCCCGGGGTCATATCGGATTCATGTATGATGGCAGGTATTTTACGCTTTTTTGCAGCCAGAACTACAGGAACTGTGACGAAACCACCTTTTGAGAATACTACATCAGGCTTTAACTGTTTCATCAGTTTTTTTGCCTGACTATATCCTTTCAGTACCCGGAAAGGATCAGAGAAATTTTTGATGTCAAAGTACCGTCTTAATTTTCCTGAGGAAATACCATAATAAGGAATTCCAAGTTCCTGGATCAGGCTTTTCTCGATACCATTATAAGAACCGATATAAGATATCTGGAATCCTTTTTCCTGGAGCTTGGGAATAAGAGCGATATTTGGAGTTACGTGGCCGGCGGTTCCGCCACCGGTGAGTACAATATGTTTCATAGGGGCCTCCTGAAAATTCTTAAAAAGTCTAGCCGGAATAAATAATCGGCTGGCAGATGTATTAAGATAAATATGAACCCCTGTGGAAGAATTGTCAAGGACAGATGAATGTCCGGGAGAAAAAAATGAGTAGACGATTAGTGGATGAGGATGATTTATCAGATCAGAGATTATATACAGATGAGGAAATCCATGTTTTTTATGGGCAACTGGTAGAGCGCCTGAAAGCAGAAGGGGTATACAGGGAAGATGAGGATGAATCAAAGGAAAAAACCCATGCAGGAAAGAACAGGTATAACAAAGTGGTGCAGCAGCATCGGAGAGTAAAGACCACAGGATTTGCCATTGTATGTTTTCTTGGCGTGTTAGCTGTAAGTATGATAAGCGAAACAAACAGGAATTATGTTGTAAAAACCATTACATACTTATTTAGTGATGAGACTAATGTGATCGTAGACAATGTCCCAGAGAATGAATATCCGGACCTGAACGAAGAAGAGGCAGGGACAGAAAAAATCTAAAAAATAATAAAAAAATTGCAGATTTTAAGTGATTTTTGAGAAAATCTTTCGTATTAAAGATGTAATGTAAATTTCACAGGAAAATAATGGTATGGTACCGGATTAGAAATAACCTGCTTGACAAAACAAATTCATCCAATACGTATTATTTCCGTGCAACAACAATAACCCAACTGCACAGTGTACAATACGGTGATGAAAACTAAATAGTCAGACATTGAAAAACCGTTGTCCGAAAAATAGAACAAAAAAATAGCACTGTGATTTTGCATTACCGTTCAACGGTTTGAAATGCCTGCCCAAATTGTCTGGCAGGAGCTGATAGAAGCAAATGAAGAAATTAAAGAACAAAAATTGAGCTATTTGAACAAAAATGATAGCTGAAATTTAGGAAAAACAACCAAAAAGATTTGGCTTTTATATAGAAATTTGTAAATGCAAAAATTCATTTTCTATGGTATTATGCTGTGTATTCAAAGAGCCTTGAGGGTGACGGGGAGAATGCAGAAGTGAAGATTTCTGTCGGAGAAGTTGGGCAGATCAGAGCTGCAAAGGAGGAATAGAAAATGGATTGGAGAGATTCCTGTGTAGATGAAATATCTAAACATCACTGCTTTTTTTCGGCATTACACAGACAACGGTTTATGGAATTATTTGAGATGGTACAATGTGAGCCTTTTCTCACAAAGGAGATTGCAAAATGCATTTTCCTTGCTGCATGGCAAAGACCTTCTACAGATGAAATGGCCGGGATTTTTCAGAAACTGATCGATGAAGAGGCAATGGAGGCAAATTGCCTGCAGGGAGCCAGAGACAGTCGCCCTGCAACAGCGGACGAGCGGGAGATATTTAAGCTTGCCCAGGATTTCCTGGCACATCCGGAGGAAACACCAGATGAAGCATGTCTGATCCGATTGTCAAAAGCATGGATTCCGTTGGGAGACTGCGCACTTCAGGTCAGTGAGATTATAGATAGCTTATAAAACAAACAGGATTTGGGTCTGAAGAACCTATAGGGTATCATAAGAAAGCAGACAGATATCAAGATGAAAATCATTATGTATCTGCCCCATCTTATGATACCTTTTTTGATGATTACACGGATTGTTCCGTGCTTTGCACTCCCACAATTACTGTAATCATAAAATCATTGAGGTATGAATTGTTCACTGGTATAATGATTGCAAAATATAGCACTCATCATTACAGGTGATGAGAAATAAATGTCAATTGATGAACACCAATGAATACGAAGGAGGAATACAAGTGAAAAAATGGGCACGGGCACTGTATCAGCCAAATCTTCCATTGGAAGAAAACCATCGGGTAACAGCATGCGAAGAACACATCCGGTTATCAAAAGAAGCTGCAACAGAAGGAATGGTGCTTTTGAAAAATGAAAAAAATCTGCTTCCCCTGGCAAAAGGAACCAGACTGGCACTTTTCGGAAAAGGTATCTTTGATTATGTGAAAGGTGGAGGCGGCAGCGGAGACGTAACTGTTTCCTATATTCGTAATTTATATGAAGGTCTGAAAATGCAGACCGGTATAGTAGACATATATGAACCTTTGGCAGATTATTACAGGGAAAATGTGCACCACCAGTATGAACAGGGAACTGCTCCTGGGATGACTGTAGAGCCGCTGCTTCCGGAAGGGCTGTTAAAAGGAGCAAAGGCTTTTGCAGATACTGCCGTGATCGTGATCAGCCGTTTTTCTGGAGAAGGATGGGACCGTTCTGGTATAGAATGCAGGGATGAAGATGATGAACTGCCGCAGGGCGAACTGACCATGCCCAAGATCTCCCAGCAGGTATTCCCAGATGGGGATTTTTATCTTACAGAAAATGAGAAGAAGATGATCCGTCAGGTGGAAACAACATTTGACAAGATTGCAGTAGTTTTAAATGTTGGCGGGATCGTGGACACTACATGGATCAAAGAAAATGATCAGATCAGCAGTGCACTTCTTGGCTGGCAGGGAGGCATGGAAGGCGGTCTTGCCATGGCAGAGATCCTTTGTGGAAAGGTAAATCCATCCGGAAAGCTGACAGACACCTTTGCAAGGAGAGCTGAAGACTATCCCTCTATGGAAACCTTTCATGAGTCTTTCTACTATGTGGACTATACGGAGGATATCTATGTAGGATATCGGTACTTTGAGACCATTCCCGGTGCTGCTGCAAAAGTAATATATCCCTTTGGATATGGGCTTTCCTATACGGACTTTGAAGTACAGACAGAACAAACAGAAGAAAGAGAAGGCAGGATCTTAATTTATGTAAGGGTCACAAATACAGGGAAGCGGGCAGGAAAAGAAGTGGTGCAGGTGTACTTTCAGGCACCCCAGGGACTGCTTAAAAAGCCATTCCGTCAGCTGATCACGTTTGAGAAGACAAGGCTTTTACAGGCAGGGGAAAGCCAGATTCTGAAGCTTTCCTTCAAAGCAGATGAGATGGCTTCTTATGATGATCTGGGTAAGATCCGTAAATCTGCCTGGGTCCTGGAAAAAGGAACCTATGAATTTTATGTGGGAACTTCTGTAAGAGACACAGAAAAAACAACATATAGCTGGGAGCAAAAAGAAGATAAAGTTACAAAGCAGCTTATGGCAAAGCTGGTGCCGTCCAATCTGAAGAAAAGGATGCTGTCTGACGGTACTTATGAGGCTTTGCCATTAATGGAAGCCAATGATCCGAATGCATGTGTTTTTGAAAAAATGCATCCTGGAAGCGAGGAAGGGCTTACACCGGTTATCCGTGCATGGGAACGGAGAAAGCTTTGGGGAGTGAGAAAAGAAGAACCAAAGCAGTTTATACAGGTGGCAGAAGGAACACTGACGATGGATGAGTTTATAAACCAGCTCACAGAAGAAGACCTGCTGGAGCTTCTGGGTGGACAGCCTAATACAGGAGTGGCGAATACCTTTGGATTCGGTAATCTTCCCGGATACGGAGTACCTAATATTATGACTGCAGATGGTCCGGCCGGTCTCAGGATCGCACCGGAGTGCGGGATCTGCACTACAGCATGGCCCTGCGCTACACTTCTTGCATGTACCTGGAATACGGATCTGGTAGAAATGATAGGTGAGGCCGGAGCCAAAGAGGTAAAGGAAAATAATATCGGCGTATGGCTTACTCCAGCAGTAAATATCCACAGAAATCCTCTTTGCGGCAGGAATTTTGAGTATTATTCAGAGGATCCGCTGGTAGCGGGTAAAATGGGAGCAGCCATGGTACGTGGGATCCAGTCCAGGCATATTGCAGCTACTGTAAAGCATTTTGCGGCTAATAATAAAGAAACTAACAGAAAGCACAGCGATTCCCGGGTATCTGAGCGTGCACTTCGTGAAATCTACCTGAAAGCTTTCCAGATTATTGTTGAAGAGGCTGATCCATGGGCAATAATGTCTTCTTATAATATTATCAATGGACACAGGGCTTCGGAATGTAAGGAATTGCTGGAAGACATTTTGCGTGGAGAGTGGGCCTTCAAAGGAATGGTTACCACGGATTGGTGGACCAGGGGAGAACATTACAAAGAGATTAAAGCAGGAAACGACTTGAAAATGGCAAACGGCTTCCCGGAAAGAGTGAAGCGAGCCATGGATCTGGGAGAATTGGACAGGAAGGATCTGGAGCATTGTGCAAAGAGGATCCTGGAACTGATCCTGAAACTGGATTGATCATAAAAAGGAGCACATCTCATACTGTAAAGGGTATGGAATGTGCTCCTTTTCATATATTACCGGATGTGTACCGGTGAAATCAGATGGTCACTGTCGGGAACTGCTTGCCAAACAGTTATATCAGATATTCATTTTTTTTCAGCATTTCCAGAAGGATGTTCTGTGTGTATGCTCCGATATGCTTCTGGGTCTCTTTATCCAGCTGATCCACATAAATAGGTTTGCCGTATTCAATAACTACATGGCAAGGCTTGATCTTTGGAAAATGAGCTTCCCACAAATTCACTGAACCGGAAATCGCCATTGGGATAATAGGGCATTTGGCACGGGTGGCAATCTTGAAGCTTCCCTCATGGAATGGCAGAAGATCTGTCTCCTTTTCATTCTTATTACGTGTACCCTCAGGGAAAATACAGATGGAAATCCCGGATTTTACCTTCTCAATAGCAGTAAGAATGGTTTTCAGTCCCTGTTTAATATCTGTACGGTCAAGGAAAAGACAGTGCAGATACTTCATCCAGCTGGAAAGAAGAGGTACCTTCTCAAGCTCCTTTTTGGCTACATAGCCTGTGCGGATAGGACATCTGGGATATGTAAGCGGAATGTCGAAAAAGCTGCGATGATTGCCGATGTAAAGGACCGGTGCGTCCTTGGGAACATTCTCCTCGCCGATCACTGTGACCTTAACTCCGGAGATCCATAGAACACCCTTAAATACAGCCTGGATGATTCTAAGGGAACTGATATCCTTGGCAGATGGTGAAAATTTCCCGATGATCCATTCAGCGATAAGAAGGGGAATGGAAAGGATAAGAAATACCACTACATAGGTTACACAAAGTATAAATCGAATCATAATTTTGGCTCCTTAGTTTTCCTGAATTTCATTCTAGCAAGGGAAAAATGGAAAGTCAATACTGTGTTCATAAACGGCAGAGTACCGCATAAAATGAATAGTGAAAGACCAGTGGAGGTTTGCCATGGGAAGGAGAAAACTGCTGATCAGTCTGCTGCTGTTAATGCTGGTTTTGCTTTCAGGCTGCAGATTTGTCAAGATCCGGGAGGAAGAAAGGCAGCCTCTGGAATATGAAATCGTCGGCCAGGATCAGATACCCGAAGAGTTGGCAGCGATTATCCGGGAGCGTAAAACCGGAAAAATGCAAATGACTTATCAAAGAGGCGGGGAGATGTATCTGGTAAAAGGCTACGGACAGCAGCTTAGCGGCGGGTACAGCATTCAGGTGAAAGAATTGAGCTGTTCCTCCAACGGAGTGTTTTTTAAAACCAGGCTGCTGGGACCGGAGGATCTGGAAAAGGCGTCAGGAGTTCCATCCTGCCCTTACATTGTGGTTAAGATGCAAAACCGAAAGGATCCAGTGGAGTTTTTGTAAAAAGATTTTTGTAAAGGGAAGCAGGAAGGAGAGGGGAAAGTGGAATTAAGAAAAGAAAGTGTTCAGATGCTGCGGATCAAAAGCAAGGCCACCAGTCAGGTGACTTTTGATGTGGATTATAATGTGCCGGATGTAAAACCGGATATTGGCCGGATGATCCAAAGTAAAGGTGAGGTTTCCATGGATGAGGTGCGCCTGGGTGAGGGGAAGGCATTTATAAAAGGAAATCTGCTGGCAGATATGCTGTATGTGGGGGAAGAAGCCGGAAAAGTGCACAGTCTGACAGCTAAACTGTCCTTTGAGGAGACTTTGAACCTGGAGGGAATCGTCAGTGGGGATAAAATCTGCCTGAAGTGGGAGATTGAAGATCTGAGTATACATGTGATCCATTCCAGGAAGCTGAATATAAAAGCCATTGTTACCTTACGGGCAGTTGTGGATGAAATGAAAGGGATTCTGATTCCTGTAGACGTTTGCGAAGAGAATGTTTCTGTAAAAAAGAAAAAGATTCATCTGATGAGTCTGATGGTACATAAGAAAGATACTTTGCGGATAAAGGATGAAATGACCATTTCTTCCAATAAGCCCAATATAGGAAATCTGTTGTGGCATACCATTTCGGTAAGAGGTCTGGATCTGCGGCCGGAAAACCATCTCCTTCGGGCCAGAGGGGAACTGGCGGTGTTTGCCCTGTATACCGGAGATGATGAAGGAAATACCCTGCAGTGGGTAGAATATGCCCTTCCTTTTGAAAGGGAGGTAGAATGCAGCGGATGCCAGGAGGAAATGATTCCGAATATTGAAACCTGGGTGATGCATCAGTCACTGGAGGTAAAGCCAGATGCAGACGGGGAAGAGCGGATCCTGGTTGCAGATGTGGTACTGGAACTGGATCTGAAGCTTTACAGGGAAGAGGATCACCAATTGGTACAGGATGTATATTCCCCTCTTAAGGAGTGTATTTCTCAAGGGAAAACAGAAACACTGGAAGGGCTTCTGGTACGAAACTTTTCTAAGTGCAGGGTAACAGACCGGATCCAGGTAAAGGAGACCCAAGGCAAGATCCTGCAGCTGTGCAGCAGTCAGGGCACGATAAAAATCGACAAAACAAAGATTGTGGAAAATGGTATCCAGGCAGAAGGGATCCTGCTTTTGAAAGTGCTGTATGTGGTAGGAAATGATGAAATGCCGCTGTATTCTATGGAAGGAATGATCCCATTTACCCATGTGATCGAAGCTCAGGGAATCCGTGAGGGATGTTCCTATTATCTGCAGGCAGAGCTGGAGCAGCTCTCTACTATGATGGCAGACAGCAACGAACTGGAGATCCGTGCAGTTCTTGGCCTGAATGTTCTGGTGCAGCAGCCAGTGGAAGAGCTGATCATTGACAGGATCCAGGAAAAGCCTCTCGACATGGCAAAAATACAAAGTATGGCGGGAATCACCGTGTATATGGTAAAACCAGGGGAAAGTATGTGGGATATTGCTAAAAAATTTTATACCACAAAAGAGGAAATCATCAGGATGAATGAACTGGCAGATGATCTGGTAACACCGGGGCAGCCATTATTGTTGGTAAAAAAAGTATAATTCCCCATGAAAATATGTATTGAAATAAATACAAAACTCATTTAAAATGGATTGTATACAAAGTACAAAAGATGTGGGGGATTTTATGCGATTACGTGCATATGCGAAGATTAATCTTGGATTAGATATTCTGGGGAAGCGGTCTGATGGATATCATGAAGTAAAAATGATCATGCAGACCATTCAGATGTATGATCTGCTGGAAATAAAGAAAAAGAAAACATCAGGCATCAGCCTTACATCCAATGTGCCCTATGTGCCTACAGATGAGCGGAATCTTGCATATAAAGCAGCTAAGCTGCTGATGGATGAGTTCGAAGTTCAGGAAGGGCTTTCCATTAAGCTGGAGAAATTTATTCCTGTGGCAGCAGGGATGGCCGGGGGCAGTTCTGATGCAGCAGCAGCCATGATAGGAGTGAACCGGCTGTTTCAGCTGGGGCTTACAGACCGAGAGCTGATGGAGCGAAGTGTACAGATTGGTGCAGATGTGCCCTATTGTATCATGAGGGGCACAGCCCTGGCAGAAGGGATCGGGGAACGATTGACTTCATTACCTGCTCTTCCCAGATGTTATGTTCTTATTGGCAAGCCCTCGGTAAGTGTATCTACCAAGATGGCATATGAAAGTCTGGACCTGACTTCCGTTTCGGTACATCCGGATATTGATGGTATGATCCGTGATATCCAGGCTGGGGATCTCACCGGGATAGTATCCAGGATGGGGAATGTATTTGAGCCAGGTATCCAGAAGCGGTATCCTGTGATCGGGGATATCCGCAGACTGATGGAAGAGTATGGGGCCATGAAAGCTATGATGAGCGGCAGTGGTCCTACTGTATTCGGCATTTTTCAGGATGCAGCCCAGATGGAAAAGGCAGCAGCAGCTTTGCGGGACAGCCATCTGGCAAAAGTAGTATTTGCTACAGAAGTATACAACCGGAATGGAGGAACTACCAATGACAAGTGATTTTTCGGCAGATATGAATGAGTACCTTCCTCTGCGGGAAGTTGTTTTTAATACCCTTAGGCAGGCAATCCTGAAAGGTGAGCTGAAGCCAGGGGAGAGATTGATGGAGATCGCACTGGCAGAGCGTCTGGGAGTCAGTCGGACTCCTATCAGGGAGGCTATGCGTAAGCTGGAACTGGAGGGTCTTGTAGTCATGATTCCCAGAAGAGGTGCACAGGTTGCTAACATTACAGAGAAGGATCTAAATGATGTGCTGGAGGTACGTATCGTTCTTGAGAATATGGCCATTGAGAAGGCATGCGCCCGTATGACAGAAGAGGATATTGAGAAGCTGTGGGCGGCTGCCAAGGCTTTTGAGCAGACTACGGCAGAGGGGAATCTGGTGAAGATGGCAGAGGCTGACGTGGCTTTTCATGAGATCATTTATCAGGCCTCTGACAATAAAAGGCTGATCCAGGTACTGAACAATCTTCGGGAACAGATCTACCGCTACCGGGTAGAATATCTGAAGGAAGAAGAAACGAGGAATCTTCTTGTAAAGGAGCATGAGGAGATCACACAGGCGATCCGGGAACGTAATGTGGGACAGGCCAGGGAGCTTTCCTACCAGCATCTGGAGAATCAGCGCAAGGGGATCATTTCTTCCATTCAGACAGAAGAGTGATCTGCAGTTGCTTTCACCGTACTAGTACAGGTGGATCTGCTTTATTAAAGATATAGATCCGCTGCTGTTCCTGCATAAAACCCAAATATCTGGAAATTCTAAGAGAGATGTAAAAGTCTCTCTTTTTTTATGTTTTATGGAGGAATGGCGGTGGATAAGAATAACAGCAAAACGGAAGAGGAGAAAAAGGTTTCGGTAAGTCTGAGGGAAAACGAGGCTTATATAAGGAAACGGTGTGAAAACTGCGGAGATATTGTGATACGTCCTATGCGGCTGGGAAAAGAGCGGAAAGCAGACTGCCTGATGGTTTATCTGGAAGTGGCAACCGCCAATATGATGCTGGAGGATTCGGCACTTGGAAAAATGATCAATCACTTCTGGGAAATTCCTCCGGAACAGATCCGGGAATTTGTGAAGAACAACAGCCTTGGCATTGCATCAGCAGGGAAACTTTCTACAATGCAGGAAGTTTTTGCAGCACTGCTGGCAGGGAATGCGGTGTTTTTCCTGGATGGATTTGATCAGGCAATGAAGATCTCAAGCAGCGGTTATCCTGGTATGGGCGTGTCTGAAACGGAAACGGAAAAGGTACTAAGAGGATCCAAGGAAGGATTTTCTGATAGTGTAAAGATCAATTCTGCACTGGTAAGAAAAAGGCTGCGGGATACCAGAATGAAGGTGGAAGAGCATTATATGGGTGTTCGTTCCAATACCCTGATCCATATGCTTTTTATGGAGGATCTGGTACGGGAAGAGCTTCTGGATGAGATACGGGAGCGGATGGAAGCCTTTCAGGTGGATGGGATCCTGGACAGCGGCATGCTGGAGCAGCTGACAGAAGATTCCTGGATTTCACCATTTCCCCAATATCAGACTACAGAGCGGCCGGATCGGGCGGCACAGGAGATTTTAAACGGAAAAGTAGTACTGCTTTGTGACAATTCCCCTTTTGCTTTAATCTTTCCGGGAACTTTTTCAGGCTTTATGGAAAGCAGCGAGGACTGGTATAACCGGTTTGAGATGGCTTCATTTCTGCGGATCATGCGGTATCTGGCAATGCTGGCCGCCACACTGCTTCCAGGACTTTATCTGGCTGTGATCCGGTTCCATACCCAGGTTCTGCCGGCCAATCTGATCCTGTCTTTTGCACAGGCAAGGGAAGGCGTGCCTTTTTCCAGTGTGGCCGAGCTTTTGTTTCTGGAACTGGGGTTTGAACTGATCCGGGAGGCAGGGGTACACATACCGGGAACACTGGGAAATGCCATGGGGATCGTAGGCGGCCTGATCATAGGATCTGCAGCAGTGGAGGCCAATCTGGTAAGTCCCATCGTGGTAATGATCGTAGCGATTACTGCTCTTGGTTCACTGGCAATTCCAAATGAAGAATTTACGTCTGCTTTTCGGCTTATTAAATATTTTTTCCTGTTTCTTGGCGGCTATCTGGGTATTTACGGGATGGTGCTGGGAATCTACATGGTAATCTCTCATCTGGCAGGGCTTTTAAGCTTTGGATTTCCTTACCTTGGTGCGTTTACCAGGAAGAACAAAGCCCAGGGAGTAGGGGACGGCATTTTCCGGATACCATTTCGGCTTCGCAGGTACAGGCCTGTGTTTGCCAGCAGAAAAGAAAGAATCCGGCTGAAAAGGAGAAAACAGTAATGAGAATAGAAGAAAATAACAGGATTTCTCACAAACAGCTTTATTTCCAGATCCTGCTTACGTTTACATCCCCGTTACTTCTGGGACTTTTTGGAAAAGGAAGACCTGCAGGAATCTGGGGGATCCTGGGTACGGCAGCAGCGGTGATCCTGTTGTTCCTTTATCTGGTATTTCTCATCCGGCTGGCACCTTTTTGCACAAATCTGAAAAAATATGCAGGGACAGGGGGAGGCATTGTGATCGCCTTGTTTTTGTCAGTATATGTGATCTTAACCTGCGGATATCTGCTGCATATGCTTGCAGTGATCGTACCGGAGAGCCTGACAAACCAGATCAGCGGAAAATGGATCGCTTTTCTTGCAGTGCTGGTGTGTGCTATGGGCACCCATAAAGGGATGCAAAGACGGGGGCGCATGGCAGGAGCAAGCGGTGGCCTGTATTTGGCAGCAGTTATTCTTCTTATGGTACTGACCGCATTTCAGGGAAGGAAGGATTATCTTGTACAGATGATAGAGGATTCTGTTGCAGCAGGTCTGGAGTTTAAAGATGGATTTTATATTCAGTTGTGTGCTTTTTCAGGGATCGGGCTTCTGCCTTTTTCCCTGCCTTGCGTGGAAAAGCAGGGCAGCAGCGGAAAAGTCCTGGCCTGTGGGATATTGACTCTGGGCGGGATACTTGTGGGAATGGAGCTGCTTTTGCCCGCTGTTTTTGGATGGAACAGGGTTTTGCAGGAGGAATATCCGGTGCTGCCTCTTTTGGCAGGTGCCAATCTGCCGGGCAATGTGCTGGCGAGATTTGATGTGATCTGGATGGGAATCCTGGTGTTTGGGCTTTTATTTTCTATAGGAAGTCTTCTTCATTACGGTGATCAGATCCTGAAAAATGCCATGCTTGGAACTGGCAGATACTGGCTGGCAGGTGCTGCTTATGCTGTTTCCCTGACGAAAGTAAAGGGGCTTGGTATCGGGCAGATTTTTGAGCCCTATCTGGAGTATGTTTTCCTTCCCGGGCTATTGCTTCTGCAGATATTCCTGATGGTGCGGAACCGAGGAAAATGGAAGAAAAAAGGTCTGGCAGCTGCGGGAATGGTTTTGAGTATGTGCTTATTTGCAGGGGGATGCGGAGGTGTTGAGCCTGAAAAAAGAATTTATCCGTTGGCATTAGGCGTAGATCTGGATGAAAAAAAGAATTATGTTTTCACATATGGAATGCCGGATATGATGCGGGCTACCGGGCAGGATAAGGCAGGAGAGGAAGGCGTGGGCAGTCTGACTGTTTCAGGCAGCAGCTTTTCTGAAATAGAGCAGGTCTATCGTAGGTCACAGGGAAAATATCTGGATCTGGGACATCTGCAGATCCTGGTGCTTGGTAATTCCATGCTGGAAAGGGAAAACTGGAGGCACCTGGCAGATTATCTGCGGCAGGAGCTTTATGTAGGGGAAA
The DNA here is from genome assembly GCF_013304385.1 of Blautia glucerasea. GTDB lineage: Bacteria > Bacillota > Clostridia > Lachnospirales > Lachnospiraceae > Blautia_A > Blautia_A ammoniilytica. Next base: position 49,741 of record NZ_JAAITU010000004.1, read on the forward strand.
ATATTTACGTATTTCAGGCAGAAAGCGGCCAGAAGGCTGTAAGCTGGAGATCCGGTACAGAAAGCTCTCTCGGAGAATGGGTACAGGGGATCATGGAAAATAACCAGTGGGACAGAAGACCTGATGGGATCACTTTGCGGGACATTTATTATGATTTTTATACAGGAAAAGAACTACAGAAGCTGCCCGTGATCCGTGTGGAAGGAGAGCAGATCCATGTGGATTTTCCAGGGCAGAATAAACAGGAAAAAACAGGGAATACTTAAGGGAAAGAAACAGGAGGTACAAAAGGTGAGAAAGTGGTTAAGGAGAAAAAGCACCCGGCTGTGTCTTTCCCTGCTGTCAGGTCTTCTGGCAGTGGGATTTACAGGAAATACAGCGGATATGGGAAATACACAAAAGCCTCACAGTATAGTGGCATGGTGGGGGCTTTTGTACCCTGATTTTTGCAGGATTCCGGCGGAAGAATGGAAAGAGGAGCAGGATGTGGAGGATACACAGCCTAAATATGTCTTTTGGATTGTGGAATTTATAAAGAATCTGTAAGTGCAAAGCACGGAACAATCCGTGTAATCATGATTTTGGTGTTTTAACACCAAAATCATAAGTATACCAGGGGAAGGCATGTGGGTTTTTGTGAAATTTTGCGACTTTTGTGTTGGGGGTTATGGAGTTTTATAGAGTTTATATGGGATTTTATTACTTTTTATGTTGTGGTTTATGGAATTTATATAGGGTTTTATGATGGATTTTATTGACATATATTTATCTTTTCAATACAATTAAAATAATAATAATCACAAGAGGGAGAGGAACAACATGAAAAATCGTTTGATATCACGAGTATGTTCCGTGCTTTTAACGGCTGCAATGCTGGTGACTTCTGCACCTGCATCTGTATTTGCAGAAAGCATAGGAGAAGAGAGTGTTTTCACAGATGTGGAAGCAGAAAATGACTTTGCAGAACCGGAAGTAGAGGATGCACAGGATCTGGAAAGCGAAGTTGTTGAGGATGTGGCAGAGGAGCCGGAAGCAGAGGCAGATCAGCTCTCTGATTTTTCAGATGGAGCCACTGTCCAGGGGACAGATCCTGTCCTGGCTGATGGTCAGGTGGACGCAGACCAGGTAGCATCTGTGTCTATAGATATGCTTCATGCACAGACTGAATTTTATGAACATCTTACTGATCCATGCAGGATCGTAGGTGCGGTGCTGCATATTACTTACGGGGATGGTTTTACAACAACGCTCACATTTAACCAGTACAGCTCTACAGTTGAAGATAATGATAAGGGATATCAGTGGACCTATACTTATGAAAAAGATGGACAGCCGGTGAGTGGTATGTTGGCTGCAGGTACATATGACCTGGTTCTTACAGGCAAAGATATCCGTGGGAAGGGAAGACCGGATGTTACAGTGAAAGAGGGGATCTGTCCCATTACCATAAAGGCCAGAAGTGAAGCACCAAAGCTTACTGTGGGTGATGAGAATCATGATATTGCAAGTCCGGCAGACGGAAGGGATTCCTGGTATCAGATCACAGCTCCCCAAACAGGTATTTATGTTTTTGAACCAGTGGGGGATTATGTAGATGTGATAGAGGAGAATGGTGACAGTCTTACCGGAGTTGACCGGCTGTTTACACACCCTCATGAATTTACCAGCGTTGCTTATCCGATGACAGCGGGGAAAATATATTATGTGAACTTTAGAGGTAACATTAGTATTTATGATGATGACGGGTATCATGCATCAAATACGGCTTCCCAGATGAAAATCTATCAGATTCCGGGGATTTCTGCTGTTGAAGTAGATGATACAAATGTGCAGAAGGACTTTGTGGCGAATCAGGATGCGGTCTCTTTCGGGGGTGCAAAGGTACATATAAATTATGATAACGGAACATCTTATGACCTTGAGTATAATGGCGGCAGTGTGTATGACGAATATGGAAATAATTTTTCAGAGTATATCATAACAAATGATGGTATGTCTAGAGGCGAAGTTGAGCTGGAAGCAGGAGAATACAAAATATACTTTACCTGTAACGACCAGAATGTGGGCCAGAAGAATGGATATGATATCCGGGTGATCCCATTAAAGGAAGTACGTACTTTGCAGTCCGGTTCCAATGCAGATATAGAGGGCTGTTCAGGAAGGAACTACTGGTATCAGTTTACTCCTGGAAAAGACGGTACATACAAAATATATCCTATGTCCATCAACAGCTGGGTTTATCCGGAAAAAGAGGATTCTTCCAGTTATGCGAACAGTGATGCACTGAGCGCTGTTTCAGAGGATGATAATAAGGATACCGGGCTTGGACGGACTTATGAGCTGAAAGCAGGAACTACTTATTATTTGAAATTTTCTGACCATCTGTACACAGGTATTGATGAGAATGGGTATCCTAAATATGCAAATAAGGCAGACCTGCAGATTAAACTGGTTCCCCATGTGCAGTCTGCAAGCACCAATCTGGTGCGCACAGAATTTACGGAGGGCTGGTCTAGTACCTGGCAGCCCGGAGGCTTCCTTCATCTTATATTCAGTGACGGAGCTACACAGGATGTACAGTTTGAGGAAGGGGTAAAGGATTCCTATGGCAATACATACAGACAGTATTATCGGGATGCTTCAGGCACAGAGCATCCATTAGGTAATTTCCTGTCTGGCGGAACCTATCAGCTGGTAATAAAATGCAACGAAAAGCCGGTGCCCCTAGACAAAGAATATACTATTCATGTAAGTGCACTGGATGAGCTGACAGAGCTTCATGAAGGAGTAAATAAAGAAGTAAAATATAATAAGACCAGCGGTAACAATCAGGAATGTGTATGGTATCGTTTTACAACAAAGGATGCAGGAAATTATGTGATCCATGGCAGCAAAGAGGTTTCTTCTGTAGTCCGTGAAGATTATGGAAATGATTACACGGATCTTGCCTGGGGAAAAACCGATGATGGAGATCAGGTTTATACCCTTGAAGGAAATAAAACCTATTACATAGGCCTGGGATATGACTGGATGGATGTGACCGAGACAGTATGTGATCTTACCATCACGAAGAAAGAGGATGCACCGGCGATTCAGTCTGCTAGCCTGGAGTTTGGCGAAATGAACTATACAGAGCGACTGGACGATGTGTATTTGAGTGGTACATTCACGGTTCATTATGAAAATGATGTTGAGAAAGAATTTACTTTTGATGGTTGGAATAAGAAGGAAGCAGTTGACGAAGATTATGGATATGTTTATACCTATAAGCTGCAAAGATGTGATGTGGAAGATGGCATAGAAGTGGCACCTGGGAACAGCCTGGGGGCAGGAACCTATAAGATCCTTATAAGCTGCAATGGAAAGCAGATCACAACCATGGATCAGACATACACCTTCCAGGTGAAAGCAGTTTCACAGCTTGCAGAGCTTAAGGTAGGGATCAATAATGGAGTGAACAGCCCTGCAGGTAAATATTGCTGGTACAGATTTACAGCACCGGCATCCGGGAAATTCAAACTTGGGATTAATACAGAAGATGAGGATGCTAAAATGGGCACAGTAAGTGTCTTCCGGTTTCTGGATGACATTGAGGATCTGCTCGCTCCGGAAATGAATGCAGAAGGGTATAAAACCTACGATCTGGTGCAGGGTACAACCTATTATGTTGGCTTTAGCGGCAGGGTATTTCTTGGTTATGACGATGAAAGCGATGAGATGTATACCAATGTTTTCAATCTGAAGATCACATACCTGAAAGAAGTGAAAAAGGCTTCTATAGAGTGGAAACTGGAAAACAAGATAGCTGAGTATATAGATATGTTCTATCTGTTTGGTATCTTACATGTTACATATCAGGATGGCACAACAGAGGATGTAGAGATCCGCACCAATGAGGATAATCAGGATATATCAGGCAACAGCTATGATCTGTGGCCGCAGAAAGTCAGTGTGGATACAGATTCTTCCGCACACTATCCTGCAGGAACTTATAAAGCAGTGATTTATGTCAATACCTTTGATCAGCTGACCATCGAAAATGAAGAAGACTGCATGATCCAGGTATTGCCTGTAGATCAGATGGTTCTTGGCACTTTAAAAATGGGCACCAACGAAAATATAAAAAATCCATTACAGTATCGTAATGCCTGGTATACTTTCACACCGGATCACACAGGTGCGTATGTGTTTGATCCGGCACTGCGGCCGGTTATCTATGCTATGGAAGGCAAAAAGCCTGTAGCTCAGCGGGAAATAGTGAACACTTCCGATTGTACTGTAAGATATAACCTGACAGAGGGGATCACCTATTATGTTGGGTTTAACGGGGGATTTGTTGTAGGAATTGATCCGGATGACCAGCATTTGATCTGCACAGATATTGGAACTGTCAACATTCATGAATATCAGTCAGAAGACCAAATAGGGGATAAGATGGATGAAATCGACAGTACGCTGGAAGAAATTCTGGAAAACATTGATGAAGATACAGAGGAATTAACAGAAGAGCAGAAGGAACGCATCAATGATTCTGTAAAAGACCTCATTTCTATTGACAATGAAGAACTGGCTTCCAGAGGCAACTTGAATAATGTTCTTCCAATATCAGAGAAGCTGGCAATAATGGCCAATGAGAATGTTACAGATACCCTTACAGATGTAACAGATAAGGTAGGCAAGATCCAGGTTACAGGAGCAGCGCTTACTGCTTTGGATGCTGCGTCTGCCGGAACCAGCCAGGATCAGGTACTGGCAGCCAAGCTGACAGTAAAGGAATCAGGTAATACTTACGGTTATACACCGGGTAACAGTCTGGTACTTAGTATTAAGCTGTCTGTAGTGGATACAAAAAATAATAACCAGGTAGTGGAAGGAAAAGAAAACATCCAGCCATCTGCACCAATCCGTGTAACAATGCCGATCCCGGATGGAATGGATCCAGATAATATGAAGCTGATCCACGTACGGGGGGATGGAACAAGGGAAGAACTGCCATTTGATTATAAGGAAGAGGACATGACCGTTACTTTCCTTATCAGTTCTCTTAGTGATTATATCTTTACTGAAGAAAATCAGGACAGTGATATTTGTACAGCTCATGTGCCAAATGAAAACGGATGGGTTACTGTAAAGGAGCCAACTTGTAAAGAGACAGGTCTGAAAAAGACTACATGTATTAAGTGTAACACACCGGTAGAGGCAGTGATCCCTGCAACCGGAAACCACAGCTATACAGTGGAAATCGGAGGCAAGGCTGCTACCTGCAGTGAGAATGGATACAAGGTTCTTAAGTGTGCAACCTGTGCTGAAACGACCCAGACAGTGATTCCTGCAACAGGTAACCATCAGGCAGGAGAATGGACAGTGGTTCAGGAGGCAACTGCTCTTGTGGCAGGAAAGAAGGTACAGAAATGTACGGTATGCCAGAAAGAACTGAACGTACAGGAAATTCCTGCACTGCCGGCAACACTTACCATGTCTGTTGGGGCAAAGAAAACGGTTCCTCTGAAGGTAAAACAGTCTTATACTGTGAAGGTAAGTGGTCTGGCAAAGGGCGACAGTGTTGACCGTTTTGTTAGCAGCAAACCAAAGGTTGCAGCAGTAAGTAATAAAGGGAAGATCACAGGCAAGGCAGCCGGTACTGCAGTGATCACAGTGAAACTGAAAAGCGGATATTCTGTATGGTTCAAGGTAAAGGTACAGAAAAAGGCAGTAAAGACTACTGCTTTGACAGTTACCAATGCTGCTACAGGCAAGAAGGTTGCAAAGAGCGTAAAGCTTGGAAGGAACAAGAAGTTGAAGCTGCAGGCAACAGTTGCACCTGTGACAAGTCTTCAGAAGGCAACATATACTTCCTCCAACAAGAAGGTTGCCCAGGCTGCTAAAAATGGAGTGATCACAGGTAAAAAGGCCGGTACTGCAGTGATCACAGTAAAATCAGGGAAGAAAACCTGTAAGATCAAAGTAACCGTTAAATAAGGAGCAGGGTCTTTCCGTTTACATGGGCAGGATCTTTCTGGTTCATACTCAAGGGCAGCCTGTCTTGCACTTGGGCTGATTTGGTGGTAAAATGATTCAACAATCCTAAGATGCAGGGGACAGATTCTGCCCTGAATCCATGAGAACGGAGAATTAATAATGAAGATAGATAGAGATGCCCCTGTTGGAGTATTTGATTCCGGGATAGGCGGGTTGACTGTGGCAAGAGAGATCATGCGTAATCTTCCTTCGGAGAAAATCGTATATTTTGGTGATACAGCCAGAGTTCCATATGGAAGTAAATCAAAGGAGACGATCGTCAGATATTCCAGGCAGATCATCCATTTCCTAAAGGAACAGCAGGTAAAGGCTATTGTCATAGCCTGCAATACAGCCAGTGCCTTTGCACTGGATACTGTAAAGGCAGAGCAGGATATTCCGGTGATTGGAGTGATCGAGGCCGGTGCAAAGGTAGCTGCTTCAGTGACCAGGAATCACCGCATTGGTGTAATCGGCACAGAAGGTACCATTGGCAGTGGGATCCATGCAAAATATCTGAAAAAGCTGGATCCGAAGATCACAGTGATCGGCCGGCCCTGCCCGTTGTTTGTACCTTTAGCAGAAGAAGGGTGGACCCATGATCCTGTAACCACCCAGGTAGCCGAAAGGTATCTGGAGGATCTGAAAAAAGAGAACATTGATACACTGATCCTTGGCTGTACCCATTATCCATTGCTGAGATCCACCATCGCACAGGTGATGGGAGATGGTGTACGCCTTGTGAATCCTGCCTATGAGACAGCGTTGGAGCTGGGAAGGCTTTTGAAAGAAAAAGATATGCTCAGTGCAGGAACAATCCAGGAGGATTTTCCTTATAGATTTTTCGTCAGCGATCTGGCAGACAAATTTACAGGATTTGCAAATTCCATCCTGCCCTATGATGTGTCTATGACAAAGAAGATCGACATAGAGAAATACTAAAAGGACTGGCATAAGAACAGGAACATAACAAAAACAGAGAATTATAACACAGGAGCAGGATGCATATCCAAAAGGCCGGCTCCGGCAGGATTGCAGAGGTGCGCAGGAGAAGTATGTCATGCAATTGCATGACGCGCACCTCGCAGCAAGAATGCCGAGGCATTCTTGAACAGAAAAGGAAATGAACATAACATGGAAAAACAGGTGCTGGTGCATGTAAGCGGATTGCATATGATGGAAGGAGATGGACAGGAGGAACCGGTAGAGATCGTGGTTCCGGGGGAACACTATTTCCGCAATGGCAGCCATTATGTGCGATATGAAGAAATGTTGGATGACAGCAATAAACCAACAGTAAATTATATCAAGATCTCCCCTAAGGGGATGGAGGTGCGTAAGAAAGGCCTGGTGAATACCCATATGGTCTTTGAACAGGGAAAGAAGAATGTGGCCTTTTATACCACACCCTTTGGCACTCTGCAGATGGGGATCGCTGCTACGAATCTGGAATTTAAAGAAAAAGAAGGATGCCTGGATATGAAAGTGGACTATGCCCTGGAAATGAATGAGGGTTATGTGGCGGACTGCTGTCTTTCTATTCTGGTAGAAGAAAAGAACGATCATTTTGCTTTATAGAAGATATTGAAGATCCGGGTAATCCGGATCCAAAAAAAAACCTGTATATACAGCCTGGGAAGCAGGTCTGTGTATACAGGTTTTTGTATACGGCTTTAGCTTGTTCAAAATGTCTACGCAGCGTGTAGACATTTCGTATAGTGCCGAAATACGGCTTATTTCTTTTTCTTGTTTTTCTTGTCGGTTGTATTGGTATTAGCTGCAGCAGTTTTGGTATTTTTTGCGGATTTGCCGGACTGCTTTGGCTGTGACTGGACTTCCGGAGCTTTGTCTTTTTTGAAGCGGGCAAAAAAGCCTTTTTTCTTCTTGACTGGAGCCTCCAGAGTACCATGGATACCCTTAACACCTACAATATATAATCCGCTGACTTCTGCCTTGATCTCTTTCTTTACTGGGATCAGGTCAAAAACCTTCTCATCTGCGATCAGGATAGAAATCTTCGGGCCGACTTTTGCTTTTACGATCGGCAGTTTGGAACGGCGCAGAAGCTTTGGAGTCTGGTCAATGACCATCTGTGGAAGACCGGACTGCTTCAGCGGCAACCGTTTTTTGTCGATGACCAACATGGAAACCGTCTGTTTGGAAGCTTCGATCTGTGCCTGCTGCTCCTCTTGCTTCTTCTGGGTCTTTTTTCCGAAAAAATACAAGCCGATCAACAAGCCTACCAGAACAACCAGAATGACAAGAAGGACGATAGTTACTGTACTCATATACGCATCCTCCTGTGTGTAATTTGTAATAATATTCACGCAGAGTTTATTTTAACATTGTTTGAGGTAAAACGCAATTATTAAAATAAAATTAAAACGGAATAGGAATGTAGAATTTAGGAGAATAAACGGTTATAATAAAAAATACGATATTGGGAATCATACAGATAAGAAAAACTTTTTGGACGGATGCTTTTGTATCGTCCATGAAGAAAAAGGAGTATATTGAATGAGGGAGATGAAGCCGGAACAGGAGGACAGCAGGGAGATTAAGGACGAACTGCAGCTTCCTGAAGAAGAGAAGCCAGGATTCTGGGGAGACAGTTTGGCTGATTCCGGGGAAACGGATACAGATGAGAAGGCTGAAGCGGCTTATTATGAAGCACGCAGACAGGAACGGCATGAGCGGATCCTGCTTCGCAGAAAGAGAAGAAAGCGGAACAGGATTCTTGGATTGGTTCTTGCTATATTGGTACTGTTTACCTGCGGAGGGATTCTATTCCGTAAGGATATCGGGAAGCAGTTTGGCAGGATCCGGACGGCTGTGACAAATGGAATTAAGACGACTGGTAATAAGAACAGCACAGATAATAAGAAAGATATTGATGTGGCGGCAGTGACAGGAATCACACCAACGCCGGAGGTGACAGAAGAAGCTACACCAACGCCGGAGGTGACAGAAGAAGCTACACCTACACCGGAGGTGACAGAAGAAGCTACACCTACACCGGAGGTGACAGAGGGAGCTACACCTACACCGGAGGTGACAGAGGAAGCTACGCCTACACCAGAGGTGACAGAAGAGCTTACACCAATCCCGGATCCGGCGGCAGCTGCAGAGGCAGAGCGAATCCAGCAGGTATTGGCTCAGGCAGAGAACTGTGCAGTTCAGTATGACTATGACCAGGCGATCAGTCTTCTTCAGAATGATGCTGCTTACGGAAGCAGCCCTGATATGCAGCAGGCTGCTGCAGGTTATCAGCAGATAAAGGATGCCTGTGTGGCATGGAGCCCTGAGCAGGTAACACATATCTTTTATCATTCTTTGATCGTAGATCCATCAAAGGCATTTGATGGAGATTACAAACAGGGCGGTTACGACCAGGTCATGACTACTATGAGTGAGTTTAACCAGATCACCCAGACCATGTATGACAAAGGTTATGTGATGGTGAGCATTTATGACCTTGCCCAGATGGATGAGAATGGTGTGATGCAGGGAAAAGAGGTGCATTTGCCGGAAGGGAAAATCCCGTTTGTGCTTTCACAGGATGATGTGTGTTATTATCATTCGCAGGATGGAGACGGGATCGCTACAAAACTGGTAGTAGATGGAGATGGCAGGGTTCGGAATGAATACGTGGAGGATGACGGGAGTATCTCTGTGGGGGATTATGATGTGGTTCCTCTGATCGACCGTTTTGTTGAAGCGCATCCGGATTTTTCCTATCATGGAGCCAAAGGCATTGTTGCACTTACTGGATATAACGGGATCCTTGGATACCGTACAGATATCAGTTATCAGACCAGACCGGATGATCTGAATGATGATAAGAAAGCCTGGTTGGATGCACATCCGGATTTTAATCTGGATACAGAGCGTGCAGGAGCAAAGGCAGTGGCAGATGCTATGAAAGCTGAGGGTTGGATTTTTGCCAGTCATACCTGGGGACATAAGAATATGTCCAGTGTATCCATGGAACGGCTTGTGACAGATACGCAGAATTTTAAGGAGAATGTGGATCCGCTGATTGGCGGTACAGATATTATTATCTTTGCATTTGGCGCAGATATTAATGATGGCGGCGATTATACTGGAGATGAGAAGTTTGAATATCTGAAGTCACAGGGTTATAACTATTACTGTAATGTGGACTCTAGCAGATATTTTGTACAGATCAGAGACGGTTATTTCCGTATGGGCCGCAGGAATGTGGATGGGTACAGGATGTACTACAATCCGGAGATGCTGTCAGATCTGTTTGATGCATCTGCTGTGTTTGATCCTTCAAGACCCACGCCGGTACCACCTATGGGCTGATGCCGGGGGATCATTATAAAGATGGCATAAACAGGAGAAAGGAAGACAGAAAATGAAACGAAAAACATGTGTGGCAGTACTTGCCATGTGTCTGATATTGGCGGCTGGCTGCGAAAACAATGGAAGCGGTAACGCAGACAGGACAAAGACAGAGGACACAAAGACCGATACAACACAGGATACAGATATGAACAAGAGCAGCCAGGACTCAGACACCCGTCTGGTCTCTGTAGATGATATAGATAAATATATTACACTGGGTGAATATAAGGGAATCGTCCTGACGAAAAGTAATGTGCAGGTTACAGAGGAAGATGTGGACAACCGTGTTACAGAGAATCTGAAGGACAATATGAAGGAAGTTACCCAGAAGGGAGCGACTGTCCAGGATGGAGATGCAGTTACCATTAATTTTGTAGGCAAGAAAGACGGAGTGGCTTTTGAAGGCGGATCAGGGAACAATTATGATCTGACCATCGGAGACGGCACCATGATCCCAGGCTTTGAAGAAGGTATTATCGGTATGAAGAAAGGTGACACCAAGGATGTTGAAGTTACATTTCCGGAGAACTACAGACAGACAGATCTGGCAGGGCAGGATGCTGTATTCCAGATCACTTTGCAGAGCTTTCGGAGAGCACCTGAGTTTACAGATGAGTGGGTGACTGATAATACCGATTATGCCAATATGGAAGAATACAAGGCAGGGGTGCGTACCCAGCTGGAAGCAGAGGCTGTAACAAATGCGGATCAGGCTTTGAAGACTCAGGCATGGTCACAGGTATTTTCCGATTCTGAGGTTAAGGAATACCCGCAAGCGGATATGGATGAGGCTTCTGCAGAGTACAAACGTCTGGTACAGAAGTATGCAGATCAGGCAGGGATGAAGCTGGAAGAGTTTGTAGAGTCTCAGGGACTGACTACCGAAGATTTTGACAGCCAGTGTCAGTATTATGCACAGCAGAAGGTAAAACAGAATCTGATCGTCCAGAAGATTATGGATGCCGAGGGCATTGCATTGGATGATGAGGAATGTCTGGCTATTCAGGATCAGATCCTGCAGCAGTCAGGTGCAGGAGATATGGCTGTATTGATTGATACTTACGGACAGGCAGCAGTGGATGAGACGATTGGACTGCTGCGTATCGAAGATTTCCTGGTAGCCAATGCCAATGTGGAGCAGACAGAAGCAACTACGGATGCAGAAGCAACAGGTGCAGATACGGCAAATACGGAGACAACAGATGCAGAAGCAACAGGTGCAGATACAGTAAATACAGACACAGCAGATACAAATGCAACAGGTGCAGACAGTACGGAGGCTCAGTGATGATCATTCAGGGCGGGATGGTGTTCAAGGAAGACGGAAGCTTCCGCAGACAGGAACTGTATATTGAAGGACACAGGATCGTATCCGGCCAGGAGCAGCTGACGGACTGCACTGTAATTGATGCGGAGGGATTGCTTGTTCTGCCGGGACTGATAGATATCCATACCCATGGAGCCTGCGGACATGATTATTGTGACGGAGATATGGAGGGACTGAAGGCTATCCTGAGATATGAAAGGCAGCACGGGATCACATCCTGCTGTCCAACCTCTATGACATTGCCGGAGAATAGTCTGAAGGACATTTTCAGCAATATCCGCAGTCTGGGAGAATATCGGGAAGGGGCAACCGTTCAGGGGATTAATATGGAGGGGCCTTTTCTTGATCCTGTCAGGAAGGGGGCACATAAGGAAAGCTGCATCCTAAAGCCGGATCCAGAACTGTTTGGCAGGCTGAATGGGTATTCCGGCGGACGGATCCGTATTATGACCCTTGCACCCAATGCAGAAGGGGCAATGGAGTTTATCCGGGAATTTCATGATCAGGTATGTATTTCCCTTGGACATACATCAGCAGATTATGATACAGCCAGGACAGCCATGCAACAGGGAGCACATCATGTGACCCATCTGTTTAATGCTATGGAGCCTTTGGGGCACAGGGCACCCGGGCTGATCGGCGCAGCCTTTGACGACCCTGAATGTATGGCAGAGCTTATCTGTGACGGGATACATGTACATCCCTCAGTAGTGAGAGCAGCATTTCATATGTTTGGACCTGAGAGGATGATCCTGATCAGCGATTCCATGATGGCAACCGGAATGGAAGACGGTATTTATCATCTGGGTGGCCAGTTGGTACAGGTACAGAATAAAAAGGCGCTTTTGCAGGATGGCACGATTGCCGGCTCTGCGACAGATCTTTTTGACTGTATGAAGAAGGCAGTATCTTTTGGGATTCCGCTGGAGGACGCTGTTTTTGCAGCAACCAGGAATCCGGCAAAGAGTATAGGGATCTATCACAGAACCGGATCAGTAACAATTGGAAAGGAAGCAGATCTTCTTCTGGTAACACCGGAATTGGATCTTATTCAGGTAATATGAATATAGAAGTGGGATGTTAATCCTGCCATATTCGAATAATTATATAATTGGTTAATCATAGTTAAGAGTGGGGTTATTGGTGAAATGAACAGAAGAACAGCACGCGAGAGGATGCGCAGGAAAAAGCGCCAGATGAGACGAAGGAAGATCATCAGGCTTGCCACATATTTGGTGGCTATGGTTCTGGCAGTGGTATTTGTAGTAAGAGGGATCATTATTCCAATTGCCAACCGTATCAGTGGAAAGGATGAAAGCAAGTCGGTAGAGGTACAGGCCAATATATCAATAGATCCGGATGCAGCCATCCGCCAGCCTTTAAAGGGACAGCAGGATACGGCTAAGGTGGCATATGTGGCTCCAGGATGGCATGAAGATGAAAATGGCAAGTGGTATCAGAATGCTGATGGTACATATTATGCAGGAGGGCTTCAGGATATTTCCGGAACCAAATACTGCTTTAATGATAATGGTTATGTTCAGACCGGCTGGGTATCAAAAGGAATAAAGGATTACTATTTTAATGAAGATGGATCTTATGACCCCACACAGAAGCGTAAATTACTTTGCCTTACCTTTGATGATGGGCCGGGACAGTATACAGATGATCTGTTGAACTGTTTGGAAGAGAACAATGCACATGCCACGTTTTTTATGCTTGGACAGAATGTGGCCAATTATCCGGAACAGGTACAGCATATCCTGAAAGCCGGATGTGAGATCGGAAGCCATTCTTATGATCATCCGAATCTGAAAAATCTGGATCTGGATTCTGTAAAGAAACAGTTTACAGATACAGATGATCTTCTGATCAAAGCCTGTGGTCAGGCGGCAACGGTAGCCAGGGCACCTTATGGAGAATGGAATCAGGATATCATTGATACTGTTGGAAAGCCGTTTTTTACCTGGAGTGTGGATTCCAGGGACTGGGATTATAAGGATGCAGATCTTGATTATAAGTCCGTTATGGAGGGGGATCTGTCTGATGGAAGTATCATTTTGATGCATGATATTCATCAGCCTACAGTAGAGGCTGCAAAGAGGATCATTCCGGAGCTGGTGGCACAGGGCTACAAGCTGGTCACAGTAAGCGAGATGGCTCAGGCCAAAGGAGTGACTCTGCAGATGGCGTCCTATTCCGATTTCTGGCAAAGTTCTTTTGATAAGGGGATCATTGCTGGGGCTTCTTCTGGTGGAGGAGATACTTCTGGCGAAAGTACTGATGGCAATACGGATGAAAGCGGCGAACAACAGGAATAGTCAGAAATAATAGATTTATGCATAAAATACAAGAATGTGGGAGGGTATGTTGTCATTTAACATTGACGCATTGCCCTCCCATTGGTATAATATTGACTATGAGGCGGTTCTATAATATGACTTTTTTGAACAAAGTGCATAGATACAGACAGAAAAGGTATGGGATTGCCTAAATTACGATCCGGCAGATATTACAGAGTGCGAAAATGTCGGATGAGCGGACTTAAGAGTAGGAGGCATAAAACATTGAGTAAATGGTATGAAGAAGCAGTATTTTATCACATGTATCCAATCGGTATGACAGGTGCACCCAGGCAGAACACACAGGAGGAAGTAACACACCGTTTTCAGGAGCTTATGGAGTGGCTTCCGTATGTTCAGTCATTAGGCTGCACTGCGATTTATATAGGACCATTATTTGAGTCTACTTCCCATGGCTATGATACCAGAGACTATAAGCTGGTTGATCGTAGATTGGGGGACAATGAGGATTTTAAAGCTTTTGTTGCAAAAGCGCATGAGCTGGGGATCAAGATTGTTGTGGATGGAGTATTCAACCACACAGGCAGAGAATTTTTTGCATTTAAAGATATTCAGCAGAATAGGGAAAACTCCCCATACTGTTCCTGGTTTAAGGGGATCAATTTCGGATGGAATTCCCCGTATAATGACGGATTCGGCTATGAAGCATGGCGGAATTGTTTTGAACTGGTCAATCTGAATTACTGGGAGCCAAAGGTCAGGGAGTATATCCTTAGTGTGATCGGCTTCTGGATCGATGAATTTGATATTGATGGTATCCGTCTGGACTGTGCAGACTGTCTGGAATTCTCCTTTATGGAGGAGATGCGCCGTTATACTAATGAGAAAAAAGCGGATTTCTGGCTGATGGGTGAAGTGATCCATGGGGATTACAGCCGTTATGTTAGTGTAGATAAGCTGGACAGCGTAACCAATTATGAACTTCATAAGGGCCTTTATTCTGGTCATAATGATCACAATTATTTTGAGATAGCGCATACCATTCGCAGGGAATTTGATGCTAACGGAGGCATTTACAAAGGATTGAAGCTGTATTCCTTTGTAGACAACCATGATGTGGACAGGATTGCTTCCAAGCTGAATGTACCAGGACATATTTATCCGGTACATACCCTGTTATATACACTTCCTGGTATTCCATCCTTGTATTATGGTTCAGAGTGGGGCATTCAGGGAAGAAAAGAAGGGGCAAACGATGATCCTCTTCGTCCTGCAGTAGATCTGAAGGAGGTCCTTGAGCATGTTCCAGACCCAAAGCTTCTTCAGTGGGTAAAAACACTGGGACGTATCCACAAGGAGCAGCCTGCATTGTCTGAAGGACGGTATCAGGAGCTGCTTCTTACGAACAGACAGTATGCATTTGCAAGGATTCTGGGAGATGAAGGAGTGATCGTTGCAGTGAATAATGACGATAAAGATGCATACTTAAGCATCCGTGTTCCGATGCAGGGTAAGACATATACCAGTCTTCTGGACGGATCGGTAATAAAAGAAGAAAACGGTGCTCTTCAGGTGAAGCTTGCACCTAATGAGAGCTTTTTAGCAGCTATGCGCTGATATGCTAATAAATGTTTTCTAGGAGGTATTCTGTATGGGAGAGAGAATGCAGTTCACAGAGCTGGATCAGTATCTGTTTGGACAGGCAACGCATTATGATATTTACAAGAAGCTGGGAGCCCATCCGGTTTCTTATGGCAGACAGAAAGGTGTATATTTTGCTGTATGGGCACCGAATGCACAATATGTATCCGTGATCGGCGAGTTTAATGATTGGAATACCCAGGCAAATCCTATGGAAAAGGCCGGGCCTATTGGCGTTTTCCAGGTTTTTGTGCCTGGAGCCAGAGAGGGGCAGCTGTATAAGTTTTATATTGTGGGGATGCATGGCGAAGAGCTTTATAAGGCGGATCCATATGCAAATGCAGCCGAGATGCGTCCTGGAACTGCCTCCCGCATTACAGATATTTCCTCATATAAATGGAATGACGGTGTATGGATGAAGAACCGTCCTCGTTTCAACGAAAAAAAGGATGCAATGGCAATTTATGAAGTGCATCCCGGCTCCTGGATGAAGCATCCAAGCACTGAGGATAACAGAGAAGGCTTTTTCAATTACCGGGAATTTGGTGAGATGTTAGCCAAGTACGTAAAAGAAATGGGATATACCCATGTAGAACTGATGGGGATCGCAGAGCACCCGTTTGACGGCTCATGGGGGTATCAGGTTACCGGCTATTATGCACCTACTTCCAGATATGGCACTCCACAGGACTTTAAGTATATGATCGATTATCTGCACAGACAGAAGATCGGTGTGATCCTGGACTGGGTTCCGGCTCATTTCCCCAAGGATGCCCATGGACTGGCCAATTTTGACGGTACAGCAGTTTATGAGCATGAAGACCCAAGACAGGGGGAGCATCCGGACTGGGGCACTAAGATCTACAATTACGGACGTCCGGAGGTAAAGAATTTCCTGATTGCCAATGCACTTTTCTGGATCGAAGAATGCCATGTGGATGGCCTGCGTGTGGATGCAGTAGCGTCCATGCTTTATCTGGATTATGGCAAAAGTGACGGTCAGTGGGTAGCCAATAAGTACGGTGGCAATGAGAATCTGGAGGCTATTGAATTTTTTAAGCATTTGAATACGGTTGTCCTTGGAAGAAATCATGGGACGGTGATGATCGCCGAAGAGTCTACGGCATGGCCTAAGGTAACTGGCAAAGCAGAAGATGGCGGTCTTGGATTTTCCCTGAAATGGAACATGGGATGGATGAATGATTTCCTGGAATATATGAAGCTGGATCCTTATTTCCGCAAGGATAATCACAATAAGATGACCTTTGCTATTACATATGCTTACAGTGAGAAATATGTGCTGGTGCTTTCTCATGATGAGGTGGTTCATCTGAAATGCTCCATGCTCAATAAGATGCCAGGTGAATTGGAGGACAAATTCAAAAACCTGAAAGCCGGATATACATTTATGATGGGGCATCCTGGTAAGAAGCTGCTGTTTATGGGACAAGATTTCGGGCAGCTGCGGGAGTGGAGTGAGGAGCGAGAGCTTGACTGGTTTCTGCTTCAGGAAAAGGAGCATCGGGATCTGCAGAGCTTTGTTAAGGATCTGTTGTATATTTACAGAAAGTATCCCGCCGTTCATGCCACAGATAATGATCCACAGGGATTTGAATGGATTAATGCAGACGATGCCTACAGAAGTATTTTCAGCTTTGTGCGCAAGTCGCCTACCAAGAGAAACAATCTTCTTTTTATATGTAATTTTACACCGGTTGCAAGACCGGACTACCGGGTTGGTGTGCCAAGACTTAAGCAATATACACAGCTTATGGACGAGAATGGAAGAACCGGGAAGAAGGTATTCCGGGCAGTGAAGCAGGAGTGCGACAACAGACCATATTCGTTTGCATATCCGCTGCCTGCATACGGGATCGCTATTTTCCAGTATTAAGCGGAAAGAACTTTGCCATACTTATGGCAAAATACATCGAGGGATATTGTCTTTGAATAGTAACGTAACCTTATTGATCTTTTTTTCTGTATTAAGTGAACCTGCTCTTGCTTTTTAGAAAAAGTTAGGGTATAATGAGCGCGAAATAGATATAACTGTGAAAGTGCTGAACAGTTATATTAATCAGGAAAGCGTAGAGTTTGAAAGGAGATATTAGCATGAAAGTATCCAATATTAAAGACGTTGATAAATTTTTTGAAGTAGTTGACAGCTGTGCAGGTAAAGTAGAGCTTGTTACAGGCGAAGGCGACAGACTGAATCTGAAGTCCAAATTATCTCAGTATGTATCTCTGGCAAACATCTTCTCCAATGGCGAGATTCCGGAGCTTGAGATCGTAGCATATGAGAAAGAAGACATCGAGAAGCTGATGAACTTCATGATCAACGGCTGATTTAGAGCGAGCCGCTGTGAACCGTAAGGTAGTGTTTTATTTATTGCGAAGAGAACATTTTCTTCGACTTAGATAAAAGAATATCAGGCTGACGTTTCTAAGAGATACAGATACTTTCCGGTGACTGCGAGGATATGGAGCAGTTACGTTTACAGTATTGTGATCAGGGACGTCGGCCGTCGTTTTATGCATGAACCAGGGGGCGCAAGCGTTTCCTGGTCAAGTTGCGTTCATGGATCAAATCCAGAACAGAAAGGAAAATAAAATGGTAAAGATTGATATTGTTTCAGGATTTCTTGGAGCTGGAAAAACAACTCTTATAAAAAAGCTGTTGAAGGATGCATTTCAGGGTGAGCAGGTTGTTTTGATCGAGAATGAATTTGGCGAGATTGGCATTGACGGTGGTTTCTTAAAAGAAGCAGGGATTCAGATCCGTGAAATGAATTCCGGATGTATCTGCTGCTCTCTGGTCGGCGATTTTGGAGCATCCTTAAAGGAAGTTGTAGAGAAGTACCATCCGGACCGTATCCTTATTGAGCCATCCGGTGTAGGCAAGCTGTCTGATGTGATCAAGGCTGTACAGGGTGTGGAAAAAGAAGTTGATATAACACTGAATAGCTATACAACGGTTGTTGATGCAAAGAAATGCAAGATGTATATGAGAAATTTTGGCGAGTTTTTCAACAACCAGGTAGAGTATGCCGGGGCTATCATTATGAGCCGTACAGATATTGTGGATGAAGAAAAAGCCACAAAGGCAATGGAGCTTTTAAGGGAGATTAATAAGAATGCTGCCATCATCACCACACCTATCGAGAAGCTGGAAGGTAAGAAGCTGCTGGAGGTTATGGAGCATCCTGTATCTCTGGAAGAAGAGCTTTTGAAAGAGGAGCATGAGCATCATCATCACCATGACCATGATGAAGAATGCGGCTGCGGACACGACCATGACCACGACCACGAGCATGAACATCACCATCACCACGACCATGATGAAGAGTGTGGCTGCGGACATGACCATGACCACGAGCATGAACATCACCATGACCACGATGAAGAGTGTAGCTGCGGACATGACCATGACCACGAACATGAGCATCACCATCACCACGATCATGATGAGGAATGCAGTTGCGGCTGTGGACATGATCACCACCATGATCATCATCACCATCATGCAGATGAAGTATTTACAAGCTGGGGCCGTGAGACTATTAAGAAATATACCAGAGAAGCACTGGAGAAAATGCTGGAAGCACTGTCAGCATCTGAGGAATATGGTATCATCCTTCGTGCAAAGGGAATGCTGCCTGCAGAAGATGGAACATGGATTTATTTTGACATGGTTCCGGAAGAAACAGAGATCCGTGAAGGTGCACCTGAATACACCGGTCGTCTCTGCGTGATCGGATCCAAGCTGAATGAAGAGAAACTGGCACAGCTTTTTGGATTGAATGCATAAGGCGGAGGATAGACCATGGATGAGATCAGGGTTCCCATATATTTGATCACAGGATTTCTGGAAAGCGGTAAAACCACTTTTCTCAGATTTACCTTGGATCAGGACTATTTCCAGATCGATGGAAAAACACTTCTCATACTGATGGAAGAGGGAGAAGAGGAATACGATACAAAAGCCCTTGCGAAAAATAATACAGTGGTAGAAGTGATCGAAAAAGAAGAGGATCTGACTACAGAGCGCTTGGAGGCAATGGAGATTATCCATCAGCCGGACAGAGTGATCATTGAATACAATGGCATGTGGCTGGTCAGCAGGTTTTATGACATGAAGCTGCCCTTTGGCTGGGGTGTGGAACAGCAGATTACCTGTGTGGACGGAAGTACGTTCCAGGTATATATGGCAAATATGAAGTCCATTTTTATGGATATGGTGAAATATACGGACATGGTAGTATTTAACCGGTGCAAGAGAGAAGATCCGCTGGCTAATTACCGGAGAAGCATTAAGGTTTCCAATCAGAGTGCAGAGGTGATCTTTGAAGATGAAGAAGGGGAGATTGATGATATTTTCGGGGATCAGATGCCCTTTGACGTAAATGCTCCTGTGATTGAAATTCCGCCTGAGGATTACGGTATCTGGTTTGTGGATGCAATGGATCATCCGGATACTTATGTTGGAAAAACCGTCCGGTTTAAGGGACGGGTTATGAAACCCCGCGGAATGGGCAGCAAATTCTTTGTACCTGGAAGGATCGCCATGACCTGTTGTGCAGACGATACCACATTCCTTGGATTTGTATGCAAAAGTGCATTTGCACCTAAGCTGAAAGAAAAGGAATGGGTGGAGGTTACTGCAAAAGTGGCTTTTGAAAGACGGATGGAATACCAGGGGGATGGCGTGGTTCTTTATGCAGAGAATGTTACGCCATGTGAGCCGCTGGAAGAAGAAATGGTATATTTTAATTAGATAGCATGAGGACAATATGTATTTAATAGTTGGTTTGGGAAATCCAGGAAGACAGTACGAGGCAACCAGGCATAATATGGGGTTTGACACCGTTGATTGCCTGATCGAAAAGCATAATGTACCGCAGGGCGGCGTAAAATTTAATGCAATGTATGGAAAAGGGATCATAGGCGGAGACAAGGCCATTTTGATGAAGCCTCTTTCCTTTATGAATCTTAGCGGAGGTCCTGTCCGTGACATGGTGAATTTTTTCAAGATCGATCCTGAAAAGGAGTTGATTGTGATCAGCGATGATATTGATCTGGAGCCGGGGCAGCTGCGAATCCGTAAGCAGGGCAGCGCAGGCGGTCATAATGGATTAAAAGACATTATCCAGAAGCTGGGCACTCAGAATTTTGTCAGGATCAAAATCGGCGTAGGTGCTAAGCCCCAAGGCTGGGATCTGGCGGATCATGTGCTGTCCAGATTCCCGGACAGTGAACGTAAGCTGGTGGATGAAGCGATCCGGGAGGCGGCAGACGCTGTTGAAAAAATTATTGCACAGGGACCGGATGCGGCCATGAATGAATATAATCGGAAAAAGAAAATATGAAAACATTTATTCAACCTTTACACAATCTTGCAGAGTTTGAAGAAATACAGAAATCTATAAAAAATAACAAAGGGGTGTTGCTGTTGACCGGCTGCACCCTTTCTCAAAAAGCGAATATGATCCACGGATTGTCTGACATGTTCCGTCGTCGTCTTGTGATCTGTGAGGATGAAAAAAGAGCAAAGGAACTATATGAGGACACACGTTTTTATGATAAAACAGTGTTGTATTATCCAGCCAAGGATCTGCTTTTTTTTCAGGCGGACATCCACGGAAACCTTCTGATCCGTCAGCGGATGCAGGTGATCCAGGCACTTCTTGAGAGGGAAGAGGTTACGGTTTTTACCAGCATTGACGGCTGCATGGATTATCTGATGCCTCTGGATAAAATACAGAATCGGGTGCTTCATTTTTACAATGACAGTGTGATTGATATGGAGCAGCTGAAAAAATCCCTGGTAGAACTGGGATATGAGCGTGTAGGCCAGGTGGAGATGCCGGGACAGTTTTCAGTCCGTGGAGGCATTGTGGATATTTATTCGCTGACAGAAGAAAATCCATGGCGTATAGAGCTATGGGGAGATGAAGTGGATTCTATCCGCAGCTTTGATGCAGAAAGCCAGCGTTCTTTGGATAATCTGGAAGAAATCATGATTTATCCGGCAGCAGAAAAAACGCTGGACAAAGGTATGGTATCTTTTCTTGATTACTTTCCGGAGGAGGAAGCTTTGATTTTCCTGGATGAGCCTAACCGGCTGACAGAAAATGGCCAGGCTGTGGAAGAGGAATATCAGCAGAGCCTGATGCACAGGGAGGAAAAAGGGGAACAGAAGCTTCCGGGACAGTGGCTGTGCAGGTTTGAGGATGTTAAGAAAAACCTGAACAAAAGAAACTGTATCGCCCTATGTGCTTTGGAACCAAACCGGGAAGGGTGGAGATTTACGGATAATTTTGGGCTGACGGTCCAATCTGTAAATTCCTACAACAGCAGCTTTGAGCTCCTTGTAAAAGACCTTTTTAAATACAAAAAGCAGGGATATCAGATCGCTCTATTATCCGGCTCACGTACCAGGGCAGAACGGCTGGCAAAGGATCTGCAGGCTGAAGGCCTGAATGCTTTTTATAGCCAGGATTATGACCGGGTGATCCAGCCGGGAGAGATCATGGTGCTGTATGGCCATGCAAGCAGAGGCTTTGAATATCCGTTGGTTAAATTTGCAGTGATGACGGAGACGGACATCTTTGGCCAGGAGCAGAAAAAAAAGAAAAAACGAAAAAAATATAATGGCAATCATATCCAGGATTTTTCCGAGCTTTCCATTGGAGATTATGTAGTCCATGAAAAGCATGGATTGGGGATCTACCGTGGGATTGAGAAGGTAGAAGTGGATAAGATCGTCAAGGACTATATAAAGATTGAGTACAGAGATGGAAGCAACCTGTATATTCTGGCTACTCAGCTGGATGCCCTACAGAAATACACCGGCGCAGATGCAGACAGGAAGCCTAAGCTGAATAAGCTGGGAACACAGGAATGGAACCGTATCAAAACCAAGGTGCGGGGAGCCGTAAAGAATATTGCAAAAGAGCTGGTGGAGCTGTATGCAGCCAGGCAGGAAAAAGAAGGGTATGTATGCGGCCCGGATACTGTATGGCAAAGAGAATTTGAGGAAATGTTTCCCTATGAGGAAACGGACGATCAGCTGATGGCCATTGAAGATACCAAGAAAGATATGGAAAGCACCAAGATCATGGATCGCCTTGTATGTGGTGATGTAGGGTATGGAAAAACGGAAATTGCCCTGCGGGCTGCCTTTAAGGCTGTACAGGAAAGCCGTCAGGTGGTGTATCTGGTTCCTACTACAATCTTGGCTCAGCAGCATTACAATACTTTTGTACAAAGGATGAAAGAATTTCCTGTACGTGTGGATCTGCTGTGTCGGTTCCGCACGCCTGCTCAGCAGAAGAAAACACTGGATGATCTGAAAAAGGGACAGGTGGATATTGTGATAGGTACCCACAGAGTCCTTTCCAAGGATGTAAAATTTAAAAACCTTGGTCTTCTGATCATTGACGAGGAGCAGCGCTTCGGGGTTGCACATAAAGAGCGGATCAAGCAGATGAAGAAGGATGTGGATGTGTTGACACTTACCGCCACACCTATTCCAAGAACCCTTCATATGAGTTTGATCGGGATCAGGGATATGAGTGTGCTGGAAGAACCGCCTATGGATCGTATGCCTATCCAGACCTATGTGATGGAGTATGATGAAGAGACTGTCCGGGAAGCCATCAAAAGAGAACTGCGCCGTGGCGGACAGGTTTATTATGTATATAATCGGGTGACAGATATTGATGAAGTAGCTGCCAGGATCGGAAAGCTTGTTCCGGAGGCCAGGGTAGATTTTGCCCATGGACAAATGAGCGAGCGGGAATTGGAACGGGTGATGTATGGTTTTATAAGCGGTGAGATCGATGTACTGGTTTCCACTACGATCATTGAAACGGGGCTGGATATTTCCAATGTGAATACTATGATCATTCATGACTCAGATAAGTATGGGCTTTCTCAGCTTTATCAGTTGCGGGGGCGTATTGGCCGTTCCAACCGGACAGCATATGCATTTTTGATGTACAGGCAGAACCGTATGCTGAAAGAAACAGCAGAAAAAAGACTGTCTGCTATACGGGAGTTTACAGACCTGGGAAGCGGGTTCAAGATCGCCATGCGGGATCTGGAGATCCGCGGAGCAGGAAACCTTCTTGGAGCGCAGCAGCATGGACATATGAATGCAGTAGGTTATGATCTGTACTGCAAGATGCTTAGTGAAGCAGTCAAAGAGGCTAAGGGCATTCAGACCATGGACGATTTTGAGACCACTATAGACCTTGTAATGGATGCATTTATCCCGGACACCTATATATCCAATGAGTTTCAGAAGCTGGATATTTATAAACGGATCGCAGGGATAGAGTCTCAGCAGGATTATGATGAAATGCTGGAAGAGCTGATCGACCGTTTTGGGGAACCGCCAAAAGCAGTACTAAATCTTCTGGCCATTGCCCGTCTGAAGGCACTGGCACACCAGGCATATATTACGGAGATCAAACAGACATCCAGGGAGTGCAGGATCACTTTATATGAAAATGCAAAGATCAATCCGGCAGGGATTCCGCCGCTTATGGAAAAATACAGACGGTCCCTGCAATTTAAAAACGATCAGACGCCCAAATTCCTGTTTGCACCTGTAGGACCTGTGGTTCCTGCACTTACCCGGTTTGCAGAGGAATTGCTGGAACTGGTGGAATAAGGGGAACAACCAAGCACAGGCGGTTCCTGGACCTTTTAACCCTGGTATCATCAAAATTCACACAAAAATAGTTGCCTGATGAGGAAAAACAGGATATACTATAAAAAGTGTAACCTGTGATACAGGTGCGTCAGATTGGAGGAAGATATGAAGGATTTATTGAAAAGAACAACCATCGCAGCCCTGGCCGGAGTGCTGGCAGCAGGGATGTTTACAGGCTGCGGTGAGAAAAAAGTAGATGGAACAAAGACAGTTGCTACTGTAGATGGTACAGACGTGCCGATGGGTGTATTAAGTCTTTTTGCAAGAGAGCAGCAGGCACAGACAATTGCTATGTATCAGCAGTTTATGGGTGGCAGTGCTTCCAATATCTGGAGTGGTGTGGCAGATGAGGATACAGGAGAGACTTATGGAGAGAGCGCTGTAAAGAGTGCCCTGAAGCAGGTAGAGATTCTGTACGTAATGAAAGAGAAGGCTGCAGATTACAATGTGGAGATCACAGAGGATGAGCAGAAAGGCATTGAAGACGCAGCAGCAGCCTTTATGAAGGATAATGATGAGGATACGATCAAGGAGCTTTCTGTTACAGAGGATCAGGTGAAGACTTTGCTTGAGCTTGAGACTTATCAGAAGAAGATGCAGGATCCTATCAAGAAAGAAGGCAATATTGAGGTTTCTGAGGATGATGCACAGCAGTCAGCCTTTACCTATGTTAATATTTCATTGTCCGGAGATGATCTGACAGATGACGATATTGCCAAGAGGAAAGAGCAGGCTCAGGAGATCCTTGATAAGGTGAAAGAGGATCCCACAGCAGATATGAAAGAGATCGCTAAGGGGGTAGATGACAGCTATACCGCATTAAATGGCACATTTACTACCAAAGAATCTGATGATGAGGATTTCCAGTCTACTGCATATCCGGATGAAGTGCTCACTGCACTTCGTACCCTGAAAGAGGGTGAAGTTTATGACTCTCTTGTAGAGACAGATACAGCTGCTTATATCCTCAGACTGGATTCTGAGAAGGATGAGGATGCTACTGCTTCCAAGGTTAAATCCGTAACCACTACAAAAGAGAATAAATATTATTCCGAAACAACCGAGAAGTGGCTGGATGATGCGAAAGTCACAGAGGACGAGAAAGTTCTTAAGACTCTTACATTCTCAGATAATCATACTTTCACCATCAAAGCTACCACATCAGATGCAGCAGGTGACAGCACAGAAGAGACAGCAGAGGAGGCCGAGGTAACACCTACAGAAGAGGCAGCAGATGAGACCGAGGTAACACCTACAGAAGAAGCTGCAGAGGAGACTGAGGTAACACCTACAGAAGAAGCCGCAGAGGAGACCGAGGTAACACCTACAGAAGAGGCCGCAGAGGAGACTGAGGTAACACCTACAGAAGAGGCTGCAGACGATACAGAAGAATGATAGACATATCAATCCATAAAAAATGGGTACGTGGCACAGATCAGTGCTGCGTACCCATTTTTTAATATGAGCAATTTATTTTCAAATCAGCTGGAAGTGCTTCATTGCATTCCAGATCCCATTGTCTGTAATATCTGTGGTGCGGTAAGTACAAAAAGGAAAGATCTCAGGCATGGAGTTGCCCATGGCAATGCTGGTGCCTGCATATTTCAACATAGCCAGGTCATTGGTGCTGTCACCAAAAGCAAAGCTGTCTTCCAGGGACATGCCAAGATGATCCAGCAGGAACTGGATGCCGGTAGCTTTCGTATATTTGGCAAGAGTAACTTCCCATACATCATGCCCATGATCAAAACAGATCATGTCATTTTCTTTTACATATTTTTCAAAGCCTGCCCGGTCAGAGTCTGGCCCAATGGATACCAGATATTTGTCGAAGGTATAAGTGGCAGCTTTTTCTCCGGTGTATTCAGCTATGTTCTCCGTAGGTGCCATTTTCTGGATCATAGGGAAAACAGGATGATGATGTGGCTCACCATCATATAAAATTGCATCACACCGCTCAAAATACGTGGGGATATGGAATTGACGCAGCTTTTTTACAATATCCACGCATTGGTCATGGGGGATGGATTTAGAGAAAAGCAGCTGGCCATTCATGTAGATTTGAGTGCCGCAGCCACATACATAACCGTCAAAGCCAAGAGTCAGCAGATCTTTAGGGATGATCACACGGGTGCGGCCAGTATTGATAAAGCACAGATGACCATTCTTTCTGGCTTGGGTAATGGCCTGGGCAGTGCTTTCGGGAATGGTACAGGGTGGTGCTGTGACGAGAGTGCCGTCAATATCAAAAAACAGGATTTTTCTATTCATCGTCTACCTCATTATCCGGATATTCTGTGTCTTCAGAAAGATTGCCCATGTGTACGCAGATGCCATTAACTTCGATCTCACCTTCCATAGGGATCACCAGACATTTTCGACCGTCAATTACTTTGGTCTCGATCAATTCTGCACGCTCAGGATCGATCTTCACTACTACATCCGGTGTTTTGACTTCAAATTTACGGGGGCTGGCAATATTGGAGGCCATCAGGGAAGGCTGATCTCCTGCTACAAGTTCATACTGCTGGTCAAAGGTATCCAGCTTTTCTTCTGCCACGCCACAGTCCTCAAGAAGCCTCTTCACTTCCGGTTTTGTGAGCACTACCGGTTCAGGCTCATCTTTCTGTGCTTCGATCAGTTCGTTCAGCTTCTCATGGATGCTGATCACTGTATTGTAGTCACAGTCATCTCCAAGGGTTTCTTCTACAAGCATGTTAAAGGAATCCCGCTGTCCACCAGCAGACATGGGAGCTGTGCAGCCCAGAACCTGATCAATAAACAGATCATGAAGTGCTTCTGCATTTTTGGAATAGTATAAAAGTCCGTGGATGTCTGTGCTCCGGTCATTAAATACGGGGAAAAGAAAACCGGACTCCGGCATTTCCACGATCCAGTCGCGGATACGGTCTTCAATCAGATTTGTCTCTGCATTATAACAAAGTCCTGCCTTAGAAAGCTTAACCGGGCAGATGCTGCAAAGAAGATGCTCATAGATCTCGTCAGATGCATCAAACATGTCAAGACCGTCAGAAGATTTGCCTGGAATATCATATACTGCATGGACAAGGATAATGTAATAATTCTCTGGATAATCGTAATTCTCAATGATCCGGTCATAGAACTGTTGGATCAGTTCATCGTCGGTGAGACGGCTGGCTCTAAGACGCATAAGAAATTCCTGGGTTCCTCCATCTACTTCCTGATTCGTTGGAAATTCCATGTTCAGCAGGTTTTTACCAAGGGTACCGGACAGGGTTTTCTTGAAAATCTCAAAATATTTGAACATTTCTTCCTCAGACAGGGAGAGGAAGGCTTCTTTTAATTCTGTTTTCTTATTCTTGTCACCATCCACATAACAGCCGCAGATCCTTGTAATGGAACAATTGGCTGGTGAAAACTGTTTTTTGATCTCGGAAATTTCTTTTTTGTTCATGGTTGATCCTCCTCGTTTGCTCATTATATCGCAAAATCTTTTGACGGGCAAGAAAACAAAAAATTATAGATTTCTTTTGATAAATAAGAAAAACCTAATGGGTAATGGTAAAAGTGCATAAAAATGAACACCAAAAACTGTTAAAAACGATTAAATACGTTAAGAAATTTATAGATAGACAAAAAAATATTATATTTATTTCCTAAACAAGGATTGCTAAAATATAAAACATCAAGAGCGGTACGAACCGCAATAAAAGGAGGACGTTTTCAATGAAGAGAAAAGTACTTGCCAGCTTACTTTGTGTAGCAATGGGAGTAACAATGATCGGATCAACAGCTGTATTTGCAGAGGACGTAGCTGAGGAAACTACAGATGAGGCAGCAACAGAGGAAAATGCAGAGGCTGAGGATGCTGATGCAGAAGAAGCAGCAGATGATACAGCAGAGGCAGCAAGTGATGTTCTTGCAAAACCAGATATGGAAGGCGTTGATGTAGAGAACGCAAAGATCGGTATCAGTATTTATCAGTTTACAGATAACTTCATGACACTGTATCGTACAGAGTTAGTTCGTTATCTTACCGAGGATCTTGGATTTAATCCTGACAATGTAATCGTACAGGATGGTAAGAATGACCAGGCAGAGCAGACCAACCAGATCAACAACTTCATCACAGATCAGGTTGATGTTATGATCCTGAACCTTGTTCAGTCTTCTTCCGCTCCTCAGGTAACAGATATGTGCAACGAAGCAGGTATTCCTGTAGTATATATCAACCGTCAGCCAGATGAGACAGAGTCTGACAGATGGGCTTCTGATGGACTGAAAGCTACATACATCGGTGCAGATGCTAGACAGTCCGGTACATTCCAGGGCGAAGAGATCCTTGAGACAGAGAACAAAGGTGATATCAATGGCGACGGCAAAGTTTCCTATATCATGGTTCAGGGTGATCCGGAGAACATCGATGCTCAGTACAGAACAGAGTACTCCATCAAAGCTCTTACAGATGCTGGTGTAGAAGTTGATGAGCTTCTTCTTCAGAGAGGTGACTGGGATCAGGCTAAAGGACAGCAGATCGTACAGGATGCTCTTACACAGTACGGCGATGATGTAGAAGTTGTATTCTGCAACAACGATGCTATGGCTCTTGGTGCTCTTCAGGCTATCCAGGCAGCTGGCAGAACAGTTGGCAAGGATATCTACCTTGTAGGTGTTGATGCTCTTACAGATGCTGTTCAGAATATCGTTGATGGTAACTTCACAGGTACAGTATTCAACGATTACTTCAGCCAGGCTCAGGGTGCTGCTAACCTTGCAGTTAAATTCCTCAAAGGCGAGGAAGTTGATCCTGTAAACATGGTTGACTATGTAAAAGTTACAGCTGACAACGCACAGGAAATTCTTGACAAAATCAAATAATTCAGATTCGCATTGACAGTTGACTGAACATTTCGGGTGTGTCTGAAGGACACACCCGATTTTATGAACAGGATGTGACGATTCAGTAGGTAATATGCCAGAAATACTGAACAGTTACAACAGGGATTACGATTACAATGGCTGTTCGGCCAATATCCAGGAAAGGAGAGAGTGGGATGGCAGAATATAGATTGGAGATGCGCGGTGTAAGCAAAAGCTTCCCGGGTGTCAAAGCGCTGGACAAGATAAATCTTAAGGTTCGGCCGGGAACCGTCCACGCCCTTATGGGAGAGAACGGCGCAGGTAAGTCTACACTAATGAAATGCCTGTTTGGTATCTACCATATGGATGAAGGAGAAGTTTATGTAGACGGTAAGAAGGTCGACATTAACAATCCGGATGAAGCATTACATAACGGACTGGCAATGGTTCATCAGGAGCTGCAGCCTGTTCCGGAGCGGACGATCGCTGAGAATATGTATCTTGGCCGTTTTCCGACTAAGAAAGTGGGACCACTTCAGGTGATCGACCACAAAACAATGAATGAAGAGGCAAAGAAATGGCTTGATAATGTTAAGATGCCTTTTGACCCAAAGAAAAGACTTGGGAATTTATCCATTTCACAGATGCAGTCTGTTGAGATTGCCAAGGCAGTTTCACAGGAGGCAAAATTGATCATTCTTGATGAGCCCACCTCATCTCTGACAGATAATGAGGTAGAAGCTCTTTTCCGTATTGTACGTGATTTACGTGACAGAGGCGTGTCCTTTGTATTTATTTCCCATAAGATGGCAGAGCTTCGTAAGATCTCTGATGATATTACCATCATGCGAGACGGTACTTATGTTGGTACATGGGAAATGAAAAACATCAGTGATGATGATATTGTTAAAAACATGGTAGGCCGTGAGCTTACAAATATTTATCCTCCCCTTGATAACACACCGGGAGATGTACTTCTTGAAGTAGACAATTTTACCAGCATTCACAGCAATTCTTTCAAGAACTGTTCCTTTAAGCTGAGAAGAGGTGAGATCCTTGGATTCGGCGGTCTGGTTGGAGCACAGCGTACAGAGCTGATGGAGGCCATTTTTGGTATCCGCCATACTACCAGCGGCGAAGTAAAGCTGAATGGAAAGCCACTGAATATCAAGAGCCCGAAAGATGCTATCCGCAATGGTATCGGCATGATCACAGAGGACCGTCGTGGAAGTGGTATTCTTGGATGCCTGTCTATTGCAGATAATATTTCGATTGCATCCCTTGACCATTATGTAGAGGGCGGCGTGAAGCTGAACAACGGAAAGATTGAAAAGCTGGTTCAGGATAATATTGGAAAATTAAGTATCAAAACACCAAGCAGCAAGACATTGATCCAGTCTCTGTCAGGTGGTAATCAGCAGAAGGTTATTATTTCCAGATGGCTGGCAAATAACCCGGATGTACTGATTATGGATGAGCCTACCCGAGGAATCGATGTAGGAGCAAAATATGAGATCTATCAGATTATGATCAGTCTTGCAAAGCAGGGAAAAGGAATTATTATGATCTCCTCTGAGATGCCTGAGCTGATCGGTGTATCCAACCGTATCATGGTAATGTGTAACGGTAAGATTACCGGAGAGGTTTCCGGTGATGAGGCAACTCAGGAAAACATCATGTATTTCGCAACACAGTTCTAAGCGAAGGAGGATAATAAAATGGATAAGACAAAAAAGTTTGATCTTAAAAAAGTTTTGTTGGATAACGGTATTATCGTACTTCTGATGCTGCTGGTAATTTATGTAAGTATTACAGAGCCTAACTTCAGAAGCTTCAGAAACATTATGAACCTTGCTATCAACGCAGCACCTCGTGTTATCATTGCACTTGGAGTCAGCGCATGTCTGATCACGAAAGGAACAGACCTTTCTGCAGGACGTATGGTTGGTCTTTCTGCCTGCCTTTCCGGTATCATGCTTCAGAAAGCAGATGCACCTGGTAAAGTATGGCCTGATTTCCCACAGCTGAATGTATGGGTAGTTCTTCTGATCTGTATGGCGCTCTGTGCAGTATTTGGTCTGATCAATGGTGTTGTTATTTCTTATTTAAGTGTACCTGCATTCATCGGTACTTTGGGTATGCAGATGATCGTTTATGGTATTGCGCAGGTTGTTACAAACAACGTGCCCATCGGTGGATACCGTGCAGATTATACAGCTGTTACACAGGGAAAGATCGGCGGTGTATTCCCGCTTCTGTTCCTGTACCTGATCATTGCAGCAGTAATCTTCTGGTTCGTATTCAACTATACACGTCATGGTAAATACATGTATGCAATTGGTGGTAATGAGGTTGCAGCTGAGGTTTCCGGTGTTAATGTTAAGAAGACAAAGATCATCATCTATATAACAGCAGCTTGTATGTATGCAATCGCAGGATTCCTTCTTGGTGGTAAATCCGGTGGTGCTTCTACTCAGATGGGTAACGGATATGAGCTGGAGGCTATTGCAGCTTGTACAATCGGTGGTGTCTCTGTAAACGGTGGTATCGGTAAGATCTCCGGTGTTATCATCGGTGTTGCAGTATTCGAGCTTCTGAAATCTGCTCTGCAGTTCCTGGGACTGAACCCGAACCTGCAGTACATTGCACAGGGTATCGTTATCGTTGTTGCAATCGCTCTGGATATCAGAAAATACATTGTTAAAAAATAATAAGTGTAAGAGCCAAAAAATGGTTGGAAGCTTACGTTTCCCCACTGGATACCCTTGTATTCAGTGGGGATTTTTTATACAATAGAAAGTGTTGTATTAGATAAACGAAAAAGACGGATGGGATGAGAAATTATGGATTTATATAAGATTTTACTGGTAGATGACGAGATGGATGTGCTTCGTGCCATGAAGAAAAAGATTGACTGGGAGGCTATGGGATTCTGCCTGGCAGGGACTGCGGAAAACGGCCAGGAAGCGTTGGAAATGGCAGAGCAGCTGCATATTGATGTGGTGATGACAGATATCAAAATGCCTTACATGGATGGCTTGACTCTTTGCAGGAAACTGAAAGAGAATTATCGTAATATCAAGGTGGTCATTTATTCAGGATTTGATGATTTTGAATTTGCCAGAGAGGCTGTGCATCTGGAGGCAGAGGAGTATCTGCTGAAACCCATCAGTGTAAAGGATATGGAAGAGGTTCTGACCAGGATTCGGCAGAAACTGGATGATGAGATCAATGAACATCGGAATATGAACCGGCTATATGAATATTATCAGAAAAGCCTTCCAGCTATGCAGGAACAGCTGGTTATGGGTATCCTGGAAGGAAAGGTGACCGGAGAGCGGGCGCAGAATATGCTGGAAAACTATGAAATGGATTTCAGGGCACCTTATTATGTGGTATCCCTGCTATATGTAGATACAGGCTCCGGAGAGACGGCAGGGCAGAACCAGCAGCTGCTAAGTATTTCCCTGAAGGATATGTCCAGGGATTATCTGAATGAGCGGATGCATTTTTACAGTATCAGTTATCTGGACGAAATCATTATTATTTTTATGTTGAAAGATAAAAATGAAATGGAGAAAGCACTGTATCATTTGGATCAGATCTGTAAGATGGGGGATCGTGTGCTGAAAGTGCCGGTAACTGCAGCAGTGGGACAGATCTGCGACCATGTGGATTATCTGACCACTTCTTATCAGGAAGCCAGAAGTGCTATGGAATACAGGACCATTATGGGAGGCAACCGGGTACTGTACATTCATGATATAGAGCCAAGCCCCAAGGATGCGGTATCATTTCTGGAATATGATTTTCAGAATCTGGTGCGGGCAGTAAAGCTGGGAAACCGGGATGAGACAGATGGGGCGATCCGGCAGTTTATGGACAGCATCCGCAGTTTTTCCATTACCCCAAATCAATACCAGCTGATATTCATGGAGCTGATTACGGAACTTATGAAGATCGGAAGATCCTACAAGCTTAAGACAAGGCAGATTTTCGGGGAAATGGATGTACCCTGGCAGGAATTATATAAACACGTTTCTATAGATGAACTGGAGAACTGGCTGCGGGACGTGTGCACCAATCTGCGGCATACCCTCCGTCATGAGAGGACAGATTCCACCATGAAGCTGACGGAGCAGGCAAAGGCGTATATTAATGAGCATTACATGGAGAACGATCTGTCAGCGGATACCCTGTGCCGCTATCTGAATGTAAGTGCTGCATATTTTTCTACCATTTTCA
Organism: Blautia glucerasea; assembly: GCF_013304385.1. Classification (GTDB taxonomy): domain Bacteria; phylum Bacillota; class Clostridia; order Lachnospirales; family Lachnospiraceae; genus Blautia_A; species Blautia_A ammoniilytica. Next base: position 83,207 of record NZ_JAAITU010000004.1, read on the forward strand.
AGAAAGAAGTGGGACAAAGCTTTGTGGCATACCTGACAAAAGTAAGACTGGAGCATGCAGTGGAATTGCTTCGTACTACAGAGGACAAAACATATGTGATCGCAGAAGAAGTAGGCTACACGGAACCAAATTACTTCAGTTATGTATTTAAGAAGGAATACGGGATTTCACCGTCAAAATACAGGGCAAGTCTATAACAATAAGTAACAGGAGAGCAGGATGAAACAGATCAGGAAATTATGGAGGAAGCTGACGAATGCTGTAAATAACCGGGGGATGCAGTTTTTGATCTCTCTTTCATTTACCTTTGTTGCTCTTGTGGGAATGGCATTTATCGGAGTGTTTCTTTATCAAAGCTACGGACGGGCTTCCGAAGATGTAGTGATCCAGGATACCCAGCAGCTTCTGGGACAGGTGGAAATGAATTTAAATACTTACCTGCGGAATATGATGCGTATTTCTGATGCGATGTATTACAATGTGATCAAAAATGTGGATTTTGCAAGGGATGACATTAGTCAGGAATTAAATCTTCTGTATGAAGTAAATAAAGACAATCTGGTGAGTATTTCCTGCTTTACAGAGGAGGGAGAGCTGATCGGGGCATCGCCTGTGGGTACTATGAAAGATAACGCAGATATCCAGGATCAGACCTGGTTTACCAGCGCAAAGGACAAAATGGAGAATCTGCATTTTTCCGAACTGCACGTACAGAATATTTTTGAAAACAGCAGCGGCAGGTATTACTGGGTAGTTTCCTTAAGCCGCGGTGTGGAATTGACCAGTGATGGTAAGCTGTCCGGCGGTATTCTGCTTGTTGATATGGATTTCAGTGGTATCCGCCAGCTTTTTACAAAGGTCAACAGCCAGGAATTAAGTTATGTCTACCTTGTGGACGGGGATGGCAAGATCATATATCATCCAAGGCAGAACCTGATTTTTTCCAATATGCTGAAAGAAAATAACCAGCAGGCAGTCAGCTATAGTGATGGCCTTCACAGAGAGAATTTCCAGGGACAGGACCGGATGGTGATGGTAAAAACCGTAGGTTATACCGGATGGAAGATCGTTAGTGTTACGCCTATGACCAATTTTTATCAGAATTTCAGTCAGACCAGGATCATGGCGGTGATCATAATCATTATTTCTATACTTGTTATGATCTTTGCCAACCAGTTTGTGGCAGTACGTGTGTCTATGCCTTTGAAGAGCCTGGAGGATTCTCTGCGCGGTATAGGTGTGGAGCAGGAACGACTGGCAGAAGGAGCCGGGGAAGGGATCTACATTGGCGGGCCGCCGGAGATCCAGCATCTTGGGGAAACCATCAAAAGTATGGTGAAGCAGCTTCGCAAGCTGACGGATGACATTGTAAAAGAGCAGGAAGAGAAAAGGAAAAGTGAGCTGGATGCCTTACAGTCACAGATCAATCCCCATTTTCTTTATAATACACTGGATTCCATTATGTGGATGATCGAGGCAGAACAGTATGATGATGCAGTATCTATGGTACAGGCACTGGGACGGCTTTTCAGGATCAGCCTTTCCAAAGGAAAAAACATCATTACGGTAGGGGATGAACTGCAGCACGCCAGAAGCTATCTGGATATTCAGAAATACCGATATAAGAATAAATTTGTTTCCTGCTTTGAGATCGAGGAAGGAATTGAAAAGTATAAGACGATCAAGCTGATCATTCAGCCATTGATTGAAAATGCGATTTATTATGGCATGGAATATATGGATGGTGACGGAGAGATCACCATTCGTGCCTACACCAGAAGATCAGATCTGTTTATCGAGGTGGAAGATAACGGCCTTGGTATGCCAGAGGAGCAGGTGGAAAGGCTTCTTACAGATGATACCCGAATACGAAGTAAAGGATCAGGTATAGGTCTTCGGAATGTACATCAGAGGATCCAGCTTTATTTCGGCAAAGCATACGGACTGAAGATCATCAGCGAGCCGGATCAGGGAACCATAGTAAGGATCCATCTGCCAAAGACAGAAGAAGTAAAGGCGCCAGGGGAGGTGGAAGCATGACGCAAAAAAGAAACCATATTGCCATCTGGGCAGTGATCTTTGCGGCGGTGGTGCTTCTTGCTGTGTCCTATTATTATGGGGCAATTCGCGGCACTTCGGACAGTCCGTCTGTGTATTCCGTTATTTTATATCAGAATACGGACAATGAATGGACTACCCTTCTGGAGGGGATCCGTCAGGCTGAGGAAGATTTCGGGCTGAAAGTGAATTATGTGAATATGAGCACAGGAGATACGGCACAGGAGCAGGCAGAATTGATACGCCGGGAGATTGATTCCGGAGTTTCAGGGATATTATTTGCAGCGGTGGACAGCAAGGCTTTGGGAGACGCACTGAAAGATGATAATATCCAGATACCCCTGGTTGCACTGGAAACCGGGGCTTCAGGCATAAGCAGCAGTAATTATTTCAGCATTACCGGGGATGATTATGGTATGGGCCAGGCACTGGGGCAAAAGATCCTGAAGGATATGGAAGAACAGGGTAGTCAGCGTGTAGTGACAGTGATCCGTGAATATATGGAACGGGACAGTGTAAGCCAGAGATATGAAGGTCTTGTGGATCAGCTGAAAAAAGCTGAGCCGCCGGTGGAGATCCAGGATCTTTCCAGGAAGGAAGGGGATTTCAGCCTACGATTGTATATTGGAACCAATTTCCAGAAATGTGGACAGTATATTGCGGCTCTGGATAAAGTTTCTACAGAAGAAGCTGCAGCTGCATGGCAGGGAGAAGCTTCTTCCAGGGAACAGGAAGGAAAAACTTTCCGCATTTACGGGATCGGGAATACTCTGCAGACGGTTACAGATCTGGATAATGGGCTGCTGCAGGGGTTTGTATACCAGAATGAGTTTAACATGGGGTATGAGGGAATACAGACATTGGTGGATAAAGAAAAAAAGGGTTATTTTACGGAGCAGGTCAATATAAAGTACAAGCTTGTTACACAGGATACTTTATATGAGTCAGACAATGAACGTCTGCTTTTCCCAAGCATCTGACGGAGGCTTAGATGAAGAAAAAAACAGAAAGAATATACAGGACCATAGGAGTCTTTACAACTGCTGCTATTGTGTTTTCCGGATGCGGAACAGGTCAGAGCCGGAAGGAGCAGGATGGGAAAAATCTGAAGATCGGGATCAGTGTGTATGATCAATATGATACGTTTGTGTCAGAGTTGGTTTCTAATTTTCAGGACTATGCAAAGACCAGGGAAAAAGACTGGGGGATTTCCATCACTATGGATGTGGAAAATGCCAATAAAAGCCAGATGATCCAGAATGATCAGATGGATGATTTTATTAAAGATGGGATGGACGTGGTCTGCATTAATCTGGTGGACCGGACAGATGCGTCCACCATTATTGAAAAGGCCCAGGCTAGTGATGTGCCGGTGATCTTTTTTAACAGGGAACTGGTACAGGAAGATCTGGAACGGTGGGACAAGCTGTATTATGTAGGCGCAGATGCTTTTGAATCAGGAGAACTGCAGGGTGATATTCTGGTAGAAAAATGTAAAAAGGATTTTAACCGTATTGATAAGAATGGTGACGGAGTACTTCAGTATATTATGCTGGAAGGAGAAGCCGGTCATAACGATTCTATGGTACGCACCATGTCTGTTATCAATGAGATCACTGGAAGTGGTTATCTGGTAGAGAAGCTTTCCGATGAGATCGCTAACTGGAACAGGGATCAGGCTGCAAATAAGATGAAGCAGTTCCTGGAGCGGTTCGGAAACAGGATTGAGGTAGTGCTTGCCAATAATGATGATATGGCACTTGGCGCAGTGGATGCGCTGGAAGCTGCAGGTTATGATCCGGATTCCCAGGACTGGCCCATGGTACTTGGGATCGACGGTACAACAGTGGGACTGAACGCAGTCAATGATGGGAAAATGCTGGGAACTGTGCTAAATGATGCAGCGGGACAGGCAGATGGGATGCTGGAATTGGCAAGATCTATCACGGCAGGGACAAAACTTCCGGAGGAGTATGAGCTTCAGGACGGAAAGTACATCCGTATGCATTACAGGATCGTCACCCAGGAGAACCTGGGTGAGATCCAGATGCTTCTTATGAAGTAGGGAAGCAGCAAAATGTAAGAGAGAGGATGTTTTAGTAAATTTGTTACGTAATCAGAAGAAAATAGCAAATTTCATAATAATCGTGCAAAGGTATTGTTGAATAAAATGCGGAAAAATGATAGTTTAAAACATAAATCAGCTTTAGATTTTGAATTCCCTAAAGAGATTAAAATTCTACATAAAATATTAGATTGTGTTGAATTTCTAAAACAATTGCCGGATAATTCGATCCAGTTAATTTGCATTGATCCACCATATAATCTAAAACTTGCCGAATGGGATATATATAAGGATTATATTGGATGGGCATCAAAGTGGATTGATGAAGCCTATCGAGTTTTGTCCCAAAATGGAAATATGATTGTTTTTGGTGGGATACAATTTAGGGATACAAAGTCGGGTGATTTGTTTGATATTATACAGTATATAAGACACTATACGAAGTTTAAACTGATAAATACTATAATATGGCATTATAAAAATGGTATATCTGCACAGCGCTTTTTTGCCAATAGACATGAAGAGATAATTTGGTTAGCTAAAACAGAAAATTATTATTTTGACTTGGATTCAGTTAGAGTTCCTTATTCGGAGAAAGATTTGAAAAATGCATTAAAAGACAAAAGACTAAACCCGGAAAATACGAGAAAAGGGAAGAATCCTACCAATGTCTGGGAGGTTGGACGATTAAATGGAAACAGTAAAGAGCGCGTTGGGCATCCGACACAAAAACCCGTTGAGCTCATTGCACGGTTGGTAAAATCATTATCTTATCCTGGTGCTGTTGTATTGGATTTTTTTGCTGGTAGCGGAACAGTTGGAAGGGTATGTATAAATGAGGGGAGACATTGTTTAATGTGTGATAGTGATAAAAAATCACTTGAATACTTTGATAAACATCTTTTGGCGATGAAAGAGTTAGGCCAAAGCACATCATATAAAGCAATTGAAAATATTGATGATTTTTTTGTATAAAGCACAAAAGGAGTATAAACGAATGAAAAAAGAACAGTCTGATAGACTATCAGAGCAGCAAATAGAAGGACAAGGGCCAATTTCAATTTTTCATGAGGATGCACAGGTGCATGATAAAGAAGTGTCTAATACATCAATGATTGTAATGAATAGGCTTTCAGAGGAGTTCCCTATGTTGACTTTTCGTTATAGGAAGGAGCTTTCTAAAAAGGAGATTAATGAGGCTCTTAAGAAAATTGATAACTATTTGGGACAAACATTGTTTGTTGAAAATGCAAAAATTATCCCGGATGGCGGATTAATTGAAGTGAAGGACGATAATGGAAACTGGAGAGTGGTTGTCGTTTCAGAAGCGAAACATCAAGGAAAAGATATTGAAAATATACAAAGGGGTGTGTTGGTAGGAAAAAATAGAAATCAGGATACAATGGTTGCAGGTAATGCAATTGAAAGAGCACATAAAAATATTAGTGAAATTGCAAACTTTATGTTGGGAGAAAACTATTTTCCGTACATTCTTTTTCTTGAGGGCTCAAATTTTCTTACTGAAAATGTAAACGTAACAAGACCGGATGGAAGAGAAGTGATTTTGACATATAATGCGGGAGATTTGAATAGGCTTGATCGTTTAACTGCTTCAAATTACGGAATGCCTATCAATACAAATTTGTGTGAAAACAAGTTTGTTAAGTGTAATGGTGTTACTATTATGCTGCAGGCGGCTTCAATCTATACAAAAGGAAAAGGAGGACATTGGAATGATGAAGATATGATCAATGTTATGTTGGATATTGCAAGAACGTCATTAAAAATGCTTGGAAAGGATTTGTTTATTCAGATTACAAGGAAGTAAGGTTTGATTTATGAAAAAAAGAGTGGTTGATCATACACTTCTAGATAAAGCGAAAGTTAATAAAAAGGATGAGTTTTATACTCAGTTAATTGATATTGAAAAAGAAATGATTCATTATACAAAACATTTTAAAAATAAAACAGTATATTGTAATTGTGATAATCCTGAAATGTCGAATTTTTGGAAATACTTTCACGATCATTTTGTGGAGTTAAAATTAAAAAGACTATATGCAACATATTACGGAAAGAGAGCTAGCTTTTATAGTTATGATGGAAAAAATGTAGAGATTACTTTATTGCAAGGAGATGGAGATTTTCGCAGTGATGAATGCGTAAAAATTTTAGAGCAGAGTGATATAGTTGTGACTAATCCCCCATTTTCGTTATTTAGAGAATATATAAGGCAATTAGACAGTTATAATAAAGATTTTCTTATCATTAGTAACATTAATGCAATTACTTACAAAGAAGTTTTTCCATTGATCCAGGCTAATAGAGCATGGTTGGGGGTTCGCTTTGGACGAGGAATATCCGGTTTTATTGTTCCTGAAAGTTACGAATTGTATGGTACAGAAGCTAGAGTACATGAAAATGGTGACAGAATTATTTCGCCCAATAACTGTATGTGGTTAACTTCATTAGATAATGAAAAAAGACATCAGCCAATCAAGCTTGTAAAGAAATATGAAGGTAATGAAGAGGCATATCCATTTTATGATAATTACTGTGGAATAAATGTTAATAAAACACAAGATATACCTGCCGATTATATGGGAGCGATGGGAGTGCCGATCACTTTTTTGAACAAGTACGATCCAGATCAGTTTGAGATTATTAAGTTTAGAAAGGGTGATGACGATAAGGATCTACGGGTGAATGGAAAAACTCCATATTTCCGAATTCTTATTAAAAGAAAAGAAGCAAAATGTTCGGGTTATTCCAGAAAGGTTATATAGATGATCATTTGGATAGATGGCTCCAATGGAGTCGGAAAATCATGTGTGGCAGAAGAACTGGCAAAAGTTTTTAAGAATGAGAATGCTGAATACATAGAATCGGACTTATATTGGATGAAATGGATGGGGGAAAATCCGGCAAAAACTCTTGCAGGAATGTTTCCTTATCATAATAAATATTTTTTAAAAGAATTTAGAAATGATTTAGAGGTTCAAATTCATTTAGAAAAAATGCTAATAGTATCAATGTCTCTTGTTGATAAATTATGTAAGGCGGAGCTATTAGATTATTTTGAAGCAAGACAAATTCCAATGATGCATGTAATTCTTGAGGCTTCAAAAGATACAATTAAGTTGCGTATAAAAAATGATGATATACGTAATCCAGAAATACAAAGGCAACAGATGGAGAAGGTTGGATGGCAAGTAGAATATTTGAATAAAAATTATTTGGAAGCGATTAGAGTTAGTACAGAAAATAAGAATATAGAAGAAATCGTTGATGAAATAAAAAATAGTATAGAAAAAATGAGTTGAACAAGGAAAATGAGAATATGAATATGAAGATAAACATCCTTTTGAACCATGTTTGGACAAATATCTATGCTTGAAATTTGATGATTAAAATGAATTATTGTGTCACTCAGGATCGTCACCCAGGAGAACCAGGGTGAGATCCAGATGCTTCTTATGAAGAAATAGGATATTCTTAAACAAACAGCAGGTCATGATTTACAGTTGTGTAGAAAAGCTGACGGCAGGCGTCATAGTCCTGGGTCTGGGCCAGTGCCCACATCAGCTTTGTTACAGACGCTTCCAGAGTCATATCATAGGATTCCAGGATAGGAAAACGCTCTTTGATCATTTTGCCTACCTGATATACTTCCAGGTCACTGCCCTCGTGTGTGACCTGGGTAGCCATACAGACGATCTTGCCGGAGGATATCCATGTTTCCAGTGAGGCCTGGAAGCTGGAGTCCCCATAGTCCGGAAGCCCTCCTACCCCAAAGGATTCTATGATCAATCCGTCATAGGAATCCGCCAGCATATCCAGGATACGTCCGTCAATGCCTGGAACCAGCTTCAATAAAAAGATCTTTCGGTTCATATCATGATAAAACTGAAGAGGTCTGGTGGATTGGTCTTTATCATCAATATAGAAGATGATCCGTTCATCATGGATAGAAGCAATATCCGGATAATTAATACTGGAAAAAGCATTATAGCTTTTGGAAAATTCTTTCTTTGCCCGTGTTCCGGCAATGACTTTACCGCCAAATACAATAGACACGCCGTGGGCACGGTCATGGGAAGCAAAACGCAGGCTGTCCAGCAGGTTGGAACGGGCATCGGTAATAGCCAGGTCGATAGGCTTTTGTGCACCTGTGATCACTACAGGACGCCGGTTATTCTGGATCAGATAGGAAAGGGCAGCTGCAGTGTAAGCCATGGTATCTGTGCCATGACAGATCACGAAGCCATCATAAAATTCATACTTTTTTTCAATGAGAGCCGCCAGCTGGATCCAGTGCTGGGGGCTTATATTGGTACTGTCCAGAGAAAAGGGCTGCAGTGTGTCAATGGTGCAGAAGGCGGACGCTGCAGGGATATAGGAGAGAAGTTTCTCTGCAGAGATCTGAGGAGAAAGGCCGTCCTTGGTATATTTGGATGCAATGGTGCCGCCTGTGGCGATTAGTAAGATTTTCTTCATGGTACCTCCGAAAAGATCATTTTTGAAAGATCAATAGTTTTATCTGTATAAAAGCTTTATCTGTATATTGTTGTTTTATCACAGAGCCTATTTTAAGATCATTTTACTTTGTCCGGAAATCCTTTGTCAAGGTGGGGTTACCTATCAGAGAAAGCCTGTAAGGCTATATGAGTTACCTATCAGAGAAAGTCTGAAAAGCCATATGAGCTACCTATCGGCGAAAGCCATAACCTGCTTATTGACAAATACAGGGGATAAAACTATCATAGGAATAATAAACGCAGGAGAAGACAGGATGGAACAGACATTGCAGCAGATAAAGACAGACAGAACAAAGAGCAGATACCTGCGGGCCTTTAAAGCCGCATTTCCTTACACGATTCCTGTACTCACAGGCTTTGCGGCGCTTGGGATCGCCTATGGGCTTCTGATGGCATCCAATGGCTATGGAGTATTGTGGGCATTTCTTATGAGCGCCATCGGATTTGGAGGAAGTGTACAGTACGCAATGGTGCCGCTTCTGACCACTGTATTTGATCCCCTCCAGGCGTTTTTACTCAGCTTTATGATCAATGCAAGACATCTGTTTTACGGATTATCCATGCTGGGTAAATATAAAGGTCTTGGAAAGAAAAGGTTTTTCCTTATTTTTGCATTGTGCGATGAGACTTTTTCCGTAGTATCCAGTGTGGAGCCGCCGGAAGATGTGGAAAAGGGATTGTTTTATTTTTTTATCACTTTTCTGGATTACTTTTACTGGTCAGCCGCTACAGTGGCAGTGGCGCTGGGGACGATGATCACCAGATTTACTCCTTTTCTGTTGTTCCCCGATTCCAAGGAACCGCCGAAGACCGTGCTGTATCTTGGAAGGGTTCTGCCACCGGCAATGATGGGACTTCTTGTGGTTTATTGCCTGAGAAATGTGTCACTGATAAGATCACCTCACGGTATACCGGAGCTGATTGCCATTGCGGTGATCGTTGCTTTGCATAAATGGAAGGAAAATGTGTTGTTGAGCATAGGAACAGGAACTGTGGTTTATATGCTTCTTGTACAGCTTGTGTTTTAACAGGGAAAAGGAGGGGAGTATTATGACATTAACCCAGTTGCGGTATGCAATCACGGTTGCAAATTCTTCTTCTATGAATGAGGCGGCAAGAAAGCTGTATATTTCCCAGCCTAGCCTGTCTTCTGCCATCAAGGAGCTGGAAGAAGAGATAGGGGTTGAGCTTTTCAGAAGAACCAACCGGGGCATATCCGTTACTCCGGAAGGAGAAGAATTTATGGGATACGCAAGGCAGGTGGTAGAGCAGTATGCATTGATAGAGTCCAAGTACGTATCCAAAGAAAAAGAAAGAAAAAAATTTAGTGTATCCATGCAGCATTATACCTTTGCTGTCAGTGCTTTTGTACAGATGGTCAAGCAGTTTGGTATGGATGAATACGAATTTGCAGTTCATGAAACCAGAACCTATGACGTGATCCAGGATGTGAAGAATTTTAAAAGCGAGATCGGCATTTTATATCTGAATGATTTCAACAGAAAAGTGCTTACCAAGCTGTTCCATGAGTCCAACCTGGAATTCCATAAGATCCTGGAATGTAGTATTTACGTGTATATGTGGAAAGGACATCCGCTGGCAGACAAAGAAGAGATTACCCTGGAAGAATTAAGGGAATACCCCTGCCTGTCTTTTGAACAGGGAGGATATAATTCCTTTTATTTTGCAGAAGAAGTGCTGAGCACTTATGAATACAAAAGGCTGATCAAGGCAGATGACCGAGCTACTCTTCTGAACCTTATGGTAGGATTGAATGGCTATACCCTGTGTTCCGGCATCATCTGTGAGGAATTGAATGGATCTGATTACTGTGCTGTAAAACTGAAGTCCGATGAGGTGATGACCATCGGATATCTGGTACGCCGTGGAGTAACCATAAGTCCGTTAGGGCAGAAGTACCTGGAGGAGATTTCCAGATATAAGGATAAGGCCCTGCGGTAAAGATTATTTGCGTTTGTGCACTCTGCATTTATCCATAAGGAGTCAGTAAAAGCTATGGGGTAAATGCCAGTGACGGACTTTTGTACGTCCCACACGGCTATAGGAACAAGCTATAACTAGCGCTAAAAATTAAGAACTACCACTTTTCATAGAGAGGTGGTATAGTATCACTATCGACGATGAAAGAAAAAGAAAGGGTAACAAGTGACATGTCCGATATCCTGATTCAAAATGTGTGCAAAACTTTTTCCACAAAAGAGGGAGAGGTTCAGGCACTGAAAAATGTAAACTTATCAATCGGATCCGGCGATATCTTCGGTATCATTGGAATGTCCGGCGCAGGGAAAAGCACCCTGGTACGCTGTATGAATTTCCTGGAGGTACCAAGTGAAGGCCAGGTTCTTATAGATGGGAAATCTCTTGGGGATTTTTCAGAGAAAGAGCTTCGGAAGGAGCGTGAAAAAATCGGAATGATTTTCCAGCATTTTAATCTGCTGATGCAGAAAAATGTTCTGGAAAATGTATGCTTTCCCTTATACATACAGGGAAAAAAGAAACCGGAAGCAAGAAAGAAAGCATTGGAGCTTCTGGAGATCGTAGGGCTGGCAGATAAGGCAAATGCTTATCCGGCACAGCTTTCAGGAGGTCAGAAGCAGAGAGTTGCTATTGCAAGAGCACTGGCATCGGATCCGCAGATCCTTCTCTGTGATGAGGCTACAAGTGCTCTGGATCCCCAGACCACATCCTCTATCCTGGAGCTTTTAAAGGACATCAACCAGAAATTCCAGATCACTATTGTTATCATCACACATCAGATGGCTGTTGTACGTGAGATCTGTACTCATGTAGCGATCATGAAAGACGGCGAAGTGAAGGAGCAGGGACTGGTGGCTGAGATATTCAATCATCCTAAATCCCAGGTGGCAAAGGAACTGATCAGCCGGGATACAGGCGCAGATGTGGAGCATGTAGTCACAAAGCCTGAGATCCAGAGCGGCGAGAAGATCCGTATTGTTTTTTCAGAAAATTCCGCTTTCGAGCCAGTGATCGCCAATCTTGTACTTATATTCCATGAACCGGTAAATATCCTTAAGGCTGATACCAAGAATGTAGGTGGTGTTGCCAAAGGAGAAATGATACTTCAATTCATGAAAGACAGCAGTAATGTTGCAGAAATGAAAGAGTATCTGAAAGAGCATGGACTTGAGATAGGGGAGGCGGACTGATATGTGGACAAAAGAAGTAACAGATATGATCATAGCAGGAGTTGGCGAAACCCTGTATATGACACTGGTATCTACCCTTCTGGGTTATGCCTTCGGACTGCCCCTTGGTGTGCTCTTAAAGGTATCTGACAAAGAAGGACTGAAGCCAAACAAACTTTTATATAAGATTCTGGATGTGATCGCCAATATTTTCAGAAGTATCCCATTTCTGATCCTTCTGATCCTTCTGATCCCACTTACCAGATTCCTGGTAGGGAAAAGCTATGGTACAACGGCTACCATCGTGCCGCTGACCATTGCAGCCATTCCTTTTATCGGACGAATGGTAGAGTCTTCTCTAAATGAAGTGGACCCGGGAGTGATCGAGGCAGCAAGATCCATGGGAGCAAGCAACTGGCAGATCGTGATCAAGGTTATGCTTGTGGAAGCACGTACTTCACTGATCTCAGGAGCTACCATAGCAACAGGTACGATCCTTGGATATTCCGCAATGGCCGGTACAGTAGGCGGCGGCGGACTTGGAGACATTGCCATACGATATGGATATCACAGATGGCAGGCTGATATCATGATCGTTACCGTTGTTCTGCTGGTGCTTCTGGTTCAGCTGTTCCAGACCATTGGTATGATGATCGCCAACAGACTTGATAAGAGAAAATAACAAAATAATAAAAGAAATAACAAATAAATAATAAAAGATTAACGGAGGAAAATATTATGAAAAAATTAATCGCAGCAGCTCTTACAGGAGCACTTGTACTTGGTACCGTAGGCACAACTGTAGTATTTGCAGATGATGATGACAAGACCATCACAGTGGCAGCTTCCGAGACACCTCATTCTGAGATCCTGGAGCAGGCAAAGCCAATCCTTGAAAAAGAAGGCTATGATCTGGAGGTTACTGTATTTGATGATTATGTACAGCCAAACGAAGTTGTAGAGAGCGGTGATTTTGATGCGAACTACTTCCAGCACATCCCATATCTTGACAGCTTTAACGAAGAGAAAGGCACACATCTGGTAAATGCAGGCGGCATCCATTACGAGCCATTTGGAATTTATCCGGGAACAAAAGACAGCCTGGATGATCTGGAAGACGGAGATACTATTGCAGTACCGAATGACACCACAAATGAAGCAAGAGCACTCCTTCTTCTTCAGGATAATGGTATCATCACTCTGAAAGACGGTGTTGGACTGGAAGCTACTGTAAATGATATTGAGGAGAATCCTCACAATGTTGAGATCGTTGAGCTGGCAGCAGAGCAGGTTGCACGTGTGGCAGATGAGACAGCATATATCGTATTAAATGGTAACTATGCCCTTCAGGCCGGATACTCTGTAGCAAAAGACGCTCTTGCATATGAAAAATCCGATTCCGAAGCAGCAAAAACATATGTTAACGTAATCGCAGTAAAAGAAGGAAATGAGAACAGTGACAAGATCAAAGCTCTGGTAGCAGCTCTGAAATCCGATGAGATCAAAGACTTTATCAATGAGAAATATGATGGCGCTGTAATTCCTTTCGATGACAGCACAGAGGATGCAGCAGCAGAGGATACTGCAGATGCAGCCGATACTGAGGAAGCAGCAGATGCTGACACAGATGCAGCAGCTGATACAGAAGCAGCAGAGGATACTGCAGAATAAATAAGATCCTGACATGCAGGTTGTGACGAGACTTATTCAGTGTATGACAGCAGAAATCGGCAGTAATATAGATAAAGGTAATGCAGGATGGACAGATCCCGCAGATCAGGCAAATGTTTGGTCTGCGGGATTTCTTCTTTTTGACAAAACATGGCAAATCCTTTATCATAGGAATAAGAATGATAATGTGAGGCAATAAAAGATATGAAGGAAACACCAGACAAGAAGCTTTCCATCATAGATGTGGCAAAGCTGGCAGGAGTATCTACAGCCACTGTTTCCAGGGTACTGAATGGGAACGGAGGTTATTCCAAGAAAACAGAAGAAAAGGTACTGCGTACAGTTAAGGAATGCGGGTTCACACCCAACGGGAATGCAGTCAGCCTGCGTACCAACCGCAGCCATTGTATCGGAGTGATCGTGCCGGATATTACCAATGAATTTTTTGCAAAAATCATCCACGAACTGGATATTTTTTTCCTGGAACATCACTACTCCCTGCTGATCTGCGACTCCAACGAAGATTATGAGCTGGAGGATATGTATATCCACAATCTGATCCAGAAGAATGTGGATGGGATCATATATATTTCCGGGCAGGACGAGATTAAGAATATCAGCAGTGTAGAGACGATCCCTATTGTTTACATTGACCGTTGTCCAAAGAATGCAAAGGTGCTGATCCAGTCGGATAATGAAGAAGGGGGATATCTGGCCACTCGGGAGCTTCTGGAGAGTGGCTGCAGGAATATTCTTCTGATGCGGGATCTGCGCTATGCGTCTACCATCCGGCAGCGTAAAGCAGGATATCTGCGGGCACTGGAAGAGGCAGGAGTGCCTTATAATGGCAAGCTGGAGATCGGGATCTTTCCGGATTACGAGGATGCCAGGATTATGATGGAGCGGGTACTTAAGGTGATGGGCTGTTATTTTGATGGTATTTTTGCTACCAATGACCGGATCGCCCTGGCGTGTATCCAGGTACTGATGCAGCATGGTTACCGTGTGCCGGAAGACGTAAAGGTGGTAGGCTTTGACAATGTTTCCCTTACAGAATTCTGCAATCCGTCTATCACTACGATCACCCAGGACACCAGATCTATTGCCCTTGCGGCAGGAAAGTCTGTGTTGGACCTGATCCACCACAAAAAGATAAAAGAAAAAATGACAGTGATTCCGGTAGCCCTGGAGCGAAGGCATTCTACCGAAACTGTCTGACCTGTATTGCATAATAAGACGGCCACCGAAAATACGGTGGTTTTTCTTATTTTTAGGAAAATGCTTCTGGAAATGGTACTCTCACATAACTGCATAAAAAATCCCCCCTAAAGCAAAAGTCCCCCCCTCTTTTCGGATTCGGCAGGTTGGGTTAAGATAATATCAACAAAGGAAAGCAAAACAGATGAGGGAGGGAATGGAATGAATAAGGTCATTGTCTCCATGGACAATATCAGCAAAAGTTTTCCAGGTGTAAAAGCCCTGGATCATGTAAAATTTGAGCTGCGTTCTGGAGAAGTTATGGCACTGCTGGGAGAAAATGGTGCAGGTAAATCCACACTGATGAAGATTCTCAGTGGTGTATATACCAGGGATGAGGGCACAATGGAAATTTTCGGGAAATCCTACGAGGATCTGACACCAAAGCAGGCGCAGGCAGCAGGAGTAGCTATCATCCATCAGGAACTGAATATGTGCCGTCATCTGACGGTAGCAGAGAACATGTTCCTTGGCAGGGAGATCAAGGGCGGTATTTCACTGAACAACAGCAAGATGCAGAAGGAAGCAAAAAAGATTCTGGATGATCTTCATATTGATATCAGTCCGGATCAGGTGGTTGGAGACCTTCCGGTATCCAAACAGCAGATGGTGGAGATTGCAAAAGCTCTTTCCATAAATGCCAGGATTCTGATCATGGATGAGCCTACGTCTTCTCTTACGGCTAAAGAGATCGATGATCTTTTCAGGATCATCCGGAAGCTGAGGGATGAAGGAAGAGGAATTGTTTATATTTCCCACAGGCTGGAAGAACTGTCCCATATCGTGGACAGAGTTACTATTATGAGAGATGGTCAGTACATTACCAGCGGTAATTTCAAAGATATGACCATGGACGAGATCATCCGCAATATGGTTGGTCGTGAGATTAAGGAAAAATTCCCAAGGGTAGAGTGTGAGAAAGGGAAAAAGATCTTTGAGGTAAAAAATCTGAATGCGGGAAAAATGGTGAGAGACATTAATTTCTCTCTGTATGAAGGCGAGATCGTAGGATTTGCCGGACTGATGGGAGCCGGCAGAACAGAGACCACCAGAGCTATCTTCGGGGTAGATCCTAAGGATAGCGGAGAAATCTATGTGGACGGCAAACAGATCCAGATCAGTTGCCCTATGGATGCGATCCGTAATGGCGTGGTGCTGGCACCTGAAGACCGTAAAAAGGATGGCCTGTGCACAAAGCTGAGTATCAGACAGAATCTGGCACTTCCCAATCTTGATCTGGTCTGCAGTAAAATGGGAGTAGTTAATTCTGCAAAGGAAAATGCCTTGTGTGAGAAAGCAGTGAAGGATCTGCAGATCAAAACACCAAATGTAGAAATTGATTCCGGTAATCTTTCTGGAGGAAACCAGCAGAAAGTAGTAGTTGGAAAATGGCTGGCAAGAGATTCAAGAGTTGTGATTTTTGACGAGCCCACCCGTGGAATTGATGTAGGAGCAAAGGTTGAGATCTATAATCTGATGAATGACCTGAAAAAACAGGGAATTGCAGTTATGTTTGTATCCTCGGAAATGCCTGAGGTTATGGGGATCGCAGACAGGATCATTGTTATGTGCGATGGAAGGATCACAGGAGAGGTTATGGCAAAAGAGGCCAGCCAGGATGAGATCCTGACAATGGCAACAGCATTTGAAAATAAGGGAATCCAGAGTAACTGACGATGGATGGGAGGAAAGAAAGATGAACAATAAACAACAAAGTCCCTTCAAGAAATTTGTGGGAATCAGGGGAATGGGGGCAGCACTCACTGCATTTGTGGGACTGATCATTATCTATATTGCGTTTGGTATCATTAATCCGGCAGTATTTTCCGGACAGAACATATTGAATCTGCTGCGCTCCATGTCAAAATACCTGCTGATCGGTATTGCACAGAGTTATGTACTGATCACAGGAAACATTGACCTATCCATTGGATCTATGGTAGGTATGAGTGCTATGATCACAGCAACACTGATGACAGGTGGAATGAATCCCATACTTGCAATTGTGATTGCACTGGTTGCATGTCTGGCAGTTGGTGTAGTAAACGGATATTTGGTAGGAAAATTCAAGCTTCCGCCATTTATCGCAACACTTGGCACCATGTTTGTGGCAAGAGGTATTGCTTACATGGTAAACGGCAACCGTAACACAGATGCCATTGCGACAGGAGTTGGAAAAGATACAGCAGATACATTCCAGAACTGCTTCTACTATGGAAAGACCCTGGGAATCTACAACACATTCTGGATCGCACTGATCATTTTCGTAGTATTCTTCTTTATTCTTTCCAAAACACGTACAGGCCGTCATATTTATGCCATCGGATCCAACGTGGATGCAGCAAAGCTTTCCGGTGTAAATGTAGTTTCCACCACAGTGAAAACATATCTGGTAAGCTCTGTGTGTTCCTGTGTTGTAGGTCTTATCCTTTGTGCACAGGCAGGTATGGGAAATATGGAAGCCGGAAACATGTATGAGATGTACGGCGTAGCAGCTGGTGTGATCGGCGGTGTTTCACCACTTGGAGGTACAGGTATCCTTCTTGGAACCTTTGCAGGAGCTGCGGTATGGCAGACACTGGAAAACGGACTGAATATGATCGGCGCACAGGTAGGTATCCAGAGGGTAGTGATCGGTGTGATCGTTGTAGCAGCTGTTCTTCTGGATGTAGTGGTAAGAAGCGGACAGTTCGGAAGACATAAGAAAAAATAATAAAATAAAAAGGAATTTCATAACAGGAACTAAACCGCAGATGAGAAGGCGGATAGTTATATAAAAATATTACAGGAGGGTTTTTACAATGAAAAGAAAACTTTTGGCAATGGTATGTGCAGTATCTATGATCACTTCTATGGGTGCAGTTGTTTATGCAGAAGATGATGTAAAAGCAACTGGCGATGAGAAGATCGCGCTGATCACTATGGATTCAATTGACCAGCATTGGATCACCTTAAATGAAGGCGCTCAGGAAGAAGCAAAGGAATTGGGAGTAACGGTTGATTTCATGTCCCCAAATACCAAGGATGATGCACAGCAGATCGAGTGTGTAAACAATGCAGTTGCAGGCGGCTATGATGCCATCATGGTAGCAGCAAACGGACCAGATGCTATTTCCTCTGCACTTCAGGAAGCAAAAGATCAGGACGTTAAGATCATTTATGTGGATTCGCCTGCAAATGTAGATGCGGAAGCAACATTTTCAACTGATAATAAGGCTGCAGGAAAAACAGCCGGTGAAGAAATGAAGAAAGCGCTGGAAGCAGCCGGCGTAACTTCCGGAAAGATTGGTGTGATCAATGTAAATGCTGCAACAGATTCCTGCGTAAATCGTGAAGAAGGCTTCAGAGAAGCATTTGATGGATCTGACTTTGAGATCATGGAAACACAGTATGGCGAAGGTGATGCTGCAAAATCCCAGAGTATTGCAGAGAACTATATTACACAGGGTGTTGTAGGTATCTTCGGATGCAACGAAGGCTCCACCACAGGTGCCGGAAATGCAATCAAGGCTTCCGGAAATACAGATATTATCGGCGTTGGTTTTGATAAATCTGATGCGATCCTGAATCTGATCGATGATGGCTACCTTCTTTGCACAATGGCACAGAATCCGGATGTTATGGGTTCCGAAGGCGTGAAAGCAGCTGTAAGAGCAATCGGCGGCGAGGATCTTGGTGGCGAAGTTACAGACACAGGCGTATCTGTACTTACAAAGGATTCTGATAAATAATAAGGACAGAAATGATCCTGACCAATACCGGGGGTGCTGCCAGAGGGCAACATCCCCTTCTTGCCTGCTGAAAGAAAAGGTATTATTATAAGAATAATAGTAATAGTAACTGTAAGGTACGGTACTGTTACAAAGATCAAAGATATAGTTTTAAAGGGGACGGGAAGACTATGGAAATCTTAAAGGTTGTGATCGCTGACGATGAGGTAAGGATCTGTCAGCTGATCCAGGCGCTGGTGGATTGGGATTCACTGGGGATGAAGGTTGTTGGAGTGGCTCACAACGGGGAAGAAGCTTGTGAGACAGTACAGAATTGTCAGCCGGATATTCTGATCACAGATATCCGCATGCCTGGATGCAGCGGTCTGGAGCTGGTACAGAGGGTAAAGGATGCAGATCCGGATCTGGAAGTGGTGATCATCAGCGGATATGCACATTTTGAATATGCCCAGCAGGCCATCAGCTATGGAGTTGGATACTATCTTTTAAAGCCTGTGAATAAAGGTGAACTTACAGAGACTTTACAGAAGCTTCAGAAGAGAATCCGTGAGCGTAAGGAATCCCGGCAGTCTCATCAGGAACTGGTGAACAGAAGCAGAAGGGATGATGACCACTTAAGAGCTAACCTGCTCCACCGTCTTTTGGATCAGCCAGAACAGGCTGTGTCGGAGGAAGCTCTTACAGGGATCTACCACTTACAGGTCAGCCCCGGAGTTTTCCAGGCCTTTTGTGTGAAAGCAGATTACGGACGGGAAAATCGTGGAACTCATACGGATGTGCTGATGGAGAAGGTAGAGGAAGTACTGGAAAGGAATCTGAAAGCACAGGGACGGGAATTGGTGCTTCTTACCAGGGAAGACTATTGTTATGGGATTCTGAATTATCCTGAAAAAGAAAAGGAACAGATTCGCAGAAGCCTGAAAAGCAGTCTGACACAACTGGATATTCAGAAAAATATGTTCCAGAGGGTCAGCTTTTCCATTGCGGCAGGAGCGGCTTATAAGGAGGCTTGCCGCCTGGGTGAATCTATGCAGGAGACAAGAAAGCTTATTCAGGAGCGGCTGGTAAGAGGCAATGGAAGGCTTTTGGAGCATTTAGGACAGCCGTCAGATCTTCCGGAAAGCCAGCTCCTGAACGATTATCTCAGGAAGATCAGCCATGCAGTGGAGATTTTCAGTATTCCCAATGGGACCGAGGCAGTAAGAGAGCTGCAGGAAGCTGTGAATCATCAGCCTGGTGTGCAGGGATGGCAGATCCTGGAGCTTATATATGGTGCTGCGGATATTTTTGCTGCCAGCATCCAGATCCAGAGTCGGACAGAAGTGCTTGACGATTTTCGGAAACAGTGTGGACAGTGTGGAAAAGCAGAAGAGATTTTCGGATGCCTTGTGGATTTCCAGGAAAAATACCTGAAGGAGCAGGCTGAAAGATATGAAAATGACACAATACGTCCTGTACGAAAGGCAAAGGAATATATACAGAATCATTATAGTGATCCCATCACCCTTGAGGAAGTAAGTGAGCAGGTAGGCCTGAGTTCGGCTTATTTTAGTGTTTTGTTTAAGAAAACGGAGGGAGAAGGCTTTGCAAAATATCTGATCAATATCCGGATGGAACAGGCAAAACTTTTGCTGCGTGAAACCAATCTTCCGGTAACGGAGATCTGCCGTAAGGTAGGATATAATGATCTGAAGCACTTTACACATACCTTTGAAAAAGCGGCAGGGGTAAAGCCATCTACATATAGAAAACTTTATGGATAAAGGCAGGATGCGAATATGAAGCTTCGGGACAAACTGAAATATCTTTCAAATCGGGCACTGGCAGCCGGGACCATCATATCTGCCCTGCTGACATTGTTTGCGTGTATTTTGATTTTACTGGCAAATAAAGAGCAGGTGCCTTGGTGGTGTGCCGGCCTTCTTACAGCTGTGGCAGTACTGTTTCCGGTAACCTGCTGGTTCTGGCTGGTACGGCCTTATTTTCGGTGCGAACAGATGATGAATCGCTTTTTGGAGGGGTATCTCTTTTCTGAAAAAGATGATATGGAGCTTCTGAACCTGACACCTGCCACCAGACAGCAGATGCAGATGGTAGATCAGATCTTGCGTTCTCCGCAGTATATGGATTTGAATAAAAGACAGGCTCAGTACCTGGCTCTTCAGAATCAGATCAATCCCCACTTTTTGTATAATACATTGGAGAGTATTCGCGGGGAAGCCATTATTGCAGGTCTTGACGGAGTTGCGGATATGACGGAGGCTCTTGCACGATTTTTTCGTTACACGATCACGAAGGTCGAAAATCTGGTATCTGTAGAAGAAGAACTGGATAACTGCGAAACTTATTTCGGGATTCAGAAATATCGTTTTGGGGACAGACTGAAGCTGCATATCCAGTATGACGTGGAAGAATATGAGCGGATCATGAACTGCAGGATTCCAAAGCTTACCCTGCAGCCTATCCTGGAAAACAGTATCATCCACGGGATAGAATTGAAAATCGAAGGCGGTAATTTGTACATTCGTTTTCAGTGCACCGGGGATCGTCTGATCATCCGTATCTCCGATGACGGGGTCGGTATGGATGAAATGACTCTTGCACGGCTGAATCAGAAGCTTGGAAAATCTACAAAAACCATTCATGATGAGGAAGAGAAGCAGGGGGGGATCGCTTTGGTGAATGTAAATAACCGGATTCATCTGCTTTTTGGAGATGAATATGGAATGCATGTATATTCTGTGGCTGGTGAAGGAACAGATGTGGAGATCACTATTCCTATTTTAAACGATGACAGACAGATCAAAAACAGGAGTGTGTTTGCATGAGAAATGAAATCCTCAGAATGGAAAGGGTCACTTATATTGAAGATGAAGTGGTGAAACTGAAGGATTTCAATCTGCAAATCTATCAGGGAGAGGTAATGGGACTTCTTACTGTGACTAGCCATGGAAAATCTTCAGTCCTTAAGATTCTGGCAAGAAATTTGCCATTGTATGACGGATATGTATATTACGGGGGCGAAAAGGTAAATACCTGGAAAGATAGCCGCAGGACAGCTAACCGGCTTAGTATTATACAGGAGAAAAGTTCCCTGGCAGACAATCTGAACATAGCAGATAATATTTTTGTGTTAAGACCTGGGTTCCGGCAGTGGGTGATACATTCCCGGATCCTGAACCGGCAGCTGGAGCCTTTTTTTAAAGACATCGGACTGGACATACCAACCGATAAAGAAGTGGCGGAGCTGTCTGCATTTGAGAGGATTGTAGTGGAAATCCTGCGAGCCGTGATTATGGGGTATCGGCTGATCGTTTTGGATGAGGTGGGAGCACTGGTCAGTAACCATGAACTGGAAAAGCTTCATGCCATTATACGTCATTATGCAGACAAGGGATTTTCCTTCCTGTATGTATGTTCTCATCTGGAGGAGATCGTCAGTATCTGTGACAGATGTGCCTTGTTTTCCAATGGCCGGATCCTGAAGGTGATGGGACTGGAGGAAATGCAGCATGATCCGCCGGTGACTTATATGTCCGAATACAATGATATGGTGCGGTTTCATGCCAAGAAAAGGGAAGCGGATCATGAGGAAAAAGAAATTCTTTTTCAATGGGATGGGTATGGAGAAAGCCATGCAGACAGCTTTCATTTTCAGGTGCATAAAGGAGAATGCATTGCCGTGCAGATCCTGGATGCAGGCGCTATGGAAGAGATGCGCCAGATTCTTACCGGGGATTTGCTTCCGGAAAAAGGACAGATCCGTCTTCGTGGGAAAAAAAGCCGGATCTGTGGCAATCAGGGAATCGCAGTGGTACAGGAGCGTGCCACGAAAACCATGATCTTCCCGGAGTTGGATTATATGAATAATCTTTGCATCTGTCTGGCTGAGAAAGTGCCCTCAATCTGGCATGACCACCGATTAAGAAACAGCATTTTCAGGGAGTATGCATCGGTTTTGGGCGAAGAAGTTTTTTACATGCCTGTGGAAAATTTAAGCGAAAAACAGAAGTATCAGCTGGTATACACAAGAATACTTTTACAAAAGCCGGAGATTCTTTTTTGCATACAGCCCTTTATGGGGGCAGATCTGGTGCACCGTATGTATATCTGGAGTATGCTGGAGAAATTCCTGGACAAAGGGATCTCTGTTGTGATCTTGTCTTTGAATCTGTCCGATTCTCTGGCAATGGCAGATCGGCTGTTGATCCTGGATAAAGGCGGCAGAGGCGGAGAACTTCAGAGAGAAGAGTTTTCCGGAATTATGCCTCCGCTTCCCTGGTCACATTCTTATCCTGCGATAAGAAAGCAGCCGGAGGGGAACAGGTGACTGAGCAGCTGCATAATCTAGCAGATCGTATTTACGAAGTACTTTGAAATTGATAATTTTGATATAAGGAGAATAGAGAGTTAAATATGGAAAACAGAAAATATATGCTTGGGACAGAGGAAAACAAACAGTTTCTGAAAGAAATGCGGGAAGGGCTGTTGCAGTTTGGACATCAGTTCCCTTCACCGGGAGGAAGTTCATATTATCTGGGAGATGATGGAACGCCCTGGAAGGACAGAAATCGTGAAACCTGGATCACCGCACGTATGGCTCATGTATACAGCATTGGAAGCATGCTGGGACATGAAGGAAGTGAAGCTCTTGCAGATGCTGCCTTAAAAGGCCTTAAGGGAGAACTTCATGATGATGTAAATGGCGGCTGGTATGCAGGACTTACAAGCTGCGGTGAAATTGTTCCGTCTAAGCAGTGCTATGCTCATGCATTTGTGATTCTGGCAGCTACATCTGGGATCCTGGCGGGAAGAAATGGCGCACAGGAATTGTTGGAAGACGCACTGGCTGTATATGACCTCCGTTTCTGGAATGAGGAGCAGGGTCTTTCCTGCGATACCTGGAATACAGAGTTTACACAGTTGGATCCTTACAGAGGCATAAATGCAAATATGCATACCGTGGAGGCATTTCTGGCAGTTGCAGATGCAATCGGAGATGAGAAATACCGTACACGGGCAGGCCGTATTATCGACCATGTAGTTGGCTGGGCAAAAAATAACAGTTGGCGGATCCCGGAGCATTTTACCAGTGACTGGCAGCCGGATCTGGAATGCAATAAAGAACGGCCGGATGATCAGTTTAAGCCCTATGGTGCCACCCCAGGGCATGGGATCGAATGGGCAAGGCTGATTACCCAGTGGGCACTTTCTACATACAAAGAGGACAAGACAGGAGCAGAGCCGTATATCCTGGCAGCAGAGAAGCTGTACAATCAGGCAGTGACAGATGGATGGGCAGCCGATAGTGCACCGGGGATCGTATATACTACAGACTGGGAAGGACATCCGGTGGTACATGACAGGATGCACTGGACTCTGGCAGAAGCGCTGAATACTTCCTCGGTTCTTTATCATGTAACCGGAAAAGAAAAATATGCTGCAGACTATCAGGCATTTATGAGATATCTGGATGAGAAAGTGTTGGATCATGTGAATGGTTCCTGGTTCCATCAGCTTGACAGGGAAAATCATTTGCTGGAAACTGTATGGCCCGGAAAATCCGATATTTACCATGCTTTGCAGGCAACTCTGATTCCTATCCATACTCCTTCTTTGTCTATTGCGGCAACTGTGAAAGCAGAAACAAAATAGAGATTTGGATATCATTCCCTCACCCTTGTGCAGACATAGGTGGGGGAATTTTGTTTTGAACCTGGTATCATAAAATTATCTGTACTTTTGAAAATGGTATAGTATAATAAGGCTGAATCAATTATTTTGGGAAGTTTAGCAGGAAAAGCGAAAAAGTATTTCTTCCCGATGACGAAAGGAGAAAATATGAAGGTAGGATTTGGATGCGACCATGTTGCCATCGAACTGAAAAACATTCTGAAGGAGCACTTGGAGGAAAAAGGATATGAATGCGTGGATTACGGTGCATACGATCCAAATGTAAAGGTGAATTATCCGGAGCCGGGTCTGAAAGTGGCAGAAGCAATTATGCGTGGAGAAGTAGAGAAAGGTGTATTGATCTGTGGTACAGGTATTGGTATTTCCCTGGCTGCCAACAAGGTTCCCGGGATCCGTGCAGCTGTGTGCAGCGAACCATATTCCGCAAAGCTTACAGTAGAGCACAATAATGCCAATATTATTGCTATGGGTGCACGTGTAGTAGGACCGGAGCTGGCTAAAATGATCGTTGATGAGTTCTTTGGCGCCAAGTTTGAGGGAGGACGCCATGCAGTGCGTGTCCAGATGATCTCTGATATTGAAGAAAAATACGGAGCAAAATGGCACGAATAATTAACTTGGCTACGTTACTGTGAACGGAGTGAACAGTAATGTAAAAGTGACTGGCCAGACATATATTTGACTGGACAGGGAAACTGAAAATGCGTTATACTTATAGAGTAATCAATATACAGATGCCCAGACAGGGCGTATACGCAAAGCATAAGGAGGATATTCATGAAAAAAGCATTAAGTATTCTGTTAAGTGCGGCAACAGCTGTGACAATGCTTACCGGTTTTGGTACTTCCGTTTTTGCAGAGGATTCCAGTGCTGCTCTGAAGATTGCCATTGTCAGCTCTCCATCAGGTGTAGATGATGGATCTTTCAACCAGAACAACTACGAAGGGATTCTGGACTTTATTGATGCGAACCCGGATTCTACGGTAACACCTGTCAAAGAAGAAACAGGTGATACTGCAGCAGCTGTACAGGCAGTGGCAGATATCGTAGCAGATTATGATGTGATCGTATGCTGCGGATTCCAGTTTGCAGGGATCGGCACCATCGCAGAAGAGAATCCTGAGGTGGATTTTGTTCTTGTTGATTCTTATCCTACCAATGAGGATGGAGAAGAGACTGCTTACGACAATGTATATGCAATGCAGTTCAAAGAGCAGGAGAGCGGTTTCTGTGCAGGTATTGCAGCAGCCCTGGAAACAAAGACAGGTAAGGTTGCAGTTGTAAATGGTATCGCTTATCCTTCCAACGTTAACTATCAGTACGGATTTATGTCCGGTGTGAACTATGCTGTGAAGAATTATGATGCCAAAGCTGAGATCGTTGAGCTTCCTTCCTACGCAGGTACAGATGTAACAGGCGCAAACGTAGGCGGTAACTATATCGGTACCTTCTCTGATGAGGCAACTGGTAAGGTTGTTGGAAAAGCCCTGATCGATGAGGGTGTAGACATTATGTTTGTTGCAGCTGGTGCATCCGGCAACGGTGTATTCACAGCAGCAAAAGAGGCAGAGGGCGTTTATGTGATCGGCTGTGATGTTGACCAGTACAATGATGGTGTGAACGGAGATTCCAATATCATCCTTACTTCCGGTCTGAAGATCATGGACAAGAACGTAGAGCTTCAGCTGAACAACGTAAAAGACGGCAGCTTCAAGGGTGAGAATGCCCTTCTTGGCGCAGATACAGATTCTACAGGATATGTAAGCGATCCAGAGAGATGCCAGCTTTCCGAGGATACAATTTCCAAGATCGATGAAGCTTTTGCAAAAGTAAAGAGTGGAGAGATCGTACCGGCAGCTAACTTTAACGAGATGACTCCGGACAACTTTACCGGATTATAAGATCTGAAGGAAGAAAGAGAGACTGCATGCCGGTCTTTCTGAGTTTCCATGAAATAAGAGGGGTGTTGTATTATACAACGCCCCTTTTTCAGAAGGAGGAAGAAGCATGGCAGATTACATTGTGGAAATGCGGCATATTACCAAGCGTTTTCCCGGGATCGTTGCCAATAAGGATGTGACCATTCAGATCAAAAAGGGAGAGATCTATGCGATCCTTGGTGAGAATGGTGCAGGGAAGTCTACGTTGATGAGCATGCTTTTCGGCATGTATGAACCAGACGAAGGGGAGATCTATATCCGGGGAAAGAAAGAGATCATCAGTTCCCCAAGATATGCTACCCAGCTGAATATCGGGATGGTACATCAGCATTTTAAACTGGTTTCCAATTATACGATTGCAGAGAATATTATCATGGGGATCGAGCCGGTAAAAAAAGCATTGGGGATTTTTCCATATGTTGACATTAAAGGGGCAAATGAGAAGATTGCCCGCCTTTCCAGACAGTACGGACTTGAAGTAGATCCAAAGAAAGTGATCTCGGATATTAATGTTTCTGTTCAGCAAAGGGTGGAGATCCTGAAGATGCTGTACCGTGAAGCTGAAATCCTGATTTTCGATGAGCCTACCGCATTGCTTACCCCACAGGAGATCGAGTTCCTTCTGAAGATCATCAAAGGTCTTCGTGATGGAGGAAAGACGATCATCCTGATCACGCATAAGCTGGAGGAAATTAAGAAAGTAGCTGACAGATGTGCCATTCTCCGCAGAGGTGAGTTGATCGATGTTCTGGATGTGCAGTCTACCAGTACGAAAGAGATGGCCAGCAAAATGGTTGGACGAGAGGTGTCCTTTACCCTGGACAAAACTCCTGCAAAGTTCCGTGATGTTGTTCTTGATGTTAAGAATCTTACGGTTACAAATGAGGACAAATTCCAGGTAGTAAAGAATGTGTCGTTCTCTGTTCATGGAGGAGAGATCTTTGCCATTGCAGGAGTATCCGGCAACGGACAGGTAGAGATCGCAGATGCCATTGCAGGGCTGATGAAAGCTCACAGCGGGCAGATCCTGCTGAATGGGAAGGATATTACAGAATATTCCATCCGGAAGCGTACTCTTGAAGGGATTGCCTATATCCCGGAAGACCGTCAGACCTATGGGCTGATCCTGGATTTTACCCTGGAGGACAATCTGGCACTGAAGAACTATTTCAAAGAGCCTTTTTCCAGAAAAGGCATCCTGAACAAAAAAGAATTTGAGACTTACGGGGAAAAGCTGATACAGGCATATGATGTGCGAAGTGGACAGGGGAACCGTACACAGGTGCGCTCCATGAGCGGTGGTAATCAGCAGAAAGCCATTATTGCCCGTGAGATCCAGCAGGATACCCCGCTTCTGATCTTTGTGCAGCCCACCAGAGGACTGGATATCGGAGCTATTGAGAATATCCACAAGCAGATCCTGGCAGAGCGTGACAAAGGCAAGGCGATTCTTCTGATCTCCCTGGAACTGGACGAGATCATGAATCTGGCAGATACCATCGGGGTTATCTACAACGGACAGATCCAGAAGATCGCAGATGCCAGCACCCTGACCACCAAAGAGGTTGGACAGTTTATGATGGGTGTAAAGAATGAGAATGATAAAGATGGCAGGGAGGTGAAGGACTGATGCAGGAAAAAAAGAAAAAGGGAAATCTATTGGTAAGATTTCTGGGAAATGAAAAATATCAGTTTCTTACGATCCCGTTATTTGCCATACTGATCAGTCTTCTGGTGGGGGCAGTGGTACTGCTTTTGCTTGGCAAGAACCCTCTTGATGCATATGTGAACCTTCTCCAGGGCTCCGGGATCCTGCCGAAGGCCAAATATGCAGGCGGCAAGAGTATGCTTACAGACTTTTTCAGCTTTATGGACTGCTGGACTCCTATGATCTTTGCATCATTGTCTGTGGCAGTTGCCTTGAAAACCGGGCTTTTTAATATTGGTGTGTCCGGACAGATGCTGGCAGCAGGTTTTATCACTACGATCACGGTTGGATACAGCACCTTAAGTGCACCCATCGCCAAACCTCTGGTGATCCTGGTGGCAGCTGTTGTGGGGGCGTTGGTAGGAGGCCTGATTGGCTTTCTCAAATATAGATTTAACATTAATGAAGTTGTTTCCTCCATTATGCTGAATTATATTATTGAGTATGTGGTAGGTTTCTTTATTAACACAAGATACGTAAATCCTATTTCCCGTCAGTCTCAGACCGTGAGCAGTGAAGCCAGGCTTACACTTTCCGGTACAAAGATCGGAGATCTGAAATTTGACATTCCGCTGGGAATTATTCTGGCGGTGATCGTTGTTATCATTGTGAAATATATTTTTGACAGAACGGTTCTTGGTTATGAACTGAAGGCAGTTGGATCCAATCAGAAGGCTTCCAGATATGCAGGTATTCCGGTTGGCAAGAATATGATTCTTGCCATGATGATTTCCGGACTTTTGGCAGGCCTTGCAGGAGCGTCTTATTACCTTGGCTATTATGCGTCCATACAGCCCAAGGTGCTGTCAAGCACAGGCTTTGATGCCATTGCTGTGGCGATCCTGGGACATTCAAACCCGGTTGGGATCCTGGGCTCTTCCTTCCTGATCAATATTATCAGCAAAGGAAGTACCTATATGAGTTCCTCTCTTGGGGTAGATGCGGAGATCGCATCTGTTATCACCGGACTGATCCTGCTTTTTGCAGCTTGTGATATGTATATCCGGTACAGAGTGGATAAAGCCAAAGAGAACCTTGACAAGAAGAGCGAAAGGAGGGAGTCTCATGAATAATGTAATTATAGATGGTCTTTCTTTTGCACTTCCGCTGTTTATTATGGCAATCGGCGGTATTTACAGTGAGCGAAGCGGTGTGACCAACCTGGCACTGGAGGGACTGCAGGGCTTTGGGGCTTTTACAGGCGCGCTGGTGGCATATATGCTGATGCAGTTTACCAGTGTGGATTCTTCTGCTGTTTATTATGTGGCACTTTTGTTTGCCATGATCGGCGGTATGATTTTTTCTTTGCTTCATGCCTTGCTTTGTGTACGCTTCAAGGCAAATCAGGTGATCAGCGGTGTTGTGATCAATATTCTGGCCATGGCACTTACTGCATTCCTTACAAAGGTGATCAACCGATCTGTATTTGGGACACCTTCTGACAAATTCGATCTGGGTGTTTCTGCCAGATGGACGGTTCCGGGGCTTTCAAAGATTCCGGTTCTGGGAGCGGTTTTTACCAATATTTATCCCTTTGAGGTTGTGATCCTTGTGCTTGCCTTTGTGGCATGGTACCTGCTGTATAAGACCCGGTTTGGCCTGCATGTACGTGCCTGTGGGGATAACCCTCATGCTGTGGATGCGGCTGGTATTGATGTGGCAAAAGTGCGGGTAAAAGCAGTTATGATGTCCGGGGCATTGTCCGGGCTGGCGGGTATTTCCTTTGCTTATTCCATTTCTGCTAAATTTTCTTCCAGCATTTATGTAGGATATGGATATCTGGCCATTGCAGGGCTGATCTTCGGTAACTGGAAGATCCTTCCCACTTTGGGAGCCTGCCTTTTGTTTGGCTTTGCCAAGTCTGGGGGATATCAGATCGTGCAGAACCTGGGACTGCCCAGCAGTTATTCAGATTTGATCATGATCCTTCCTTATGTAGCAACCTTGCTGCTGCTTATGCTGTTTTCCAAGCATAATCAGGCTCCGCGGGCACTTGGAGAGATCTACGATAAAGGTAAACGTTAAGTTTTATATAAGATTTACAGATAAGATTTACAGGCAGACGCTAAGTTTTATAGATAAGTTTTAAAGGCAAACGCTAAGTTTCCTTGCTTTACAAAACAGAATACCTCTGGTATTATGATGCCAGAGGTGTTTTTTTATGGAAAGAAACAGGATCGTAAGACATTTTATCTGCATCTGCATGATCATGATCGTATTATTATCAGGGATGTGTATTCAGAAACATGAGACAGATTCCGCACTTTCTTATGCGAATTTTCAGATCAGACGGCTGCATGAGAAGAGTCCTCGATCCATGGCTGGCAATCCTCCGTCCAGCACAATTGTTTCTCCGGTAAAGACAGCACCAGAAGAGTATTATACTGAAGAAGGCGCTCCTGTACGTTTGATGAACATGATGCGTATAGGGTCAGCAGTACGTCAGGGTGTGCGTTACAGCATTCGTCTGATAGCAGCGGCGCTTCTGGCAGTATTAGCAGCCGTGTATATTAGTTATTGCTCCAAAGCTCGCAGGATGGAACGCAGTTACTGCACAGACAGGCGCAGCGTGATCATCCAATACATACAGCATCAGGATGGGAGCAAAGGCTGATTCCCCGAAAACATGCCATCAACTGGTACATCACCTATTTCATA
The DNA here is from genome assembly GCF_013304385.1 of Blautia glucerasea. Lineage (GTDB taxonomy): Bacteria > Bacillota > Clostridia > Lachnospirales > Lachnospiraceae > Blautia_A > Blautia_A ammoniilytica. The sequence goes on from NZ_JAAITU010000004.1 coordinate 113,695, forward strand.
GTAAAAACGGAGGAATACGTCCATGGTAGATGTTTTTGTAGGGATCATGATCGTGGCGGCAATCGGCGTAGGAGGCTGGCTGGCCTGGTACGAGAGCCGCAGCACTAAGAAATAAATATCCCGGATTTAATTATGCATAAAAGGATAAAATCATAAAAATAAAAAGTTATAAGTTTTGTCTCAAATAAAAAGTCTCAAATATAGTTTTAATTTTTTAAAAGGACGAGTGTCATGCAGGTAAGTTGGCGACCTGCATGGCACTTTTGCTATATCAGCTGGGAGATGCCTCCCACCTCTATAGGTGGTGAGTAACAAGCTGGTATCAGTGGTGGGAGTCAATCCCCCAGCTGATATAGCCTCCGGCAGGATTGCAGAGGTGCGCAGGAGAAGTATGTCATGCAATTGCATGACGCGCACCTCGCAGCAAGAATGCCGAGGCATTCTTGAATGGAAAGATGGACGAGGTTTCCGCCCGGTGAAATAAAGTGAAGAAAATTCAATTATGTCATTTGTAATTTCAATTTAGTCAAATGAAAAGCAAATGACTAAATTAAAATGGTTGACGACGAAATTAAAATATAGTAGACTAAAGATGGTTAATTAAACAATAAAGGTCAAATAGAGAAAATAAGTGATTGATGAGGGTGTTGAATGAGAACTTATGATTTTTTGGAAAAATGGGATGAGCTGTTGATTCCGGAAATAGTGAAGAAACTTACTCTGATCAATGAATATAAGGGTGAGCAAAGACTATTTATTGAAGCCCACAAAGATGAACTGAGCCAGTTGGTGGAAATCGCAAAAATACAAAGTACAGAGGCTTCAAACCGGATTGAGGGCATTTCAACAGCGGATGACAGGCTGAAGAATCTGGTACAGGCGAAAACAACACCGAGAAATCGTGATGAGTCGGAGATAGCCGGATACAGAGATGTATTGAATACGATTCATGAGAATTATGATTATATTCCAATAAATGCAAGTTTCATTTTACAATTGCATAGAGATTTATATAAATTTCTTGGAAATATAAATGGCGGTATATTTAAAACTTCGGATAATATTATTCGGGAAACGGATAGAGATGGAAACGAGAGAGTTCGGTTCAGGCCGGTAGCTGCCTGGGAAACATCTGCTTCGATAGACCAACTTTGTGAGGCGTTTTATAAGGCAAAAGATGAAGTGGATCCGTTATTGCTAGACATGATGTTTATTTTGGATTTTCTGTGTATCCATCCATTTAATGACGGAAATGGGAGAATGAGCCGATTGCTTACATTGCTTCTGCTGTATCAATCAGGTTTTATCGTGGGAAAATATATTAGCATAGAAAAAATAATAGAGGACTCGAAGGAAACATACTATGAAGCTCTTATGGATAGTTCTGCAAACTGGCATGAGAATAAAAATGATTACAGGTCTTTTGTAAACTATATGCTTGGGGTGATTATAAGAGCTTATAAGGAATTTGAGTCCAGAGTGAGATTATTGACGGATCCGGGTATATCAAAAGCAGAGCGTATTTGTGAAATGATAAAAGGGCATATAGGTACGATTACAAAAGCCGAATTAATGGAAATGAATCCAGACATAAGTGATACAACCATACAAAGGACGCTGGCAGATTTGGTGAAAAACGGAAAAATAAGAAAAATCGGCGGAGGCCGTTACACAAGGTATGTGTGGAAATTGGAGGATTAGATGATTACAGGTGAATTAAAAAATAAAATTGATAGTTTATGGGACATTTTTGCAGCGGGTGGGTTGGTTAATCCACTTGAAGTAATTGAGCAGATTACATATCTGATGTTTATCCATGATTTGGACGAATCAGATAATTTAAGGGCGAAGGAAAGCGCGATGCTTGGTCTTCCTTATGAGAGTATTTTTGCAGATGAAGTAAAAATTGGAGAAAGAACGATTTCCGGTTCACAGCTTAAGTGGTCTGTCTTCCATGACTTTCCTGCTGACAGAATGTACTCCGTACTGCAGGAATGGGTATTTCCATTCATTAAAACACTGCATAGAGACAAAAACAGTGCCTATTCTAAATATATGGATGATGCTATTTTCAAATTGCCCACACCGCTTGTCTTATCAAAGGTGGTTGATTCATTAGACGAGATTTATAAGATGATGAATGAGATACAAACGGTGGATGTGAGAGGAGATGTATATGAGTATCTTTTGTCTAAAATTGCACAATCCGGACGCAATGGACAATTCAGAACACCAAGACACATTATCCGCATGATGGTAGAAATGATGGATCCGTCAAGTGATGAGGTAATTTGCGATCCGGCCTGCGGAACTTCAGGATTTTTAGTTGTATCCGGTGAATACCTGAAAGAAAAGAAAAAAGAAGAAATATTTTTTAACAGACAGAAAAAGGATCATTATATGAATCACATGTTCCATGGATATGATATGGATCGCACCATGCTTCGCATCGGGGCTATGAATATGATGACACATGGAATTGATAATCCATTTATTGAATATAGAGATAGCTTATCGGATCAAAACTCAGATAAAGACAAATATTCTCTGGTACTTGCAAATCCCCCCTTTAAAGGAAGTCTGGATGCAGAATCAGTTTCAGGAGATTTGCTGAAAATCTGCAAAACAAAGAAAACGGAATTGCTGTTTCTTGCACTGTTTCTTAGAATCCTGAAAATTGGTGGAAGATGTGCCTGTATTGTTCCAGATGGTGTGCTGTTTGGATCTTCAAAGGCACACAAGGATATCCGAAAAGAAATTGTTGAAAATCAAAGATTAGAGGCAGTTATTTCCATGCCTTCCGGCGTATTTAAGCCATATGCCGGGGTATCAACAGCTATTCTCATATTTACAAAAACAGAACATGGCGGGACGGATCAGGTTTGGTTTTATGATATGACAGCGGATGGATTGAGCTTGGATGATAAACGATCTCCAGTTGCAGAAAATGATATTCCGGACATTATTGAAAGATTTAAGCATCTTGATATGGAAGCCGACAGAAAACGCACAGATAAATCATTTATGGTTCCAAAGCAGGATATTGTTGATAATGGATATGATCTTAGTATTAATAAATACAAAGAGATAGAGTATGTTGCTGTCCAGTATCCACCAACATCCGAAATTATGACCAATATTCGTGAAATTGAGATGGAAATCGGGAAGGAAATGGATGAATTGGAAAGGCTGTTAAATTTGTAAGGAAAGGTATGCAAAACGATCAATTCGGATTTGCAGGGATGAATATGAAATATAAGCTTAAAGATATATTTGATTTGCAGATGGGAAAGACGCCATCTCGCAATAATACAGAATATTGGAATACAAAAGAACATAAATGGATTTCAATAGCGGATCTTACTAAAACTGGAAAGTATATTTCAGAAACTAAAGAGTGCCTTTCGGATTGTGCCATTGATGACAGTGGGATAAAAGTTATCCCAGCTAATACTGTAGTGATGAGTTTTAAACTATCAATTGGTAAAACGGCAATTACTGCTGAAGATATGTATTCTAATGAAGCGATAATGGCATTTCATGACAAACATGTAGTTGAAATCCTTCCTGAGTATATATATTACATGTTTAAATATAAAAATTGGGATGAAGGTAGTAATAAAGCTGTTATGGGTAAGACTTTAAACAAAGCTACTTTATCAGAAGTTGAGATAGATATTTGTTCATTAGAAGAACAAAGGGAGATTGTTAAGGTTCTTGATAAAATGATGACTGTTCTAGGAAGTAGAGAGACAGAATTATCATTGTTAGATGACCTCATCAAAGCCCGATTTGTCGAATTGTTTGGTGATGAGAATAATTCAAAAAAATGGGATGTTGTAAACGTTGAAGATGTGGCTGATGTACAGGTTGGAGTAGTTATTAAACCTTCTCAATATTATACAGACGAAGAGAATGGAATAAGAGCATTTCGTTCTCTTAATATTGGGGCTGGATATATTAAGGATACTGAGTGGGTATATTTTACAGAAGAAGGACATCAGAAGAATTCAAAATCTATTCTCAAGGTTAATGATTTGCTGATTGTGCGGTCAGGAGCGCCTGGTACTGCGTGTGTTGTTACTGAAGAGTACGCAGGATATAACGCAATTGACATCATTATCGCTCATCCAAATTGTGAAAAAATAAATCCATATTACTTGTGTACATTTACAAATATGCCTCATGGAAAAAAGCAAATTGAAGAAGGCACAGGTGGAGCAGCTCAACAACATTTCAATGTTGGCAAATATAATAAGTTACAAGTGATGTTACCGCCTAAAGAGTTGCAAGATGAATTTGTGGATTTCGTCACTCAAGTCGACAAATCAAAAGTTGCAGTGCAAAAAGCTTTAGACGAAACACAAACTTTATTTGATTCCCTGATGCAGGAGTATTTCGGATGAGGAGGTTGAAGCACATGGACAAAAATAATTCCATCCAGCTTTTTGAAGATAGAAAAATACGCACCGCATGGGACGAAGAACAGGAAGAATGGTATTTTTCTGTTCAAGATGTAGTTGCAGTTTTGGTGGAAAGTTCAGATCCGAAACAGTACATAAAGAAAATGCGTGCTCGTGATCCGGAACTGTCTGCCAACTGGGGTACAATTTGTACCCCAGTTCAAATGCCAACCGCAGATGGTAAAATGCGAAAAATCCAAGCAGCCAATACCGAAGGATTGTTAAGAATTATCCAGTCAATTCCTTCTCCAAAGGCAGAACCTTTTAAGCGTTGGTTGGCTCAGGTTGGCCGTGAACGCATTGAAGAAACGATTGATCCGGAACAGGCAATTGACCGCGCATTAGAGACCTATCAAAAAAAAGGATACGATACAGACTGGATTCATCAGAGACTTCTTTCTATCCGAGTCCGTAATGAGCTTACCACTGAATGGCAGGAGCGCGGAGTGCAGCAAGGCAAAGAGTATGCCATTCTCACCGATGAGATCACGAAAGCATGGTCTGGCATGACTACTCGGCAATATAAGAATCTGAAAGGTTTGAAAAAAGAAAATCTTCGAGATAACATGAGTACGATGGAAATTGTTCTGAATATGCTGGCAGAGGCAACAACCACAGAATTGTCAAAAGCACATCAGCCGGAAGGTTTTTCAGAAAGTCAGAATATTGCCCGTCGTGGTGGCAGCTATGCCGGTCAGGTTCGAAAAGATATAGAGAAGGATACCGGGCGACCGGTCATTACATCACAGAACGCCGCACAGATTAATGCTGTAGTCATTGACACGATAGAAAGTGTAGCAGAAACGGAAAAGCCTGAAAATGACGAAAATAAATAAAAAAAGTGGGAGTACAACCAATCGGACGAACCGAAAAACGGTACTCCCGTTTTGGGTGATAAAAAGTGTTTGAAATTGAGAGCTTTTCTATCGTTTGAGTACAAAGGATGGACTGAATCTGAAAAATACGGTAAAATCAGCATTAGAAATGATGGTGGGAAATCGGAAAGTTGTAGTGAAAAAAGCATTAGACGAAACACAAACATTATTTGATTCCATGATGCAGGAGTATTTCGGATGAGGAGACAATATTATGGCAATGATGACAGTATATCATGGTGGATATGAACCAGTGGAAAAACCTGAAATCCGAAAGGGAAGAAATACGAAAGACTTTGGAACAGGTTTTTACTGCACAGTTATTAAAGAACAGGCACAAAGATGGGCGAGGCGATATAACACAAAAGTGGTATCTATTTATGATGTCAGATTAAATACCGATTTACGAATTAAAGAGTTTCGGGAAATGACAGAAGAGTGGTTGGATTTCATTGTTGCTTGCAGAACGGGGAAAGAACACAGCTATGATATTGTGATTGGTGCCATGGCAGATGATCAAATATATAATTTTGTGTCTGATTATATGGATGGAACCATCACAAGAGAACAGTTCTGGGCATTGGCAAAGTTTAAATATCCTACACATCAAATTGTTTTTTGTACAAAAGAAGCATTAAAATGTCTGCAATATAGAGGATGCGAGGAAGTGTGAGTATGATTGGCGAGGGTAGAGAACCGAAAAAAGATAATGATTTGTTTTATATTTGTGGTTTGATTGATTATATTGCACGAAAGACCAAAAACAAAAGATCTTATATTGTGAATCAATTAGGGAAGAAACGTCTGGAAAAAATATATGATCTGGCGGATGTTTATCATTGTGATAATATTGATCAGGTAAGCGAAGAATTTATAGAGGATGCAGATATAAAAAATGGATCTTTTGATAATGTTGGAGAATGTAAATATTCGATTCCATCACATTGGGATATTGGAAAAGTGTATAAACGTCTGATAATACGCATATCTGAAGAAGAGCAGAAAGACAGGATAGATGCACTGATGGAAGCTTATAATTCATTTATCAGTTTGAAAATCGATGATTATAACAGCAGTGTTTATTATGAAAACCCAGAATATATTTTCCAATGCTATAAAGAAAATAAAATGTTATAAAGAAAATAAAATGGCTATTGCAGGTGAAGGATGTTGGTATCTTTGAAAGGAGATATCAACATGGAAGAAAAAATCGTAAGGGTATTAAATGAGATGTCGGAGTATCTTTCTATTTCACAGATGAAAAAACTGCAAGAAGTTATTTTGAAAGCTTTTTCTGAAAATGAGGCAGATAAGCAACAGATTTCAAATCTGGAATTTTTGAAAATGTTTTTAGATGCCAAAAAGATAGAAGGGTGTTCCGAACGGACCATTCAATATTATAAAGTGACTGTCGAACATTTATTTTCCATAATAGACACTGAGGTGAGAAAAATCACCACGGAAGAAATCAGAAGATATCTGGCAGAGTATCAGAAAATTAATGGTTGTTCTAATGTGACAGTTGATAATATCCGGAGAAATATTTCAAGCTTCTTTTCCTGGCTGGAAGAAGAGGACTATATCTTAAAAAGTCCGATGAAAAGAATCCATAAAATTAAAACCAAAACAGTGGTGAAAAATGTAATTACAGATGAAGGAATAGAAAAACTTCGGGATAACTGTTCAGAAATTCGTGATTTGGCAATGATAGATTTATTGTATTCTACAGGTATAAGAGTGGGAGAGTTAGTAAATCTGAATATTGATGATATTGATTTGGATGGACGAGAATGTGTTGTGTATGGTAAAGGGGATAAAGAACGCAGAGTATATTTTGATGCAAAGGCAAAAGTCCATTTAAAGAGGTATATAGAAAGCAGGTGCGACGATAATGGAGCATTATTTGTCACGCTAGATTCACCTTATGCCAGACTAAAAATCAGTGGTGTAGAAATACGATTGCGCCAACTTGGAAGAAGACTAGACTTAGATCGAATCCATCCGCACAAATTTCGGAGAACGATGGCAACCAGAGCCATTGATAAGGGAATGCCTATAGAGCAAGTGCAGAGAATACTGGGGCATTCTCAAATTGATACAACTATGCAATATGCAATGGTAAATCAAAGCAATGTAAAATCATCCCATCAGAAATATATGTCCTGAAAAAAATGAAATTCGGATTTGCAGGGATGATGTAGATGGAAAAAAAATGGCAATATAGAAAATTAGGGGATGTATGTATAGTAGAACGCGGTGGATCTCCTCGACCTATTGATCAATATATTACTGATGATGAAAATGGAATAAATTGGATAAAGATTGGTGATACTACAGAGTCTATGTTTATTACAGAGACTGCACAGAAAATTAAATCAGAAGGGATGAAAAAATCACGTTATGTACAGCCTGGTGATTTCTTGCTTTCTAATTCGATGAGTTTTGGAAGGCCGTATATTCTTAAAATAGATGGTTGTATTCACGATGGTTGGCTTGTTTTACGTGATAAAGAGGAACTGTTTGACAAGAGATTTTTATATTACTATCTGAGCTCCAAAACAACTTATCATAAATTTAAAGGAATGGCAGTTGGAGGAGTAGTTAACAACTTAAATAGCGACATGGTAAGAAAAGTCGAGGTTCCAGTTCCTTCTAAGGTAGAACAGGCTGAAATAGCAGATTTGCTGGATAAATTGAACTCGGTAATTCTGATGCGACAGCAGGAACTTGAGAAACTAGATGACTTGATTAAAGCCCGATTTGTTGAGATGTTTGAGGATAAAGAAAAAGCCTGGCCGGTTGTTACCATCGCAGATATTTGTAAGGATTCGAGAACTGGACCTTTTGGCAGTGCATTGCATCATGATGAGTTTGTTAACGAAGGAATTTTTGTTTTAGGAATTGATAACGCTGTCGAAAATAAATTTTCCTATAATCGTATGCGATACATAACTGAGGATAAATACCAGCAACTAAAACGATATACCGTTTATCCTGGAGATGTGATAATAACAATAATGGGCACTGTTGGTCGTTCTGCTGTTATACCAAAAGATATGCCTAAAGCAATAAATACCAAGCATTTGGCATGTTTAACTCCTAATGCGGGAGTTGTCGATTCCTATTTCCTTTGTAATGCCTTTCAAATCCATCCGGATATAAAACAACAACTTAGAGGACAAACAAAAGGTGCAATTATGGATGGATTAAACCTTACAATCATAAAAGGTCTGAAGTTCAGATTACCACCACTTGAATTGCAGAAACAGTTTTTGGAATTCTATAACCAAGTCGACAAATCAAAAGTTATGAATGTAATCTAAAACCTAATTTTTACGGTGCCAATAGAAGATGAAACAGTTTGGCTCACACAAGCGTAGATGACAGAAGTATTTGATAGAGACGTACCTGTCATTTTAAAATAAAAACGTAGATACAGCAATTAGCAGCAGCGGACACACTGCCTGGAACAGAAGGGAGGCTTTCACATGAGAACCAATTTTGATTATTTAAAAGCGGAATCAAAATTCTCAAGCTTTGCAGATGTGGCTATATCGGCAGAAAAAATTATATTAATGGATCCGGAAGCAAGTATTCTCAATTGCCGCAGGGCGATGGAATTTGCGATTAAGTGGATGTATTCTGTAGATGCGGAACTGGAAAAGCCCTATCAGGATAATCTGCAAAATCTGATGAATGCAGAAGAGTATAGACAGATTATAGGATCTGACTTGTGGAAGCGTATGGATTATATCCGCAGAAGTGGAAACAATGTTGCACATAGTAATAAAAAATTAGGCAGAGATGAAGCAATGCTTTGTCTGGAGAATCTGTTTATTTATTTGGATTATATTGCATATTGTTATGCAGATCAGTACGAGGAACATTCATTTGATAAAACAATCATAACATCCAGAATTAAGAAGGCTAAGGAATCAACGGAAGCGGCAAAAACAGCAAGAATAGAATTAGAAAAAGAGCAGGAAAAATTTGCCAGACAAGAACTTGACTTACAGAAATTAATGGAAGAAAATGCCTCTCTTAAAGAAAAACTGTCTGCCCGCAGGCTGGAACAGCAGCAGACGTATGTGCCGAAGCCACTTGATCTATCTGAATATAAAACCCGGAAGCTTTATATTGATTCTATGTTAATGGATGCAGGGTGGATAGAAGGCAAGGACTGGATGAATGAAGTTGAACTTTTCGGGATGCCAAATAAGTCAGAAACTGGACGTGCAGATTATGTTCTTTATGATGATATGCATCGACCATTGGCAATTGTAGAAGCCAAAAGAACTTGTGTTGATATTTCAAAAGGAAGACAACAGGCAAAACTTTATGCTGATATACTGGAACAACAATATAAAAGAAGACCGGTTGTTTTTCTTACCAATGGATTCGAGACGCATATTATTGATGGTCAATATCCGGAAAGAAAATGTTCAGTTATTTATTCTAAAAGAGATTTGGAAAAGTGGTTTAATTTACTGACCATAAGAACCAGCCTGAAACATGTGACAGTGGACAAAGCGATTGCAGGAAGATATTATCAGGAAGCTGCGGTTAAAGCAGTATGCAGCAGTTTTGATGAGAAGAACCGGAGAAAGGCCTTACTCGTTATGGCAACAGGTTCAGGAAAAACAAGAACAGCCATTGCATTATGCAAGTGCCTGCTGGATGCCGGCTGGGTAAAGAATATTCTTTTTCTGGCAGACAGAAATTCATTGGTGACACAGGCTAAAAGAAGTTTTGTGAATGCATTTTCAGACAGATTATCTTGTACAAATCTTGTTGAGGAAAAAGATAATTACAATGCACAGTGTGTTTTCTCAACTTATCAAACCATGATAAACTGTATTGATGTAGTAAATGATAATTGTGGAAAGCTGTTTACGTGCGGGCATTTTGATCTTGTAATCTGTGATGAAGCACATAGATCAATTTACAATAAATATAGAGATATATTTACATACTTCGATGCACCACTGGTGGGACTTACCGCTACCCCCAAGGATGAAATTGATAAGAATACTTACGAAGTGTTTGAACTGGAAAATGGTGTTCCTACATATGGTTATGATTTGGCGCAGGCTGTAAAAGACGGATATCTTGTAGATTATATTTCTGTTGAATCAAAGCTTAAGTTTATTGAACAGGGTATTGTGTATGATGAATTATCAGAAGAAGATAAGGAAGCATATGAGCGAACTTTTGAGGGGGAACATGGTAATCTGCCGGAAGCTATTAGTTCATCAGCGTTGAATACGTGGATATTTAACGAGGATACGATAAAACAGGTACTGAATATCCTGATGACAGAAGGGCTGCGAGTGGATTATGGTCAAAAACTGGGCAAGACGATTATTTTTGCCAAGAATCATGATCATGCAGAAAAAATACTTGAAGTTTTTAATAAAGAATATCCACATCTGCCTGATTTTTCAAAGGTTATAGATAACTATATAACCTATGCACAGAGTGCGATCGATGAGTTTTCCGATCCCAAGAAGATGCCTCAGATAGCTATTTCTGTAGATATGCTGGATACAGGCATTGATGTGCCAGAGGTTTTGAATCTGGTGTTTTTCAAAAAAGTGATGAGCAAAGCAAAATTCTGGCAAATGATAGGAAGAGGAACAAGGCTTTGTCCAGGTTTGCTTGATGGAGAAGACAAGCAGAAGTTTTATATTTTTGATTTCTGTGGAAATTTTGAATTTTTCCGTATGAATAAAGGGAAAGCTACCGCCAATATGATTGCGCTTCAGGGAGCGATTTTTAATCTGAAGTTTGAAATTTCCTATAAGCTTCAGAATATTGAGTACCAAATTGACCGATTAATTGCATATCGCAAAGCGTTGGTGAAACAAATGAGTGAAAAAGTACAGGAATTACCAAGAGATAACTTTGCTGTGCGGCAACACTTGAAATATGTGGAACTATATTCTTCAGAAAAGAATTATAATACACTTACATATGAAGACACTTTAATTATTAGGGAAGAAGTTGCACCTTTGATATTGCCAGACGGAGACGATGCAAGTGCAGTGCGGTTTGATGCGCTTATATATGGAATTGAACTGGCTTACTTAGTGGGGAAAAAGTATTTAAAGGCCCGAACCGATTTACATAAAAAAGTGGATCAGGTTGCAGGTGTGGCTAATATTCCGGAAATTCAGGCACAATCTGATTTGATTCATAAGATTTTGAATACCGACTATTTGGATCATGCCGGGATTAATGAGTTTGAGGAAATCAGAGAAAGACTTCGTGGTTTAATGAAGTATATTCCAAAAGGCAATGTGAAATATGTTACCAATTTTGCAGATGAACTTCTTTCAACAGAGTGGAAAGAAGCGGAACTTGAAAATGATGAATTGACGAATTATAAAGCAAAGGCAGAGTATTATATCAGGCAGCATCAGGATAATATAGTGATTGCGAAGTTAAAGACAAATAAGCCTTTGACATCAGCAGATCTGGTATCTTTGGAAGAGATTCTGTGGCGTGAAGTTGGCACCAAACGGGATTATGAATCTGAATTTGGAACAAAGCCACTTGGCGAATTTGTCAGAGAGATTGTTGGGTTAGACATGAATGCGGCGAAAGAAGCATTTTCTGAATATCTTACAAATACAAGTCTTGACAGCAGGCAGATTTATTTTGTAAACCAGATAGTGGAATATATTGTTCATAATGGTATGATGAAAGACCTTTCCGTACTTCAGGAATCGCCATTTACCGACCAGGGAAGTATTGTTGAAATATTCACGGATCTGACGGTATGGACGGGAATCAAAAAGGTTATAGATACAATCAACGCCAATGCAGCATAAGTGGCTTTATACGAGAGGAGAATCAAGATGGATCAGGGATTTCAGAAGCTGGAACGCAGCTTAATCGATGTGATCAAGGAAGAGCAGGCAAAGCTGGGCTACCAGAAAGAAAAAATACAGCTGTATTACCCGCTGTCTTCATTGAATCATTTTTTCAGTACACAGGACAGCGAAGAGGAGATGGCAGGTCGGTTGAAAGAAATGCGGGAGTCCATAAAGGGGAAGTTAGGTGAGGTGGCGGTGTCTCATAAAAATGACAGATTCTGTTTCCATATACCGGAGGAAGGAAGCGTGTATGTACATGAGCACACCCAGCCGGATGAATTTATTAAGGCACTGATCCAGCTGATCCCGGATCATGACTGTACTATTGAACGGATTCGGGAGCTTTTTGATAAATACTGGGCGAAGGTAGAGTTTACAAAGATGGATAGTGATGAATTTGATTATCTGATCCGTTTTCTGGATAAAGAGGATGACCCATATTATTACTGTTTTAAGGATGAAGGCTGCCATTTTATTTATCACAGATTCCTTCCGGAAGACTATCAGGAATTTGGGTTTTGATCATGGAAAAAGCAGGAATTGTGTGCTGCTCGAATGGTTTGCAAAAGAGCAGCCAGAAAGATCTTCAAGCACTGGAGTTGGTACTGAAAGGTATGGGCTTGGAACCGGTATATTCCCCATATCTTTATGCACAGGAGCATGTGTGGAGCGGGACTGCCAGGCAACGGGCAGATGCACTTATGGAATTTTACAGGGATGAAGAAATCCGTCAGATTTTTGATGTTTCAGGCGGAGATCTGGCCAATGGAATCCTTCCGTATCTGGATTATGCACAAATTCAGAAAAGCGATAAGTGTTTCTGGGGATACAGTGATCTTACCACGGTACTGAATGCAATCTATACAAAGACAGGCAGATCCTCAGTTCTTTATCAGGTGAGGAATCTGGTTTATGATCAGGGGGAACGCCAGCAGAAGGAACTGCAGGCAGCTTTATGCGGACAGGAAGATACACTCTTTCAGTTTCCCTATGAATTTCTGCAGGGAGAGACCATGGAAGGCATAGTCGCAGGCGGCAATATTCGATGCTTTCTGAAACTGGCAGGAACACCTTATTTTCCGGATCTGGAAGGCAAGATCCTGCTTCTGGAAGCATTGGGCGGACAGGAAGGACAGATGCTTACCTATCTAAGTCAGCTGCAGCAGCTGGGGGCTTTTGAAAAAGTCATAGGGATCCTGCTTGGCACGTTTACACGTATGGAAAGCCAGGGACAGCTGATGTATCCTCTTTTGAAACCTTTTATTTCGGAGTTATTGCCGGTAGCAAGAACATGGATGATCGGTCATGGCACGGATGCGAAAGCAATACGTGTGGGGGAAGTATACAGACTAAAAAAACAATAAGCTCAAAGGCATCGAGCAGAAATACGATAAATGGGATAAATGCAGAAAGACAGACTTGTGAATAGTTTGTATCAGAAAAGTGCTGCACAGGAGAATGACAGGATGATAAAGGTAGATCTGATCACGGGTTTTCTTGGCTCCGGGAAAACCACATTTATGAAAAAATATGCGGAGTATCTGATTGAAAAAGGCATGAATATTGGAATACTGGAGAATGACCACGGAGCAGTGAATGTGGATATGATGCTTCTGCACGATCTGGAAGGGGAGCACTGCGAATTGGAAATGATTGCAGGTGGCTGTGATCGGGAAACTCACAGAAGACGATTCAAAACGAAGCTGATTGCAATGGGGATGTGCGGTTATGACCGGGTACTGATCGAGCCATCCGGGATCTTTGACGTGGATGAATTTTTTGACGCATTGTATGAGGAACCGTTGGATAAATGGTATGAGATCGGCAACGTGATCACGATTGTTGATGCCGGGCTTCCGGAAAAGCTGGATGACCAGGGAGAATATCTGCTGGCATCGGAAGCAGCTGAGGCAGGATGTGTGGTCTTAAGTAAATGCCAGAAATATTCAGAAGAACAGGCAGATGCGGCGATCAATCACCTGAACCGGGCGCTGGAACAGGTAAAATGTAGCCGCAGATTCCAGGATGAAGTGCTGTGCAAAGACTGGGATACTTTGACGGACAGGGATTTTGATATGCTTCTTGGTTGCGGTTATCGGACAGAAGCCTATGAAAAGCAGTATTTTGATGAAAAACAGGGATTTGACACTCTTTATTTTATGAATATGGAGATTCCGGGAGAAAGACTTGCCGGGGCAGCAGAGAAAATATTAAATGATTCTGGCTGTGGTCAGGTTTCCAGGATCAAAGGCTTTGTAAAAGAAGGGGACGGGTGGCTGGAAGTAAATGCCACTCATGGAGAGATCACAGTGCAGCCGGTTTCAGCTGGCCAGGCAGTGATCATTGTGATCGGGGAAGGGATGAACCGGGAACAGATCCAGTTATATTGGGAACAAGAATAAAGAAGAGGATGTGGGAATTTTGTATTAGCCCACATCCCTTTTTTTTACGTTGTCTGAAATGAAAAAAATGAAAAGATTTCAGAAATGGATAAGAAAATATAGTGATAAATGTCAAAAATATATAATGAAAAGGTGCAAAATATAGAAAAAACACACGTATAGCACAAAAATGTTGACCGTATTTCTGAAAAATGATATGTTTTAGATGAAAAATGAAATAAACACTGAAAAAATGAAAAACATATGAAATTATAAAGGAGGTAATGAGATGGTAAAAATCGGAATTATAGGCTGTGGAAAGATTGCACAGGTTCGTCATATTCCGGAATATCTGGATAATCCGAATGCAAAACTGATCGGCCTTTATGATCTGAATCAGCAGCGGGCAAAGGATCTTGCTGAAAAATACGGCTGCAGGTCTTATGAAAGCATTGAGGATATGCTGGCTGATCCGGAAATTGATGCAGTCAGTGTATGTGCAGCAAATCATGTTCATGCCGAAATTACGATTGCAGCATTAAAAGCAGGAAAACATGTACTTTGTGAAAAACCGATGGCAACAAAATTAAAAGACTGTCAAATGATGGTGGATACAGCAGAGCAGATGGGCAAAAAACTTATGATCGGTCAGAATCAGAGATTTGCAAAGGCTCATGCAGAAGCACGAAAACTCATCCAGCGTGGAGATATCGGAAACGTTCTTACTTTCAGAACAACCTATGGACATGGCGGCCCGGAAACATGGAGTATAGATGCCGGCCCACAGAACTGGTTCTTTGATAAGAAGAGAGCTGTAATGGGAGCAATGGCCGACCTTGGAGTCCATAAGACAGATCTGATCCAGTATCTGCTTAATGATACAGTAGAAGAAACAACTGCAAAAGTGATGACACTGGATAAGAAAGACAGTAATGGAAACCTGATCGGTGTAGATGATAATGCCATCTGTATTTACAAAATGAAGAGCGGAATCATCGGAACGATGACAGCCAGCTGGACGTATTATGGAGAGGAAGACAATTCCACGATCATCTATGGAACAGAAGGAATGCTTAAGATTTATCATGATCCCAAATACTGTATCGAACTGATCCGTAAAGACGGCGGAAAAGTGTTCTATGATATCGACCAGATCCAGACAAATGATAATCAGACAAAATCAGGAATCATTGATTCATTTGTAGAATCTGTGGAAAATGACACAGAACCTGCTGTTCCGGGAAAAAGTGTACTCAGTGCAATGAAAGTAATTTTCGGAAATCTGAAATCAAGCGAACTTGGAAGATGCGTTCGCGTAGATGAGGAGGAATTAGAGTGAAGATAGGGTTAGTCAGTGCAATTCTGGAAGATTATGATTTCAAAAAAATGATCGATACAGTTTCAGAGATTGGCTATGAATGTGTGGAAGTTGCCTGCTGGCCAAAAGCCAAAGCAGAGCGCAGATATGCAGGAGTCAGCCACATTGATGTGGCAAATCTGGGAGATAAAGAAGCAGAAGAAATCCTTTCTTATTGCAAAGAGAAAAATGTAGAGATTTCTTCTCTAGCATTTTATCCGAATACCATGGATGGTAATCTTGAAAAAAGAGTCGCCAACATAGAACACTTATATAAAGTGATTGATGCAAGCAAAAAACTTGGAATTAACCTTGTTACAACCTTTATTGGAAGAGACCAGACAAAGACAGTAGAAGAAAATCTGGAACTGGTAAAAGAAATCTGGATTCCAATCGTGCGTTACGCAGAAGAAAAGAAAGTACGTATTGCGATTGAAAACTGTCCCATGCTCTTTGACGGAGATCAGTGGCCAGGTGGACAGAACCTGATGACCACACCGGTAATCTGGAGAAAAGTTTTTGATATTCTTGACAGTGATTATATCGGAATCAATTATGATCCATCTCATTTTGTATGGCAGATGATTGATTACATTCAGCCGCTTTATGAGTTTAAGGATAAAATTTTCCATGTACATTACAAAGACATAAAACTTTTTAAAGAGAAACTGAAAGAGTGTGGAACAATGGCATATCCGCTTCAATATATGAAGCCGAAGCTTCCGGGACTGGGAGATGTGGATTGGGGTAAATATGTATCCGCATTGACAGACATTGGATTTGAAGGATATACCTGCATTGAAATCGAAGATAAATCTTTTGAAGGTTCTGAAGAACGAGTTCTGGACAGCCTGAAACTTTCTCTGAGATATATGAGACAGTTTGTGATCTGAAAAGACGATCTGATTTATTAAAATGTTAAAAGCTGAAATAATGCGGGGGAAAACCGCTTATTAAAAACAAACATATTCCAAAAGGAGGAAATGAATTATGAAGAAAACAGTAGTTTGCACGCTTATCGCAGCTATGACAATGGGCAGTATGGTTACTCCTGTATTTGCGGACGGAGAAGGAGATGCTACACACGTTTATGTACTGACAGCTCCGGAAGATCATGGCTGGACTGGTTCCGTAGCAACATTCGCAAAAGAAAAAATCGAAGAAGTAAATGATGCCGGAACTTACAGTGCAGAACTGATCACATCTGCAGATGCGGCAGAACAGATCGTCAACATTGAAGATATCATCGCAGCTGGTGAAGACAATATCGCCGTTGTTATTCAGCCAATCGATGACACTGTTCAGTCTGCAATCCAGCAGCTGGTTGACGCTGAGATCCCATATGTAGCATTTGACCGTATCATCGATGGTGTAGCTGACAGTGCAGTATCCAATGTAAAAGGTGACAACGAAGGTATCGGTGCAGCATGTGCAGCTTACTATACAGAGCAGGGACTGAAACCTGGTGATGCAGTTTATGTATACGAAGGAGATACTTCTTCTGTAACAACTCTCCGTGACAGTGGATTTACAAAATACCTTACAGGAGAACTGGAATATGATGGAAAAACAATCGCAGACGATGCAAAATGGTCAGAAGATGATCTTAAATCCATTACATATTCAGGCGCTATGAACTGGAGCCGTTCTGATACAAAAACCTCTTTTGAATCTCTGCTGGGTGATGCATCAAATGCAGACATCAAATGGTTCTATGCAGAAGATGATGAACTTGCAATGGGTATCCTTGAAGCTCTTCAGGGTGGTGGAATTGACGATGCAACAAAAGAAAAATTCCTTGGAAATACACCATATCTGACAGGCTGCGGTGGACTGGATGAACTTTATGCAGTACTTCGTGGAGAATCCTTCACAGATATCGCAGATCAGTTTGGCGGTATTGTATCTGTAACTTACAGCCCGGCAATGATCCAGACAGCAATCCAGGATATGGTTGATTATCTGGATGGAAAAGATGTAGAGCAGGATCACGTAATTGCCTGTGAAATCGTAAATAAGGACAACGTAAAAGATTATCCTTCTTTCTAAATCAAATATTTTCATGATATAATCTTTTTAAATAAGACAGAAATGACGAAGGGAACTGCAAAGTTCCCTTCTGTCAGATAATTAAGTGAATGTGTATCAGAGCAGTGTATCAGAAAGCCCGACAGATCGGGCGAGGAGGCGAGAATTATGAGTTTGCTGCAGATGAGTAACATCTGTAAGTCCTTCAGTGGGGTTCCGGTACTGAAAAATGTACAGCTTACAGTAGAAAAAGGGGAAGTGCATGCACTTCTTGGCGAAAATGGTGCGGGAAAGTCAACGCTTATGAACGTTTTGACGGGTGTATTTCCTCGCGATAAAGGTGAAATAGAATTTGATGGAAATAAATTAAAAAATATTACGATCAAGCAGTCTGAGAATATGGGAATTGCTTTTGTACATCAGGAATTAAATTTATTTAACGATTTAAAAGTTTATGAAAATATATTCCTTCAGAAAGAATATACAAATAAACTGGGCCGCCTGGATAAGAAAAAAATGATTCAGGAGGCAGAGAGACTGTTTCAGGAACTGGGAGTGGATATTGATCCTACACAGCAGGTTTCTAAATTAAAAACAAGCCAGAAACAGCTGCTTGAAATATCAAAAGCTCTGTTTTTTAAAGCAAAACTTCTGATTTTGGATGAGCCTACAACATCATTAAATAATGATGAGGTGGCACATCTGTTTGACATTGTCAATAATTTGAAGAAAAAGGGAACTTCCTTTATCTTTATTTCACATAAAATGCCGGAGATTTTCCGCCTGTCAGACCGATATACCGTATTCCGAAACGGAGAATTTGTAGGCACCGGAAATATAAAAGATACCACACCAGAAGCTGTGACACGTATGATGGTTGGTGAGAAATACTCAGATCAGGATGTTTATGAAAAAAGACCCCTTGGAGACATGATCCTGGAGCTGAAGAATTTCAGTGGAGAAGGTTTTCGCAATATCAATCTGGCAGTGAAAAAAGGCAGCATCGTTGGACTGACTGGTCTTCAGGGTGCCGGAAGCAGTGAACTGATGCAGTGTATGTTCGGTGTAACAAGAGCATACAGCGGTCAGATGCGTGCGATGGGCAAAGTTATGAGGGATCATTCTATTCATACGGCCATGACTGATGGAATTGCGATGCTGGCATCAAACAGGAAGGAAAATTCTGTGATTCCGGATATGAGTATCCTGGAAAATATGTATCTGTCAGAGCATACCCTTTCCGCGTGGAAACCAGTCATCTCAAAAAAGAAAGAAGCCGAAAGATACAAGAAATATAAGGAGATGCTGAACATTAAGGCAAATTCCTGGGAAGATCCGATCACCTCCCTGAGTGGTGGAAATCAGCAGAAAGTATTTCTTGCGCGCTGGCTGAATACAGATGCAGAAATTCTTCTTCTGGACAACCCTACACAGGGAATTGACGTAGGAGCAAAAGCAGAAATCTACAAACTGATCCTGGAACTTGCTAAACAGGGAAAAACAATTCTGATCAATACACTGGAAATACCAGAGATCCAGAAAGTTGCCGATTACTGTGCAGTGTTTTATAACGGCGAGATCATTAAGATCCTGGAACATCAGGAAATTGATGAGATGACCGTTATGATGTATTCAACAAATGCGGCACAGACAGAGGAGGGAAAATAAAATGAGTAAAAAGAATACAACAGTTCCTGGACGTATTGTAGGATTTCTGGGAGAAAATAGTTATATCATTGTTTTTGTGGCAATTTTTATCGTATATGCACTGACAACAAACGGACTGACCTGGAGCGGTATGATGAATGTATTTCGTCATTCTGCAGTAATCGGTATCATTGGACTGGGCATGGGACTGATCTGTATCACTGGTGAGATCGATCTTTCCGTAGGTTCTATGCTGGCTCTTGATGGCGGATTTTCTGTTATAATCTTTAACATAACAAACAGCATTATCCTCACATTTTTATTTGCGGTTCTGTTTGGTGCCTTCTGCGGTTTGATCAATGGCGTGATGGTAGGATGGATCCAGATGCCCGCATTTATCGTTACACTTGCAACAATGCTGATTTATCGTTCTTTTGCACAGTATTTCTGCCAGCATGTGGACAAAGCCTTGATCGGTGGAGGAAGTTCCGTTTACAAAATGGCAAACAGCCAGTCTTCTTATCAGACTCTTTACAATTTCGGTAACGGAAAAGTATCTACGATTCCAATCGTTGGACTGATACTTATTATCATGACCCTTGTTTTTGTATATATTACAACAAGTACAAAATACGGTAAAAAAGTATATGCAGTAGGAAGTAATATGAAAGGTGCGCAAATGGCGGGAATCAATACCGCTGCTGTGAAAATTTCCGTATTTGTGATCGCAGGTGCACTTGTTGGAATTGGTGCTTTTCTCTGGATTGCGATGAATGCTTCTGCCGACCCGGCAACAACAGGAAACAGCTATGAAATGTATGCGATTGCAGCAGCAGTACTTGGTGGGATCAGCATGTCCGGTGGTAAAGGAAAATGCCTTGGAATCCTGTTCGGTGCAATGTCCTATACGATCATTGATAAGATCATCGTGTCCCTTAAGATGGACTCTCTTATCAATAATGCGATCAAGGGAATTATCTTACTGCTGGTTATTATGGTACAGATCATAGGACCGCAGATCAAACAGAAATTAAAAAAGGCTGAATAAAACGCAGGATAAAATAAAAACATAAAACTTGAAAAAGAGAGAAAGCATGAAGAAGATAACCGTTTCATTAATTGCTGAGAAAGCACAGGTTTCACCGGCAACAGTGTCAAGGGTACTGAATCACAGGGAACTGGTGAAAGAGCCGACGATCCGCCGGGTAGAAGAGGCCATGCGTTCACTGGGATGTCAGATGGAAAATACGGTCACTGTTTCAAAGGAAACACAACCATTGGTCGTTCTGAATATTCCGGGAATCGAAAATGCATTTTATCAGGAAATCATTCGGGGAGCACGAGTATCTGCAAAGGCACATGGCTGTCATTTATTGATTCATGAATCACATCTGAATAAAGGAAATATGCTGGATTTCTGTAATCTTTTGCGAAGAGTGGATGCTGCAGGTGTAATTCTTCTAAACCGTATATCAGAAGAGGCCCTGAATCAGATACGGACGATCGCACCTCTGGTACAATGCTGTGAATACAATGAACACGCAGATTATCCGTATGTTAGTATTGATGACACCAAAGCAGCAGAAATTGCAACGGAATATCTTCTGTCAAATGGCGGAAGTAAGATTGCCCTGATCAATGGACCGGGAAATTTTAAATATGCCAGGAGGCGTCAGGAAGGATTTATGAATGCGCTTCAGAAAGCAGAGGTGATGATTCCGAAGCAGTGGATCGTGCAGCTGCCGGAAGTAAGCTATGAGATGGCATATGCAGCCATATGCAGACTGTTGAATTCTGACAGCCGGCCAAATGCTTTTTTTACAATATCAGATATTTTTGCGGCAGCAGTGATCCGTGCGGCAAAGCGTTTTCATCTGCATGTACCGCGGGACATTCTGGTAGTCGGATTTGATAATATCGAGTTATCTTCTATGACAACACCTTCTATTACAACTGTGAATCAGCCCAAATTCCAGATGGGCTATACAGCCTGTGAAATGCTTCTGGAACTGCTGGAAGAACCACAGGAAGAGATGAAGTCTCTTATACTTGATACGGAATTGATAATTCGGGAATCAACATGAAAAAAGAGCGGATGCAGGATAAAACTGCATTCGCTTTTTGAGTGTGTGCATAGATTAATCGATGTGATCAAGAGAGGCGGCTGCCAGGTGCAGCCGCCTTATACTGTATATCATGGTTTAACGAATGATAACTTTTGTTTTTGCATTTATGCCCAGTCCCTTGTCACGGCTGGTATTGGAATATGGTATAACATTAATCGGTGTTTTGCGTCCTCTGTGATTGCCTGAATAAGAAAGGTTTACTTTAAAGTTAGTCCCTTTTCCTTTGCATTTGACGCCGTCTATATATAAGCCTTGTGTACCGGGAAGCTGCTTCTTCAGCTGCACATTCACAGTGAAGCGGGTGGTGTAATATTTACGCCATGTCCATTTCCCCATGTACTTCTCAAATCTGGAGTTATAGGTAACCTTTACATTGCTGACGGAAATGGAACGGATAGCCGGCTTGACTTTTCGCCCTGTCCGATAGGTTTTCACAGTTGAAGAACCATTGATCAGCGAGCCGTCAGGTCCCTTGCAGGCAGAAACAAACTGTTAAGGAAACAATCGGAGTTGGTGTAAACGAAAAAGCAGCCTTGAGTTC